>CAMACX010000012.1 GCA_945831575.1 uncultured Mediterranea sp.
TTGCGGCGCGAACGGGTGTCGAGGGCGATGGTGCTGTAGATGCCCATGGCGCAGATGAGGATGCTGATGGCACACAGGATCCATACGGCGATGCAGCCACTCTCCAACATCAGCACCTCGGTGTGGGCCTCGTGGAAATTCCGTAGCATACTCTGCATACGGTCGGGCTCCAGCTGGTCGAGGAGAGCCGTGACCTCACGCAGGAGTGACTGATACTGACCGGCCTTGGGAATGAGCAGGAACTCACCAGGGATGTAAATCTGTGGATGGATCAGCAGGGAGGCCCGCGCATGTTGGTAAGGCACGGGAGGTATCGTACCCAGGATGGGCAGCGTATGCAGCGTAGAGTTCCACTTTAGGGTAAGTGTATTGTTGGCAGCCAGATCGAAGGAACGCAGTTGGCGATAGAGGCTGTCGTTGAGCAGTATCCCCTCTACGGGACCGGAGGGCTTCTTAAACCACTGCACGGACAGGTGATAGTAGGCCAACAGCGTAGTGTCCGTCACACAGAAGAAGTGCTGATAGGGACCAAAGAACGCCTTTTTGGCCTCAGGAGTCTCCTCAATGTCCCATACGTTGAGGTAGGTCGCATCGTGATTCACTATTCTCTCTAGACTCGGCAGATGGGAAATCTCCTCCATCAGGTGTTGGGTATCCTTGGAATCCTCGGCCCGCAGCAGCAGGCTATTCCGGTAGGTATCCAGTTTGCCGGAGAGATGGATGGACTCCATCATCTTCACCTCCCAGCGGGCCACGCAGAAGGTGCCGCATACGAAGACCGTGGCGATGATGATCTGCAGGCCCAGCATGACGTTGCGGAAGAGGTGGGTACGACTCCGGCGCATCGTGGCAGCCAATCCCTGCGTGGCCTTGCAGATCTTGCGGAGCACCAAGCAGATGATTAAGGAGCAGAGCACGAGCACTCCTCCACCGATACAGAGGCTGTAGGGTATCAGGTGCTGGACGGAGAATTCTCCAGCTTCTACAAGCTGGGGAAGGCGTTCGTAGATGAAGCGTTCCACCCAGTCGCCCATCAGCATGGCCATCATCACCGCTACGGCTACCACCAGGGCCACCTCGGTGAAGAGCAGGGTAAAGAGCTGCCTCTGCTTGGCACCATGGGTGATACGCAGTGAGAGTTCGCGCCGGCGCATCCAGAAGAGCTGTACCTCCATGCGCAGGAAGCCGATGAGGGCAGCCAGCAGGATGAGCGCTCCGACGAGATAGGCCAGTGAATTGATGAGCACAATCTGCGTGAGATGCAAACTTTCCTCTATCCTCTTCACGTTGGCCTCCAGCCCGAACGGTTTCAACCGTTCGTCCATCTCCTGCTTGAGTTGCTGCGGGGTGAAGCCCTCCTTGAGCACCACATCGACGCTGATGGCATAGGTGATCCGCCCCTCACTCTGGGCACCACACAGGTCCCCCTCTATATCACCAAGACAGTAGTAGATGGCCCGGTTATTGAGTGGACTCTCATAGGTGGAAAGGTCCTCATAGACATCGACGATGGTGAGCGGTAAGGGGTGCGGGGTAGCGGTCTCACGCCATACAGCGCCCACGGGATTGGCCTCACCAAACACCACCGAGGCCATGTGCCGGCTGATGACGGCCTCACCCGGTTCCAGCCGTTTGATCAGCTGTCCCGTCAGGGCCGAACGGAATCCGATGAGTCTCATGTAGTCGGGGTCCATGAGGGTGTAGAAGAATTGATACCTGCGCGTGGTGGAGTCGCACAGGTGCCACTCCATCATGTCGCCGTATATCGTCCCATTGGGCATGGCCAGTTGCTCGGCACACGCCAATCCGCCGTCGCGCTTGAGGGCACGCATCATCTCGGGGGTGATGTCCACATTTCGCTGCGCATTGCGCCCGGAGGCATCGGTGGCCAGAGAGTCCGCATCGAGCTTGGAGAAGCTGACTTCGTAGGTTCGGTCATAATAGGGCTGACTGTAGATGAGGGGAAATTTTACTCTCGACAGGGCCGCATGGGTAAAGGCCAGGGTGACGATACCGATGGCGATGCTCAGCACCGAGATGACGGTCTGAAGCTTGTACTTGAAGAGGTTGCGCAGGGCAACCTTGAGGTTGTGGTAAATCATGTTTATATCACTATGGGATGATTAGACATCAATGCTTTTTCTTTCTCGCTACAAAGATAAGAGGAAAAGGTGACATGACCGCACGTTAGACCTGCTCAGAGGGCAGATTGTATGATAATCATACACTTTTCTGTATGATAATCATACACTGAGAGGATAAAAAATACGTTTTCTTCGACTCTGGCGTTGGGAATATGGTTTTTTTTTGCTTCTTTTGCAGAGTAATATCACATCAACCTTATTAAATATAAAGAGAAGACTGACCACTAGGATGAGATTACGAAGCATAATCATAGTACTGCTGCTGACGATGGGACCGATGCTTGTGGCCGCTCAGGCCGCTGTAAACAACCGGCTGATGCTGAGGCGAATGCCTGCCGACAAGGGATGGCCCACGGGACAGGTCAACAGCCTGCTGCGCGATGAGCGGGGGTGCCTCTGGATGGGGACACCCGAGGGACTGGTATGCTTTGACGGCACTCAGTGTCACACTTTTTGTCTGGAGGGGCGGCGTTCGGAGGGGCAGGACAACTCGATACATGGGCTGATGATAGACCGAATGGGCAGGCTCTGGATGAGGGCGGGACGCCGATACCTCTACTTCGACCGGGAGCGAGGGGACTTTGCATACGATGTGGAGCGGATATGGGGCGCCTGTGGATGGACGGGCAGGGGGCCGGACGTGATGACGGTGGATGACGGGGGTCGGCTCTGGGCGATGATTGACGGCAAGGGACTGTTTGCCCTGGATGACGGGGGTGGGATGCCGGTGCATTGGCCGCTTCCGGAGGGGCTGAGGGGGCTGGTGGCTACGGACCTCACGGTGGTGGGGGAGAGGGTATGGGTGGCATTTGGTGACGGTACGGTGGCTTGTCGGGACCTGAGGCGGGGGATGGGCTGGACGGTGTGCCGGCAGATGGCCCTTGAGCTGGGTGGGGGACTGAGGGATGAGGTGAAGTTGCTGGCGGACCGTGAGGGGGACCTCTGGGCCTACTGTGTACAGGGGGTGTGGCACTATGACGGCTGGAGGCAGGAGATGAGCTGCGTGGTACGCACGGAGGAGGGAGACTTTGTGCGTGTGATGGCGCAGGATGCGTTGCATCGTATCTGGGTGGGGCGTGACAGGAGTGGTCTGAGTGTACTGGAGAAGGAAAGTGGGGAGGAGATGCGTCTGGTGCATGACCCTGCTGACCCGCATTCGTTGCCAGGCAACGGCATCACGGCGTTGGCCTGCTGTGCGGACAGTGCGGTGCTGATTGGTACGTACCAGAGCGGTGTAGCGCTCTATCATCCTCATCTCTTCCTCTTCGGGCAGGATGCGGTGGGGGAGGTGAATGCGCTGGCAGAGGATGGGGCAGGCCATTTGCTGCTGGGCCGGGGTGGCGAGGTGGTGATGATGGGGGATGATGGCCGGGGGAATGGGAATCCGGGGGCGGATGCGAAGGTGCTGGAGGTGCCGGGGAGTGTGGTCTGCATGCGCTTCACGTGCGACTCTACGCTCTGGGTGGGGTCTTTCAGGGGTGGGTTGACGGCTTTGCGTGGGGGGCAGCGGCGTACTTTCCGCAGGGTGCAGGGATTGCCGCAGGTGGATGTGTTGCCAGCGGACGGCCCGGAGCAGGGTTTGGCCTGCGACAATGTCTGGGCACTGGAGGAGGATTCGTGTGGTGCGCTCTGGATTGCCACGTTGGGTGGGGGGTTACAGCGTTTTCAGCCCCGGACGGGGCAGTGGACAACCTTCAGCCGCGCAGAGGGTACGTTGGCGGATGACTACCTCTCTTCGTTGGCCCCTTCCCGGCGCGGGGGATTGTGGATCGGGATGGCTTCCCGGGGGTTTGCTTTCATTGCCTTCGATGACCTGCGCATCACTTGCTACAATGGCACGCTCAGGGGGGACCGGAGGATGCATAGCCCTTATGTCAACCAGCTCTATGAGGATACGAAGGGTTGGCTCTGGCTGGCCACGCGCAATGGCGTGGAGGTCTATCTGCCTGATGAGGACCGGTTGCTGTCTCTCCCTTTGCCCGAGGGGTGTTCGAGCTTTGCGGAGGCGGTGGCTGAGGATAGTGAAGGTGCGCTGTGGATTGCTCTGGGCCATGAACTGCTGCGGGTGGTGGTGGACCGGGAGAAGTGCTGCTTCGTGACGCGGCGCTACGGGGAGGAGGAGGGACTCGCGGCGGGTGTGCTCTGCCAACGGGCGCTCTGTCTGCTGCATGACGGGCGGATGGCGGTAGGTGGTACGGAGGGACTCTACACTTTTGACCCTCGTCTCATGGGGAGCCACTATTCGCTGCAGGTATTTCCTGAAGAGGGGGGTGGCCGGGGTGGGGTCATCCTCTTGGTGGCGGCTCTGCTGCTGGGTGTGCTGGCCGCGTGGCTGGCCTGGAGGACGGTAAGGAGGCTACGGAGGGGACGTGCGGCTGCCGGTAGCACGCAGCAAGCGGGGAGGGGACAGCAGTACCTCAGGATTGAGCCGCAGTATGCTGAGTTGCAGGTGGAGTCGCTTGATGAGCAGCTGGTGGCGCGTGCCACTTGCTACGTGGAGGCCAACATGGCGCGGAGCGAGCTTTCGGTGGAGGAGCTGAGTCAGGAGCTGGCCATGAGCCGCGGGCATCTCTACAAGCGGCTGACCCAGCTCACGGGGATGACTCCCGTGGAGTTTATCCGCACCATCCGTTTGCACCGTGCCGCCCAGTTGCTCAAGCGCAGCGGCATGACCGTGGCCGAGGTGGCCTACGCCGTGGGGTTCAATAATCCGAAATACTTCAGCCGATACTTCAAGGAGGCCTACGGTATGCTGCCCTCTGCCTATCGCAACAGTGCCAAACTTGCCGCAGGGGACGAAAATATCACATCTGATAACCCATCTGGTGACAATTGATACCCCCAGATTTGCGATGAAAAGGGTAATTTTGCAGCGCAAACCTAAAAAAGGAATCATTTATTAACTCAAAACAACACAAATGAAGAACACTTGTTATTGGCTTTTGGCGCTCTGGATGCTGGCTTCGTGCTCCAGTAGTGGCTATCGGAAAACGGAAAACGGAGTGATTGTTTCCCTCAATGCGTCGGACCGGGGCGCCGCCCGGATGGTGCGCGTGGAGGTGATGGGTGAACAACTGATGCACGTGTCGGCCACGCCGGAGAAGGTGTGGAGTGACGCGCAGAGCCTGGTCGTGGTAGGCCAACCTGATGCCACCCCCTTCACCGTCGGTGAGGAGGGGGATGAGGTGACACTCGCCACTGCACGGCTCACGGCACGCATCGACCGCACCACGGGGCGTGTACGCTTTTGCCGTCCTGACGGTACGGAGATCCTGCGCGAAGGGTTTCGCCAATTCGTTCCCATCGAGGTGGAGGGCAAGCAAGGCTATCAGGTGAGCCAGCGTTTTGCCTCGGTTGGCGATGAGGAGGCGCTCTACGGACTGGGTCAGCACCAGGCCGATGAGTTCAACTACAAGGGCAAGAACGAGGAGCTTTTCCAATACAATACCAAGGTGTCGGTGCCTTTCATCGTGAGCAACAAGGGCTACGGCGTGCTCTGGGATAGCTATTCGCTCGTGCGATTTGGCAATCCCAGGGAGTACAGTCAGCTGGGCGAGCTCTTTACCCTCTACGACAAGGAGGGCAAGGAGGGGGCGCTGACGGGCACCTATTGCCCTGCGGACAAGGGGCTGCAGACGCTGGTACGCCGCGAACCGCAGATCTATTTTGAGCACCTCGACCGCGAGGCTCGTCTCAATAAGGTGGTCAACCTGCCCGACGGATTCCCTTTCATGGGGGCTACGGTGACCTACGAGGGTGACATCGAGCCGCGTGAGACGGGTGAATATCGATTTATTCTCTACTATGCTGGCTATACGAAGGTCTATATCGACGGCCATCTCGTGGTGCCCGAACGGTGGCGCACGGCCTGGAATCCCAACAGCTATAAGTTTACCGTCGCTCTGGAGCAGGGTAAGCGGGTACCGCTGCGCATCGAGTGGGTGCCCGACGGCTATGTCTCCTACTGCGGACTGCGTGCCCTCAGCCCTGTGGCCGAGGAGGTGCAGCAGCAGATGGCTTGGTGGAGCGAGATGCAGCAGCAGGAGGAGTATTACTTCGTGGCCGGCGAGAACATGGATGAGGTGATCAGCGGCTACCGCACCCTCACGGGCAAGGCACAGGTGATGCCCAAATGGGCCATGGGCTACTGGCAAAGCCGCGAACGCTACAAAACGCAGGAGGAGATCGTGAGCACCATGCAGGAGTTCCGTCGGCACCATTTTCCCATTGACAACATCGTGCAGGACTGGAGCTACTGGCCGGAGGATGCCTGGGGCAGCCACGACTTTGATGCTGCACGTTTTCCCGACCCCAAGCGGATGGTGGATGACATCCACGCCCTCCACGGCCGGGTGATGATCTCCGTCTGGCCCAAATTTTATACCTCGACGGAGCACTACAAGCAGTTTGACGCCCAGGGCTGGATGTACCAGCAGGCCGTCGAGGACAGCATCAAGGACTGGATAGGACCGGGCTATGTAGGCTCATTCTATGACGCGTATGCCGAAGGGGCCCGCCGCCTCTTCTGGCAACAGATGCAGCAGAAGCTCTATCCCCTGGGATTTGATGCCTGGTGGATGGATGCCAGCGAACCCAACGTGCGCGACTGCACCGACTTGCAGTACCGCAAGGATCTCTGCGGCCCCACGGCGCTGGGCCCCTCTGCCGAATACTTCAATGCCTATGCGCTGATGAATGCGGAGGCCATCTACGACGGTCAGCGCAGTGCCGACCCCGACAAGCGCGTCTTCCTGCTGACCCGTTCGGGATTTGCAGGCCTGCAGCGCTACTCCACAGCCACCTGGAGCGGTGACATCGCCACGCGCTGGGAGGACATG
The DNA here is from genome assembly GCA_945831575.1 of uncultured Mediterranea sp. GTDB lineage: Bacteria > Bacteroidota > Bacteroidia > Bacteroidales > Bacteroidaceae > Bacteroides. The sequence goes on from CAMACX010000012.1 coordinate 6,983, forward strand.
AAGGCGCAGATCAGCGCCGGGCTCAACTTTGCCGTGAGCGGCATCCCTTACTGGACGATGGACATCGGCGGATTCTGCGTGGAGAGCCGCTACATGGAGGCACAGGCCCTCTATGACAGGACGGGCCGCGAGAACGAGGACTTGAAGGAGTGGCGCGAGCTGAATGCACGATGGTTCCAGTTTGGTGCATTCTGTCCCCTCTACCGTGCCCATGGCCAGTGGCCGTTGCGTGAGCCTTGGGAGATTGCCCCCGAGAGCCACCCTGCCTACAAGAGCATCCTCTACTATACGCAGCTGCGTTACCGCCTCATGCCCTACATCTATTCGCTGGCCGGCATGACCCACTTCAACGACTACACCATCATGCGTCCCTTGGTGATGGACTTCACGGCCGATGCACAGGTCAATGACATCGGCGACCAGTTCCTCTTCGGCCCCGCGTTGATGGCCGCTCCTGTCTATCGCTACGGTGACCGCACCCGCACGATGTATTTCCCCAAGGGAGCCACGTGGTACGACTTCTACACGGGTCAGCCCACGGAGGGCGGCGAGCAGCTCACGGTGGCCGCTCCCTACGAGCGGATGCCCCTCTACGTGCGTAGCGGCAGCATCCTCCCCCTGGGCCCCGACATGGAGTGGAGTGACGAGAAGCAGCCCGAGGTCATCACCCTGATGGTCTATGCCGGTGCCGATGGAGCATTTACTCTCTACGAGGATGAAGGCACCAACTACAACTATGAGAAGGGGGCCTACACGATGATACCCATCCGCTACGACGATGCCAAGGGCACGGTAGAGATTGGTCAGCGTCAGGGCAAATACCCCGGAATGCTACAGGAGCGCATCTTCCAGGTGGTCCGTATCACCCCCGAAGGCCGCCAGGCCGCCCAGGTGATGTACAATGGCCAATCCACAAGCGTCAGCCTGTAAGATGCCACGGCACATAGATGACACGCAACATGATAACCGCAACAAAGAAAATGAAATACCCTATACTCAACCTGCTGTTGCTCCTGTTCCTGGCTTCTTGCGGCATGGTGCCGCAAGGTGCGGACGAGGGACGACGCACGGCATTCAACGATGACTGGGCCTTCCGACTGGGGGATGACTCCCTGGCCGCACGGCCCGATTATGATGACCACGCGTGGCGACGGCTCAACCTGCCGCACGACTGGGCCATTGAGGGGGACTTCAGCCAGGAGAATCCTTCGGGCACAGGGGGCGGTGCGCTCCCCGGAGGTGTCGGCTGGTACCGCAAATGCTTTACACCAAGCAAGGCCGATAGCGACAAGTGTCTCTTCATCGACTTTGACGGAGCCTACATGAATGCTTCGGTCTATCTCAATGGTGAGCTGCTGGGTACACGACCCTACGGCTACATCTCCTTCAGCTACGACCTTACCCCTTACATCAAGTGGGGCGAACGCAATGTGCTGGCCGTGCGTGTGGACAATGCGGAGCAACCCAACTCGCGTTGGTACTCGGGTTGCGGCATCTACCGTAACGTATGGCTCAGAAGGGTACATCCCATCCACGTAGCCCAATGGGGTGTCTGTATCACCACCGATTCGCTCAATCTCGCCACCCATCAGGCCCTGCTCAGCATAAAGACTACCCTAGAGAATGGTTACCCTGCTGTGGAAATGAATGCAGCGGGAAGCCACATTGCCAGGGGCACCTCAGCCTCGGAGGAGCAGCAGAGGCAGTGTGCCGAGGTGGTGCTCACCACGCAGCTGCTCGATGAGGCAGGGTGTATAGTGGCCGAATCCACCGATACCACGGTGGCCTTGGCTGGGGTGGCCTGCGAACTCAGGCAGACACTTTCCCTGCAGCAGGCCGAGCTTTGGAGCGTGGAGCGACCCTATCTATATAATGTAAGGAGCTGGGTGAGCGATGCGCGTACGGGCCGTATGCTCGACTGCGTAGAGACCCCCACAGGGGTGCGCAGCTTCGCGTTTGATGCCGGGCGGGGCTTCTCGCTCAACGGACAGGCCATGAAGGTCAACGGCGTATGCCTTCACCACGACCTGGGTTGCTTGGGAGCTGCCGTCAACAGTCGAGCCATCGAACGCCAACTGGAGATTTTGCAGGAGATGGGGTGCAACGCCATCCGCTGCTCGCACAACCCTCCGGCACCCGAACTGCTTGACCTCTGCGACCGCATGGGATTCCTTGTCATGGACGAGGCCTTTGACATGTGGCGCAAGAAGAAGACCAATCACGACTATGCACGCTACTTCAACGAGTGGCATGAACGCGACCTCACTGACCTCATCCTGCGCGACCGCAACCATCCGAGCATCGTGGTATGGAGCATCGGCAACGAGGTGCTGGAGCAGTGGAGCGATGCCCATGCTGATACGTTGAGCCTGGAGGAGGCGAATATGATTCTCAACTTCGGCCACGGCAAGGAGATGCTGGCCGCCGCCGGCGACGCGCTCTCTGTCAACTCGCTGCTCACCAAGAAACTGGCTGACCTGGTGCGCCAACTTGACCCCACCCGGCCTGTGACGGCAGGGTGCAACGAGCCTGACCCGGGCAACCATCTCTTTCGCAGCGGGGCACTCGACCTTATCGGCTTCAACTACCACGACGATTGGTTTGCTGATGTGCCGCATAATTTCCCCGGTAAGCCCTTCATCATCACCGAGAGCGTGAGCGGCCTGATGACCCGTGGTTACTACCGTATGCCAAGTGACCGCTCCATCATTTGCCCTGAGCGATGGGACAAGCCTTACTATGACTCCACCTTCTCCTGCTCGTCCTACGACAACTGTCGTGTGCCTTGGGGCAACCATCACGAGGGTACCCTCAGTCATGTGGAGGCAAACGACTTCATCAGCGGCCAGTTTATCTGGACAGGTTTCGACTACATCGGTGAGCCCACTCCCTACGGTTGGCCGGCGCGGAGCAGCTACTTCGGCATCATCGACCTGGCTGGTTTCCCCAAGGATGTCTATTACATGTACCAGAGCGTATGGCGTCCCGACAAGCAGGTGCTCCACCTCTTCCCCCACTGGAACTGGCTGCCTGGTGAGTCTATTGACCTTTGGGCCTATTACAACAACGCCGATGAAGTAGAACTCTATCTCAATGGCCGCTCTCAAGGCATTCGCCGCAAGCTCCCCAGCCCCTGCGACAAACGTCCACACACCGATGAGCACCAAGAGGCTCATGAGGGCAGCACCCCGTACCATGTACGTTGGCGCTTGACCTTCGAGCCGGGCGAAGTGAAAGCTGTGGCCCGCAAGGAGGGCAGGGTTGTGGCTGAGCAGACCCTGCGCACTGCCGGAGCCCCAGCCGCCATACGCCTGACGCCCGACCGTACCCGGCTGAAGGCTGATGGCCGTGACCTGAGCTACGTCACGGTAGAGGTGATTGATGAAGAGGGCAACCTCTGTCCGCTGGCCGACAACGACATACAGTTTGCGTTGGAAGGTCCCGCCACGATAGCCGGTGTGGATAACGGCAGTCCCATCTCCATGGAGCGCTTCAAGTCCGACCACCGCAAGGCTTTCTACGGTAAATGCCTTGTTGTCATCCAGAGTCACTCCCGGGTCGGTACAATCCGCTTGAAAGCCCATTCCAATGGACTTGAAGCGGCATCGTGTCAGCTGATGAGCGAATAAACTATCTATGCCTACATGATGCTAATCTTCCACTCCCTCAGACAGCTCTTGAGTCCACTGGTCCGACTCTTTTTCCCCCTGCGGTGCCCCCTTTGTGGGGCACTGCTCCGCCACGGGGAGGAAATGCTCTGTCTGCGGTGTGAATTGGATCTGCCCGTGACAGGCTTTGCCAGCAGGCGCGGCAATCCGGCGGAACAACTACTCCTGAGCAAGGTACCCATCGTGCGGGGTACCTCATTCTTCTATTATACAAAGGGGGACAAGTATCGTGACCTCATCCTCTTGTTGAAGTATAAGGACCGTCAGGATATCGGACGTTGGTTGGGCAGGATGGCAGGCGATATGTTGCTCAAGGAGGGCTTCTTTGAAGGCATCGACCTGCTGGTACCTGTGCCGCTTCACCCGAATCGGCAGAAGCAACGTGGGTATAACCAGAGTCTCTGCATCGCACAGGGCATCGCAGAGGCTACGGGCATTCCCATTGATGCGCACAGCCTCTACCGCTCTGTGCGGACACAGACGCAGACACGGAAGCAGCGAGCAGAGCGTTGGGAGACGATGCGGAACGTCTTCTCCGTCAATCCGGAGGCCCAAATCAAGGGGAAGCACCTGCTCCTTATCGACGATATACTTACCACAGGAGCCACCCTCACAGCCTGCGCAGAAGCCATCCTCCAGACAAGTCACGTCCCTCAGTCAGGTGATTCCATGCAGTCAGATATGCCTCGCATCAGCATTTTCACCTTAGGTTTTGCTCAGCACGGTTGATTTGCGCTTCTGACCGGCACCTCCGAGAAATACTGAAAGTGCTGGGAACTATTAGTGGTTTTTTCTGGTGTTGTCTTGTCATTGCGGGAGTCTCCTTGCAGAGGGAAATCTGCTACAAGTCTTGCAGCTGCTGCTCGTAGAAGCCGTCGGTCAAGACCTTGACGGCCTGTTGTACGCTGGCGTTGCTGGCATTCATTACGGCGAAGTACTCGTTCATGTCCCAGAGATCTCGGGCCAGCAGGGCTTTGAGCTGTAGGGCAATCAGTGCCTGCGAGCGGTCGTACTGCGTCTGGTCGTAGGGGATGCCGGCCTTTTCGGCACGTTGGCGGAAGTCACTCAGCAAGGACTCATCGACCTGAAACTTCTGATTGAACGTTGCAAACTGCTTGTAGCGGCGTTGCAGTGGGGAGCGGTGGTGCTCGATATAGGAGGCCACGGTCTGGTTGAAGATGCCTGCGGCAAGGCAGCGGCGGTGGTAGGGGGTGTAGCGTGCGGTGTCCAGCGGGATGAAGTAGTCGGGCATGATGCCGCCACCACCATAGACGGTGCGTCCCAGACGCAGGGTCTGTACCTTAAGGCTGTCGGCAAAGCGGATGCTGTCGGCATGGATCAGCTCGCCACGGTTGAGGCGGTTGACCAGGTCGAGATGGTAGCGGCTCAGCATCTCGTCACCCGGGGCCTGGTTGTCATATGGCTTCTGGATGCAACGCCCCGCAGGAGTGTAGTAGCGGGATACGGTGAGCCGGATCATGGAGCCGTCGGGCAGGTCAATGGGACGCTGTACTAGTCCTTTGCCGAAGGTGCGACGACCTACAATGATGCCGCGGTCGTGGTCCTGGATGGCTCCAGCCAGGATTTCGCTGGCTGAGGCGCTGTACTCATCGACGAGCACCACAAGCCGTCCCTGCTGGAAGGCACCTCCACCACGGGCATGGAAGTCGTTGCGCCGGTCAGCACGCCCTTTGGTATAGACCAGGAGGGAGCGTTGGGGCAGAAATTGATTGGCCAGTTCGATGGCGGCATTGAGGTAACCGCCACCGTTGCCCTGAAGGTCGAGCACGAGGTCACGGAGCCCCTGGGCCTGCAGCTGCTTGAGGGCGGCAATAAATTCAGAAGGGGTATCCTGTGCAAAGCGGTTGATGCGGATGTAGCCGATGCCAGGGGAGAGCATGTGGGCGGCATCGAGCGAATGGATAGGAATCTTGTCGCGTACCACAGGGAAGCGGAGCGGTTCGGGTAGCTCGCGTCGTATCACGGTGAGTTCCACGCGCGTGCCCTTGGGACCACGCAGACGGCGCATGATCTCGTCTGTACTCATCTTGACACCGGCAATAAGCGTATCATTGACAGCGGTAATGCGGTCACCAGCCAGGATGCCCACCCGCTGGCTCGGTCCGCCACTCACGGGCTGGATGACGAGCAGCGTGTCTTCGATCATCTGGAATTGCACGCCAATGCCCTCGAAGTTGCCCTGCAGGGGCTCGTTGAGTTCGCGCGTCTCCTCAGGGTTGCTGTAGGAGGAGTGGGGGTCGAGCTGAGCTAGCATACGGATGATGGCCTCTTCGACCAGTCGCTGCTCGTTGACGGTATCGACGTAGAGGTGTGCGATGGCAAATTCAGCCATCTGGAGTTTGCGTAGCGCTTCGTTCCTGCCCTGTGCAGCAGAGCGCATGGGGGCAAAGGTCAATATCAGAAGGATTACCAGGGGAACGAAAAGGGTATGTGATATGCTGTTCATGAGCGTTTTTACGGGTTTAAGCATGAGTACAAATTTGATTTCTACTATAGGGACAAAGTGAATACAAGGTGATACTGCATTGTAAGATGAAGCATCATCATCACGGTTTCCGTGGTTTGGGCAGAAACTGGCTCACATCCTTGCCATACTTGAGCAGCTCGCGTACGATGGTGGAGCTGACAGCGGTGAGTTCAGGCTCGGTGAAGAGCAAGATGGTCTCGATGCCCGTGAGCTTGCGGTTGATGTCGGCGATGGTCTCCTCGTACTCAAAGTCCTTGACGGTGCGGATGCCACGGATGATGAGGTTGGCCCCCACACGGCGGGCAAAGTCGATGGTGAGGTCTGTATAGGCTTCCACCTGCACACGGGGTTCGTCGAGGTAGTAGCTGCGGATGGTCTCCAGACGCCGCTCCACGTCGTAGTGGGAGCGTTTGTTGTCGTTGACCCCGATGCCGATGACCAGTTCATCGACAAAGGTGAGGGCACGTCGCACCACCGACTCATGCCCTACGGTGAAGGGATCGAACGTCCCGGGGAAGATGGCTCTCATTGCGCTACCTCCTCTCTGACGAGGTCTTCCTCGACTACCAGGTTCTGGATGATAAAGGTTTGCCGCTCCATGGTGTTCTTGCCCATGTAGAATTCGAGCAGGTCCTTCACCAGGTCGGTTTTGCGCAGGCTGACCTGCTCCAGGCGCATCTCCTGCCCGATGAAGTGGCGGAACTCATCGGGCGAGATTTCTCCCAGGCCTTTGAAGCGCGTGATCTCCGGGTTGGGGCCCAGCTCATCGATGGCCTTCAGCCGCTCCTCCTCGCTGTAGCAGTAGGCGGTACGCTTTTTGTTGCGCACACGGAAGAGGGGGGTCTGCAGGATATAGACATGGCCCTTCTTGATGAGGTCGGGGAAGAACTGCAGGAAGAAGGTGATCATCAGCAGGCGGATGTGCATGCCATCGACATCGGCATCAGTGGCCACGATGACCTTATTATATCTGAGGCCCTCCATCCCCTCCTCGATGTTGAGGGCAGCTTGCAGCAGGTTGAATTCCTCGTTCTCATAGACCACCTTCTTGGTGAGTCCGTAGCTGTTGAGCGGCTTGCCACGGAGGGAGAAGACGGCTTGCGTGTTGACATCGCGGCTCTTGGTGATGGAGCCGCTGGCCGAATCGCCCTCAGTGATGAAAATGCATGACTGAGCCTCCTGCTCCTTCCCCTTGCCGTCACTCAGGTGGTAGCGGCAGTCGCGCAACTTGCGGTTGTGGAGGTTGGCCTTCTTGGCGCGTTCGCGTGCCAGCTTAGTGACGCCGGCGATGGCTTTGCGCTCCTTCTCCGAGTCCTGTATCTTCTGCAGCATCACCTCGGCCACGAGGGGGTTCTTGTGGAGGTAATTATCGACCTCGGTCTTGACGAAGTCGCCCACAAACTTGTTGATGGTGGGTCCTGCGGGCTTCTGCTCCTGCGGCACGGCGGGCCACATGTTGTTGCTGCCCAGTTTGGTCTTGGTCTGGCTCTCAAACATCGGTTCCTCCACGTCGAGGGCGATGGCAGCCACGATGCCGTTGCGGATGTCTGCATACTCCTGGTTCTTGTTGAAGAACTCCTTGATGGTGCGTGCCAGGTGCTCCTTGAGGGCGCTCTGGTGGGTACCGCCCTGTGTGGTGTGCTGGCCGTTGACGAAGGAGTAGTACTCTTCGCCATACTGGTTGGTATGGGTAAAGGCAATCTCGATGTCCTCCCCCTTGAGGTGGACGATGTCGTAGAGTCCTTCGGCGGTCATGTTGTCCTTCAGCAGGTCCTCCAGACCGTGGCGCGAGAGGATGCGTTGTCCGTTGTAGAGGAAGGTGAGACCGGTGTTGAGGTAGGTGTAGTTGCGCAGCAGGGTCTCGACAAACTGAGGCTGGAAATGATAACTCACGAAGAGGGTATCGTCCGGCTCAAAGAAGATGTAGGTGCCCGTCTCCTCCGTGCTCTCCTCGGTGGTGTCGCTGCAGAGCACCCCTTTCTGAAAAGTGGCACGGCGCACCTTGCCGTCGCGGAAACTGGCCACCTCAAACCGGCTACTCAACGCGTTGACCGCCTTGATACCCACGCCGTTGAGTCCCACGCTCTTCTTGAAGGCTTTGGAATCGTACTTTCCACCGGTGTTGAGTTTGCTGACCGCCTCGATGAGCTTACCCTGCGGGATGCCGCGGCCATAGTCGCGCACGCTCACGCGCAGTCCCTCCTCGATATTCACTTCGATGCGTTTGCCGGCACCCATCTTAAATTCATCGATGCTGTTGTCCATCACCTCCTTGAGGAGCACGTAGATGCCGTCATCGCTCTGCTGTCCATCGCCCAGGCGACCGATGTACATGCCGGAGCGCAGACGGATATGCTCCATATCGTCGAGGTGGCGGATGTTGTCGTCATCGTAGGCCACAGGCTGCTGTTGCTGGTCGAAGGGGAGACCTTCGTAGTTATTTAGTTCTTCCATGGTGCAAAAAAATGGTGTGCGGCAAAATTACGTATTTTTTCGGTAATTGCCGCACACCAGTAGGAAAATTTTTGCTTGGGTATGGCACGCAGATGATGCAGATGCTACAGATGACCACAGATTTTAAATCTTATTTATGTTTCACAAGTTAAAACTTGCTTTCGGTAAACTAGTTGACTCGTCAACTAGTTAACTAACAGCATGTCGGAGACATGCGAAACTTGAATAAATAAAATAATCTGTGGTCATCCAGACCATCTGTGTCCTCTGTGTGCCATGCAGAACAGCCGTTTACTCAATCGGCGGCTCTTGGTCCTGGCCACTGCCGTAGCGGTGGTACTCGTAGGAGATGTTCTGCTCCTTGATGTAGTGGATGAGCTCTACGCGGCCCTGCTTGACGGGGGCAGCCACGGTGGCCGGCTTCAGGATCACTTGATGGGTGCCCCGCCCCGGCTGCAGCGCTCCTTGGCGAACTCCAGCAGTTCCGTCTGGAAGTCCCACGCATCGGGCAGGTAGGCCTGCACCACGATGCCCGCCGAGTAGTGGAGAAACTCCGGCTTGGAGAGCACGGCCTTGAAGAGGCGCATCGTGAGGTGCGGACGGGCCGCATCGATAATGACGCGCGAGGTGTCCGTACGCAGGCGCTTCTTTATATAGGAATAGCGATGGGGTAGAAGAGGTAGCCGAACGACTGGTACATCTTGAAGAGGAAGGTATCGCGCTTGTTGAGAAACTGCGGCACGCCGTACTGGTCGATGAGCACCTTGATGCGCCGGGCTAGCTTACGGTCATCGCGGATCTGTGACGACTCGTCGAGCATCTTCACAAGAAACTTCTTGTCCTGCGGACGCTGTACCATGGTGGCATACTTGTGCTGCTCCCTGCGCTCCGCATCGGTGATGGTCTCTTCGCAGGTCTCATACAACTTTATTACCCAATCTTCAACTTCTTTAATGGTAGGCTTGTTGATCATATCTGTATTGTTTTGTGGTTTGTAATCTGACTGCAAAATTACAGCGATATTTGTAATCTGCAAACATATAGTGCTATTTTTTTTCATTTCTTATTCATATTGCTTTAGATTAATAGGCATTATGCGCATTATGATAGGCCGTCCTTTCACCTCAACATAGAATAAGGCTCTCGTCCAAAGCTCACCTCCGCAGGCCGTGGAGAAGAAAATTTGTACTTTGCGTGTTTTTTTTATCGCTTTTTGTATTCTAATTCAAAAATAGTTCCTACATTTGCATACAATTCGAATATATATTCAAGACAAACCAGTTAAACAACCTAATAAATAGATAAAAAGAAATAGCCATGAGAAAGATGCTTATTGCATTGTGTATGTGCTGCGGCCTGACGACGGCCCTGGCGCAGGAGAAATCAACCATCGACCTAGGATTTGAGACGCGTATGGGCTACCACCGAGAAGAGATAGACGGCGAGAAGCTGGACGGCAACTCGGGTGCCAAGGGCGACTACCTCAACCTGAAGCTCAACGGCACCATCGGCTCCAACTTCAGCTACTCCTGGCGCCAACGCTTCAACAAGAAAATCAACGATTCACACTTCTTTGACGCTACCGACTGGGTCTATCTGACCTACCAGGCCGATGCCCACTGGAGCCTCTCGGCCGGTAAGCAGGTGGTGCTCATCGGTGGATATGAGTATGATGCCGCACCGATTGACATCTTCATGGCTTCGGAGTACTGGAATAACATCCCCTGCTACCAGTTTGGTGCCAGCGTGACCTATGCTACCCGACAGGGCAACGACAAGCTCACCGCCCAGGTGTGCGAGAGCCCATTCCGCAACGATGTACACAACGACCTGCTCTCCTACAACCTCTACTGGTCCGGACAGCACGGCTGCTGGAGTACGCTCTGGTCGGCCAACCTCATCGGCTACGCGCCGGGCAAGTACATCACCTACCTCTCGCTGGGCAACCTCGTGCAGGTGGGCAACGTCAGCCTGCAACTCGATTTCATGAACCGTGCCACAAGCCACCAGACCTACCTCTTCCGCGACTGCTCCGTCATCGGCAATCTGGCCTGGATGTGTACCCCTAAGGTAGAGCTTTATGCCAAAGCCTCCTACGACGTCAACCGCACCGACCATGCTTCGGGACACGGCGTTCCGGAGGCCATGGCCGACCAGTGCGTGCTGCCCGGCACCGAACTGACCAGTCTGGGCGGTGGCATCCACTACTATCCGCTCAAGGATGCCAAGCATACGATACGCCTCCACGCCTGCGCCTCCTATACCACGGGCACCAACGGCAACCCCTCGGGCGCACTGAAAGACAAGTTCCTCTACCTCAACGTGGGCCTTACCTGGAAGTGTCATCTGCTGTCGTGGGGCAAATAGCCCCTCCCCGCAGCTTCATTAAGAAAACAGACAATCAACTTAATCAACCCCCGTTATCCATTATTTATTTCCTATGAAACAATCACAAAAGCGGAGCTTCCCAGTTCCAAGTGGCCTTATGTGCCTGGCTATTGTTGTGCTGATTTTTGGTTACCTGGGCTACATCATGGGACTGCCCAACATGCTCAACACCATGATGAAGACAGCCCACGACCTGTTGCTCAACACTGTGTTCTACCTGATGAGTATCTGTGTGCTTACCGGTGCTATCGGTAAGCTGTTTGTGGAATTTGGTGTCGTCAAGATGCTGGAGAAGCTGCTCCGCCCCTTGATGCGCCCCCTCTTCAACCTGCCTGGTGTGGCCTCGCTCGGTGCGGTGATGACCTTCCTCTCCGATAACCCTGCCATCATCTCGCTGGCGCACGATAAGCGTTTTGCCACCTATTTCAAGAAGTTCCAGTTCATCTCACTGACCAACTTTGGTACCGCCTTCGGTATGGGCCTGTTGGTCATCGTCTTCATGGTGGGCCAGGGATTCTATGCCGCCCCCTTCATCGGCTTCTTCGGTGCCTGTTGCGGCTGTATCTGCTCCACTCGGCTGATGCAGTGCTTTGTGGTCAAGGCTTACCCCAAGTATGCCGAAGAGATGGCTATGGAGGAGACTGCTGAGGAGAAGGATCTGGAGGAGGCCCAGTCGCAGAAGACCGTCTTCATCCGTCTGCTCGATGCGCTGCTTGACGGTGGCCGTGGTGGTGTGGATGTCGGCATCGCCATCATCCCCGGCGTGCTGATCATCTCTACTTTCGTGATGCTCTTCACCTTCGGAACCAATGCCGAGGGTATCTATGACGGTGGTGCCTACCAAGGCGTGGAACTGCTGCCTTACCTGGCCAACAAGATTGACTTTGTCTTCCGCTGGCTCTTCGGCTTCCAGGATCCGCACCTCGTGGCCTTCCCCATCACCGCCCTGGGTGCCGTAGGTGCTGCCCTGAGTCTGGTACCCAACTTCTTGAGCCATGGTTGGGTGGATGGCAACGCCATTGCCGTATTTACCGCCATCGGTATGTGCTGGAGTGGTTACCTCAGTACCCACACTGCAATGCTTGACTCCCTGGGCTACCGCGACCTCACCCCGAAGGCCATCACCGCTCACACCATCGGTGGTATCGTAGCTGCCGTCATGGCTCACTGGGCCTACATGCTCTATACGCTTCTGGCACTGTAAGCATATGATATACAGAAATCAAGTAGGGGACGGAAGAATATTCCGCCCCCTACTTGATTTCTGTATATGAAGTCTGAGATTATTCGTCACGCTTGGCGCGCTTGCGCTCCAGCTCGTCGAGGATGACCTTGCGCATACGCATTGACTTGGGTGTCACCTCTACGTACTCATCGGCCTTGATATACTCCAGGGCCTCTTCAAGCGAGAACTGCACGGGGGGAATCAGTCGGGCCTTCTCGTCGCTACCGCTGGCACGCATGTTAGTGAGCTTCTTCGACTTGGTGACATTCACCACGAGGTCATTGTCGTGTGAGTGCTCACCCACCACCTGTCCGGCATACACCTCCTCCTGCGGGAAGATGAAGAACTTGCCGCGGTCTTGCAGTTTGTCGATGGCGTAGGCAAAGGCGGTGCCGCTCTCCATGGCAATCATCGAACCGTTGGTGCGGCGCTCTATCTCGCCCTTGTAGGGCTGATACTCCTTGAAGCGGTGGGCCATGATGGCCTCACCCGTACTAGCTGTCAGCACGTTGGTGCGCAGACCGATGATACCGCGCGAGGGCATGTTAAACTCCAGGTTGACGCGGTCACCACCGGCAGCCTCCATCTTCACCATCTCACCCTTGCGGCGGGTCACCATGTCGATAATTTTGCTGGCAAACTCCTCCGGCACGTTGACCGTAAGCTCCTCGATGGGTTCGCAGCGCACGCCGTCAATCTCCTTGAAGATAACCTGCGGCTGGCCCACTTGCAGTTCGTAGCCCTCGCGACGCATGGTCTCGATGAGCACTGAGAGGTGGAGCACACCTCGGCCGCTTACCACCCACTTGCCATCCTCTTCGCCCCGGGTCACGCGCAAGGCCAGATTCTTGTCGAGCTCGCGCATCAGACGGTCGTGGATGTGGCGTGAGGTCACGTATTTACCCTCCTTGCCGAAGAAGGGAGAGTCGTTGATGGCGAAGAGCATGCTCATCGTGGGTTCGTCGATGGCGATGGGGGGCAGCGCTTCAGGGTTTTCGAAGTCACATACCGTGTCGCCGATTTCAAAGTTGTCGATACCCACCAGGGCGCAGATGTCGCCCGAAGAGACCTCACTCACGCGTTGGCGACCCATGCCCTCAAAGGTGTGAAGCTCCTTGATTTTGGTCTTCACGATGGAGCCATCGCGCTTGGCCAGAGAGACGTTCATTCCCTCCTTGAGCGTGCCACGGTGTACACGGCCCACGGCGATACGGCCGGTATAGGAAGAGTAGTCAAGCGAGGTGATCAGCATCTGCGGGGTACCCTCCAACTGCTCAGGGGCAGGTATGTTTTCGATGATGCAGTCCAGCAGCGTCGTGATGTCCTGGGTGGGCTTCTGCCAGTCGGTGCTCATCCAGCCATTCTTGGCCGAGCCGTAGATGACGGGGAAGTCAAGCTGCTCCTCCGTAGCGTCGAGGCTGAACATCAGGTCAAACACCATCTCATACACCTCCTCAGGGCGGCAGTTGGGCTTATCCACCTTGTTGACTACCACGATGGGCTTGAGTCCGATCTGCAGTGCTTTCTGCAGTACGAAGCGCGTCTGCGGCATGGGGCCTTCAAAGGCATCCACCAGCAGGATGCAGCCGTCAGCCATATTGAGTACACGCTCCACCTCTCCGCCAAAGTCGCTGTGTCCCGGGGTATCAATGATATTGATTTTTACATCTTTATATTTAATGGAGACGTTTTTGGAGAGGATTGTTATCCCTCGTTCACGTTCCAAGTCGTTGTTATCCAGCATTAATTCACCTGTGCTCTGGTTGCTCCGGAAGAGATTCCCGGCCAGGAGCATCTTATCTACAAGCGTCGTTTTGCCATGGTCCACATGGGCAATGATGGCAATGTTTCTGATGTTTTGCATACAAATACCTATTATTTCGGCTGCAAAGGTAGTTTATTTTCAGGAAAAAAAGGCGGTTCTTTGGCAAAACTCTTTGGAATGACGGAAATATTTTTTATAGTGAGGATACTGAGGAGTGAAAAATAACCATAATATATTTACAATTTAAGAACCGTTACTCCGTAGGTAACGGTTGAAAATCAGTGCAAATATAGTTGCTTTCTTTTAAATGCGCAAATATTATTCCTATTTTTTCAGAAAAAGATGCAAAATATCAGTAATCGGAATTCATAAAGTCAGCAGCTCGGATGACCTTGTTAATTCGTAAATTCATACTTTTGCAGTAACGAATGCCCTTGTCCGTACCATTGTGCAGATGGGTGAGGTATCCGTATAACAATCTAAATTTATGAAACGAATCACATTCCAGAGAGCCATGTCAATCGTGGTGGATGAGCTGCGCAACGAGGCGCGGTGGGGCACTGCCCATATCTATCAGGCCACTGCCAAATCCTTTCTTACTTTTCTTTCGTCAACAGATTTGCCTTTGAGCCAGCTTACGCCGGCACTGCTTAAGGCTTATGAGGAGCATCTCCGTCAGCAGGGGCGGAGCTGGAATACGGTTTCCACCTACATGAGGGCACTCCGTGCGCTATACAACCGGGGAGTGGACCGGAAATGGGTACCTGTCGTTCCCCGTCTCTTTGAACGTGTATATACAGGTACGCGCGTAGAGCGTAAGCGCGCCATTCCTGCCGGAGAGATGAACCTTCTGCTGCAGGAGGCTGGGAAATCGGCTGCTTATTCCACCCTCACGCGCGAGCGACTGGTCACTTGCCGGATTTTCTGTCTGATGTTCTTGCTCCGAGGCATACCCTTTGTTGACCTTGTGCATCTGCGGAAAGTGGACTATGCAGAAGGCTGCATTACTTACCGTAGGCAGAAGACCGGTCGGCTGCTCTCCGTGATTGTCTGCCCCGAGGCCAGGAAGTTGCTGGATGTATTGGTCTCGATAGAAGCTTCTTCTCCCTATTTGTTGCCCCTAATGCACGGATCGGGTGGCGACGAACAGGGCTATAAGGAGTATCAATCGATACTGCGGAGGCTGAACGGCTCCCTCAAGCTGTTGGCAGAGCAACTAGGGTTGTCCTCGTCCTTGAGCAGCTATACAGCTCGCCACACATGGGCCACTATGGCCTATTATTGCGAGATACATACGGGCATCATCTCCGAGGCCATGGGGCACTCCTCCATCTCCATCACTGAGACTTACCTGAAGCCTTTTCTGGAAGAGCGGATTGATGTGGCCAACAGGGAAGTGATAGCCTATGTCCACAGGGAAGGAAGAGCTGTAGGTGTATAGCGTCCTATTCCTTATTTATATATAGAATAGGGGATATTCATACCACCCCTCTGCTCTTATTTGGGTCTTATTTGATCCTTTGGACAGCCTGTATAGAGACTGTCTAGCCCCCTTATGTCCTTTCCCGATGTTTCAAGCACCAGGTTGTCACGTGTGCTGCAGTTTAACATGCTTTCCGTTACCTACGGAGTAACAGGCCATTTCGACTCCGAGTAGCTGTTTCTGTAGTTGTGGGTGATTATGTAACTATATAAATATAATTAATTGATATACAGTGTTTAATAATATATTGTTAAATTTAAATTGTACGTTTATTTTATGAACAAAAAGTATCTTAGTGTGGTTCTGTTTAGTGCCTTAATGCTGGGCGCTGCAGGAACATTTACGTCTTGTAAAGACTACGATGACGACATTGAGAATCTTCAAGACCAAATCTCGACGCTGAAAGGCACCGTGGATGATTTGCAGAAGAAAATCGAGAGCGGTCTTGTAGTGACTAAAGTAGAGAAGTCGGCCAATGGTGTGAATATCACGTTCAGCAATGGTCAGACCTATGAACTGAAGAATGGTGCTGATGGTGCCGATGGTAAGGATGCCGTAGTTTGGACCATTGGCCAGGATGGCTTCTGGTATATGGATGGTGAGAAGACCGAATACAAGGCTATTGGTACTGATGGTGAAGCAGGTGAAGCTGGTGCCAACGGTTACTACTACAAGCCCAATGCAAAGACGGGTTGCTTCGACATCTACGTTATCGACGCCAATGGCAAGGAGAAGTTTGTTGAGGCTACGAACATCTCTTATGTTTCAGCTGTAGAGGGCGTATCTGTTGTACATGACGGGAACAAGCTGATCATCAAGGGTGCTGTAGATAGCAAGGGTAATCCTGCTGATGTAGAGCTGAACCTGGGTGCTAAGCTGGCTTCAGTAGCTTTCGTTCCTGATTTTCTGGATGAGTATTCTAAGTATCCTCTGGCCAAGTTCTACCATGTAGATGCTTTCCTGGATGAGACGAAATATGTTACTACCGCTGGAGCTACGCAATATGACTTCATCGGCCAGACGAAGCTGGACAAGTCGAACGAGGTGAAACTGACTTATCGTGTGAATCCCCAGGGTGCATACGTTGAGGGCGCTGTACTTAACTTCATCAACCGTTCCATCCAGCAGACGCGTGCCATTGCTGGTGACAAGGGTGACCTGCTGAATGTAGTTGGTGCTCCTGAAATCAGCGATGAGCAAATCATCGTGAAGGCTGGTATCAATGTGTCGAAGCGTCAAGCTGCCAACGAAGCAACTAGCGCTGCGAAGTTCGACCTGGCTGCTTTGCAGGCATCTGTAGGTACCGGTGTGCCTGTGACTTCTGACTATATCGCCGTTCGCTCAGAGGAGGTTCTGCCTATCTTGGTTGACTCTGTGCAGACAAATGCTACGGCTACGGTGAAGTACTATAATCGTACGAAGGCCATTACTGCAGCTAATCCCGAAACTGACGCATTCGTTAAGAAGTTTGTTCCTGCAGTAGCTGACGTAGCTGGTACAAAGGCCATTCCTACTCACTTGAAGTTTGCATATAAGAATGCCAACGGTGAGGCTGGTTCTATCGACCTGCGCCAGAAGGTGGGTCTCTTCGTCGATGCTGATAAAAAGTGGCTGACCAGTTATGGTATCAACAGCATGAGCTATGAATTCTCTCTGCCTGCTGACTATAAAGATGTAGATGCCAACAACACCAACCAGCAGTGGTTCGTCAAGTTGAATGGTAGCGTCCTCTCTGTCAATACAGACAACCTGACCGGTGGTCTCACTCAGGCTATTGGCCGTCGTCCGGTGGTTCGTGTAGATGCCTTCTTGACCAACAACGCTGGTGCCAAGAAGCTTGTGGCTTCCGCTTACATCCGTCTGGAGATTGCCGAGAGAGCTGCTGTCAACGTAAGCGCTCACAACATCACGTTGGCTGATCCTCAGAACTACGAGTATCATGCATTGACAGCAACCGATACCCAGGTGGCTAACATGGCTTGGGCACGTATCAACAACGAAATCTATGGTGCAGAAAGCTTGACCGCATCCAACTTCTGGAATTTCTATGGTACTGCTGCAAATACGTACGAAGTGAAGGTTATCACCTACGATAAGGTTACGGGTAATGAAGTGGTGCTGCTGAACAATACAGCCGTTCCTTCTAACACCGTCTATAACAATACTTCTATCCCAGGTATCTCTCTGCAGATTGACCTCAATGCTGCTGCAGGTACTACTTCAGTTATCAAGGTAGGTACCAACAACGGCGTGAAGACTCAGAATAGTTATAAGGATATGGGCAATGGTGCACAGTATAAGGTGACCATCACCATCAAGTCTGATGATACTACGCAGCATGGTGACTTCATCTTGACTCAAGTATTCAATGTGAAGGATAATTGTGCTTACTTCAACTACAACCCCAACTACTACTTCAGCAGCTGGAACAGCGTAGCTGGCGATTACATTGTTGTGAAGGGTAAGGTGAGCGGTACTCCTGCTACTTGGCACATGACCTCTATGTTGAGCGAGCACTTCAAGTTGATTGGTGGTCAGAATATCTTCGCTTACTATGCTAACTCTACAGAGGTTAAGAATGTACAGGCTGGTTCACTCGTCTTCAACTGGACAGAGACAGATGTTCTTCCCGCTGGTAACATCACAGCTGACGCAGAGCTGAAGCTCAACCACGCTATGAGCGAGAGCGAAGAGATCAAGAACATGAAGTACAAGTTTAACTTGGTTAACGGCGAAACTTGCAACACCGCTTACAAGGTGGTATTCGTTAATCCGTTCAAGGCCGGTTCAGCCGCTGGCGTAAGCCTGAATGGTAACTCTGTAGGTGCACAGACCGCTGCTACCGCTCCGAAGGTTGTCGTAGTGGATAAGGATGGTGATGACATCTACAAGTGGAATGCTACTGCTTCTGCATTGGCTCTGACCGCTAAGGCTACCAACGACTACAAGGTTGCAGCTCCTACCGTAACCTATGCTTGGGTAGCTGATGCCAACTACAACAGCTTCGTATCTCAGCTCACTAATCCCGCTAGTCAGCTGAAGCTGGCTGCCGACGGTAAGGTAACTTGGGATAACGAGGGTGCAACGCTGGCTAGCGACAAGAGTCTGAAGGTGATGGCTACTGTAACGTTTGCCGATTTGTCAATCGTTAAGGTAGTAATCCCCGTAACAATCAAGGCTAATTGAGTTCTGTTAAGCTCATAGGGCAGTAAGTGTACGGCCCTACTAGCAAAGATAGAACCTTCTAGTGTAAACCACAGGAAACGGACCTCTCGCGAGGTGCGTTTCCTATAACTTCTTCATTTAATCCACATATACAGCAAAATATGTGGGTTACCGTTAAGATTACAGTCGATAGGCTGAATCGTAACATACAGTCTGGTTCGTGTGAACGAATCTGGCTGTTATAAAGTAAAATATGTATCGCTAAGAGGGTGGCTTGTGAAAGTCGCCCTCTTTTTTATCTCTTCATTTAACAAAAAAGGAGAAAACTTTTGCTGATTCGAAAAATAAGCGTACCTTTGCGGCCGATTATCAACTAACATAACCAATTAATCAAACAATTATGTATTTAGACGCTGCTAAAAAGCAAGAAATCTTCAGCAAGTACGGAAAGTCTAACACTGACACGGGATCAGTTGAGTCTCAGGTGGCATTGTTTTCCTACCGTATTGCTCGTCTGACTGAGCACCTCAAGCTCAACAGAAAGGATTATAGTACTGAAAGAGCCCTGACCATGCTGGTAGGTAAACGCCGTTCGCTCCTCAACTACCTGAAGGACCGCGACATCAACCGTTACCGTGCCCTCGTCAAGGAGCTTGGTCTGCGTAAGTAATCCGCTTACAGCACAACCATCCACACAGAGGCTTCATCCCCGTCCGGGGCATGAAGCCTCTGCTGTATCTATACACAGCATAACGGATAGATACAGCGAATCTTCTTCAGAATATTTACGCATTTCGCAGATTACACAGCTCCACAAGCTCATCATCCAGTTCTGCGGTCGGGAAGCCGTCCGCATGGAGGAGGTATAATCGCGGAAGAAAAAACGCAGAGAAATGATTCTTCGTCACACGCAAAAAATACTTCATACTTCATATTTCGACGCAATAAGCTGACATACAGTATAATAGGGCATGAAGTTAAACTTTTGACACTTCATACCATACTTCATGCTGTATCATAGTGATTTTCAACGTGATACAGCAAAAGATGAAGTATGAAGTATCATTTTCATTTCTCCGCGCTTCTTCATCAATTTAGGTGCTGCATACGAATTTAAATTATTTCATTTCTGCATAATAGGATGCTAAATATTCTGCCCCTACACGTTTATGCTTACGATGCAGCACCTAAATTCACGAAGAACCGTCAGCAGCGAATTTATACCGAAACATCGCGTAGCAGATTCTATTCATGGGCCTTGAACACCTGTTCAAAGCTTTTGCACAGATGTTCAAAGACTTTGAATAGATGAGTCCTGGCGATGCAGAAGTCATCTTGACCAGCATTCCTGAAGAGTTAACTCTTCAGCCGTGAGGGTTTAACTCTTCAGGCGTGGGGAGTTAACTGTTCAGACGTGAGCAGTTAATGCGCTTTTTACGTTGTGCAAATTACGCAATAATAATTGGAGAGACCAAACCTTCGGACGATATTATGAGCTTCTCAACATCTTCATCATTCAGTTCTGTGCCTGGGAAGCTGTCCGCATAGGGTGTAGATACTTGGTTTACATCAAGGACGTAAGTAAGGATGGAGACAGTGTCTGTTCACAGAACAACTTCAGTTCTTCTTTTCTACCTATTATCATCGCACCTGTTATGACTAAAAATACCCTTGAACGGTGAGGAAATCTACTTTTTTTGACCACATTTCCTCACCTTTCAGGTACAAAATTACAGCATTCATCCCGATTATGCAAGCAATATGAGTAATAAATTACGCATGGAGGAGGTATGATTTGGGGATTTCTGCATGATTACTTGCAAAAGATTTGGGGATTTCTTCAGAATTTTCTGCAAAAGATTTGGGGATTTCAGCATTATTCAATAGATTTGCAGCATAAATGGATGATATAGAGGCTTATTATGGTATTTAAAAGGAAAATATACAGCAGAATGCTCCAATGGAAGAGTGAACAGGCTGGTGCAACGGCTCTTTTGGTTAAGGGGGCACGTCGTGTGGGCAAATCGACCATCGTCGAAGAGTTTGCTAGAAACGAATACGACTCCTATATCCTCGTTGACTTCGCTAACATCAGCAAAGAGGTGAACAGTTGGTTTGAAGACCTCACCGACTTGGACTATTTCTTCCTGCGCTTGCAGCAGTTGTACCGCGTCGTACTCCACGAACGCAGGTCGGTCATAATATTCGATGAAGTGCAGCTTCAGCCGTTGGCACGTCAGGCCATCAAGTACCTGGTCAAGGATGGGCGCTATGATTACATAGAGACCGGTTCATTGCTCACGCTGAAGAAGAATGTCAAGGACATCGTCATTCCAAGTGAGGAGACCCGGATTACGCTCTATCCCATGGACTATGAAGAGTTCCGCTGGGCATTGGGTGATGAGTGTACGCTGCAATTGGCCAAAGGGAACTTGGATAGGATGCTTCCTTTTGGTGAGGCTGTCCATCGTCGCATGATGCGTGACTTTCGGCTCTATATATTGGTGGGCGGGATGCCTCAAGCCGTTGACACCTACTTGAGAAAGAAGAACCTCTCAGAGGTAGATGCCGTCAAGCGCAACATCATTGACCTCTATGAAGACGACTTCCGTAAGATAGACCCGAGTGGTCGTGCTTCAAAGATGTTCGCTTCCATTCCCTCCTTGCTGGCAGCCAACGCCCTGCGCTACAATGCTTCAGCCGTAGTAGAGAATACGCGCAGAGAGCAACTTGAGTCGGTGCTGGCCGACATGCAGGACTCCATGACGGTTAATATGGCTTACCATGCCAACGACCCTCAGGTAGGTTTGAACCTGCACATCAATCTTACGCGGTTTAAGATGTATATGGCAGACACGGGATTGTTTGTCACGCAGGCTTTCAAGGACAAGGACTATACCGAAAACATCATTTACCAGAAGTTGCTGAGCGATAAGCTGTCTGCAGACATGGGCTATGTCTATGAGAATGTGGTGGCACAGATGCTGAAAGCATCGGGCAACGAGTTATTCTACTATACGTTTCCCAGCGAGACGAGTAATCATAGCTACGAGATAGACTTCTTGCTGTCTCGTCAGCAGAAGATATGTCCTATAGAGGTGAAATCATCAAGTTATAAACGTCACGTCTCTCTCGACATGTTTTCAGCGAAGTATTCTGCCCGCATAGGGTGTAGATACTTGGTTTATACCAAGGACATAAGTAAGGATGGCGACCTGAAGTGTCTGCCTGTCTATCTGGTGCCCTTCTTGTAGCTTATTGCACCCTCGGCTCGGATTGCTGCGCTCTCAGTGGCTGGCACAAAAGTAGGGTATTCGTCCTGATTATGCAAGTTTTTTAGGAATAAATTATTGCCCTCCTTAGGGACTTTATTTTATTAAGTCGGGGCAAATGCCTATCTTTGCGGCCCTCATGGAATGTATTGTCATCGTATCATAGAATATAATAGAAATATTAAGCATCATGGATATCCTTATATCACTCATTGCCCGCGAGGTGGGTGTCAGCCCGACGCAGGTCAACCATACGCTGGAGCTGCTCCATGGCGGCTCTACCGTGCCCTTCATCAGCCGCTACCGCAAGGAGGCGACGGGAGGGCTTGACGAAGTACAGATAGAAGCCATCCAGTCGCACTACCAGCGGCTCACGGAGCTGGTCAAGCGCAGGGAGTTCGTCCTGCAGACCATTGAGGAACAGGGGAAACTCACACCTGAGCTCAAGAAGCGCATCTCCGAGACTTGGGATGCCGCGGTGCTCGAAGACCTCTACCTGCCCTACAAGCCGAAGCGGAAGACCCGTGCGGAGCTGGCCCGTCAGCGCGGTCTGGAGCCTCTCGCTACCCTGCTGATGGCGCAACGTGAGCCTGACCCTGAGCGGGCTGCCGCTCGCTATATCAAAGGGGAGGTGAAGGATGCTGAGGAGGCGCTGAAGGGGGCACGCGACATCATTGCCGAGCAGGTGAGCGAGAATGAGCAGACCCGTCAGCAGGTGCGCAATGCCTTTGCCCGACAGGCTGTGCTTTCGGCCAAGGTGGTGAAAGGCAAGGAGGCCGAGGCGGCCAACTACCGTGACTACTTTGACTGCAGCGAGCCGCTGAAGCGCTGCTCGTCGCATCGTCTGCTGGCCATGCGCCGTGGGGAGGCTGAGGGGTTGCTCCGCGTGAGCATAGCCCCTGATGAGACCCGCTGCATCGAGCAGTTGGAGCGCCACTACGTCAGGGGCCGCGGCGAGAGTAGCCGTCAGGTGCAGGAGGCTGTGGAGGATGCCTACAAGCGGCTGCTGAGGCCCTCGATGGAGAATGAGTTTGCCGCGCTGAGCAAGCAGCAGGCCGATGCGGAGGCCATCCGCCTCTTTGCGCAGAATCTCAGGCAGCTGCTGCTGGCACCGCCCCTGGGGCAGCTGCGGGTGATGGGCATCGACCCGGGATTCCGCACGGGCTGCAAGGTGGTCTGCCTCGACGCGCAGGGCAACCTGCTGCACAACGAGAATGTCTATCCCCATCCGCCCGTCAGCAAGGGCAAGGAGGCGGCGGCCCGGCTGATGCAGCTGATCGAGTCGTACCGCATCGAGGCCATCGCCATAGGCAACGGCACGGCAGGGCGCGAGACGGAGGAGTTCATCAAGCGGCTCACCTTCCACCGCGATGTGCGTGTCTTCGTGGTGAACGAGCAGGGGGCCTCCATCTACTCCGCCTCGCCCCTGGCCCGCAAGGAGTTTCCCGACTATGACGTGACGGTGCGTGGGGCGGTCTCCATCGCCCGGCGGCTGATGGACCCGCTGGCCGAACTGGTGAAGATTGACCCGAAGAGCATCGGGGTAGGGCAGTACCAGCACGATGTGGACCAGGCGCAGCTGAAGCAGGCGCTCGACTCCACGGTGGAGAGCTGCGTCAACCTGGTCGGGGTCAATCTCAATACGGCGAGCAGCCACCTCCTGGCCTATGTGTCGGGACTCGGCCCTGCGCTGGCGCAGAACATCGTGGATTACCGTGCCGAGCATGGTCCCTTTGCCTCGCGGCAGGAGCTGCTGCGGGTGCCCCGCATGGGGGCCAAGACCTTCGAGCAGTGTGCCGGCTTCCTCCGCATCGCGCAGGGCAAGCATCCCCTCGACAACACGGCCGTCCACCCCGAGCGCTATGGCCTGGTGGAGCAGATGGCCCGCGACCTGGGGTGTACCATCCCGCAGCTCATCGCCGACCCGACCCTGCGGAGGCGCATCGACCTGAGCCGCTACTGTTCGGCCACGGTGGGCATGCCCACGCTGAGCGACATCATGCAGGAGCTGGAGAAGCCCGGCCGCGACCCTCGTGGCGGCGTGAGCGACTTTGCCTTCGACAGCCAGGTGCGTACCCTCGACGACCTGCGCGAGGGGATGGAGCTCCCCGGCATCGTCAACAACATCACCGACTTTGGGGCCTTTGTCGATATCGGCATCAAGGAGAGCGGCCTCGTCCACCTCTCGCAGTTGGCCGACCGCTACATCAAGCACCCCTCTGAGGTGGTCACTATCCACCAGCAGGTGCGTGTCCGCGTGGTGGGCATCGACCACGAGCGCAAGCGCATCGCCCTCTCCATGAAGGGGTTAGGACAATGAAGGGTAAAATAAACCATCCTCCCTTGAAGCGCTCATGAGGGGGCTAGGTGAGGGGAAATGCGAATCTTCGGGATTCCCTTTGGATTATTCGAAGAAAACGCTTACTTTTGCTGCCTGAAAACGATTTGTCAATCAGAAATTTTGCAACTCTAACAATGAAGGAATTCTGGCAACTGATGCGCCGCTTCGTGGCGCCTTACAAGAAATACATCGGATGGGCCGTGGTACTCAATGTGCTCTCGGCGGTGTTTAACGTCTTCTCGTTCACCCTCCTCATACCCATCCTCAACATCCTCTTCAAGACCAGCGAGGGGGACCAGGTGTATCAGTTTATGGAGTGGGGGAGCGCAGGCATCAAGGAGGTGGCGGTCAACAACTTCTACTACGGCGTGACCTGCCTCATAGCCAGCTACGGACCGGTCACCACGCTGCTCTTCCTCGGACTCTTCCTGGGGGGCATGACGCTGCTCAAGACCTCCTGCTACTTCGGCTCGTCGGCCGTGATGATCCCGCTGCGCACGGGCGTGGTGCGCGACATCCGCGTGATGGTCTATAACAAGGTGCTCAGCCTCCCCATGGGTTTCTTCAGCGAGGAGCGCAAGGGCGACATCATCGCCCGCATGAGCGGCGATGTGACGGAGATAGAGACCTCGGTCACCTCCTCGCTCGACATGTTGCTCAAGAACCCCATCCTCATCATCCTCTACTTCGGCACGCTCATCGTGACGAGCTGGCAGCTCACCCTCTTCACCCTCCTCGTGCTGCCCGGCATGGGCTGGGTGATGGGCACCGTGGGCAAGAAGCTGAAGCGCAAGTCGCTCGATGCGCAAAACAAGTGGAGCGACACCATGGCGCAGCTCGATGAGACGCTGGGCGGACTGCGCATCATCAAGGCCTTCATTGCAGAGGAGAAGATGGCCCGGCGCTTCGCGCAGTGCAGCGATGACTTCCGCCGCGCCACCAACCGCGTGGCGATGCGGCAGGCCCTGGCTCATCCGATGAGCGAATTTCTGGGCACGCTGCTCATCGTGCTGGTGCTCTGGTTTGGCGGCTACATCATCCTCGGGGCCCACAGCTCCTCCATCAACGCCTCCACCTTCATCTTCTACATGGTCATCCTCTACAGCATGATCAATCCGCTCAAGGACTTCTCCAAGGCGGGCTACAACATCCCCAAGGGACTCGCCTCGATGGAGCGCATCGACAAGATACTCAAGGCCGACAACCCCATCAAGGAGCCTACCGCCCCCAAGCCCCTCACGGCCCTGAAGGAGCGCATCGACTTCCGCGACATCAGCTTCAGCTACGACGGCCGCCGCGAGGTGCTCAAGCACATCGACCTCACCGTGGAGCAGGGCAAGACCATCGCCCTGGTGGGGCAGAGCGGCTCGGGCAAGAGCACGCTGGTGGATCTGCTGCCCCGCTACCACGACGTGCAGCAGGGCTCCATCACCATAGACGGCACCGACATCCGCCAGGTGAAGCTGCATGACCTGCGCGCCCTGATAGGCAACGTCAACCAGGAGGCCATCCTCTTCAACGACAGCTTCTTCAACAACATCGCCTTCGGCGTGGAGGGGGCCACGATGGAGCAGGTGGTGGAGGCGGCCAAGATAGCCAACGCCCACGACTTCATCATGGAGACCGAGCAGGGCTACCACACCAACATCGGCGACCGGGGCGGTAAGCTCTCGGGTGGCCAGCGCCAACGCATCAGCATAGCCCGTGCCATCCTCAAGAACCCGCCCATCCTGATACTCGACGAGGCCACTTCGGCCCTCGACACGGAGAGCGAGCGCCTGGTGCAGGAGGCCCTGGAGCGCCTCATGAAGACCCGCACCACCATCGCCATCGCCCACCGCCTCTCCACCATCCGCAATGCCGACGAGATCTGCGTCCTCTACGAGGGCGAGATTGTGGAGCGAGGCCGCCACGAGGAGCTTCTGGCCAGGAATGGCTACTACAAGCGCCTCTACGACATGCAGTCGCTGGGCTGATGCCTGCTGCATGATGTCAACCAGTAGCTATTTGTCTAAACTTATTACTTCTAGCGCACTCCTTCCAGGGCTGCGCTAGCCTTTTTTTTGCGCTGTGCCGTCAAGGTTATCCCTCTACCGTAACGCTAAAGTGAGGTTAATCTTTCTAGGGGGTGAACTCGATTTGAACTCGATTTGAACTCGATTTGAAGTCGATTTGAACTCGATGAAAAATTAGAGATTCATCGACTTCAAATCGAGTTCAAATGGGCTTCACTACGGAGGAAGAGTAGAGTCACTATAGAGTTGCTTTAGAGGTGTGGTAGCGTTGATTTTAGTTGTGATATGTCAATATATTTGATTTATTTACGTCCGTCATGTGTGTGCTGTAATCCTCTTGTAGCTTATGCCTTGAGGCGCTGGCGGTAGGCCTTGGGGCTGAGTCCCATGATGTGGGAGAAGAGGCGCGAGAAGTAGTAGGGGTCGTCGATGCCCAGCTTCAGGCTGATCTGGTTGAGCCTGAGGGAGGTGTTGTCGAGCAGGTCGCACGCCTTGCGTATCCTCATCAAGTTGAAGTAGTTGAGCGGGCTGTGGCCGGTGCGCTCCTTGAAGAGGGCGGACAGGCGTGAGGCCGAGTAGCCCGAGTAGGCGGTGAGCTCCTGCATGGTGAGGTGCCGCTCCAGATTCTCCTCGAAGTAGTGGATGACGAGCCGCACGATGTCACTCTGCTGCCCGCTGGAGGGGTCGGCCTCGCGGTACTGCTGCAGGTAGCGCAGCGAGGCCAGGTAGTGGCAGAAGGTGGCCATGGCATAGCGGATGTTTTCGATAGCAAACGAGGAGTGGAGTGTGTTGAAGATCTCCTCAAACAGGTTGATGCGGGCGTTGATGCGTGAGGCCATGCTGGGGGTGACATCCTGTGGCGTGATGCAGCCAGCGGCATAGTGCTTGGCCAGTGTCCCGCAGAAGTGGATCCAGTAGATGGTCCAGGGTTCCGTCTCATCGGCGGCATAGGTGTGGGGAATGCCCTCGGGCAGGATGAAGTACTGATAGGCCGACACGCTGTAGTGCTTGCCGTTGAGCTCATACCATCCCTTGCCATCCACACAGTAGATGAAGACGTTCTGGTCTATCGCCCGGGTGCGGCTGCGGTAGTGGTGGTACGCCTTGGGGTAGTAGCCGATGTCGGTGATGTAGATGGAGGAGGCCAGCGGGTCCTCCCGCATCATACGGATGATAGCCTGCGGCAAAACGATGGATTGCTCGCCTTTAAATCCTTCTTTTATCTTCATGGCTCTTCATATATAAGGAATACGGGTGCAAAGATACTATTTTATCTATTCATCGTAGGAGAATCGTCCATCTTTTTACAGGAAATAATCATTTCCCCATCTGAGGGAAAGCGGTACCTTTGCAGTCGAAAATCAAACATTTTATGTAATGTCTATCATGGAAACATTCAACAAACGATTTATCTACTTTATCTGTGCCGTCTCTGCCATGGGAGGTCTGCTCTTCGGGTACGACTGGGTGGTGATAGGCGGTGCCAAGCCTTTTTATGAAGTCTATTTCGGGATAGCTGATGCGCCCTCACTTCAGGGACTGGCCATGTCGATTGCCCTGGCCGGTTGCCTGGTGGGTGCCATGGCCTGCGGCTCGCTGGCCGACCGCCTGGGACGCAAGCCGCTGCTCCTGCTCTCGGCCTTCATCTTCCTGGTGTCGGCCTATGCCACGGGTGCTTTCTATACCTTGGAGGACTTCCTGGGGGCCCGCTTCCTGGGCGGCATTGCCATCGGCATGGCCTCGGGACTCTCGCCCATGTACATTGCCGAGGTGGCTCCCAGCCACATCCGGGGCAAACTGGTCTCGCTCAATCAGCTCACCATCGTGCTCGGCATTCTGGCTGCCCAGACGGTCAACTGGCTCATTGCCGAACCCATGCCCGCGGGTACCACCGTGCCCGCTCCCGACTCGTGGAACGTGCTGATGGGCTGGCGCTGGATGTTCTGGAGCGCCGCTTTTCCTGCCGCCGCCTTCCTGCTGCTGGCCTGCTTCATCCCCGAGAGTCCACGCTACCTCCTGATGAAGGGGCGTACTGAGCACTCGGTGAAGATACTGACGCACATCGGAGGTAAGTCCTATGCGGATGCGCAGGTGCGTGCCATGGCTGAGGCCGGACAATCCACCGTCAAGCAGGGCGGTCTGCGCCTGCTCTTCAGCAAGCCCTACCGCAGGGTGCTCGTGCTGGGCGTGGTCGTCGCCGTCTTCCAGCAGTGGTGCGGCACCAACGTCATCTTCAACTATGCTCAGGAAATCTTCTCCAACGCCGGGTTCGACCTGGGCGACATGCTCTTCAACATCGTGCTCACGGGCATCGTCAACGTGCTCTTCACCATCGTCGCCATCTATACGGTCGAGAAGCTGGGCCGCCGCAGGCTGATGCTATGGGGTGCCGGGGGACTGGCACTGGTCTATGCCGTGCTGGGTACCTGTTATTTCCTCCAGGTGACGGGACTCTTCATGGTCATCCTCGTGGTGGCCGCCATCGCCTGCTACGCCATGACGCTCGGCCCCATCACCTGGGTGCTCCTCTCCGAGATATTCCCCAACCGGGTGCGTGCCGTGGCCGTGGCCACCAGCACCTTTGCCCTCTGGGTAGGCTCCTTCACCCTGACCTACACCTTTCCCCTGCTCAACGCCTTGCTGGGCAGCTACGGCACCTTCTGGGTCTATGCCCTCATCTGCGCCGCAGGCTGCATCTTCTTCAAGCTCCGCTGCCCCGAGACCAAGGGCAAGAGTCTGGAGCAGCTGGAGAAGGAGTTGGTAGAACATGAGAAATAACCTGATTTTTAACTGAAAACGACGATATAGATATTATGGTAAAAGCCTGGAAAGAAACGGTCGTCATACCGACCTATGAGGTGGGAAAGCCCGAGAAGAATCCCATCTTTCTGGAGAAGCGTGTCTATCAGGGTTCGAGTGGTGTGGTCTATCCCTATCCCGTCATCGAGTCCATTGCCAACGAGAAGCATGACCACGAATGGCACGCGGTCTATCTGGAGAATGAATACATCAAGGTGATGATTCTGCCCGAACTGGGTGGTCGGGTGCAGATGGCCTACGACAAGATCAAGCAGCGTCACTTCGTCTATTACAACCATGTCATCAAGCCCGCGCTCGTCGGATTGGCTGGTCCTTGGATTTCGGGAGGCATTGAGTTTAATTGGCCCCAGCACCACCGTCCCTCCACCTACATGCCGGTAGATAGCACCATCGAGGAGCATGAGGATGGCTCGGTGACGGTGTGGGTCAACGAGATAGAGCGGATGTTCCACCAGAAGGGAATGGCCGGATTTACCCTCCGTCCCGGATGCGCCTACCTGGAAATCAAGGGCGTGCTCACCAACCGCACCGATGTGCCGCAGACCTTCCTCTGGTGGGCCAACCCCGCCGTGGCGGTCAACGACCACTACCGCTCCGTCTTCCCGCCCGACATCAATGCCGTCTTTGACCACGGCAAGCGGGCCGTCAGCTCCTTCCCCATTGCCACGGGCACCTACTACAAGATGGACTATTCGGCCGGCGTGGATATTGCCAACTACAAGAACATCTATGTGCCCACCTCCTACATGGGGGTCAACTCCAAGTACGACTTTGAGGGGGGCTACGAATGCGACACCCAGGCCGGTATGCTCCACGTGGCCAGCCACCACGTCTCCCCGGGAAAGAAACAGTGGACCTGGGGCAACGGCGACTTCGGACGCGCCTGGGACCGCTGCCTCACCGATGAGGACGGCCCCTACATCGAGCTCATGGCCGGGGTCTATACCGAGAACCAGCCCGACTTCTCCTGGTTGATGCCCTACGAGGAGAAGGAGTTTACCCAATATTTCCTCCCCTACCGCGAGCTGGGCGTGGTGAAGAATGCCACCAAGGACCTGCTGATGAACATCGAGCCGCAGGAGGGCGGACGGGTGCATCTCATGGTGTTCGCCACCTCCAGGCAGCGTGTCACCCTGCGCCTCACGGACGAGGAGGGCAGGACCCACCTCCGCCGCGAGGTGGAGATAACCCCCGAGCAGCTCTTTGAAGAGACCATCGACGTGGAGGGTGCCCCCTTCGACACCCTGACGCTCGACTTCCTGCAGGAGGGGCGCTGCGTCATGACCTGGCACGCCGAGCCGGACGAGATACGTCCCATCCCCGATGCCGCCGAGGCCGCACTCCTCCCCGGGCAAATCAAGACGGTGGAGCAGCTCTACCTCACGGGGCTCCACCTGGAGCAGTACCGCCATGCCACCTACTCGCCTGTGGATTACTACGAGGAGGGCCTGCGCCGCGACCCCGACGACGTACGCTGCAACAACGCCATGGGTCTGTGGTACATCCGCAAGGGGCGCTTCGACCGGGCTGAGCACTACCTGGAGCGGGCGGTGCGCATCCTGCAGAAGCGCAACCCCAACCCCTACGACGGCGAGCCCCTCTACAACCTCGGCCTGGCCCTGAAGTACCAAGGACGCTACGACGAGGCCTACAACCGCTTCTACAAGACCACCTGGAACGGCGCCTGGCAGGATACCGGCTACCTGGCCTGCGCACAGATCTCCTGCATGAGAGGCCGCTACAGCGAGGCACTCTATGAGACGGAGCGCTCCCTCTGGCGCAACTGGCACAACGGGCAGGCCCGTGCCCTCAAGGCGGCCCTGCTCCGCCGCCTGAACCGTCGGGAGGAGGCCATGACCTGCTGCGAGGAGTCGCTGAAGATGGATAAGTTCAACTACGGCTGCCTCTTCATCGCCTACCTCCTGACCCGGCAACAGACGCTCCTCGACCAACTCACCACCCTGGCGCACGACAATGCCCACAACTACGACGAGATAGCCCTCGACTTCTGCGCTGCCGGACTTTGGCAGGAGGCGGAGCAGCTCTGGCAGGTGGCCATCGCCCGAGGCGCCACCACCGCCATGACCTACTACTACCTGGGCTGGAGCCTGCTGCAGGCCGTCGAGCTGGAGTGGTCTGGCGAGCATTCGTTGCAGGCCGTCGAGCAGGCTTTATCGGCCAGTGAGCGGGCTTGGCAGGCCTTTGAGAAAGGCCGTGCAGCCTCTCCCGACTACGTCTTCCCCAACCGCCTGGAGGCCATCCTGGCCCTGCGAGCTGCGCTGGATGAACAGCCCGATGATGCCCGTGCCAACCACTACCTGGGCAATCTCTACTATGACAAGCGGCAGTACGACCTGGCGCAGAGCTACTGGGAGCGGGCGGCGGAGCTGGATTCGCACTACCCCACCACCTGGCGCAACCTGGCCCTTATTTATTACAATAAGCGTCAGGAGGCTGCTAAGGCGCTGGAGTGCATGGAGCGTGCCTTCGCACTCGACTCCACCGATGCCCGCATCCTCATGGAGCTGGACCAGCTCTACAAGAAGCTGCAACGTCCTCATGCCGAGCGGCTTGCCTTCCTGCAGCGCTATCCCCAGCTGATAGCCCAGCGCGACGACCTGGTGCTCGAAGAGATTACGCTGCTCAACCAGACGGGCCGCTATGCCGAGGCCCGGCAGAAGCTCGACGGCCATCAGTTCCATCCCTGGGAGGGGGGCGAAGGCAAGGTGCCCTTCCAGTACCAGACGGCCCGCGTGGAGCTGGCCAAGCAGGCCATCGCCGAAGGCCACTATGCCGAAGCCATCGCCCTGCTCAGCGAATGCCTGCACTACCCCCATCACTTGGGTGAGGGTAAGCTCTACGGTGCGCAGGAGAATGACTTCTACTACCTGCTCGGCGTATGCCATCAAGCCCTCGGCGCGGAGGTGCAGGCCCGTCAATGCTTCGAGCAGGCCACGCTGGGACCCACGGAGCCTGCGGCGGCACTCTACTACAACGACGCCAAGCCCGACAAGATATTCTATGCCGGACTGGCCTACCGTGCCCTGGGTCAGGAGAACAAGGCCCGTGCCTACTTCAACCGTCTGGTGGATTATGGCAAGCAGCACCTGCACGAGAAGGTGGTGATGGACTATTTTGCCGTCAGCCTGCCTGACTTGCAGATTTGGGATGGCGACCTCGATGCCACCAACCGCCTCCATTGCCTCTACCTGCTGGCATTGGGCTATGCCGGCCTGGGCGACAAGCTCCACGCGGAGCGCTACCTCTCCGAGGCGGAACGCATGGATATCAACCACCAGGGCCTCCAGGCATTCAGAACCGTGCTGAGGCTGTGCATCCGTTGACCCCGGATTTCCATAGATTTTTTATAATTGAAATAGACTAAATTAACAAGCTAATATCATGAAAAAAAGACTTTTGATAGGAGTGGGATGCTGCTTGCTGAACCTCCTTACCGCGCTGGCTGGCAGCGAGCGGATTGATTTGTCAGGCATCTGGCGCTTTCAGCTGGATCCCCTGGGCTTCGGGAAGACTTCCGGCTCGGAGTTGTATCTGGATAAGCTGGTGGAGACCATCGTCCTCCCGGGATCGACCGACCAGGGCGGCAAGGGCATCAAGAACAATGCCCGCTACGTGGATCGCCTGAGTCGTAAGTTTGAGTACCAGGGACCCGTCTGGTACCAGCGCGAGGTGGTGGTGCCCGAAGCGTGGAGTGGTAAGCACATCGTGCTTCACCTGGAGCGCTGCCATTGGGAGACCACCGTCTATGTGGATGGTGCCTTGGCGGGACAGGATGAGCGGCTCAGCACGCCCAACCGATTTGACCTCACCCCCTTCCTCACTCCGGGCGTGCATACGCTCACCATCTGCGTGGATAACCGCTTGAAGTACCCCATGGATGCCTGGAACCACGGCACCACGGAATATACCCAGACCAACTGGAATGGCCTCGTGGGCGAACTCTCCCTCATCGCCTCGGCTCCCGTGCGGATAGACCGTCTGCAGGCCTATCCCGATGTCAAGGGGAAGGCGCTTCAGGCTCGTGTGGGCGTGGAGGGACTGCGTAGCGGAGAGCAGGCTGAGCTGAAGCTCATCGTGCGCGAGAAGGGGGGCCGGCAGGTGGCTTCCTGTCAGCAGACGGTGGATAGCCTCTCCGCCGCCCAAGGGATTGCCCCGACGCTGCAGATGGGTAAGGAGGTGAAGCTGTGGGACGAATTTTCCCCCTTCCTCTACGAGCTCGAAGCCGTCGTGGAGACCGCCGATAGCCGCGAGGAGCGTACCGTGACCTTCGGCATGAGGTCTGTGGAGCAGGGCCAGCACCATGTCCGTCTGAATGGGCGCGACATCCACCTGCGCGGCGTGCTTGACTGTTGCGTCTTTCCCCTCACGGGCTATCCCTCTACCGATGTGGAGGAGTGGCGGCGCATCTTTACCACCATCCGTTCGTACGGCATGAATCATGTCCGCTTCCACTCCTGGTGCCCTCCCGAGGCTGCCTTTACCGCTGCCGATGAGGTGGGCATGTACCTGCAGGCCGAACTGCCGATGTGGATCAAGGATGTGGGGCAATATCCCGCCCGCCGCGACTTCTTCGAGCAGGAGATGTACGCCGTGCTGGAGGAGTACGGCAATCACCCCTCATTTATCCTGATGTGCAACGGCAATGAGAACGAGGGCGACTTCGCTGTACTGGAGGAATTGGTCAAGAAGGCACAGGCACACGATGGCCGCCGCCTCTACTCCGCCTCCACGGCCCGCACCCACGTCGCTGCCGACCAGTTCTATACCTCCCACGTTACCGAGAAGGGATGGATTACGGTGTATGAAGGCAAGCCCTCCACCGACTGGGACCGCAACGAGACCTCGGCCATCGACGTGCCCGTTATTGCCCACGAGACGGGGCAGCGCTGCATGTACCCCAACTTCGATGAAATCAAGAAATACACCGGCGTGGTGGAGGCCCGCAATATGGAGGTGTTTCGCGAGCGGCTGGCCCGCCACGGCATGCTCCATCAGGCGGACGACTTCTTCCGCGCTACGGGTGCCCACACCGTGCTGCAATACAAGGAGGTGAACGAGTCCCTGCTCCGCAGCTCCAAGTCGGGTGGCTTCCAGCTGTTGGGCCTGCAGGACTTCCCCGGGCAGGGCAGTGCCTTCGTAGGCATTCTCGATGCCTTCTGGGAGAGCAAGGGGCTGGTAACGCCGGAGAAGTTTCGCGAGTCGTGTGCTCCAACTGTGCTCCTGGCCCGTCTGCCTAAGCGCACCTATGCACCGGCCGAGACCTTCACGGCCAAGATGGGAATCTACCACTTCGGACCGCAGCGCATCAGCGGCCAGCGGCTGGAGTGGCGCCTGGAGGATGAGCAGGGGCAGGCTCTGGCTCAAGGCAAGCTGAAGGTCAAGAGCGTGGAGGTGGCCACCGTCGATTCGCTCGGCACCCTTTCGGTGCCGCTCCTCGCCGTCAAGCACCCCGGCAAATACACCCTGAAGGCCCGTCTGGGAGCGGTATGCAACGAATGGAACATCTGGGTCTATCCCGAGGAAGAAGAACTTGTTCCCTCCGTCATCATCGCCCACCAATGGGATGACGAGGTGAAGCGGAGCCTCGCCGAGGGCAAGGATGTGCTTCTGGTGCCCGACAACGCCCCCGGGCGGAAGGCCAAGTTTACCAGCCACTTCTGGAACCCCATCATGTTCAACTGGAACCCCATGATTGTGGGCACTCTCATTCAGGCCTCGCACCCGGCCTTTGCCGACTTCCCCACCGCCTCGTATGCCGACTGGCAGTGGTGGGACATCCTAGGCCATGCCCGTGCGCTGGAGCTGGACGACCTGCCGGAGGTGACTCCCTTGGTGCAGTCCATCGACTCCTACGAGAGCAACCACAAGCTGGGCATCGTCTTCGAGGTCCGTGTAGGGCAGGGGAGACTGCTCGTAGCAGCTATCGACCTACAGAGCAAGATGGATGAGCGTCCCGCCACCCGGCAGCTGTTCCGCTCCTTCTGCCGCTACATGCAGTCCGACCGCTTTGCGCCGGAAACCACGGTGGCACCCTATGCGCTGGATGCCCTCTTTGCCTCTGCGGCAGATAAGTCGGGCACCTCATCTGACAACGCAGCCATCCGGCAACTGCTCAATAAGTGATAATGGCTGTTTAGTAAGCAAAAACGGTTGTTTTTACCTAAATATAGAACGACTAGTTATAATTTTTTTGAAAATCCTTTTTTCTTTTAAAAACTTTGCCTTATCTTTGCAAACGAATTTAAAAAGTTGATGTCAGGAGTAAGGGTATCTTGATGGAGTGCCGGGCTCTCAGGCATCGCGAAGTATTAACTAATCTAATCTACAAATTTATGCTAAAACATTTCAAGTCTGTAGGAGTGATTTTGCTGATTGGGAGTGGCATTTTTCTGAATGCCAGCCCGTTGCAAGCTGCTTCTGACATGTTGGCATCGGCTGTCGTTCAGCAAACCAGTACCTGCAAGGGTGTTGTGAAAGATGCCACAGGAGAACCCGTGATTGGTGCATCTGTAGTCGTAAAAGGTACTACCAACGGTACCATCACCAACGTCGACGGTGATTTTACCTTGAGTAACGTGGCTAAGGGTGATATCATTCAGGTGTCTTACATCGGCTATGTAACACAAGAGTTCAAGTTTAATGGTCAGCCTCTCAACGTCACCTTGAAGGAAGACACTGAGATGCTCGATGAGGTGGTTGTGGTAGGTTATGGTGTGCAGAAGAAGGCTAACCTGACCGGTTCAGTGGCCAGCATCAATGCAGAGGCATTAGAGTCGCGTGCCGTAGCCAGTGTATCGGCAGCCCTGGCAGGTACCATGCCGGGTGTGACCTCCATCCAGACTTCGGGTGCCCCGGGTGCGCAGACCGGCTCCATCACCATCCGTGGTAAGAACTCCATCAACGCCGCCAGCCCGCTCGTCATCGTCGATGGTGTACCGGGCAGCATGAACAACATAGACCCGCAGGACATCGAGTCACTCTCTGTGCTGAAGGATGCCGCTTCATCAGCCATCTACGGTGTGCAGGCTGCCAACGGTGTTATCCTGATTACCACCAAGAAGGGTAAGAAGGGTAGTAAGGCGAAGATCAACTACTCAGGTACCGTCTCTTGGTCCAGCCCGACGGCTACGCTCGACTTCCTGGGCGCTGCCGACTATGCCATCCTCTACAACGAGGCTACGCTCAACGAGAACCCCTCGGCTGCTGTCCCCTATTCTGAGGAGGACATCCGCCTGTTCCGTGACGGCACTGACCCCTACGGCCACCCCGATACCGACTGGTACAGTGAGGTGATGAAGAAGAGCGCTATGGAGACGCAGCACAGCCTCTCCATCAGTGGTGGCTCGGAGAACACCACCTACATGGCTTCACTGGCCTACCTCTATCAAGATGGTCTGTCACAGGAGAAGAACTACGAGCGCTACAACGGTCGTATCAACATCGACTCGAAGATTGCCTCCTGGGTGAACGTGGGCATCAACGCCTCAGCTTACCGTGGCATCAACAACGATGAGTACGAAGGCTTCGGCTCGCTGCTGCAGTACAGCAACCGTATCTCGCCCACCGCTCCTATCTACAAGGAGGATGGCAGCTACAACTACAACGGTCTGCAGAACCCCGTGGCTCAGCAGGGCAAGACGGGTACCTACAAGCAGGTGGACGAACAGCTCAATGCTACCGCCTACATCAACCTCACTCCGCTGGATGGACTGAGCATCAAGGGCGTCTATTCGCTGCGCCACGATAACCAAGACCTGCGTCGCTTCAAGCGTCACTATGCCTACGATAACTTTGACTCGGGCCGTCGCGAAGGGTACCACAACTACTACAACTGGAACTGGTACACCGGCCAGCTGCTCATCAACTACAACAAGACCTTCGGTGACCACACCATCGGATTGCTGGCTGGTGGTGAGTCCGTGCGCTACACCTACCGCTACACCACGACTAGCCGTACGGGTGGTGGTAACGACGAACTGGGTGAATCACTCAACACCCTCGACTCCTCTACGCAGAAGAACAGCGACGGTGGTTACGAGACTGCCCGTCAGTCCTACTTCGGCCGCGTGCAGTATGACTTCCAGAACAAGTACCTCTTTGAGGCCAACTTCCGTTCGGATGCCTCTTCACGCTTCCCCAAGGACAACCGCTGGGGCTTCTTCCCCGCCTTCTCGGCTGGTTGGAGAATCTCGGAGGAATCGTTCATCAAGGACAATGTAGAATGGCTGAGCAACCTGAAGCTCCGTCTCGGCTGGGGTAAGACCGGTAACGAGGAGCTGAAGTCGAGTGATATCTATCCTGCTGTATCGACTTATGCTTACGGCAACACCATGCTGGGTGGCTCACTCTACTCTACCGCCTACGAGTCACGCTATGTGAACAATGCCCTGCAGTGGGCCACGGTGACCAACTACGAACTCGGTATCGAGGCTGGCTTCCTCAACAACCTGGTGGGCTTCGAGCTCTCGCTCTACAAGAAGAAGACCAACGACATGTTGCTGTACCTCCCCATCCAGGGTGTGATCGGTATGGGTGCTCCTGCACAGAATGCCGGTAGCGTGGAGAACACCGGTTTCGACCTGAGCATCTTCCACAACAAGCGCATCAACAAGGACCTGAGCTATGCCGTCAACTTTAACGTGGCTTACGTGAAGAACGAGATTACCGACATGTGCGGCACCGAAGGTCAGGACCCTGACAACAGCAAGTACTGGCGTCTGGAAGGCTACCCCATCGGCTCATTCTACGGCTATGTGGCCAACGGCTACTTCAACACCGAGGATGACCTGAAGAACTATCCCAAGCGTACCGGTCAGGAGAAGCTGGGTGACATCAAGTATGTGGACCTCGATGGTAATGGCAAGATTGATGGTGCTGACCGTACCGTCATCGGTAAGAACTTCCCCAGCTGGACGGGTGGTCTGAACATCAACGTATATTATAAGGACTTCGACCTCTCGATGCTGTGGCAGGGTGCATTCGATGTGGATGCCTACTACACCGGTGAAGCCTCTTACGCCTTCTTCAACAGCGGTAAGGTACTGAAGAGACACCTCGACCGTTGGACTCCCGAGAATCACAACGCCAGCTACCCGCGCCTGACTCGCAGCTCGCAGATTAACTTCTCCACCTCTTCATTCTGGCTGGAGGATGCCTCTTACATCCGTCTGAAGAACATCACGCTGGGCTACCACCTGCCCAAGTCGCTGCTCTCGAAGGTGGGCATCGAGCGTGCCAAGGTCTTTGTAGCCGGTGAGAACCTGTTCACCATCTCTGGTCTGGACGGTCTGGATCCCGAATCTCCCTCTGATACCCGTGGTGCCTTCTACTCGAACGTGAAGAAAATCTCCCTGGGACTCAAAGTTTCATTCTAACCCTTATTATTATAACGCGATATGAAAAGAAAATCACTCTTTATATTGGCTGCCGCTCTGCTGACTGGGTTTACTTCGTGCGTTGACCTGGACCGCTATCCCCTGGAAGAGCTCTCTGACGGCAGCTTCTGGAAAACAGGCAATGACGCTGAAATGGCGGTTTCTGACCTCTACAACTCGCTCCCCTACTGGGATGTGGATGATGCCATCAACTCCGATGATGCTGTGCACGGCATCAAATGGGCTGCAGGCAATGTGTCAAAGGGTATCTATGACCCCCTGGATATGGGATGGAGCGGTACGTACAGCGTAATCCGTCAGGCCAACCTTATCCTGAGCAAGATTGACGAAATACCTGACTACGATGAGGCTGAGAAGAAGAAGGTGCTCGGACAGACCTACTTCTTCCGCGCATTCCACTACTTCGACCTGATCCGTACCTTCGGTGATGTGCCTTATGTGGATAGACCGCTTGAGCTCGCTGACCAGGAAGGCATCACCCGTACTCCGCGTGATGAGGTCTATAAGCACGTGATGGAGGACCTCGACAAGGCTATCGAGTACCTGCCTGAGACCTGGCCTGCTTCTGACTACGGACGTATCACCAAGGGTGCTGCGCTCGCCATCAAGGCACGTGCCGCCCTCTACTACGGCAACTGGCAGGTAGCTGCCGACAATGCCAAGAAGGTGATGGACGAGGGTATCTATGAGTTGTGGGATAAGGACAATACCGGTCGATATGCTGAACTCTTCTGGGAAGTAGCTGACGGTTGCGATGAGTTCATCCTGGTGCGTCAGTTTAATGCCGGTGACAACGGCTGGTACCTGATTGGTTGGGAAGCCTTCCCGACACTGGGTTGGGGTGGTATTGACCCCACGCAGAGTCTGGTGGATGCCTTCGAGGACATCGAGGGCGCTCCGATTGAGAAGTCTAACCTCTACGATGAGAAGAACCCGTTCGCCAATCGCGACCCGCGTCTGGAGGTGAATGTGCTGCACGATGGTGAGGTGATGTATGGTGTAACCATCAAGGTGGCTCCCTTGAAGTCTTGCTATCCCACGGGTATCGGTCAGCACGGCGATGCTACGGCTACCGGTTACTATCAGCAGAAGTGGCTCGACCCCAGCATCAATCCTCAATCCACCGGTTGGGATATGGGTAAGGATGCAGTCGTTATCCGCTACGCCGAGGTGCTCCTCACCTATGCTGAGGCCAAGAATGAGCTCGAACCCCTCTCGCAGGAGGCCTTTGATGCCGTCAACCAGGTGCGTAAGCGTGTCGGTATGCCTGAACTGCAGAAGACCGATGCCAGCAAGCCCACCTACTGCGGCACGCAGGACGACCTGCGTCAGCGCATCCGCAACGAGTGGCGCGTAGAGTTTGCCCTCGAAGGTGGCAAGCGCCAGTGGGATATCCGTCGCTGGGGCATTGCCAAGGAGGTGCTCAACAAGCCGCTCCTCGGTCTGAAGTACAAGTTGGTTGACTCTCCCGATGCTGTCGATGGTGATGGTGGCAAGATCTGCATCCTCTACGAAGGTGAGAACTACGTAGGTGGTACGACGGCCTATCAGGACCACAATTACGTCTATCCCGTTCCACAGAAGGAGATTGACCTCAATCCCAACCTGACGCAGAATCCGGGTTATTGATGACGAATGTCTATCATACGTAATATGTAACTATGGATAGAGGGCTACCCTTCGTAAGGAGGGTATGCCCTCTATCTCTCCATAGGTTTTCCCCTTTTTTATTCAGGATTCCTCCTTCATGGATTTGGATTCCCCTCTTTTATCATGATGAATAGAGTACTAAGCTACGCTGTGGGGATTGTGCTGGCCCTCTGCTATTTCCTGGCTTACCAGGGCATCCTCTCGCACGTGATTGCCTATCACGAGCAGCATCACCTGTTTCTCTTCTCGGAGGCTTATCTGCTCCATCAGCTTCAGACGGTAGGCGTGCTGGGCTACCTGAGCGACTTCCTCATCCAGTTCTTTTATCATCCCGTGCTGGGCAGTGCTTTGCTGGCCCTGCTGCTTGCGGCCTGCTACTTCCTGACACGCTACCTGCTGCGGCGGCTGACGGGGAGAGAGGACTTGCTCTACCTCTCGGTATGGCCCTCGCTGGCGTTGTTCTTCTACACCATGTCGGCCGACCATGAGCTGGACCTGGTGGTCGGCACCCTGATGGCTCTGTCGCTCCTCAGCCTGCTTCTCACGCTCTGGCATCGCCATACTCCCTTACTGCCTTGCTGCGGCAAGTGGCAGCTCCCGTTGGCGGGTCGATGGCGCGTAGGACTCTCGGTGCTGCTGTTGGTGGGTTATGCCGCAGGGGGCTATGCCTATTTCGTCAAACACTATAACCGCAAGGAGGGCATCATGCTCAAGACGGAGCAGCACGTCAAGCACAAGGAGTGGCAAGCGGTGCTCGACTATACGGAGCGCTACCTGCAGGGCGGAAAGACCAACCAACTGATGGCTTACTTCCGCAGCCTGGCCCTGTACCACACGGGGCAGCTGCCTTACCGCCTCTTCGACTAT
Organism: uncultured Mediterranea sp.; assembly: GCA_945831575.1. Classification (GTDB taxonomy): domain Bacteria; phylum Bacteroidota; class Bacteroidia; order Bacteroidales; family Bacteroidaceae; genus Bacteroides. The sequence continues at coordinate 48,000 of CAMACX010000012.1, forward strand.
CCCGCCACCTTGGGGGTCAAGACACTCTACCTGCCGTGGAACAGCAACAGCCGCGAGAGTGAGTACGGACACTTTGTCTATGAAGAGCTGGGGCATATCAATGAGGCGCACCGCTGGGAGTTTGAGGCCATGGTGGTGTGGGGTGAGACAGCTCCCCATCTGCTCAACCTGGCCCGCTACAACATCGTCAACCACCGGCCCCGCGTAGCCCAACGCTTCCTCAACAGGCTGAAACAGTCGCTCTTCTACCGTCAGCAAGCCCTCGCACTGGAGGCTAGGCTGGAGTCGGGTGAAGTGGATGGATTGCGCAATGCGCTTGCTGAGGATAGCGAGTCACCGGCCCGCTTCTCCAACGTGCTCAACTTGGGCCCTGAGCTGGAGTACCTCTGCGACCAAGCCCCTACGAACAGGATGGCTTTTGAGTATCTGATGAGCTATCTGCTGCTGAGCAACAATGTACAACGCTTTGCGGACAATATCCACCGCATACGTCGCTTCAAATATCCCTCGCTGCCTCCCATCTACGAGGAGGCTCTCTATATCTACCGCCTGAAGGTGGGTGAGGAGCGTTTCCGTCAACTGGGATTCGACCTCTCCGCCTCCACGCAGGAGCGCTTCGAGCGCTATTACTCGCTGATGAAGTCGGGCCAGACCGCCGCCTTGCGTGCGCAATTTGGAGGCAGCTACTGGTTCTACATGCACTACCTCAGCCCTTATGGCAATAAAGCCATTGACAACTAACCTTTCTTCTCCATATACCGCATTCATATAACGTAACGCATCATATCTCATGAAATTCTCTACCGCCTGCTTCTACCTCCTGCTACTGATTGCGCTCTCGGGGTGCAATCCTTATCATCCTGCCGACAGGCAGAGCGATGAGCAGCCCACTATCTACCCCAGTTATGAGGCAGTCACCTTCCCCTGCAACATCGCTCCCCCCAACTTCAGGATCTGTACCGAGGGTGAGCGCTATCAGGTAGAACTCGGCGTGGAGGGCGAGGAGCCGGCTTTCCATATCGCTACCGTTGAGCCTACGGTCACCATTCCTCCCAGGCAGTGGCGAAAGCTGACGGAGCAGGGCGCTGGGAAATCCATCTACTTCCGCGTCAGCATCCGTCAAGGTGGGGAGTGGGTCCGCTATGCCGATGTGGTGAACTGCATCTCCGAGCATTCCATCGACCCTTACCTCACTTACCGCCTGCTCTATCCGGGCTATGAGCTGTGGAACGAGATGGGCATCTACCAGCGCGAGCTCTCCTCCTACAAGGAGACCCCCATTGTGGAGAACCGCCATTTCGGCCACCAGTGCGTCAACTGCCACTCCTACAACCAGTATCGCCCCGACGAGATGATGCTGCATATCCGTGGTCCGCAGGGTGGTACCCTGATAGCGCGTGGAGGCAAGGTGGAGAAGGTCAACCCCAAGGCCCCCGGGTTCCGCTATGGGCCCACCTATCCCTCATGGCACCCATCGGGCAAGTACCTCTTCTTTGCCACCAACGAGATACAGCAATTCTTCCACAGCAGCGGCACCAAGCCCATTGAGGTCTCTGACCTGGGAGCCGACCTGATGGTCTATGACGTGGAGCAGCATGTGGCCTATACCGACTCACTCATCTACGGGGATGACTACATGGAGACCTTCCCTACCTGTGCGCCCAATGGCACGGACCTCTACTTCTGCCGGGCCAAGGGCTATCGTCAAGGCATGGCGCTCGACAGCATCCGCTACGACCTCTGCCGCATCCGCTTTGATGCACAGCGCCACCGCTTCCATGACCTGGAGTGCATCTATCCGGCCTCAGAGCAGGGCAAGTCCGTCTCCTTCCCCCGCGTCTCTCCCGATGGGCGCTACGTGCTCTTCGTGCAGTCCGATTACGGCAATTTCTCCATCTGGCATCCCGAGAGCGAGGTCCATCTGCTCGATACGTCCAACGGCAGCATCCGCTGCCTGACGGAGGTGAACAGCGATGATGTGGATAGCTATCCCACCTGGAGCTCCTCGGGCCGGTGGATTGTGTTGAGCAGCAAGCGGATGGATGGCTTGTGGGCACGCCCCTTCATCGCCAGTTTCGATCCCGAGACCGGTGAGGCCGGCAAGCCTTTCCTGCTTCCGCAGGAGGACCCCGACTATTACGACAACTGCACCCTCACCTTCAATCGCCCCGAGCTCATCACCGCCCCAGTAGCCAACGGCTCAGCCCTAGAGCAGGCCGTGCAGCAGCCACCCACTCCTACACACCGCTGAGCGTGTTACCTTGTTACCCGTTACCTGCCGGGAATTTCAAAGACCTCTCTCTTTCCCTTGATTTTCTTTTCTACCATTCCTGTGTTCCAATGGTTTAGTAGTTTTTCCGCTGCTTGAGGCAATTTTGCTCCGGCGATTGAGACGGTTTTACACCGCTATTTATGATTTCCCCAAAAATATTTGTGGAATAAAAGAGAGAGAGGGACACTCCTTGCGGAATGTCCCTCTCCTTACGCGTTATATGCTAATTGTCTTAGCGGCGGCGGATTAGAGCTTCGGGCCAGCTGCTACGAGAGCCTTACCGGCTGCGTTGCCTTCGAACTTAGCGAAGTTCTTGATGAAGCGGCCAGCCAGGTCCTTTGCCTTCTCTTCCCACTGGCATGCGCACTCGTAGGTGTCGCGGGGATCGAGAATCTTGGGATCTACACCAGGCAGTTCGGTGGGCACTACGAAGTCGAAGAAAGGAATGACCTTCGTGGGAGCCTTGTCGATAGAACCGTCCAGGATGGCGTCGATGATACCGCGGGTGTCGCGGATAGAGATACGCTTGCCGGTACCGTTCCAACCCGTGTTAACCAGGTAAGCCTTGGCACCAACCTTCTCCATCTTCTTCACCAGCTCTTCACCGTACTTCGTGGGGTGCAGGCTCAGGAAGGCAGCACCGAAGCAGGCTGAGAATGTGGGAGTGGGCTCCGTGATACCACGCTCTGTACCAGCCAGCTTAGCGGTGAAGCCAGAGAGGAAGTAGTACTTCGTCTGCTCAGCATTGAGGATAGATACTGGAGGCAGTACACCGAAGGCATCAGCCGACAGGAAGATAACCTGATGAGCGTGAGGACCCTTAGAAACGGGAGCTACACGGTTCTCGATGTGCTCGATGGGGTAAGATACGCGGGTGTTCTCCGTTACGCTCTTGTCGGCGAAGTCAATCTTGCCGTCAGCAGCTACGGTTACGTTCTCCAGCAGGGCATCGCGACGGATAGCGTTGTAGATATCGGGCTCGCTCTCCTTGTCGAGGTTGATGACCTTAGCGTAGCAACCACCTTCGTAGTTGAATACGCCTTCGTCGTCCCAACCGTGCTCGTCGTCACCGATGAGCAGACGCTTCGGGTCGGTTGACAGCGTGGTCTTACCTGTACCAGATAGACCGAAGAAGATAGCAGAGTCAGTGCCTTCCTTGTTGGTGTTGGCAGAGCAGTGCATAGAGGCGATACCGCGCAGGGGGTTGTAGTAGTTCATGATAGAGAACATACCCTTCTTCATTTCACCACCGTACCAAGTGTTGATGATGACCTGCTCCTTGCTCGTGAGGTTGAATACAACGGCGGTCTCAGAGTTCAGACCCAGCTCCTTGTAGTTCTCAACCTTAGCCTTCGAAGCGTTATATACTACGAAGTCGGGTTCACCGAAGTCAGAGAGTTCCTTCATGGTCGGACGGATGAACATGTTGGTCACGAAGTGAGCCTGCCATGCTACCTCCATGATGAAGCGAACCTTCAGGCGGGTAGCCTCGTTGGCACCGCAGAATGCATCAACCACGAAGAGCTTCTTGTTGCAGAGCTCAGAGGTAGCCAGCTTCTTCAGTTCGGCCCAAGTAGCTTCGCTAACGGGCTTGTTGTCGTTCTTGTATTCGTCAGAAGTCCACCATACGGTGTCCTTGCTGGTCTCGTCCATTACAAAGAATTTATCTTTAGGAGAACGGCCGGTGTAGATGCCGGTCATTACATTTACAGTACCCAGCTCGGTAACCTGGCCTACTTCGTAGCCTTCCAGACCAGCCTTGGTTTCTTCCTCAAACAGCACTTCGTAAGACGGATTGTGCAGCACTTCAGTTGCACCGGTGATTCCGTACTTGGTTAAATCTAATTTTGCCATTTCTTTTTAAGATTTTAGAATTTAGTATTAATCGTTTTGCTTAAGTTCTCAGTTGTTGGAATTTGAGCCGTGTTGGCCTAGTTTTCCGACCACAAAAATAGTACTTTCTTTCAAAACGCCCACATAAAAACGAAAAAATTTCCGTAATTGTTCAAGCTTTTATAAATCCATAACTAAATATGCTACATCTATATGGCAATTTGCTCTTTTTTTTGTTTCTTTGCACTCCAGTATTTTAACCTCTCTAAGTTATGAAGATAGTCAATTTTGCAGAATCTGCCTCGGTGATCAATCAATATGTCGCTGAGATTCGTGATGTGAACATCCAGAGTGACCGTATGCGCTTCCGCCGTAACATTGAGCGCATCGGTGAACTGATGGCCTATGAGATGAGCAAGGAGCTTACTTACAGTGAGAAGTCGGTGACCACGCCGCTGGGTCAGGCTACGGGCTTGACTCCGGATGATGACCTGGTGATTGGTACGGTCTTTCGTGCGGGCTTGCCGTTGCATCAGGGTTTCTTGAATGTGTTTGACCGAGCAGGCAATGCCTTCGTCTCGGCCTACCGTTATTATAAGGATAAGGAGTGTACTGAGGTGGATGTGCACATTGAGTACATCGCCTCGCCGCGCCTGGAGGGGAAGACGCTCCTACTTGTCGATCCCATGCTGGCTACGGGCGAGAGCATGGAGCTGGCCTGGAAGGGCTTCCTGACTAAGGGTACGCCGGACAAACTGATGATTGCCTCTGTGATAGCGAGCCGTCAGGGGGTGGAGCATTTGCAACGGCTCTTCCCGGGTGACGAGGTGTCGCTCTACTGCGCAGCCATCGACCCTGCGCTCAACACTCGCAAGTACATCGTGCCTGGGCTCGGTGATGCAGGTGACCTAGCCTTTGGAGGTAAGGATTAATCAGCTTGCGGAGAAGGATTATTCGGCTTGCTGAAAAGGATTATTCAGCCTGCTGAAAAGAATTATTCAGCCTGCTGAAAAGGATTGATCAGTTTGCTGAGAAGAATTAATGGGCCGGTTGAAAAGGATTGAAGGGCCTGCCGCTAGGCTGTTAATAAGGATTCAAAAAGGCCGGCGTGTCATCACGACAAACCGGCCCTAAACTTATAATTATGAAATATACGTTCGTTACTTTACCTCCCACGTGTCGTTGGTCAGCAGCAGCTCTTCGAAGTTGTGGTACTTCTTCTTGGATGCCACCTCCTCAATCTGTGCATAGACCGCCTCGTCGTAGGTGGGAGCCTCTACATCGCGGATTACGCCGAGAGCAATGGGGAAGTTAGGACCCTCCATCAGCGCGAGCTTCAGTTGCAGGGTGTTGTCCTCGCAGTGGGCATCGTGCACTAGGATGTCCTTCTCGGTGATGCCGTTCTCGCCCAGCTTCACTACCTTTAGGCCGAAGCCCTCTTGCATCAGGCCGAATTCGTTGTTCTCGCCGAACAGCATGGGCTTGCCATGCTCCAGGTAGATGGCATTCTTTGCACGGTCTTCCTTCTTGGCCACACAGTCGTGTGCGCCGTTGTTGAAGATGACGCAGTTCTGCAGAATCTCGCAGACGCTGGTTCCTTGGTGCTTGTAGGCCGCCTTCAGAATCTCTACTGTACCGGCTGCATCAGTGGCCACGGCACGGGCAAAGAAGTGTCCGCGTGCGCCAAAGCAGAGCTCGGCGGGACGGAACGGGTCTTCCACCGTACCATAGGGAGAGGATTTGCTTACAAAGCCACGGGGTGAGGTGGGGGAGTACTGTCCCTTGGTCAGGCCGTAGATGCGGTTGTTGAGCAGAATCATATTGAGGTTGATGTTACGTCGGTTGGCGTGGATGAAGTGGTTGCCACCGATGGCCAGTCCGTCACCGTCACCACTCACCTGCCATACCGTGAGCTTGGGGTTAGCCACCTTGCAGCCTGTGGCGATGGCAGCGGCACGGCCGTGGATGGTATTCATGCCGTAGGTGTTCATGTAGTGAGGCAGACGGCTGGAGCAGCCGATACCTGAGATGACGGCGATTTCATGGGGAGGAACGCCGATTTCGGCCATGGCTTTGTGCAGTGAAGCAAGGAAGAAATGGTCGCCGCAGCCCGGACACCAGCGGGGCTGTCCTTTCTTATAGTCTTTTGCGGTATATTCGCTCATATCGTTTCTTTTTTTGAGATGGAATAAATTAGATTTTCTTGAATGCTTCTACCAGCTCGTTGACCAGGAAGGGCTGTCCCTTCACCTGATTGAACTGGGCGGGTACAAAGCCATCTACCTTCATGCGCAGGTAGCCGGCAAACTGACCCATGTTCTGCTCGGCAACGACCACCTTCGGGTACTTCTTCAGTACCTCGGCTGTATTCTTGGGCAGCGGGTTGATGTATCTGAAGTGGGCTAAAGCCACCTTCTTGCCCTCAGCACGCAGCTCGTCCATGGCTGCATGCAGGTGACCGTAGGTCCCTCCGAAGCCCACGATGAGCAATTCGGCATCTTCCTTGTCACCCTCTACCTCTACGTCGGGTACCTCTATCTTGGCAATCTTCTCGGCACGCAGATGGGTCATCAGGTCATGGTTCTCGGGGTCAGTGGAGATGGCACCGGTCTTGCTGTCCTTCTCCAAGCCACCCAGTATGTGCTGGAAGCCTTCCGTGCCGGGCACAGCCCAGTAGCGTACGGCAGTCTCGGGATTGCGCTGGTAGGGAGCCCAGTTGCCCTTCATATCCTCTGTTACGTAAGGAGGATTGATGGCAGGATATTCAGCCAGCTTGGGCAGTTTCCAAGCAGCCGAGCCGTTGGCCACGAAGGCATCTGTCAGCAGCACGACGGGAGTCATGTGCTCCAGGGCAATCTTTGATGCCGCATAGGCGCACTCAAAGCAGTCGGTCGGTGAGGTGGCAGCCAGCACAGGCATGGGGCTTTCACCATTGCGTCCGAAGAGTACCTGCAGCAGGTCGGTCTGCTCGCTCTTGGTGGGCAGGCCCGTAGCGGGACCACCACGCTGTACGTCGAGCACCACCAGAGGCAGCTCCATGATGACGGCCAGGTTCATGGCTTCACTCTTCAGGCAGACACCTGGACCGGAGGTGGAGGTGACGGCCAGTGCACCGGCAAAGGAGGCACCTACAGCCGATGCGCAACCTGAGATTTCATCCTCACATTGTACCGTTACGACACCCATTGACTTGTGCTTCGACAGTTCATGCAGTACGTCGGTAGCGGGAGTGATGGGGTATGAACCCAGGTAGAGGCGCAGGCCGGCCTTCTCGGCAGCGGCCATGAAGCCGTACGCCGTGGCCTTGTTGCCCGTGATGTCCATGTATTTACCCGGCACCGTGCTCTTGCTCTCGATGCGGTAGGTGTGCGCCACGCTGCTGTGGGTATTGTGGCCGTAGTCGTAACCGGCGCGGATGACCTTGATGTTGGCCTCTGCAATAGCCGGCTTCTTGGCAAATTTCTCGCGAATGAAGTTTTCGGCAATCGAGAGGTCGCGGTTGAAGAGCCAGCATACCAGACCTACGGCAAACATGTTGCGGCACTTCAGCATGGCCTTGTTGTCCATGCCTGAGTCGGCCAGACAGTCCCTTACCATCTGGGAGATGGGGGCAGCGATCACGTCGTTCTGGATGCCCATCTCCTCGATGGGGTTGTCCGTAGCAAACTGTGCCTTTTCGAGGTCAGCTTTCTGGAACGCATCTGTATCAATGATGATGCACGCCGTCTTTTTGGCAAATTTGTACTGCGTCTTGAGGGCTGCGGCATTCATAGCCACCAGCACGTCACATTGGTCGCCCGGGGTATAAACCTTGTCAGCACCGATGTGTACCTGAAATCCGGAGACACCTGTCAGTGAGCCTTGCGGGGCGCGGATGTCTGCCGGGTAGTCGGGGAATGTACTGATGTCGTTTCCCACCGTAGCCGATACTGTTGAGAAGATGTTGCCGGCCAGCTGCATGCCGTCGCCGGAGTCACCGGAGAAGCGGACCACCACTTGCTCCAGCTCTTTGACCATCACGTCGTTTGTCATAATGAATGATTTATTTATTATGTTTTTTGAGCTGTTTTCAATCCCTTTTTCGCCGACAAATGTCGGAAAGTTAATTGGATTAAACAAACTTTTCTCGGAAAAATCATCAAAAAGTATTATCTTTGTCCCCTGTTAAAAGCTTGCTTTGGGCAGGCTTTTATGCTAAGGTCTTGTAGTTCAACGGATAGAATAGAAGTTTCCTAAACTTTAGATCCGGGTTCGATTCCCGGCGAGACTACTTCCTGATGGCTTATATACAAAAAAACAGCCCACATCATTCATGGATTTCATTAGGAAATCCTGTTAAAAAATGATGTTGGCTGTTTTTTTTATTTTTCATCTCTCCCCGTCACCGAGGGGGTTGACGGGGAGAGGAGTTGTCTTTAGGAATTACTTCTCAGCGGGTACTTCAGCTTCTACATCGGCTGCGTTCTTCTTCATGAAGATGAAGGCGATGGGCGAGGCGATGAAGAGTGAAGAGAGTGTACCGAATACCACACCCAGGATCATGGCGAAGGCAAAGCTGCGGATGCTGTCGCCACCCAGGAAGAAGATACACAGCAACACAATCAAGGTACTTACCGAGGTGTTGATGGTACGGGCCAGGGTGGTGTTGAGCGACTCGTTGAAGAGCTGCATCTTGCCACGCTTGGGATAGAGGTGGAAGAACTCGCGTACACGGTCGAAGATGACCACCTTATCGTTGATGGAGTAACCGATGGCGGTCAGGATAGCACCGATGAAGGTCTGGTCTATCTCCAGCGAGAAGGGCAGGATGCCCCAGAAGATGGAGTACATACCCAGGATGATGATGGTATCGCAGGCCAGGGCGGCTACTGAACCGATGGAGTAGGCGATGTTGCGGAAACGCACCAGGATGTAGAGGCCGATGGCGACGAGGGCCAGGGCCACCGACCAGATGGCCGATACCTTGATGTCGTCGGCAATGCTCGGGCCTACCTTCTGCGAGCTGACGATACTGCCACCCGTGTGGTTCTCGCGGTCGATGAAGACATCGAGTGAGATGTTCTGCGTGAGCAGCGGCTTCAGTGTCTCGTACAGGTAAGCTTCAATCTCTGAATCCACGTTGTTGCCCTCTTCGTTGATGCGGTAGTTGGTGCTGATACGTACGGTCTTGCCATCTGTACCTACGGCGATGACGCTCACGTTGGCATCACCAAACTTGCTGGAGATCAGCTCGCGAACCTGCTCGGGCTCTACGCTCTGCTCAAACTGCACCTTGAAGTTGCGACCACCTGTGAAGTCGATGCTCTTGCTCAATCCGCGGATGCTGAGGAAGCCAAGGCAAACCACTACCAGTGCACCTGCTACGGTGAGCCACTTCTTGCGCTGACCCATGAAGTCGAAGTGTACGTTCTGCATCAGGTCCTTTGAGATGCCGGTGCAGAAGGTTATGTTCAGCAGCTTGTCCTTACCGAGGAAGTATTCATAGACCAGACGGGTCATGAAGACGGCAGTGAAGAACGAAATCAGGATACCGATAATCAGCGTGGTGGCAAAACCACGGATAGGACCTGTACCGAAGTTGAACAGGATGATACCGGTGATGATAGAGGTCAAGTTAGAGTCAAAGATGGCAGAGAAAGCGTTGCTGTAACCATCGGCCAGGGCTTTCTTCACACCCTTACCGCTGCGCAGCTCCTCGCGCGTGCGTTCATATATCAACACGTTAGCATCCACAGCCATACCCAGCGAGAGCACCATACCGGCAATACCCGACATGGTCAGAGCGGCCTGGAATGAGGTGAGGATACCCAGCGTGAAGAAGAGGTTCAGAATCAAGGCACCGTTGGCAATCATACCTGGTACAATGCCGTACATAGCGCACATGTAAATCATCAGGATGATGAGGGCTACGATGAACGAGATGACACCGGCGTTGATGGAGGCCTGACCCAGCGAGGGACCTACGATGTCTTCCTGTACGATGTGGGCAGGAGCAGGCATCTTACCCGACTTGAGCACGTTGGCCAAGTCCTTGGCCTGCTCAGGGGTGAAGTGACCCGTGATGCGTGAGTTACCACCCGTGATCTCCTGGTTGACGTTGGGAGCAGAATATACATAGCCGTCCAGTACAATAGCGATGCTGCGGTTGATGTTCTGCTTGGTGAGCTGAGCCCAGCGGCGGGCACCATCGGTATTCATCGACATGCTCACGGCAGGCTTGCCGTATTCGTCAAATTCATCCTTGGCATCAACTACGACATCACCTTCAAGGGGAGCACGTCCGTTGCGCTCGGTTGACTTGATGGCGTAGAGCTCGAAGGTCTGCGCCTTGGGGTCGTACTCAAAGGGAGATACACCCCACTTCAGGCGCAGGTCCTTAGGCAGCTGAGCTGCCACCTCGGGCATGGCGAGGTAACGGTTGATGTCAGCCGTATCCTTATAATTGGCGTAACCTACCACAGGGCCGGCGTTGTTGCTCACCTGAAGGATGGCGAGCAGCGGGTGCTCCTTCTTCAGTTGTTCCAAGCCTGCCTGCTCGTCCTTCTTCTCACCCTTTAGGGCAGCAGCCAGACTGTCGGTCTTGCTTGCGGGAGTTGCATTGTCGGCCACTTTTTCTTCCTCCTCAGCAGGAGCAGCATCGCTCAACAGCGTGCGGAGCTTCATATCAGCGCTCTGCAGGTAAGCGGCAATTTCCTTGCCAGTGTAAGTTTCCCAGAATTCCAGGTTGGCCGAACCTTGCAGTAATTTTCTTACACGCTCAGGTTCCTTGATGCCAGGCAATTCCACCATGATGCGTCCCATCTTGTCCTCCAGACTCTGGATGTTGGGCTGTACAACGCCGAAGCGGTCGATACGGGTACGCAGTACGTTGTAAGAGTTGTCGATGGCAGCCTTGACCTCCGAGCGGAGCACCTTCTCTACATCGGCATCACTCGTCTTCTGGTTGACCTTATCCTTGAGCTGCTGCGTGGCGAAAATCTGTGCCAGCGATGACTCGGGGGCTAACTTCTTGTACTCTCTGACAAACAGGGTAATCACATCGTCCTGACTGGTTGTAGCCTGCTTGGCGGCATTGGCCAGGGCTGTGTTGAAGGCCTCGTCTGTCTTGTTGTCGGCCAGCACCTTGATTACATCGGGTACAGAGACTTCGAGGATGACGTTCATACCACCCTTCAGGTCCAGACCCAAACTGATCTCCATTTCGCGACAATCCTTGAGTGTCCAGTTGCCGAAGTAAACCTTCTCGTTGGACAACGAATCCAGGTAGTCCTTCTCTACCTTTTCATTCCCATTTGCGATAGCCTTCGCCTTACTGTTGTAGTGGCGAGTCACAAAAGAGAAGGAGAGATAGAACAGACACACCAGGGTCAGTAATATCGCAAAAACCTTTACAAATCCTTTGTTTTGCATGTTACATTAGTTGTTTATTATTACTTTTTATAATTTGTTTCACTGCATACAAGGGTGCAAATATAGTTTTTTTTTCACAATATTACTTCAATCCACGATTTTTTAACATCGGTTCTAATTTGGGTTCTGCGCCTCTGAAGTTCTTGTAGAGCGTCATCGGGTCATCGCTGTCACCCTTAGAGAGCACCTCGTTGCGGAACTTCATGGCCGTCTCCTTGTCGAAGATGCCATTCTCCACGAAGGCCTCGTAGGCGTCGTTGTCGAGTACATTGGCCCAGGAGTAGCTGTAGTAGCCGGCTGCATAGCCGCCTACGATGTGGTTGAAGTAGGTGGTGCGGTAGCGGGGAGCAATCTGTCTAAACAGGCCCAGTTTGTCCATGGCCTCTTTCTCGTAGGCCACTACGTCCAGTCCCTCGGTGTTGGTCAGGTTGTGGAGGTTCATGTCGAGGATGGCGGCGGCCAGCAGCTCGGTGGTCATGAAGCCCTGGTTGAAAGTCTTTTGTGCCAGCATCTTCTCAATGAGTGCATCGGGGATGGTCTCACCCGTCTGGTAGTGCTTGGCGTACATCTTCAGCACTTCAGGCTCCATGGCCCAGTGCTCGTTGATCTGCGAGGGGAGCTCGACGAAGTCGCGCACCACGTTGGTACCTGCAGTACCCTTGTACTGGCAGTTGGAGAGCAGGCCGTGCAGGGCGTGGCCAAATTCGTGGAAGAGGGTCTCTACCTCATCGAGCGTCAGTAGCGAGGGCGTGTCGCCTACGGGCTTGGTGAAGCTGCATACGTTGCAGATGATGGGGCGGATGCCCGCCTGCTGCTCACGGTAGTTGTTCATCCAGGCACCGCCGCGCTTGCCGGCACGGGGGAAGTAATCCACGTAGAAGATACCCAGGTGCGAGCCGTCGCTGTCCTTTACCTCAAAGGCCTCCACGTCGGGATGATAGACGGGGATGTCGGTGCGCTTGGTGAGCGTGATGCCATAGAGCTTGTTTGCGCAGGTGAAGGCACCCTCGCGCACGTTCTCTATTTTAAAGTAGGGTTTGATTTCCTCCTCCTTGAGGTCATACTTCTCTTTGCGCAGCTTCTCGGTGTAGTACCACCAGTCCCAGGCTTCGAGCGTCTCGCCCTTGCCCTCCTTGTCCATCAGCTTCTGCAGTTCGCCTGCCTCAGCTTTGGCCTTGGGCAGGGCATAGCTCCAGAGGTTGGTGAGGAACTCCATCACGGCGTCCTTGTTCTTGGCCATGGTGTTGTCGAGCACGAAGTTGGAGTAGCAGTCGTAGCCCATCAGTTTGGCCTTCTCCAGACGGAGGCTGACAATCTGTGAGATGACCTGCTTGTTGTCGTTCTCGTCGTTGTTGTTGCCTCGGTTGATGTAGGCCTTGTAGATTTGTTCGCGCAGGGCGCGGTTGTCGGCATACTGCAGGAAGGGCAGGCGGCTGGCGTTGTGCAGCGTGAAGAGCCACTTGCCCTCCTGACCGTTGGCCTTGGCCTCGGCTGCAGCGCTGGCGATGAAGTCGGCAGGCAGGCCCGAGAGGTCGGCCTCGTTATCCACATAGAGCTTAAAAGCGTTGTTCTCGTTGAGGATGTGGTTGCTGAAGGTGATGCCCAGGGTAGAGAGCTGCTTGTTGATCTCGCGCAGGCGGGCCTGCTGCTCGTCGTTGAGGTTGGCTCCTGAGCGCACAAAGCCCTTGTAGGTCTTCTCCAGCAGACGCTCCTGTTCGCGCGTCAGGTTAAGGCTTTCGCGTTGGTCATAGACCGCCTTCACCTTGGCAAACAGCTCCTTGTTGAGGGAGATGTTGTCGTCGTGCTCCGACATGATGGGGGCCATCTTGATGGAGAGGGCCGTCAGCTCATCGGTGGTCTCCGCTTCGGTCAGGTTGTAGAACACGCCGCCCACGCGGCTCAGGATAGGCGAGCTCTCATCGAGAGCCACGATGACGTTGTCGAACGTCGGGGCCTCGGCGTTGTCGATAATCGCCTGAATACGGGCATTCTGTTCCTCGATACCCTTCATGAAGGCCGGTTCGTAGTGCTCCAGCTTGATTTGGTCAAAGGGAGGCACTCCTTCCGGTGTTTGATACTCGCTGAGGAACGGATTCTGTTCCCCGGTAGAGGTACATGCGTACATCATACAGCTTGCAGATAAAATAAATAGACTCTTTTTCAACATATGAATTTGGTATAATAATTTTGAGTTTCTGTCTAACCTTATTCCTTCCCTTTCATCACTTTATCCTTGATGGCGATAAACCCTCGTATCGGATAGTGGTCACTCTCCTTGATGCTGCGGTCCACATAGCAGCGGTAGCTCTCCAGCGCTCTTCCCGTCAGGATGTGGTCGATGCGGAAGTAGAAGCGATGCTGGTTGTAGCTGATGCCCGCACCCAGTCCTGCGTGGGCAAAGGCATCAGTCAGCCCGCAGCAGGCTATCGTGTGGTAGGCGTAGGAGAGAGGGATGTCATTGAAGTCGCCGCAGACTACCACTTTGCCGTTGGTGTTGAGCTTAAGGGCTTTGGCTAGTGTGTCGGCCTGTCCGGCACGGATGGTTGAGGCTTCGGCTAGCTTCTTGATGAGATGCTTCATGCCACTGCGCATCTTCTCCTTCTCCGGCACGCTGAGCAGCTCTTCATAGACCACCTTATCCTGCTTGGTCAGTTTGTTGGACTCCAGGTGGTTGTTGATGACGGTCAGGGTGTCCTCGCCCACCTTGATGTGGTAGATGACGGAGCCGTTGTAGTGGCTGTCGTAAGCTACGGGTTGGGCACTCAGGATGGGGAACTTCGAGAAGCAGGCCAGTTGGTTGGTGAGGCTCTTGTGGTCGCCGATGTGGGTCACGGTGTGATAGGGGTAGGCCTGCAGCGCCTCCTCAATGTCGGCCTGCATCAGGTGGCGCTTGCGGTCGGAGCCTGTGGCATACTCCTGTAGGCAGAGCAGGTCGGCACCGCTCTCCTTCAGGTAGTTGAGTATGGCATTCCCCTGTTCCCCTTTGCGGCAACCGGCGAAGCCCATGATGTTGTACGACACCAGGGAGATGCTCCCCTTGGGCGGGTTGGGCCGGCTCAGGTTGATGGGGAAGAGGGTGTGGATGTCACTGTAGCAGCAGAGCATGGTGAGCAGTGGCAACAGGGAGGCCTTGTATTGTTGCAGGATAAGCCACATGACCAGGAAGCAGACGTCACCTACGAGGAAGAGTGGGAAAGTGAGGCCCAGGCTGCTCAGCCACGGGTGTGTGGCAGGATGCAGCAGGGGACAGTAGGCGGCGGCCAACATCAGGCCGGCGCACAGCCCATTGGCTGTCAGGAGGAGGTATTTCACGACTTTTCCTAGCTGTCTCATACGATGTCTCCCTTTAGGAATCAACGGCGGCTGGCATTGAAGAGCCGTTGTTTCTCTTCTGTGCTCAGGCTCTCGTAGCCCGACTTCTTCAGTTTGTCGAGTATCTGGTTGATGGCCTCATCCTCGGCCTTCTTGCGGGCGTTGTAGTCGTAGTCGTTCGTGCGCTTGCCGCCGTAGCTGACCTTCATCTTCGGCTTGCGGGGCTTGGGGCTGCAGAGTGACTCGATACCACTCAGCAGGGCGTTGATACCTCGGGTGAGGTCTGTCCCCTTGCTCAACGCCCAGGCCCAGAGCAGTCCAGTGGCGGCGCCGCCCAGGTGTGCAATGTGCCCTCCTCCATTGCTGGAGGTGACGAAGAGCAGGTCCAGGGCCAGGGTAATCAGCGCCAGGTAGCGCAGGCGGATGGTGCCGAGGAGCAGCAGCTGCACGCGGTAGTCGGGCATACGGTAGGCTACGGCCACCACCACGGCCAGTACGGCCCCCGAGGCCCCGATCAGATAGGAACCGTTTACCATGGGCTGGAAGTAGGGCAGCAGGTTGTAGGCCAGCAGGTAGCTCAGTGCCGCCCCCAGGCCACCCAGCAGGTAGAGTCCACGCAGGTGAAGGGTGGAGTAGCATTGCAGGAAGAGCTGGCCAAACCAGTAGAGCCACATCATGTTGAACAGCAGGTGGAGTACACCTCCGTGCATGAAGAGGTAGGTCACCACCGACCAGGGCTGCATCAGCAGTTGTACCGGCGATGCCGGCAGCTCCAGCAGACGCATCAGCGGCTGCAGGCTCTGGTTGAAGAGCAGGGCGCACACCTCGGCCACCGCTCCTATCAGGAAGCAGCCCACAGTGATGTAGATCAGTCGGATGCAGAGGTTCCCTCTGCGGAATCCGCTCTTCAGGTCAGTTATAGTAGAAGCCATCATACCGATTCTTTTTTCTCCAATAGATGATAAGCAGGAAGCCGAAGATCATGCCGCCCAGGTGGGCGAAGTGGGCCACGTTGTCGGCGGGATTGTTGGCCAGGCCCGACATCAGCTCAATCACTGCATAGCCTGCCACGAAGTATTTTGCCTTGATGGGGAAGGGGAGTGGGAAGACGTACATCCGCTCGTTGGGGAAGAGCATCCCGAAGCCTAGCAGGATGGCATAGACCGCGCCTGAGGCACCCACGGTGCAGCCGTTGACCACCACGTTGAGTGCGCCCATCTGGGCATCCACATAGTTCATGCCCCGTGCCAAGGCTTTGCCACCCTCGTCCAGTACCACTTGGATGGCCCCGTCGGGCATCCCCTGTATGCAGGTGAGGTAATGGATGCCTGTCACCAGCTCCTGGATCAGCCCTGCGCCCACACCGCAGGCCAGGTAGTAGAACAGGAAGCGCTTAGGTCCCCATACCTGCTCCAGGATGCGGCCAAACATCCACACGGCAAACATGTTGAAGAACAGGTGGGTAAATCCGCCGTGCATAAACATGTAGGTGATGAGCTGAGCCGTGTTGAATGAGTCGGAGAGCACAAAGTGCAACCCGAGGTACTCCTGCAACCGGATACCGTAGCGCTCGGCCACTATGGTGGCGAGAAACATCAGCACGTTGATAATCAGTAGGTTCTTTGTTACAGTGGGTATATTGTTCATATCGTTAAGAGTCATTCAGTCCATACTAACTTATTCTGCGGCGCAAAGATACGCATTATATTTGGTACGCGCGAAGATTTCGGGACGAAAAGTTTGCCCCCAACCGCATTTCAATAAAAAATTATCGAAATTCGATAAATTTTTCTCGTTTTTCTTGCACGGTTCAGAAATTACCCTTTTCTTTGCATATCGAAAAACGATAAATAGTTATTGAAAAACGGTTTTTAATATAGAAAGAAAGGTTTTGGTTATGAAGAAAGCTTTGATGAGCATTACGCTCCTGGTCTTGTCACTCTCCATGGTTATGACCCTGCTGATGGGGGCCATCGGTCGTTAACGTAAATGATTCCACGGTATGAAAAGTGCGATTAAATTGGTGTTTGCCTGCCTGATCTGCCAACTGCTGGGCGGGCTGATTGCAGCTCCCATCGGGATGCTGATATCCTATGTGCAGGCTGGCGAGGTGGATCAGGTCCTGATGATGGATTATACCATGCCGCTGGCCATGGTGGTGCAGTTTGCCCTGATGCTGCTCTATATCGGCCGGCGAGGCTACCTGACGGGTGACTCACGCCTCTATGCGCCGGTCAAGCTGGCCTACCTCGGCTTTGTGCTGCTGGCGGGCATTGGGGCCATCTTTCTGGAGGACGAACTGCTGCGTCTGCTGCAGATGCCCGACTGGATGGAGGCCAACTTCAGCCAGATTACCGAGAGCTGGCTGGGCATTGCCTGTGTCACCCTGATAGGCCCCATCGTGGAGGAGCTCCTCTTCCGGGGTGCCGTCACCAAGGAGCTGCTGCGCAAGTACAACCCCTCGACCGCCATCGTCATCTCCGGACTGCTCTTTGGCCTGATTCACATCAATCCGGCCCAGGTGCTGGGCGCTTCGCTCATCGGTATCCTGCTGGCCTGGCTCTACTGGCGTACAGGGAGTCTCATCCCCTGCATGGTGCTCCATGTCTTCAACAACGCGCTGACTGTGTGGTTTGGCAAGGCCTTTCCCGCGAGTGAGCACTTCCGCGACATCCTGCCCGAGGAGAGCTACCTGGTGATACTGGCCGTAGCCGTCGTGGCCCTGCTGGGCGGACTCCACATGCTCTACCACTACAAGTCGCCCATAGCGGATTATGAGATCAAATAACCCTACCAGACAGATTGCATTATGAAACGTAGATTGAACATCCTCTGCGTGCTGGTCATCCTCACGCTGAGCTACTCGGTATTTGAGGTGGGCTACTATCTCTTCATCGGCTTCAGGGCTGGTGTGGAGACAGCTACCGATGAGCAGACACACCTGGGTGAGGTGAACAAAATCAAGGATATGAAGACCATTCACCTGCTGCCCGACGGCATCTCCATAGAGGGCGGCGAACTGCTGTGCGACTCGGTCTATAACGCCAAGAGCGGCGCTTATGAGCCTGCTGCCTTCGCCACGCTGTGCGTGAGTGTGCCGGTTCAGAGCCGCTGGACCAACTTCTGGATAGGAGTGCTCACCATCATCCGGCTGATCTGCCTCTTTAAGGCGATGTTCTTCTTCATCCGCCTGGTTGTCGATATCAACCGCTCGCAGATCTTCTGCTGGAAGAACGTGAGTCGTCTGCGCCGGCTGGGCTTCCTGCTGCTGGTGAGCTTCGGCTGCTGCTTCCTGTCGGAGTACCTCAACTTGCGGGTGATGCAGGAGGTGTTTGAGTTGCCGGGTTACACCATCTCCATGCGCGAGGCCCTGTCGGTCACGATACCTGTGCTGGGGCTCTGTGCGCTGATTGTGGCCGAGGTGTTTGCCATCGGCTTGAAGATGAAGGAAGAACAAGACTTAACAATCTGATAAGCAGATAGTATATGTAACTGACCACTGTATTTGATGAATTGACTGAAGAAGATGTACTATGATTATAGTCAACCTTGACATCATGATGGCGAAACGCAAGATTTCGCTCAGCGAGCTGGCCGAGAAGATTGATATCACGCCAGCCAACCTCTCCATCCTGAAGACGGGGAAGGCCAAGGCCGTGCGCTTCAGTACCCTGGAAGCTATCTGTCAGGCCCTCGACTGTCAGCCGGGTGACATCCTGGAGTATCGCCCCTAGGATGCGCTGCACGTGCCCTTCTCATTGCAGCAAAGCTCACAACCCCTGGTCATTGCCTGGGCTGTGAGCTTTTCCGCTGCTGTGCAGGAGGAGTTCCGGCCTCACTGCTCTCTGTCGGCCTCACTGCTTGGCCTTGAAGGCCAGGGCGTAGAGCCGCATCTGCTTCACCATGGCCAGGAGGCCGTTGCTGCGGGTGGGGGAGAGGTGCTCCTTCAGCCCGATGCGGTCGATGAAGTAGAGGTCGGCTGCCAGAATCTCGTCGGGGGTATGGCCCGAGAGCACCCTGATGAGCAGGGACACGATGCCCTTCACGATGAGGGCGTCGCTCTCCGCCTGGAAGAGGATGGTGCCTTCGGGGGTCTCATCGGCTTGCAGCCACACGCGGCTCTGACAGCCCTCAATCAGGTTTTGCTCTGTCTTGTACTGTGCGGGCAGCGGTGCTTGTTCGTTGCCCATGTCAATCAGGAGCTGGTAGCGGTCCATCCAGTCCTCCAAATCACAAAATTCGGCGATAATCTCGTCTTGCGTTTCGTTAATGCTTACCATTGTCTGTATGTTTTTAGTTGTTCAATAATTTCTTTTTTTAAGAGAGGAGGGAGGCAGAAAGGGCTTTCCTACCCGCTTCCTCTATCCTTCCTCTATAGCTACGCTACCCTTCCTAGGGGGTGAACTCGATTTGAACTCGATTTGAAGTCGATTTGAACTCGATGAAATATTAGAGATTCATCGACTTCAAATCGACTTCAAATGGGCTTCACAACGGAGGAAGTTTAGTGTTACTTCCTTCTCTTTATAGCCCTAAAGAGAAGCAGAAAGGCTTCTTTATTGTTGTTTTCTGTTACTTTGTTCTTTATTATGGTTGCTTCTTTTTTCTCTTTAGGTAAATAGAAACAGAAATGCTTTTTCTTTTTTAATTCTTTCTTCTCTTATATAGTGACTTCTTTCTTTTTGGAAGTTACTCCTTCTTTCATCTTTTGCACGGGCAAAAGAGAAAGAAGCAAAGAGAAAACCCGCCGTCTGCACCTGCGGGGCTACTCCGAGGGGAGTCGGGCTAAAGCAGAAAAAACTCGCTTCGCTCAAACAGGTTTCTGCTTTTTTACGCCCTCGTTTCCCCTCTGCGCTTCACGCCCCTCCGGTGAGGCCGGATCCTTATTTAAGCTACGAGCTCTTTTTTTAGCTACCAGCTTTTTTCTAGCTACAAGTTGCTTCCAGTCTTTTTTGGCGTTACAAACGTTACAATCATTACAGTGTTTATTTGCATACCTTTTCTTCTTGTGTGGTGGTATGTGTGGGCGTTTTTTGCTGTAACGTTTGTAACGTTCGTAACGCTATGGCCTTTCTTTGCCTTTTCTTCTTACCCTCTTCTAATCCTCTTCGTATTCCCTTCCTTTTCCCTTCTTTTCTCCACGGATTGCTTGTAGAACCGTGGAGGAACCTCGGGGAAAACTCAGGGGAAGTGTAGCATCCCGTTATGAATGGTTTCCTTCCGCAGGGGCAGGCTTTGCCTGCAAAGTGGTCGCAGCTCTGCTGCGTAGTTCTCAAGGGCAACCCCGTAGGGGCACAGGCTTCGTTGCCCATCCCAGACCCTTCCCGAGGGGGAAGGGTCTGGGATGGGGCTGACCCCTCTCCTTAGGCAAGGAGAGGGGACGGGGTGAGGTTGTGAAGCCTGCGGCAAGGAGAGGGGACGGGGTGAGGTTGTGA
>CAMACX010000013.1 GCA_945831575.1 uncultured Mediterranea sp.
GAAGTCGCAAAATGGAGGTAAGCGTAACAAGAGGCAGATTGAATGGAACATCTCCTAAATGCGGAAACTGCATGAGAAAAGAAAACGTCCTCTAACTTGGAGGCTCGCTTGAAAGCGTGAACAAGCCGAAGCCCCACAAAGAAGTATGCCCGTATATGCCTATCCGACTTGTTCGGACAGACACATACGGACATTCTTCTCCAGCTTCGGCGGTACGGACAGCCTTTTGTGGCTCACTCGTGAGTGGCAAGTGGTTGGCTGTACCTATTACAAATCCGCTTTCAACAAAATGAAAAAGAGACAGAGGGAACAGACTGAAAGCGTGAAAAGCCGAAGCCCCGCAAGAGAAGTGTGTCCGTATATGCCTATCCGACTTGCTCGGACAGACACATACGGACATTCTTCTCCGGCTTCGGCGGTACGGACAACCTTTTGTGGCTCACCTGTGAGCGGCAAGTGGTTGGCTGTACCTATCTCAGTTCCGCTTTCAACAAGAAACAAAAGGCGCAAGTGGTAAAGGCGGTTGTGCCGTAAGAAAGATAATCCGCACATCCATCGTCAAACCCTCGGTTTGATGCGGATATGCGGACTTTCTTTCAGCCATGCCGCCAGTGCCGATGACCTCCCTTACCTCGTAAGGGTGAATCATCAGCACGGTTTCACTTGCGCCAACTGAACAACGAAAAAAGAAAACTGCAAGATTCCGTAAAAGTACCTATCTTGCATAGCCATGAAAGGGTTGTCCGCTTGCCGATTGTCTAAACGAGAGTTTAGGCTTCAAAAGCGGACATTCCTTTCGGATATGCCATAGTAGGAAAGAGGTTGTCTGAACTCGTTTCAGCCAACGCCTTTCCTACATGAAAACTCACTTTTACGGAAGAACAGTAATGAACAGGTCAAGAAATCACGTTGAAAACAAAGAAAAACGAGCAATTCCTTGGCGTACCCGAATAAAAAGTGTACCTTTGCAAATAGAGTTGTGAGGCGAAGTAAATCACAGAATATCAGTGCACTTGCACTTTCGCTAAATCGTTACCATAAATCCGCAACTCCTCCATTCTATTCTGATATTCAATCAGATACAAGTTTTTTGATTATCCTGTGCAAAGATAATGCAAGCCGAGCGGAAATGCAAAAGAAAGCTTGCTTAATTTTTGTCCGAGGCGTAACCGTTTATCTGTTAAAAGCCAATTTTTACGTTAACAAAACTATGGTTAATACAAAACATGTTATAAAACATACATTTTTTGCTGGAAAATTTGCAGAACACGGAGAAAGCCGTACCTTTGCACTGTGTTTTTCATAGTATTAGATTTAAGGTTAACAAAGGTTGGAGTACGGCGGTACTCCTTTTTTTTGCCCTTTAGTCAGATACACCCTTCTCTCTGAGCACAACATATCCTTATTCCTAAGCATAGCACACCCTTATCTCATAGGAAGATGTACTCTTGCAAATCAGCAAGATATGCTCATCAAGAAGATACATTCATCAATAAGATACGCTCACCTTCATGCCCCGCTTGCGCAGTTCGTCGGCTATGGCGTCGAGCTCTTCGTGGGTGGCTTTCTGCAATTCGTGGGCAGGGGTCTCGCGGTCGATGGTGTAGATCATCACCTGGCTGGGTGCTATCTCCTCCACCGCCTTCATCCACGGCTCCACATAGGAGGGAGCGAGGTTGCTCATCTCCCTACCCTGATAACTGCCCTTCAGGAACATCGTCTGGATGATGCAATGCCCCTCGAAGCGCTTCATGTCGGCCACAATCTGCTGGAGGTCGTAGCGTGACGTGGGGCGGTCGAGCGCATGGATATACTCCTCATCCACGGTATCGAGCTTGAGGATGTTGTTATCCACCCGCTTCAAGGCCTCAAAGACGGCAGGCTTATGAATCATCGTGGAGTTGCTCAACACGCTCACCTTGGCATTGGGGAAATAACGGTCGCGTAGTGCGAGCGTATCATCCATAATCTCAGCAAAATGGGGATGTGCCGTCGGCTCGCCGTTGCCAGCAAAGGTGAGCACATCGGGAGCAGGACCTTCAGCTTGCATCTGCCGCAAGCGGGCCTCCAGGGCTTCGCGCACCTCTTCGCGCGTAGGTCTCGGCAACTTGGGACGGAAGTCGGCGTTAAATCCGCATTCGCAGTAGATGCAATCAAAGGTACACACCTTGCCGTCAGCCGGCATGAGGTTGATGCCCAGCGACACCCCCAGACGACGGGAATGTACAGGGCCAAATATGGGTGAAGGATAGATGACAGTCATATCGTAATCAAATTAATGGGTTATTGTTCCTATTTACGCTCTATTTGAATGGGACAAAAATACGATTTGTTTGGCACATACGATACAGAAATATGGTTAAACTGCGTTGACAGAGGGCTACCTTATATAAAAATGCACTACTTTTGCCGCCATGAAGTACGCTATCTTACATCGGATGATGCTCTTGCTCCTCTTGATTGCCTGGAGCAGTCGTGCCTGTGGACAGCAGCAGACGTCCTCTCCATCGGGACAGACGGGGAGGGTGAAGAGCGTATTTCTCACCCCGGCCACCGTCTATGAGGGGGACACAATACCCTACGTCAAGCTGCCTACGGTGTATGTCTTCAAGCCGATGGTATTCAAGAACAAGCGGCAGGAGCGGCAATACAACAAGCTAGTGCGCGACGTGAAGAAGGTGCTGCCCATCGCCAACGAGGTGAAGCGGGCCATCATCGAGACCTACCAAGTGCTGCAGACGATGCCTACCGAGAAGCAGCGCAGCCGCCATCTCAAGGCGGTGGAGAAGAGCGTGAAGGAGCAATATACCCCCATAATGAAGAAGCTTACCTTTGCGCAAGGTAAGCTTCTCATTAAGTTGGTGGATCGCCAGACGCACTCCACGGGGTATGAATTGGTGAAAGCCTTTTTAGGACCTTTCAAAGCGGGATTCTACCAGGCCTTTGCATCGCTCTTCGGCGCCAGCCTCAAGAAGCACTACGATGCCGAGGGCGAAGATGCCATGGTAGAACGGGTAATCCTCCTCGTGGAGAGCGGCCAGCTCTGAGTATTTTTAGGGAACGACTCGTCAACTAATTAATATCCGTAGATATCCTTCTGGGTCAGCTCGACGACCTTACCCAGCTTCTTGAGTGCTGCCATGTCGAGCTCCTTCTTGTCACCCAGGATAGCATAATAATAAGCACGTCCCTTGATGTGCTTCTGTTGGAAGGCGATGACATCCTGAAGCGTGGCCTTCTGTACATCTTCGTAGAGCTGGATGCGGGGGTCAACCTTGAGGCCCAGATCCTGCGCATTGATATAGCTCCAGATGATGTCGCTCTTCAGGATACGCTCGGTGCGCAGACGGGCTATCAATCCCTCCTTGGCCAGCTTAAAGGCGGCTTCACTCTCGGGCATGTTGTTGATGATGTCGTTGAAGGCGTTGATGGCATCCATCATCTTGTCGTTCTGCGTAGCGATGAAGCTAGTGAAGGTATAGTCCTTGTCAAGGTATCCGGGACTGCTGAAATAAGCGTTGGCTGAATAGGCCAAGCCACGGCTCTCACGCATCTCCTGGAAGACGATGCTGTTCATGCCTCCGCCAAAATACTCATTATAAATCTTGCGGCCACTCTCGATGGCAGGGTCAAACTTCTCACCACGGTCGGAATACATACGCATGTAGATCTGCTTGGCATCGTAAGGAGCGATGAAGATGGTGGTTTCGGTGGGCAGCTGCTCTACATAGTTGTATTCTGCAGGAGCAGCCTTTAGCTCAGCAGGCACTTGGTGCTCCTTGTCGAGCATGGCAATCAGCTCCTGCTCAGCCACCGGACCGTAGTAGGTCACAGTGTGCTTATAGCTGTTGAGATCATGGATGCGGTCCACCAGTAGCTGCGGATCAAGCGACTTCAGCTCCTTTTCGCTGAGGATATTGGTCATGGAGTTATTAGCACCATAGGTCACGTAAGCCATTAGATGAGAGAAGTTGTTACCTTGATTGCTCTTGCCATCCACACGTACCTTCAGGATGTCGTTCACCAAGTTGGCATAAGCCTCCTTGTTGACCTGGGCATGAGCCAGGAGTTTCTCCATCAAGGCCATTGCCTGAAGCATATTCTCACTCAGACCAGAGAGCATGATGTAGCTGCGACGACCTGCGCTCATCACTTGATAAGAGCAAGCCAAGCGATAGAACTCACTCTTCACCTCCTCGGGGGTCATATCATCAGTACCCAGGTAATCGAGGTAATCGATTGCCAAGGAGAGTGCCTTATCGTGGTTGTCACCAAAATCATAGACATACATCAACTCAAAGAGACCATTGGTCACGTTCTTCTTGTAGAGCACGGGGATGTTGCTCTTCATCGTCAGCTTGTCGAGGTCCTTGTCGAAGTCGATGAAACTGGGTTCGATGGGCGCTACCTGACTCTGCTGAATCTCAGCCAGGAAGGGACTCACCTGGTCGCGGTTCATCACGATAGGGGTAATCTGTGGCTTGGAGATTTTCTTCTCGTTAGGATCCTTGCCCTGCTTCTTGTAGATGACGGCCAGGTTGGTATCCTTCAGGTACTTGTTGGCGAAATCTACCACATCCTGCTTGGTGAGGGCACTGAGGCGGTCGATGGCAGTCACCTCATCGGCCCAGTCGCTGCCGTTGACAAACGACTCCACAAACATATCAGCACGGGTACCATTATCCTCCAATCCCTGCAGGATATTGAGCTTGAAGTTGTTGATGATGGCTTCGAGCATCTTCTCGTCGAAGTCTCCCTCACGCAGTTTCTTCAGTTCGCCGAGCAGCAATGCCTTCACCTCATCAAGCGTCTGACCACTCTTGGGGCGACCCTGCATCATCAGGGCACTGTAGTCACTCATGGTCATGGGGTAGCAATAGGCACTCAAAGCCTTCTGCTGCTGCATCAGATCGAGGTCTATCAAACCGGCATTGCCGTTGTAGAGGATTTGTGAAACTACCTGCAGCACTTCGGTCTCACGGCTGGCAGCACCTGGGAAGCGCCAAGCCAGGGTGATATTCTCGGCCTCAAGTCCCCATACCTCTTTGACGATGGGCTCCTTGATTTCCTCCATCTCCTTGTTCAGCTCGATGCGGGGCAGGTTTTCGTTAGGCTTCATGCCGCCAAAGTACTTGTCGATGGTGGCAATCATCTGGTCGGGGTCAAAGTCACCGCTCAGGCAGATAGCCATGTTGTTGGGCACATACCAGGTCTTGTGGTAGTTCTTGATGTTGGTGATGGAGGGGTTCTTCAGGTTCTCCTGCGTACCGAGCACCGTCTGGGTGCCGTAGGGGTGGTGGGGGAAGAGGGCAGAAAGTACGGCTTCATACACTTTGCGCGGGTCGCGGGTGAGGGACATGTTCTTCTCCTCATACACCGTCTCCAGCTCGGTGTGGAAACCACGGATCACGTTGTTCTCAAAGCGGTCGGCCTGTATCTTTGCCCAGTTCTCTATCTGATTGCTGGGGATGTCTTCCGTATAGCAGGTCACGTCGAAGCTCGTGTAAGCATTGGTACCCTCCGCACCGATGGTGGCCATCAGCTTATCGTATTCGTTGGGGATAGCCAGCTTGGAAGCCTCGTAGGAGAGGCTGTCGATGACGTGGTAGATACGCAGACGCTCCAGCGAGTCGGTGGTCTTGCGATAGACCTCAAACTGCTGTTCGATGGCATCGAGTAGGGGCTTCTCGGCCTCGTAATTCTGGGTACCAAACTTCTGAGTACCCTTGAACATCAGGTGCTCGAAGTAGTGAGCCAAACCGGTTGTCTCAGCCGGGTCGTTCTTTCCACCCACACGCACGGCGATGTAAGTCTGGATACGTGGAGTCTCCTTATTGACTGTCATATAGACTTTCAATCCATTCTGCAACGTATAGATGCGTGCGTTGAGCGGATCGTTGGGCACCGTGGTGTAGTGGTACTTCTCCCCGGTGCATTGCACTCCCAAAGCCACCACCGCAATGGCGCAAAGGAAGAAATGCTTCATCATTTTATTCATATCACACTTATTTAAAAGTTAGTTATTTACCGCGCAAAAGTAGTCTATTTCAGTTAATTCACCATATAATTCACCAATTTATTCACTAATAATTTTTGCGTCTCAGCTATTTTCCCTACTTTTGCATAAGATTTGAATAAAAAAACAGTTTTGTCATGAAAAAACAGATTATTTCTTGGGTGAATATCTTTCTGGGATGTATCATCATGGGTGCTGGATTTGTCTTCTTCATCAACCCTTACAACATTGTTCCGGGTGGTGTCTATGGTGCCAGCATCGTGCTGCATAACCTCTTTCCCTCCATACAGGTAGGTACATTCGGCTACATGTTTGATGTGCCGCTGATGATACTCTCCATGGTGCTCCTAGGCAGCAAACTGGGCATCCGCACGATTGTAGCTGCCTTGACCACTCCCTTCATCATGAACCTCCTCTCCTGGCTGGTATATCCTACGCCAGAAGCCCTCCACTCCCTCGACCCGGCTCAGCTGCTTGGTGGTACGATGGACATGACCGATCACCTGATGCTGACCACGCTGATGGGTTCGGTAATCATCGGCGTAGGTCAAGGTATCGTGGTGCGTCAGCAAGCCACCACGGGAGGTACCGATATTGTAGCCATGATCCTGCAGAAGTATGCCCATATCAAGTTCTCCAACGCCATCCTGATGGTCGATGGCATGGTGGTGGGATTCGGCTTGCTGGTCATCGGATTTGGCATCGGCAGCAGCGACGAGGTGACACAGGCCTCCTGGCACCTCTCCTTCTATTCACTCATCGCCATCTACATCTGTTCGAGGGTACTGGCTCGCGTCATCAACGGTGCGAAGAATGACAAGATCATCTTCGTCATCAGCGACGAGAAGCTCCACGACCTCCACCGCTACATCCTGAAGGACATGGATCGCACCGCCACCTGTATCAAGAGCAGCGGACTCTATACAGGCAAGGAGAAAGAGATGCTCTTCCTGGTGGTCAGTTACAAGGAGGTGGCCGGCGTGAAGCATACCATCAAGGAGTGTGACCCCCGCGCCTTCGTCATCGTGACCGATGCCTACGACACCTTCGGTGAAGGCTGGAAGCCCCTACCCAGCAAAGGCGACGTAGAGCCGGAGTAATTGACTTGCCGGGTCATGGCACACAGATGACACAGATTATACAGATGACCGCAGATTGAATATTTTTATTTCTGCGGTCATCCTCCAGATCTGTGTCATCTGTGTGCCATTAATTTGAAGAAGTCCCAGATGACGATGCCGGCGGTGACGCTGACGTTGAGGGAATGCTTGGTGCCAAACTGGGGTATCTCGATGCAACCGTCGCTGGCATCTATCACCTCCTGCTGCACCCCCTTCACCTCGTTGCCCATCACCACGGCATAGCGTTTGCCGAATTCCAGCTGAAGCGCATCGAGCATCGTGCTGTGCTCGGCTTGCTCAATGGAGAAGACTGTATAACCTTCGCTGCGCAGGTTATTCACCGCCTCAAGTGTGTTATTCACATAGGTCCAATCCACGGTGAATTCCGCTCCGAGGGCCGTCTTGTGCATCTCGGGATGGGGTGGGCAAGCGGTAATGCCACACAACACGATACGCTCCAAGCGAAATGCATCCGCCGTGCGAAATACCGAACCGATGTTGTGCAAACTGCGTATGTTGTCGAGCACCACCACCAAGGGTAGTTTGTCCGCCGCCTTAAATTGCTCCACACTCAGGCGGTTCATCTCCGTGACTTTCAATTTCCTGTGATCCACAATATGCTTCTATTCTATTTTATTATATGGGTTATTGATTAATCCAGCTGCTTTGTGGTGCAAAAGTAGCAACAATTATTGAAACGGCGGTGAAAAGCTATGTGAATAACGGTGAAAAGCCTGTCAATAGCCGGGGGAAAGAAAAGCATAACAAAAGATTGCATAATTCAGAACGATTCCTATATGAAGAAGCCTTTCAACAAACCAAAAAAGTTAGCCTAAAGTTTCAATTCAATTATAAACCTATTTTTTCCACCCATTTATGAGGTAGATTCGCACAAAAGTTATTAACTTTGCATGTTGTAAACCGATGGTGAACAATGTGCTCCTTATTGCCGCTCAGCTATTCATCCTCAACAGATAATCCATTCTGAGGATGGTGAATAGAAAAGGGATAAAAATAGACCTAAGGGGAATAAGTTGAAAAACAAGCAAACGGCTGAAAATTGTTTTTCACGCTATTCACAGGCAATCATCAGCACAATAGGGTATTTCTTTAAAGAAAGAGAAAACAAAAAAATATAATTATGAGTGATTTGATTGAAGCTATCAAGCAACTGAAGAAAGAGAAAAATGCGTTGATCCTGGCTCACTACTACCAGCAGGGCGAAATTCAGGATATAGCCGACTACGTGGGCGACAGTTTGGCTCTGGCTCAATGGGCAGCCAAGACCGAAGCGCCGATTATCGTGATGTGTGGAGTACACTTCATGGGCGAGACGGCCAAGGTGCTCTGTCCGGATAAGAAGGTGTTGGTGCCCGACATGGCAGCCGGTTGCTCGTTGGCCGACAGTTGTCCGGCCGATGAATTTGCCCGTTTCGTGGCGGAGCATCCCGACCATACCGTCATCTCTTACGTCAATACCACGGCCGCTGTCAAGGCGGTGACCGATGTGGTGGTGACCTCCACCAACGCCCGTCAGATTGTGGAGAGTTTCCCCAAGGAGGAGAAGATTATCTTTGGTCCTGACCGCAACCTGGGCAGCTACATCAACGCCATTACGGGACGTGAGATGCTGCTCTGGAATGGCGCTTGCCATGTACACGAGCAGTTCTCTGTGGAGAAGATTGTGGAGCTGAAGCAGCAGTACCCTGATGCCGTGGTGCTGGCTCACCCCGAATGCAAGAGTGTGGTGCTGAAGCTGGCCGATGTGGTAGGATCTACCGCAGCCTTGCTCAAGTATGCCGTAGCTCATCCCGAGAAGCGTTACATCGTGGCTACCGAGAGCGGCATCCTGCATGAGATGCAGAAGAAGTGCCCCGACACCACCTTCATCCCCGCTCCGCCCAACGACAGCACCTGCGGTTGCAACGAGTGTAACTTCATGCGTCTCAACACCCTGCAGAAGCTCTACGACTGCCTGAAGAACGAGACACCCGAGATTACCGTTGACCCCGCCATAGCCGAGAAGGCCGTAAGACCCATCCAGCGTATGCTGGAGATCTCAGCCAAACTGGGACTCTAAATAGTGAATAGTGATTAGTGATTAATGATTAGTGATTAATGATTAATGACTAATCACTATTCACTAATGACTAGCTAAAACTATTACTCGTAGCTTGTAGCTAAAAAAAACGCTCGTAGCTAAAAAACGCTACTTATTGCTGATATACTTGCAAAGCTTTTGTGTAGCGATGGCGCGGTGACTGATATTATTCTTCAGTTCATCGCCCATCTCTGCAAAAGTCTTTGTATATCCTTCGGGCTTGAAGATGGGGTCGTAGCCAAATCCAGAGGTGCCGCGTCGGGAGGTGATAATCTCCCCCTTGACAATGCCTTCAAAGAGGTGCTCCTTGCCGTCGATGATTACAGCAAAGACGGTGCGAAATTGCGCCTTGCGGTTGGTTACACCCTCCATATTCTTGAGCAATTTGCGCATATTGGCCTCCGAGTCGTGTCCTACTTCATCGGCATAGCGTGCGGAATAGACACCCGGTGCTCCATCCAATGCCTCCACCTCAAGCCCCGTATCATCGGCAAAGCAGTTGGTATGATAGTGTTCGTAGATGTAGCGGGCCTTTATCAGCGCGTTGCCCTCCAGCGTATCAGCCGTCTCAGGTATCTCCTCGTCGCAATGGATATCTTTCAGGCTCAACACTTCAATCCGTTCACCAATAATCTTTCTGACCTCCTCCAACTTATGCTTGTTGTTGGTGGCAAATACAAAATGCTTCATATGTGTGGTTTGCTTTCTGTAGTTATGATAACAGTTATTTCACTTTGATTTTGGCGAATCCTTCGCCAAATACGCCGATGACGCTGCTCTGTGAGATGAATGCGTTGGGGTCGATCTCCTTCACCAGGCGGAAGATCTGCACCGACTGACGCTTGTAAGCCAATACGACGAGCACCTTCACATGGTTCTTGCTGTACCAACCGATGCCGTCAAGCACCGTCACACCGCGGTGAGTCTCCTTGGTGATGCGGTCGGCGATGCGCTCATACTCCTTGGAGAAGATGAAGAATTGCACCGACTGGCGGGCGTTGTTGACCACATAGTCGAGCACGAATCCGATCACAAACAGCGTGACAAAGCCGAAGATGACCCGTCGCCAATCGCCGAAGACGAAGTAGCAGGAGGAGATGATGGCGGCATCCGAAGCCATAACCATGCTACCCAGCGTCACATCCTTGTACTTGTTGATAATGGCCGCGATGATGTCCGTACCTCCCGTACTGCCGTTGCAGTTGAAGACGATACCCAGGCCTAAGCCGCACAGCGAGGCACCAATCAGGCAGGCCATGAAGTCCTGCCCTTCGCCCAGAATCTTGGGCGGTATGCCGTCAGGACCATTGATAATCAGCTGGAAGAGCCACAGCAGGAAGGTCAATCCAAAGATGGCATAGGTGGTCTTGATACTGAACTTAGGTCCTAGGATCTTGATGGCAAAGGTCATCAGGATGGCATTGATGATGAAGAACGACCATTGGATGGGGAAGCCTGTCGCATAATAGATGATGGCTCCGATACCGGTGGTACCACCGGTCGTAATCTGATAGGGGATGAGGAATGCGGCCCATCCCAGCGAGTAGCTCATAAGACCTATGGTGATAAACACATAGTCTTTGAGCTCCTGCAATACGGCTGCTTTACTGGGTTTGGTGATTTGCATAGTTATTAACCTTTCACGACGATATTCACAATCTTCTTCGGCACGATGATGACCTTGGCCACCTGCTTGCCTTCAATCCACTTCTGCGAACGCTCATCTGCCAGGACGGCTTGTTCGATTGTGGCGTTGTCAGCATCAGCGGCAAAGGCTTGGTTGAAGCGGGCCTTGCCGTTGAAGGAGATGGTGTAATTCACCGTGTTTTCCACCAGATATTCTTCGTTGTAATTGGGCCATTGGGCATCGCATACCGAGCCTTCGTGACCCAGCTGCTCCCACAGCTCTTCACACACGTGAGGAGCGAAGGGGGTCAATGCAACGACCAGCATGTCAAGTACTTCGCGCTTGCTGCACTTCATCGAGGCAAGTTCGTTCACACAGATCATGAAGGCGCTGATGGAGGTGTTGTACGAGAAGGTCTCGATGTCGCCCGTCACCTTTTTCACCAACTTATGCACAGCCTTCAGTTCATCGCGTGTAGCCGCTTCGTCGCTTACCAGGCAATGGCCGTTGCGGTCGTAGAAGAGGCTCCAGAACTTCTTCAGGAAGCGGTGTACGCCGTCGATGCCGTTGGTATCCCAGGGCTTTGACTGCTCCACAGGGCCGAGGAACATCTCGTACATACGCAGCGTGTCGGCACCATATTTCTCTACAATCATGTCGGGATTGACCACGTTGAACATCGACTTTGACATCTTCTCCACGGCCCATCCGCAGATGTACTTGCCCTCTTCGAGGATAAACTCGGCGTTGTTGTATTCCGGACGCCAAGCTTTGAAGGCCTCGATGTCGAGTACGTCATTGGAGACGATGTTGACATCCACATGGAGTGGGGTAGTGTCGTACTGATTCTTCAAGCCCAGTGAGACAAACGTGTTGGTGTCCTTGATGCGATAGACAAAGTTGCTGCGACCCTGTATCATACCCTGGTTGACCAGTTTCTGGAAAGGCTCTTCGGCCACGGAGTAACCCAGGTCGTGGAGGAACTTATTCCAGAAGCGGGAGTAGATGAGGTGACCCGTGGCGTGCTCCGTACCTCCCACGTAGAGATCCACATGCTGCCAGTAGCGGTCGTTCTTCTCCGAGACGAGGGCTTGGTCGTTGTGGGGATCCATATAGCGCAGGTAGTAGGCGCTGGAGCCGGCAAATCCGGGCATGGTATTGAGTTCCAAGGGGAAGATGGTGACGTGGTCGATGCGGCTGTTGTCAGTCACGCAGCGGTTGACCGTGTCCCAAGCCCACTTGGTGGCATGACCCAACGGGGGTTCGCCCGTCTCAGTAGGCAGGAACTTAGCCACTTCGGGCAGTTCGAGCGGCAGACATTCGGCTGGTATCATGTAGGGCATACCTTCTTTATAATAGACGGGGAAAGGTTCGCCCCAGTAGCGCTGGCGGCTGAAGATGGCATCACGCAGACGGTAGTTGACCTTCACGCGACCCAGGTGATGCGCCTTGACGTACTCCTTCGTGGCGGCGATGGCCTCTTTGATGGTAAGGCCGTTGAGCGTGAGGCTACAATAGGGGTTTGCACCGGCCTTGGGCGAGTTGCATACGATACCCTCCTTGGCATCAAAGCTCTCCTCACTCACATCGCAACCCTCCACCAGCGGTACGATGGGCAGGTTGAAGTGGCGTGCAAAGGCGTAGTCGCGGCTGTCGTGTGCAGGTACGGCCATGATGGCTCCTGTACCGTAGCCGGCCAATACGTA
This sequence comes from uncultured Mediterranea sp., assembly GCA_945831575.1. Taxonomy (GTDB): domain Bacteria; phylum Bacteroidota; class Bacteroidia; order Bacteroidales; family Bacteroidaceae; genus Bacteroides. The sequence continues at coordinate 12,572 of CAMACX010000013.1, forward strand.
GTCGCTGATCCAGATAGGCACCTCATCGCCCGTGAAGGGATTGATGGCGTAGCTGCCGCTGAACACACCGCTTACGCTGCGGTCGCTGATGCGCTCGCGCTCGGTGCGCTTCTTGGTGCGCTCCAGATAGGCCTCCACGGCCTCCTTCTGTGCGGCGGTAGTCACCTGAGGTACCAGTTCGCTCTCCGGAGCCAGCACCATGAAGGTGACGCCAAACATCGTATCGGCACGGGTGGTGAAGATGGTAAACTCCAGGTCGCTATCCTTCACCTTGAATTGTACCTCCGTACCCTCGGAGCGTCCTATCCAGTTGCGTTGAGTCTCTTTCAGGGAATCCGTCCAGTCAATGTGCTCCAACCCGTCGAGTAGGCGCTGTGCATAAGCTGAGACGCGCAGGCACCATTGGCGCATCTTCTTCTGCACCACAGGGTAGCCACCACGTTCGCTCACGCCATCCACCACCTCATCGTTGGCCAGCACCGTACCCAGCTGCGGGCACCAGTTGACCATCGTCTCACCCAGGTAGGCGATGCGGTAGTTCATCAACACCGTCTGCTGCTCCTTCTCGCTCATGGCCTTCCACTCCTCGGCGGTAAACTTCAGTTCCTCGCTGCAAGCTACGTCAAGCCCTGCGGTGCCCTCTGTCTCGAAGTGGGCAATCAGCTTCTCGATGGGTTGTGCCTTCTGGCAGGCGTTGCAGTAGAAGCTGCCAAACATCTGCTGGAAGGCCCATTGCGTCCAGTGGTAGTACCCCGGGTCGCAGGTGCGCACCTCGCGGCTCCAGTCGAACGAGAAGCCGATTTTATCCAGCTGTTCGCGGTAGCGGTTGATATTGTTGACGGTTGTAATTGCAGGGTGTTGACCCGTCTGGATGGCATACTGCTCTGCGGGAAGTCCGTAGGCATCATACCCCATGGGGTTGAGCACGTTGAAGCCTTGCAGGCGCTTGTAGCGTGCATAGATGTCGGAGGCAATGTAACCTAGCGGGTGACCCACATGAAGGCCCGCACCGCTCGGGTAGGGGAACATGTTGAGCACATAGAACTTCTGCTTCGTCTCGTCTTCAGTTACCTGATAGGTCTTACGTTGCACCCATCGTTGTTGCCACTTCTTTTCAATCTCCCTGAAATTATATTCCATACTCTTATCGTTGATAGGTTGTTTATAACTGTTGTATTCCGGTTGAAAAATCACCATACTTGGTGAATAATCGGTGCAAAGGTACATTTTATTTTTCTTACTCTACAATTTTTTCTCTACTTTTGCATCGCAAAATAATCGCAAAATAAAGAATCACGCATGAAAGAGAAATTATTGCAGGTCAAATGGCACCTGATTGCCATCCTGACGGTGGGTATCTGGGGTACGACGTTCATCTCTACGAAGATATTGATAGGTAATGGGTTGACTCCTCAGGAGATCTTCCTGCTCCGCTTCCTGATGGCTTATGTAGGCATCTGGCTCATCTCGCCGCACAATCTGGTGGCCGACCACTGGAAGGACGAGGGATGGCTGCTCCTGGGTGGATTGACGGGCGGAAGTCTCTACTTCCTGACGGAGAATACCGCGCTCGGCATTACGCAAACCACCAACGTAGCCTTTATCGTCTGCTCCACACCGCTCCTTACCACGCTGCTCACTCGCCTCTTCTTTCCTCAGGAGAAGGGTGGGCGATGGCTGCTTCCCGGGTCGCTGGTGGCTCTGCTCGGTGTAGGATTGCTGGTCTTCAACGGTAACTTCGTCCTCAAACTCTCCCCTGTGGGTGACCTGCTCTCGCTCGCTGCCTCCTTGCTCTGGGCCTTCTACAGCTTGATTATCCTGAAGCTGAAGGGGCGTTACAGCACGGTCTTCATCACGAGGAAAATATTCTTCTACGGGTTGCTTACCATACTCCCTGTCTTTCTTTTTCAGCCCTGGGACTTCCCTCTGGAAGGGCTGCTTGTGCCGGCCGTCTGGGGCAACCTGCTCTTCCTCGGCTTGCTGGCTTCGCTCATCTGCTTCGTGGTGTGGAATCTGGTGCTGAAGAACCTCGGCACCCTCTCGTCATCCAATTACCTCTACCTGAATCCACTCTTCACCACCATCGCCTCGCTGCTCTTCCTCGATGAGCGCTTCACCTGGATGTCGCTAATAGGTGCCCTCTTCGTGCTCTCCGGCGTCTATATCTCCGGCAAAAAATAATTGCACCCCGTTGCAACTTTTCGTACCCTCCCTGCGTCTAATGGATAAAACATAATTTCTCTCAAACCACAAAACCAAGAAATAAAGCCGGAGGCACTGTGAAGCGCCACCGGCTTTTCTTATCTTCATGGATTCTTTTTCACGTTATACTCGTAGCTTGTAGCTCGTAGCTATTCTTCGGGCACGTAGGTGATGCGCACCACGCCCTTGGCACCGGGTGCATAGGGCTTGTCGCTCCACTTGGCAGAGGTGCAGCCGCAGCCGGTGATGACCTGCTTGATGAGGAGCGGCTTGTCGCCCGTGTTGCTGAAGTGGAAGTCGTAGCTCATGCTGCCGTCGCGCTCGTCAAACTCGTCAAAGTCGTGAATGACCTCGGTAAATGTAATCTGCTGTGCTTTGCTGATGCCTGCAAGGCCTATCACGAAGAGAAGGAATAGAAAGCTCTTTTTCATGGTCGGAAGTGTGTTAGTTATAAAGTGGATTATTGCTTACGTTTGCTTGCACATTCTTGCGAACGGCCTTACAAAAGTACTCCATTTGAGCCAGCAAACAAGCTTTTCATGGAATAATGTACGAATTTACCTCAGATTATGTACGAATCTATCGTTATATTGCTTACATTTGCAGTCAAAATCAATCAACTAATGCCGTTATGAACAACTTGAAGATTCAGAAGATAAATGTTGCGCAGCAACCCGATGCTGCCTCCTTGCCCGCCTTGCTCGACCGCATGGGGGTGGATTTCCAACCCATCAATCAGGTGAATTGGCCCGATGAGTACCCTTACCAGCCGGCGGTGGCTTTCCGCATGGCTTATACCGACGGGGCGCTGCTGCTCCACTACCGCGTGAGCGAGGAGAGTGTACGCTCCGTGGCCGGTAGGGACAACGGTCCTGTGTGGGAGGACTCCTGCGTGGAGTTCTTCTCCATTCCTGCCGGTGATGGTGTCTATTACAACATGGAGTGCAACTGCACGGGTCGGCTGCTCGTGGGCGGCGGTGCCGGTCGCAAGGGCCGTCAACATGCCCCGCAGGAGGTGCTCGACAAGGTCGGTCGCTGGTCGTCGCTCGGCTCGGGCGACCTGGAGGAGTGCAAGGCCCCCGAAGTATGGGAGGTGGCGCTCGTCATCCCCTTCAGCACCTACTTCCTGCATCACCTCACCTCACTGGATGGCTGCACCGTGAGAGCCAACTTCTACAAGTGTGGCGACAAGCTCAGCAAGCCCCACTTCCTCTCCTGGAACCCCATCGTGTGGGAAAAGCCCAACTTCCACCTGCCCGACTTCTTCGGGACGCTGGAGTTCTGACGTTGTTTTTGCCCACTTATTCCGATTTGAGCGGGTCAAAGCATTCCGAATGGCTCGGGTCAGATCAGCTCGGCAAAGAGGTGCTTGGCCGTCAGCTGGCTGTGGATGATGGAGGAGTGGATGCCTTGGGAGACCCCTGCAGGGGTGACAAACGTCATCACGGCTCCACGCCTGATGCCGGTCATCTCCATAAACAGATTCCTCCGCATCTTCAGCCTCTCCTCATAATCCTTGGAGATGAGGTATGGGCCATCTGAGAACTTCATCTCCACCAAGTGAATGAGCTTGTCTGCCCGCTTGATCACGAGGTCAATCTGCGTGCCTTTCCGTTCATCCCCTTTGGGCGGGACGAATCGCCACGCAGAGGCCTCTGTGGCCATGCCTGAGATGCCCAATCCCTGCTTGATGTGAGGCAGGTGACGCAGGCAGATCTCCTCAAACGAGAAGCCTTCCCACGACTCTACGTTCCTGTCCATGAAGTGATGTTGCCAATACTGGTCGTCACGGCTGCGGTTATTCTCCACATACCTGAAATAGAACAGCGTATAGAAGTCCGACAGACGGTACAGGGTCAGTTTGCTCTTATTGCCGAACTGTACATACGATAGGATAAAGTCACATCGCTCCAGGTTGTCGAGCATCTTCGTCAGGCTTCCACCCGAGTAGCCCGTAGCCTCCTCAATCTCCTTTCTTGTCAATCCCTCACGTCGTGTGGACAGCACTCTCACGATGTGGATGTAACGGTCGGCCTTGTTGAACAGGGCATTGTAGAGTTCGTTAAACTCTCCGTTCAGCTCTCCGTCTCTTCTGAATATCAGTGCATCCACATTCTCCGGCAGGCTCAGGTAGGGCTTCAGGAGACTTAGGTAGAAGGGTACTCCTCCGAAGAGCATGTAGCATTGCATGATCTGGTATTCGTCCCAGTCAAAGCCATGCTCCCTCAGGTACTCCCTGCACTCGTTCAGGTAGAATGGCCGCAGGTACATGCGGTGTGTGATGCGGTTGTGCAGTCCTCCACGGTTGTCTTCCAGCTTGTCCTTCATCCAGCTGGTGGCACTGCCGCAGGCGATGAGCACGATGTCATCCCTGTTTTGTACCCAGCTCGACCAGAAATATTCCAGTTCTTCGACAAACTCGTTGCCTAGCGTGTCAATCCAGGGCATCTCGTCAAAAAACAACACCTTACGCTTGTCGTTGCACGTCTCCAGATAGCGTGCCAGCAGGGTGAATGCTTTATGCCAGTTGTCGATAGCAGGCAAGTTATCCTCATGGGCGTAGTAGGAGAGTGCCTCGCGGAAATTGTTCAGCTGCTCTGCCTTCTTCTTCCGATGCGCCCCGACGAAGTGAAAACTGTATATGTCATTAAAAAAACGGCGCACCAGAAACGTCTTCCCTACACGGCGTCTGCCGTAGAGGATGATCATCTCCGAACGTTGTGACTCCATGGCCCATTGCAGTTCCTGACATTCGTGCGTCCTACCGATAAGTCTTTCCATAACTTCCTTGCTCTTTGTTTCGCCTGCAAAGATAAGCATTTCATGTGATAGAAACAATAGCTTTTGTCCAAATATGGGGTAAAAATAAGGGATTTGGGCAAAAGTTGATTGAGTTTTGTCCAAATGTGGGGTAAAAATAGGGGATTTGGGCAAAACTAGAGTCCTTGCTTCCTTCTATTTGGTTCCTCCTATTTGGTTCCTAATTGTCCTAATCAGGCTGACTCGCTGACTTGGTCACGATGGTCAATTGTCATTAGTCATTAGGCCACTAAGGTTGGAGGATTTTTTTCCGTGCCGCATGTCGTACCCCTTTTTGACTAATGACAATTGACCATCATGACACTAACGACTAATCAACATCCCACTGCAAAAGGGGGGGGGACTCAGACGTAAGGGCAAAAAAAAAAGGAGTACCGCTGTACTCCAACCTTTGTTAACCTTAAATCTAATACTATGAAAAACACGCTGCAAAGGTACGGCTTTCTGTGTTTTCTGCAAATTTTGCAAGAAAAATCGTATGTTTTATAACATGTTTTAGCCAGCTTCCATCTTCGTTAACGCTTATCGCAGGTATTCGTAGCCAAATCGGCAACGCAGGCACTCCTTTTTGTCGCAGTAGTTGAGCTGCAGCTGCACAAGGGCTTGCGAGTCGGCGGCGTGTTGTGCCGTAAGGCCGGCTGCTTGCCACATGCGGGTCACGTAGTTGGCTTCCGGCTTAAGGGATTCCAGGTACAGGGCGGCGCGGTCGCAAAGCTGCTCGTTGCCTTTGTGGAGGCCGTAGGCGTAGAGGAAAGGTACTACGGTATTGATGATGATGAGGTTGAGGCTACTCATGCTAAGCTGTTTGCTGATGCGCGGTGAGGTGGTGGCAAAGCGGTAGTGCTCCTCCCAATAGGGTGAAGGGTTGACGCGAAAAAGCTGTCGCACCTCGTCGAGTGTTGCAGCCTCCATGGTGCGGGAGAAGAGGGCCTGCTCGCGATGGTAGAGCGAGGCGAGTTGAGCCAGCCGCAGATGGGGAAAGTTACCCGGACGCAGACGCAGCAGGCGCCACGGAGGACAGGGGGTGGAGTGGGGCAGCTCGAACTTGTGTCTCAGGTAGGCAAACTCTTGTTTCAGCTTCTCGTAGTAGGCATCCGGGTGGTCGAGCTGCTCCTCCAGCAATCCCGCCGTGCCTAGGAAGAGCGCCTCGACCTGAAAGAGGTTGTCGCGATGCTTATCTACCGCGCGGAAGGGGAGGTGAGAGGCCCACCACTCAAAGGCATCGCCATTCACGCCGAATCCGAAGTTGCGAGCCAGCGTGATGAAGAAGACATCCTCCCAATGGTTGTCCGTCAGCTTGAGTCGCTGCCCGATGGCTTGTGTCTTCTGCTCCAGCCGCTCCACCTGCAGGGCGCTGAGCCAGCTATGGATGGTGAGTGCGCTGAGCCGGGGTACCACCCGGTAGCAAGGTGGAAAGCGGTCGGTCACCAGCAATTCTTTGTAGCGTTCGCTCACCTGGGCGGGGATGGGAAGGAGAAGCTGAGGTACAGGCCTCCCGTTGGCGCAGCTGACCTCCATATCGGCCTTCTCCACCACGTGAAGGATGACGTTGTTGTAGGCTTCGTCCAGCTGGTGGCCGTGGCGTATCCAGTCAGAGGAGAGGCTGTGCAGCTCCACGTTGCCCACCCACACGGTATCGCCGATCCGGAGCTTGGCGTTGAAGAAATCGGGTCCTGCATGCGGATTTCTCAATCCGGCATCAATCACTTCCACCCTGCGTCCATCGGTTGTCAGGAGCGGTTCAAGGGGGTGAATTTTGTGTTTCCACACGTAATGTAGTAGCTCTTCCACGTTAAGATGACGTTAATTTGGTTTGCAAATGTAAGAAAAATCTTATCTTTGCGACCTAAATTACTGAATTTTATTGCTTACATAACGAATTTTATTGCATACGACGATGAAAATAGCTTTAATTGGATATGGCAAGATGGGCCATGAGATAGAGAAGATTGCGCTTCGCCGCGGTCACGAGGTGGTTTGCCGGATTGATGCCGACAACCAGGAGGATTTTGAGTCGGAAGCCTTCCGCACGGCGGATGTGGCGATTGAGTTTACCTGTCCCGCTGCGGCTTACGGCAACTGCATCAAGGCGCTGCAAGCCGGTGTGAAGACCGTGTCGGGCAGTACGGGATGGTTTGCTGACCATCGCGAGGAGATGGAGCAGCTTTGCCGTGAGCAGGGTGCCACGCTCTTCTGGTCGAGCAACTTCAGCCTGGGTGTAGCCATCTTCTCCGCAGTCAACAACTACCTGGCTACCATCATGAATCAGTTTCCTGACTACGACGTGCAGATGAGCGAGACGCACCACGTCCACAAACTGGATGCCCCGAGCGGTACAGCCATTACGCTGGCCGAGGGCATTCTCTCCCATCTGGATCGCAAGAGCAGCTGGGTGATGGGTACCTTGACTGCCCCCGACGGTACGGTCAGCGGCAGTACCTCCTGTCAACCCGACCAGCTTCCCGTGAGCAGCATCCGTGAGGGTGAGGTGCCGGGCATCCACACCATCCGCTACGAGAGTGAGGCCGACAGCATCACCATTACCCACGATGCCAAGAACCGCAGCGGCTTTGCCCTCGGAGCCGTATTGGCTGCCGAATTTACCGCCCAACACCAGGGCCTGCTCGGGATGAACGACCTCTTTCCCTTTCTGAAGGCGTAAAACATAGTTTTGCATGTCTCCGACATGCTGTAAGTTTATGAGTTTATGAGTTAATAAGTTAATAAGTTAGTTAGTTCATGAGTTAATAGTTTTCTTGTACAAGCTAGCTACTTCGGTTGAAATCTAATAACTTGTTCACTTGTCCACTTGTTCACTTGTTCACTCGTCCACATTGAGCAAGTTTTAACTTGCGAAACTTAAATAATAGAATATAAATGAAAAAACTGACAGAAAACATCCATGCCGCCTCGCGCGGCCAATGGATCAAGTTTGGGGTGGTCATCCTGCTCTATCTGGCTTTTCTCCTCTGGGTGAAGAGCTGGCTAGGGATTGTGGTGCTTCCGTTCATATTTGACGCCTACATCTCTCACCTGCTCCCTTGGGGTGCCTGGCGTAGGGCCAAGAACGCTACGGTACGTGGCGTGATGAGCTGGGTGGATGCGTTGGTGTTTGCCCTTGTGGCCGTCTATTTTGTCAACATCTACATCTTCCAGAACTACCAGATTCCCTCCTCCTCGCTGGAGAAGTCGCTCCTGGTGGGCGATTACCTCTTTGTAAGCAAGATGAGCTACGGGCCGCGTGTGCCCCAGACACCCCTCTCGCTCCCCTTGGTGCAGCATACCCTGCCCGGGCTTAACTGCAAGTCCTACCTGGAGTGGCCCAAATGGGAGTATAAGCGCGTGGCTGGTTTGGGCAAGGTGAAGCGGGGAGACATCGTGGTGTTCAACTTTCCCGCAGGCGATACCGTAGCCACCAACTACCAGCAAACTGACTTCTACTCGCTGGCTTACGAGGTGGGGCGTCGCTACTATCCGGGCAAGATGAATCTCGACAGCCTCTCCGTGGAGAGCCAGCGTACCGTCTATGACCTCTACTATGCCGCAGGGCGCAAGCAGATCATGCAGAATCCTGCCGTCTATGGTGAAGTGGTGACACGCCCTGTAGATCGCCGCGAGAACTACGTGAAGCGCTGTGTAGGCCTGCCTGGTGATACACTCCAGATCAGGGAGGGCGTCATCTACATTGATGGAGAGCCGCAGCAGGCCCCCGTGAATGTGCAGTTTAACTACTTCGTGCAAACTACCGGGCCGGAAATCCCACAGGAGATGTTCCGCGAACTGGGTATCAGCCTCGACGACCAGCTCCTGATGTCCGTTGACCCCTCTTGGGAGGATGGGCTTATGCAGCTCGGCCTTGACCGTCGCGACCAGCAGGGTCGCCTTACCCCCGTCTATCACCTCCCCTTGACGCAAGCCATGCACGATGCGCTCAAGGCCAACAAGAAGCTCGTGAGCCGCATCGTGCGCGAGCCAGAGACCTTCGCCGGCTACCTCTATCCACTCAACCTCAATACCCATTGGACGCGTGATGATTACGGTCCCATCTGGATTCCCGCCAAGGGGACAACCATTCGTCTGACGGACGAGAATCTTCCCCTTTATGAGCGTTGCATCGAGGCCTATGAGGGCAATCGCCTGGAGCGCCGTGCAGACGGCATCTACATCAACGGAGTGAAGAGTGACAGTTATACCTTCCAGATGGATTACTACTGGATGATGGGTGACAACCGCCACAACTCGGCCGACTCGCGTTATTGGGGCTTTGTGCCCGAGGACCATGTGGTGGGCAAGCCCATTGTGGTATGGCTCTCGCTTGATAAAGACCGCGACTGGACAGACGGCAAGATTCGCTGGAACCGCATCTTCAAGTGGGTAGACAACATCTAATAATATAGTAAAAAAGGAGAAAAAGAACCGGCAAATGAGGAATGGAATCGTCTATGGCGCAAAATGACTACAGCTTGAAGCGGAAGCTCCTTAGCTGGATAATCTGGAGCGTGGCGGTAGTGGCCGTAGTGATCCTGCTGCGAGGTTGTGTGGTGACCAGTTGCTACATCCCCTCAAGCGGCATGGAGCACTCGCTGCTGCCTGGCGACCTCCTGCTGGTAAGTCGCTGGAGCTATGGCTTGCGGATGCCTTTCTCAGGCAATCAGCAAGAGAAGCGCTGGGGTTATGACTTGGGCAGTAGGGGAGACATCGCCCTCTTCCACCATCCTGCCGAGCCGCCTGAGTGTCCCATCAGTAGCCGGCCACTCTATATCGGTCGTCTGGTCGGCCTTCCTGGTGATACGCTCTTGGTGGATAGCCTCTTCAACGTACACCAAGCCCGGCTGCTCTCCCCCGACTGCCAGCAGCTCTATGCCTATCCCCCGGTGCGCGAGAAGCAACTGGACACGCTGCTCCGGCGACTCAACCTCCATCACAACCGCTTGCTGGCTGCTGACACCCTGCGCTACATCCGCAGCTTCAGCCGCTACGAACTCTATCTGCTCCAGCAAGCTACCTCCGATACTCTCTCGTGGCTCCGTCCCCTGGATGCGCTGGCCGGCGAATCACTCCTTCAGCCGTTGGTGATCCCCTCCAAAGGTTCGCGCATCAAGGTCACTCCGTGGAATATCACCCTGCTACGCAACACCCTGATACTCCACGAGCACCGTCGCGCCACCATTGAGCGGGGTACCCTCTGCGTAGAGGGCATCCCCGTATCTGCCTGTACCTTTACGCAGGATTACTACTGGGTATGCACGAACAACCCCGTCAACCTGTGTGATTCACGCCTCTTTGGCTTCGTGCCTCACAGCCACTTGACTGGCCGTGCCACCCACATCTGGTTCAGTCAGCAGCCCGGTCACGGTCTCTTCGGTGGCTATCGCTGGAACCGCATCGGCCTCCAGGTGAATTAGTTTTTAGCTACGAGCTACAAGCTACAAGCTACGAGTGATGGCACACAGATGACACAGATTTTGGCAGATGACCACAGATTTATTTTTTTTATCTGCGTAAATCTATTCCAATCCGTGTTATCTGCGTGCCATCCCATTCTGTCCAATTAATCACTAATCACTAACCACTCATCACTAATCACTCCCTATATGTCTTCCACCGTCCTTCTCTCTACAGCTTACCTTGCACCGGTACAGTATTATACGAAGCTCTACGCTTATCCGGAGGTTATGATCGAGCAAATGGATCATTACGTGAAGCAGACTTACCGCAACCGTTGTGTCATTGCTGCTCCCGATGGGCCGCTCGCCCTCACCATCCCGACCGTGAAACCTGATACGGAGAAATGCCCTCTGCGCGACATCCGCATCAGCGACCACGGCAACTGGCGCCACCTCCATTGGAACGCCCTCTGTTCGGCGTACAACCATACACCCTATTTTGAGTACTACCGCGATGATTTTGCGCCCTTCTATGAGCAGAAGCGGTACACCTTCCTCGTGGATTACAACGAGGCCCTGATGCATCTGGTATGTAGCTTGATTGACCTCACACCGCAGCTGAGTCGCACCACGACCTACCAGGTTGTCGCCCCTGCCGGTGTGGATGACTTCCGCGAGCTGATTCACCCTAAGCGTGCAACTTCCGAGGCCGACCCTACCTTCCGTCCTACCACTTACTATCAGGTCTTTCAGGAGCGCCTCGGCTTCTTGCCCAACCTGAGCATCGTCGATCTGCTCTTCAACATGGGGCCTGAGTCCCTCCTCGTCCTGAAGCAGTCTGTTGTGAGGAGTCGCTAATCTTGTAAAAATGATTCGCTTCTGTGTATTGCGTAAGGCTTCCGAATGCGTCTCGAAGGCATCTCGGAGGCATCTCGAAGGCTTGCCGAACCCTTTACACCCCGACTTTGTCAGAATAAATCGCTGATTTATATAGTTCTTCACTCAAGTTTCGCATGTCCCCGACATGCGAAACTTAATTTCTTCCTACATGCTTAGGATCATCTGTTCGCAGAGGATGTCCTGCATCCGGCGGGCATCGCGGCCGGAGAGTTGGTTCTGATTCATGATGGAGAAGGCAATCCAATGGCCGGAGCGGCCTTGCAGGTAACCCGACAGGGAACTGATGCCCGAGATGGTTCCCGTCTTGGCGTGGACGTTGCTGTAGGCAGGGGAGCCTTTCTTCATGCGGCCCTTCAGCGTGCCATCTACGCCGGCCACGGGGAGCGCCTTGTAGAGCTTCTGGAATAGCTCTGTGCGGGAGTAGGCGTGGCGCAGGAAGGCCACGAGCAGCTCGGGCGAGATGGCGTTGTAGTTGGAGAGGCCGCAGCCATCGGCCAGGTTATAGTCTTTGGGGTTGAGGCCCAGGCGCTTGATGAGTTCGCGCACGGCTTTCAGACCATCTTCGGTGTGGATGTGGCGATGACCTGTGGATTGGGCTCCCAGACGGGTGAGCAGGGCCTCGGTATTGAGGTTGTCGCTCTCCTTCATCACCTGCTTGACCACATCCTGCATCGCTGTCTCATAGTGGGCCACAAGCCATGTGGTGGCCGTAGAGTCGTCTGGAAGCGCTCTCCAGGCATAGACGGGCGCTGACAAGGGTGCCCTGGTCAACGTGTCGATGAGGCTCACTCCGCGTGCCTGAAGGCGTTCTACGAAGGTGTGCATGAAGAGCTCAGCTGACCCGTGGAGGGTGAGGCTGCTGCTTCGCGTGCGATTTACGTTTCCCCTTACCACCAGGTGGTTGCTCTGCTCCATCCAGTTGCGTTCCACGTGGAAACTCCCGGCCTCGGGTGTGCGGCTCTGTGTCTGGTTATCTACGGTATAGTAGCTGGAGGAGGGGGTGAAGGAGAGTTGTGCCGGTTCGCCTTTGACGGGCGATGGGGTAGCCTTGACCTGCACCACGCCCTTGCAGAGCATGAGGGGCGATAGCCAGGGCTGATAGTCGTAGGGGATGTCATCCCAGCACCAACCGTTGCCGTAAGGCAGGGAGTCGCGCAAGCTCACATCGCCATAGATGTTTCCGCAGATTACCTTGTAAGGCTGACGAGCCACTTGCGCCACCAGCGAGTCGAGTGCCGCATCGTCAAACTCCGGGTCCATGCCGCCCACCACGTAGAGGTTGCCGTAGAGCGTATCTTGTTGAGCTGTCTGCTGATCAACCTGCTGGATACCTTCGGCAGGCGTTACCTCTCGACCTTGCCTGGTGCTCTCGGCCCACACCTCGGTACAGAAGGGCTCGTCGGCCTCCTCGCGGTCGAGGGCAGCGATGGTGGTGAGCAGCTTCATGTTGCTGGCCGGACGGCCCAGTTTGTCGGCCTGATAGGTGTAGAGCGTACGGCGCTCGTTGAGGTCGTAGGCCATGAGGGCCACGTTGGCTCCCTTAGGCAGCAGGACGCGCACCAGCGAGTCAAATCGGGCGGTCAGGAGACTGTCTCTCAGCTCCGATTTTCTCTCTTCGTTTGTTGCCGAAAGCCGTATCTCAGCCCTTAAGGGGAGTGAGAGGAGTGTTAGAAGCAGGACAACAGGAGCTATGCGATGCGACAGGATGTGTGTGAAACGATGCGATTGATTCATGTTCATGCTTTATAAGTATTTATTGTGGTTTATATGACAGATGATTTTGTGATGAAGATGAAGGGGGAATAAATGGAGGGGCGGACCCTTGTGTCCGCCCCTTCATATGCTAAATATGCTTGTTCTTACAGCGCCTCGCGGAAGATTTCGCCTACCGTGGGGTGGGGGATGACGAAGCGTTTCCACTCCTCGGTGGTCAGCTTCAGCTCGATGGCCATGCCAGCCAGGGCGATGATTTCCGAGGCAGGTGTACCGAAGACGTGAGCGCCCAGGATGGTGTTGTCGTCGGCAATCAGCAGCTTGCAGACACCATTCACACCCTCATTCTCAGCCACGAAGCGGCCGCTGTAGGCCATGGGCAGCTTTACGGCACGGTAGCTGATTTCCTTCTTGCGGAGCGACTCCTCCGTCTCACCCACGCCGGCAATCTCCGGATTGGTATAGACCACGCCGGGGATGGCGCGGTAGCTCATCTTGTCCTCCTTGCCCAGGATGGTGTGAACGGCTACTTCGCCCTCACGTACAGCCGTGTGAGCCAGCAGCGAGAAGCCCGTCAGGTCGCCACAGACATAGACACCCGGGATGGAGCTGCGCATTTGCTCATCGACGATGATGCCTCCGCGGGCGTTGCGCTCCAGCGGCAGGTTCTCCAGGCCGTAGCCCTTCATTACAGGGCGACGTCCCACGCTCATCAGCAGCTTTTCAGCCACCACCTCGCCAGCTCCTTCGGCTGTCTCGTAATGTACCTTAATCGCTTCATCCTCAGCCGGCTCGATGGCTGTCACCTTCGTGCTCAGCATGAAGCGGATGCCGCGCTTGGCATATTCGGCACGCAGCAGGCCGGCCATCTCCACATCCATGCCGCCGCCCAATATCTCAGGCAGCATCTCGATGACCGTCACCTCCACGCCCAGGCTGCAGAAGAACGAGGCAAACTCCATGCCGATCACGCCGCCACCTACGATGGCCAGGCTCTTGGGTAGCACCTTGCTGTCGAGCGCGTCGCGATGAGTCCAGTAGTTGACCGTCTCCAATCCGGGGATGGGGGGAATAAAGGTCTCCGAGCCTGTGCAGAGCAGCAAGTTGTCGCACTCATACTGCTCCTCGCCGCAGCTCACGTGGTGTGCATCCACAATCTGCGCCTCGCCCTGTACGATGGTCACGCCGGCTTGCGTCAGTTTCCCCTTGATGCCCAGTACCAGCTTGCGCACCACCTTCTGCTTGCGTGCGATGATTTTGGGCAGGTCAAACGAGGCTTCGCTCACGTTGACCGCATATTTCTGCGCATGACGTGCGTTGTCATACGTCTTGGCCGAGTAGAGCAGGGTCTTCGTGGGGATGCACCCCTCGTTGAGGCAGACGCCGCCCAGGCTCTTCTTTTCAAACAATACTACACTCAGTCCGGCTTTACCGGCTGTTTCGGCGGCCGTATAGCCCGCAGGGCCTCCGCCGATGATGGCAAGTTGATACTTCATAATAAAAAGAATTAAGATGATATGGTCTGTTTCATTCGTTTTTATTTTCCCAGTCGCTCGTTGATGAGGGCCACGAGGGAGGCAAACTCCTCGGGGTTGTAGAGGCGGGTGAGCTTGATGATGCGTCCTTCGGGGTCGATGAGGACGTTGCGCGTGATGCCTGCCTGGCGGTCGGCATAGAGGGCAAAGATGTCAGCTCCCGGGTCGAGGCCCAGGGGATAGGTCACCTTGGTCTGTTGGGCAAACTCCTTCACCTTCTCTAAAGGTTCATCACGGTCGATGCCGATGAGCACAAAGTCTTCGCGCTCCTTGTTGGGTTGCCAGATGTCGCGCTCGATGAAGGGCATCTCCTTGCGGCATACGCCACACCAACTGGCCGTGAACTGCAGCATCACCAGTTTGCCGCGCAGGGCGGAGAGGGTTACGGAAGAACCATCGGTCAGCTCCACGGTAAAGTCGGGTGCCATGTCGCCCACCTTCACGAGGTAGCCCACGCTGTCGGGGGTCACCTCGGCGACGGCCTTACCCTCTGCCTGAGCGGTAGCCTCAGCAGCAGCCTTATCGCCTTCAGCCTGCTTCTTCTGTCCGCAAGCCTGCAAAGCTGCCAAGCCGCACACTACGGCGGCAGCCATCATAAAGTACTTCAATCGTTTCATATTCCGTTAGTTAAAATAGATATTCCGTTAGTTTAAATATAAATCCGTTTGTTTAAATCAAAATCTGTTGGCTTAAAAAAAATAAATCTGTGGTCATCAGTCAAAATCTGTGTCATCTGCGTGCCATAAACCGCATACACTCCGTCATTTACCTTGCGTACGGGCACTACGTCCGTAGAGTAGCATGAAGTAGAGCCCGATGAGGATGAAGGGGATGCTGAGCCATTGGCCCATGTTGAAGGTCATGCCCTCCTCGAAGTTCACCTGATTCTCCTTGAGGAACTCCACGAAGAAGCGGAAGGTGAAGATCTCCGTCAGGCAAAGGCCAAAGAAGAAGCCTTGCCTGTAGCCGGAGCTGAGGTAGGAGAGGACCCCCTTGCCGGCACCTGCGCCGCCTCGCATACCTGCCCCGTTCTTCTTCTGGCTGAAGTCCGTCCGAACGCCGTTAGAAGCCGCTTCGGAGGGCGTTATACCAGCCTCCGCCTGTGCCCGCTTGAGGCCACGGCGGTAGAGGATGACCATGCCGATGAAGAAGGTCAGATAGGCCAGCGCTTCGTAGAGCTGGGCCGGATGGCGGGGGAGCATATCCACACGCTCGAAGACGAAAGCCCAGGGCACGTCGGTCGGGCGACCGATGATCTCGCTGTTCATCAGATTGGCCAGGCGGATGCAGCAGGCTGTGATGGGCGTGGCCACGGCTATCATGTCGAGCACATCCATGTAGTGCATCTTCGTCTTGCGGCAGTAGAGCCAGAGGGCGATGATGAGGCCCAGGGTGCCACCATGGCTCGCCAGGCCTTCGTAGCCCGTCCAGCGCCAGCCGCCGCCCGGCAGGAACTTGACAGGCAGGAGCATCTCCCCGATGTGGTTGAGGTAGTAGTCGGGTTGGTAGAAGAGGCAATGGCCGAGGCGTGCGCCCACCAGGATGCCGATAAAGCAGTAGAAGAAGAGCGGTTCAAACTTCTCCGAAGGGATGCGTCGGTCGCGGTATTGCCGTTGCACGATGAGGTAGGCCAACGCCAGTCCCACCAGCCACAGCAGGCCATAGTAACGTATCGGCAGCGTGCCGAAGAGAGAGAACAACTCGGGGTCAGGATTCCAATGTATCATTTTTTATTCGTTTTGAGCATTCGCGGCTTACTGTAGGAACCACAGATTACACAGATTCATACAGATTGACACAATCTGTCCCTTCTGTGAAAATCAGTGGTTTCTATCATACCGTCACATTAATCATTAATCACTACTCACTACTCACTAATCACTAAGCTTGAACCGCCTTGCGCAGCACCTCTTCCATTTCGTTCTTGTAGATGCCTGCTTCGTGTACCTTCTCGCCGTCGATGTAGAAGGTAGGCACGTAGTAGTAGTCATACTGGTCGGCAATCTCGGGGTGCTGACTCTCTTCGATGGTCTCTATCTCGATGGCGGCCAGCTCGGGATGCTCGGCCTTCAGTTCGTTGATGTACTGGAAAGCCCGCTTGCAGAAGGGGCAATGCTCCAGGTAGAACATGGTGATTTTCTTCATATCTTGCACTTATTTTAGGAGGTTGAATCTGTTTCTAGGAGTTGAATCTATCGGGTACGGAATTTTTGGGCCACCAGGCGGTAGGTAGGGCAGTCGATGCCCTCGGCTTCGCAGGCTTCGAGCAGGTCGAAGAGCAGGCCTTGCACCTCGCTCTCGTGGCCGCGGGCCATGTCCTTCTGCATCGAGGCCGTGCTGTGCGGGTCGAGGCTGTCGATGACCTTCAGGTTGTACTCCACGAGGTCGCGCTCCAGCTTGATGCCCAGCCGTCGGCTCAGCTCCGCACTCTCACGGGAGAGGCCGATGAAGGTGTCGCGCACGGCTCCGGGCTTCTGCACTTCGCCCATCGGCACGTCGTAGTAAGCCCCCGTCACAGCCATGGCCGAGATGAACGACCACTTCACGAAGGTGTCGCGCCGGATGTCGTCCGAGATTTCCGCCCGTATGCCGCTCTCCGTCAGGTCCTGCTGGACCGCTTCCATCGTCGCGCGGCTGACAGCCGTCCCTTCGTGGGCACCGAATACCAGGCGGAAGATGCTGCCCATCTGCGAGATCTCCCCCTTGCCGCTCACGAAGCCCACGATGTAGATGCAGCCGTCGAGTACGGTCACACCGGGCACCTGCCGCTGGATGCGCGGCCCCGTGCCAAAGACGTTGAGGATGGGGATGACCACCGTTCCGGGGTGTGAAGCCCGCTGGATGAGGCCGGTTATTGACGCGATGGAGTAGCCCTTCACGCAGACAAAGATGACGTCTGCCTTACCGGAAAACTCCTCGGTCGTGGTGGCCTTCACGGGTAGGGTATGTTCCCCCTTCAGGTCGCTATGCAGGCGCAGCCCGTTGGAGCGCAGCGCCTCCAGGTGCTCACCCCGTGCGATGCAGCTCACCTCCTTGCCTGCCAGGGCGAGGAATCCGGCGATGCAGCCGCCCACACCCCCCGTGCCGACAATCAGGTAGCTCAGTTTTTTATCGTTTGTATTCATATGGATGTCTCTTTTTTTTTCTTTGTTATATGGTGTTTACTTCTTTCACTTTTACAGGCTTTTCCACTGGGCGATGGTGCGGGTCTGGGAGGAGAAGTTCATGCCGATGCGGATGAGGCAGCGCGGGTCGGTGGCGTAGGGCTTGGCGTAGCCTTTCTGCTCAATCTGCTGCAGGGCCTCGTCGGCAGAGCCGTCCATCTTCAACTCAAAGATATAGACGTACTCCTTCAGCTCCAGCGTGCAATCCACGCGGCCGTAGCTCTGGCGGTCCTCCACCTTGATGCCCAGGCAATAGACACCGAGCAGGCGCAGGATGAGGTAGAAGGTGTATTGGAAATGCTTCTCCGTGGCCTTGATGTCTTTCAGGGATTCGTGGCTGTCGTAGGGGATGCTGGCGAGGAAAGCCGTGAGCGACTCGCAGAAGGGCTCCACCTCGCCCCGGTTGAGCTGGCGGAAGGCATCACGCACCCATCCTTCGGGGCGTTCTTCGCTGTTCTTCAGGTAGCTGGAGGCTATCAGACTGAGGAAGCCCTTGCGTACCTCGTTGTTGGGGAAGTCGAGCAGGAAAGATTCGGTGGACTGATCATAGTCCTTGATGGTGAGGTAGCCGCTCTGGTAAATCATGGGCAGCGGACGCTCCACGTCGGCCTTGTAGTCGATGAACTCCGAGACATCATAGTACTTGCCCGTGAGGTCGTTGATTTGCTCGTTGCTGTGATTAAGCAAGCGGATGAGGTAGGTGGGGGTTCCTGAGGCAAACCAGTAATCGCGGAGCATCTTCATGTCGAAAGCATTGAGCAGGCTGAAGGGGTTAAAGATGCCCGTCATGGCGGGGCTGAAGTGATAACCGTCGTACTGGAGCCTCAGCATCCGCTTCATCTCCTCGACCTCCACATTCAGTTCATCGGCCAGCTCACGGATAGGCTCTGCGAAGACCGTCTCCAGTTCCTCCTTCGTGATGCCACAGAGGGCCTCATAGCGCTTGTCCATGCTGATGTCATCCGGCTGGTTGAAGCCGCTGAACACGCTCACCTGCGAGAACTTGGTCACACCCGTCAGCATCACGAAGCGAAGGTCGGCATCGGCATCCTTGAAGACGCCATAGAAGCCTCTCAGCACATCGCGGTTATACTCCTCCAGCTTGATGCGGTTACCCTCGCAGTCGGTGACATAGCGTTCCATATCCAGGACATCGAGCAACGGCTTGTCGTACTCATCTATCAGCACCACGGCCCTGCGCCCTGTGGCCTGGTGGGCAGCATGCAAGACTTTGCAGAAGCGTTGCCCCAAGGTGAGGGCTCCCGATGTGCCGTATTGCTTCTCTGCATCGGCCACGAAGCTCTCCAGCATCTTGTCAAGCGCGTAAGGCTGGGTGAAGTTCTCGCTGCCGAACGAGAGGTGGAACACGGGATAGACCGCCCACTCCTGTTCCAGTCCGTCGATGGCCAGCCCTCTGAACAGCTCCTTGTGACCCAGGAAGTAGTGCTTCAATGTAGAGATGAGCAGGCTCTTCCCGAATCGTCGCGGACGGCTGAGGAAGTAGATGGTTCCATTACTGACGAGGTCATACACCAAGGCCGTCTTATCCACATAGACGTAGCCTTCCTCGCGAATCCGGTCAAAGCTCTGTATGCCGATAGGGTACTTCATAACGCATCAATTAATATTTCGAGGGCAAAGATAGTGCAAGCCGAGCGGAATACAAAATGAAAGCTTGCTTTTATTTTTATTCCCGAGGCGCCGCCTATGTTATGAAAAGATAGTGCAAGCCGAGCGGAATACAAAATGAAAGCTCGCTTTTATTTTTATTCCCGAGGCGCAGCCTATTCCTTTTTTTCTTCCATTCTATTTGCTGATTTAGCTTATTCTCTTTACCTTTGTAGCCTATCTGTCGGGTTATTCACCTTGGTGGATAACTTTAGCCACTTCGGTGGATAGCTTTAACCACCTAGGTGGATAGAATGAAGGAAGTTATGTTTTTACTTAAATGGAATACTTATGTCAATCAATTACAGTTGGTACCGCAATCCTCAACGCGAGGAAGGAGACATTACAGAAGGCCTGCACCCACGCCCGTTCTTCAACGGCACGGTCGATACCCGTCAGCTGGCCAAGGAGATAGAGAAAGCCACGTCGCTCACCGAGGGTGATGTGAAAGCCACGCTTACCGCCCTGAGCCGTGTGGTGGCCCACAAACTGGCCATGGGTGAACAGGTTCACCTCGAAGGGCTGGGTTACTTCACCCCCACACTCACCACCGAGGGCCGGGTGACTGAGGAGATGTCGCTCCGCGAACGCAGCCGCAAGGTGCGCTTCAAGGGCATCAGCTTCCGGCCCGACAGCGAGCTCCAGAGCCACATGGGACCAATCAACTTCAGTTACGTCAACCGTGGCGAATCCTCAGGCCTGCCCACCGATGAAGAGATTGAGGCCAAGCTCACCACGTACTTCTCCACGCAAGCATACCTCACCCGTCGCAAGCTGGAGACTCTCTTCGGTATCCGCACCACCACGGCCGTGCGCCTGCTGCGCCGCCTCCTCGACGAAGGCTACCTCAAGAACGACGGCACCCGCCAGCAGCCCATCTACCTCCCCGTCCCCGGCCACTTCGGCAAATAATCCCTCCCTATGTACCGCAAAAATACCAAGCGGAATGCCCCAAAATTACACACTGAAATGCCTCAAAATTACACACTGAAATGCCTCAAAATTACACACTAAAAAGCCACAAAATAGCCCAATAAATTGCGTAATTAAGTAAAACACAATATATTGACCGTCTTTATGGTTCATCAGATTTTTGGAGTGATAGCTATCTTTCTATCAGAAACTTGCGGGCTGAAGGCCCAACCGCTCCTAGCCCAGGGCAACGCCCTGGGGATTCAGAGTCGGTGCGATTACGCCCTGCAAGGGCAAAAGCCTAATTCATGCACTTGTGAAGTAAAGCTTTTGCGCATTCAGCGCGATTGTTCACCCCATGCATCATCCCCAGGGCGTTGCCCTGGGCTATGAGCTTTTTGGGCTTTCAGCCCGACAAATGGTATCACTCCAAATGTCGGATGAACCGTCTTTATAATCAAGTGTTTGTTATGGCTTCTTGTTTGAATGTATGGCCATACGTGACCTGAAGGCCTACTCGCAGTCGCTTGGCGGAATCATCTCCTATTACCACGACCGTTATGACTTGGAGGCGGATGCCGTGTTGCACCTGGAGGATGGCCGTTATGCGCTCATCGAGTTTAAGCTGGGCAGCAGGGAGATTGAAGAGGGTGCATCTCATCTGAAAGAGATCAAGCGCCTCGTTCAGGAGCACAACAAGGTGGAAAAGCAGATCCAGCTGCGTGAGCCCGACCTGATGATGGTCATCACCGCCGGCGACATGGCCTACACGCGCCCCGATGGAGTTAAGATAGTCCCCCTGGGCTGTCTGAAAGATTAGTCGCTCATACTTATGTTGAATTTTGAGAATGAAAGGAGTGTTCCTTCATTCGTGCTTTTGTTCTTATTCCCTAATTCAAGTATATCCTACTATTTTTGGGGCAAATTTGGTGGAAACCGGCATTTAGACGAAATAAATTTGGTGGAAACCGGCATTTCGGCTGAAATAATTTGGTGGGGACTTTTTTATCGTATTCTAAATAGCAAATGCCAGTATCCGATTTATCATGGTCGGATGCTGGCATTTGTCTTGATTTTTGCCTTCTTCGGCGGTTCTTTTCTGCTTAAGCTATGGGTTCAGACGTTAAACCTAAAATGCATGATGTCGCCATCCTGCACGACGTACTCCTTGCCCTCTATGCCGAGCTTGCCGGCTTCACGCACGGCGGCCTCGCTGCCGTACTTGATGTAGTCGTCGTACTTGATGACCTCGGCACGGATGAAGCCCTTCTCAAAGTCGGTGTGGATGACGCCGGCACATTGCGGAGCTTTCCAGCCCTTGTGGTAGGTCCAGGCCTTCACCTCCATCTCGCCTGCCGTGATGAAGGTTTCCAGGTTGAGCAGGCTGTAGATGGCCTTGATGAGGCGATTGCAGCCGCTCTCTTTCAAGCCGAGGTCTTCGAGGAACATCTGCTTCTCCTCGTAGGTCTCCAGCTCGGCAATGTCGGCCTCGGTCTGTGCGGAGATGACGATGAGCTGAGCCTTTTCACCCTGGATGGCCTCGCGCACCTGCTCCACGTAGGCGTTGCCTGTGGCGGCGCTGGCATCATCCACGTTGCAGACGTAGAGCACAGGCTTGGTGGTGAGCAGGAACATCTGCTTGGCAGCAGCCTCTTCGTCTTCGTTTTGCAGGGCTACGGTGCGTGCGCTGCGGCCCTGTTCGAGTGCCTCCTTGTAGCGCAGCAGCAGGTCAAGCTCTACCTTGGCCGCCTTGTCGCCACCCACCTTGGCCACCTTCTCCACGCGCTTGATGCGGTTCTCCACAGTTTCCAGGTCTTTCAGCTGCAGCTCGGTGTCGATGATTTCCTTGTCGCGCACAGGGTTGACTGAGCCATCCACGTGGACGATGTTGCCGTTGTCGAAGCAGCGCAGCACGTGGATGATGGCGTCACATTCGCGGATGTTGCCCAGAAACTGGTTGCCCAGTCCTTCGCCCTTGCTGGCTCCCTTCACCAGGCCGGCGATATCCACGATGTCGCACACGGCGGGGACGATGCGTCCCGGGTGAACCAGCTCGGCCAGACAGGTCAGTCGCTCATCGGGCACGGATACCTGTCCCAGCTGGGCGTCGATGGTACAGAACGGGAAGTTGGCTGCCTGTGCTTTCGCGCTGCTCAGGCAGTTGAATAGTGTGGATTTGCCCACGTTGGGCAGTCCTACAATACCTGCTTTTAATGCCATAATCTATTTCGTTTTTTAATCTTGTTATAATCCTGTCCGGAGGCTGTCCGCATGATGTTCGAATCCTGTTCGAGTAATTTCCGAAGGCTTCAGCCTGCTTTTCAGGCCGCAAAAGTACGATAAATTGGCTGTATTATTGTCATAAAGCGTCGAAAACTTCTCTTTTTGCGTTGAAAACTTCTATATAAGTAGTGGTTACTTCTTCTCCTGCAACGAAAAAGGCCGGAGTGCGTGTTGCATTCCGGCCTCGAAGTAAAAAGGTTTTGTATTTTTCGTTATGAGGTTTTCAGAAGGTATAAAGATTGGTGTAAGAGATTACATGTTGGGGTTGTCGATGGTGATGGTCATGTCGGGAACCAACGTGTACTCACCCTTGCGGCTGTTCCACTTGTAGTAGGTGGTGGTGATGCTCTTGCCCTGGTAAGCATAGCGGATGCACATATCCTTCTTCCATTCCGAGCCGTCCCACTTCATGGCTTCGCTTTCGGTCATGCGATTTTGAGCATCGTAGCTGTAGTTGTACTTCATGTAGTTGCTCAGCATACCGTTGTCCGACTTGTAGATGGTTTCACCTACTTTCAATCCGTTTACTTCTTCGGTGTTGTAGATCAGATTACTCTTGTTGTCGGCCATGGCGTTAACGCTGCATACCATAACGAGAACTGCGAAAAGAATTGCTTTGAATGACATAATTGCTTTCATCTTTTAAAAATATTTCTAGGTGGTTGAACTTTCGTTTTTCTAGCTTTTCTTCTGAAAAGCGGTGCAAAGGTACGCTCTTTTTCTGTATATGCAATAATTTAAGCCAAATATTTTGTCATTCTGTCAATGCGCTCTTCTTCATATCTCTTTCTTTTTGCTCGTGAAGAAACTAAAAAAATAACCGACAAATCGTTTGCCGGTTATTTTCAGGTATCATGTTGCATGACTTACACTTTGAAACTCTTGCTTTCTGATTGTAAGTTAATTAATGCAAACCACTCTTTTTAGTGCGCCTCAAGCCAGTTCTTACCCCACCCAAAGTCCGCTTTTAGAGGGATTTGCATGGGGTATGCATGCTCCATCTCTTCGATTACAATTTGTTGCACAATTTCTTTTTCCTCCTCGGGAACGCTGAAATTAAGTTCGTCGTGGACCTGCACGATGAGTTTTGCTTTCAGATTGTTACTCTTGAAGCGTTGGTAGATGCGTGCCATGGCCACTTTGATAATATCGGCGGCGCTTCCCTGTATGGGTGCATTGATGGCGTTGCGCTCGGCGTAGCTCCTGACGGTGGCGTTGTGGGATGTGATGTCGGGCAGGTAGCGCTTGCGGTGGAAGATGGTCTCCACATAGCCTTTGGCACGGGCCTGCTCGATGCTCTCGTTCATGTACTCCTTGATGCGGCCGTAGGTGGTGAAGTATTCATCGATAAGCTCCTTGGCCTCGCCTCGGCTTACGTTCATCCGCTCCGCGAGGCCGAAGGTGGAGATGCCGTAGATGATGCCGAAATTGGCTGTCTTGGCCTTGCGCCGCATGTCGCCGGTCACCTCCTCGATGGGTACCTTATATATCTTGGCCGCCGTGGCGCTGTGGATGTCATCGTCGTTGCGGAAAGCCTCAATCATGTGAGGGTCGCCGCTGAGGTGGGCCATGAGGCGAAGCTCTATCTGCGAGTAGTCGGCTGAGAAGAAGCTGCATCCTTCGTCGGGGATGAAGGCTTTACGGAGCTCCTTGCCGTCTTCGTCACGGATGGGGATGTTCTGCAGGTTGGGGTTGCTCGAACTGAGACGTCCGGTGCTGGTCACGGCCTGGTTGAATGAGGAGTGGATGCGCCCCGTCTCGGGGTTGATGAGCTGCGGCAGGGTGTCGATGTAGGTGCTGAGCAGCTTCTTCACGCCCCGGTAGTCGAGAATCTTGCCTACGATGGGATGCTTGCTGCGCAGGGCTTCGAGCACCTCCTCACTCGTCACGTACTGCCCGCTCTTGGTCTTCTTGGCCTTGTCGGTTATCTTGAGTTGCTCGAACAGCACATCACCCACCTGCTTGGGCGAGCTGATGTTGAAGGTGGTTCCGGCCAGACTGTAGATCTCCTGTTCGATTTCTTGGAGCCGCTCGTTGAAGTGGATGGAGGATTGCTTGAGTGAGTCGGTATCAATCCGCACACCGTTGCGCTCCATCTCCACCAAGACGGGTACCAAAGGCATCTCGATGTCATAGAATAGCTGCTCTACACCGGCTTTCTTCAATTCCAGCTCCAGCAGCTTCTTCAGCTTCAGGGTAACGTCGGCATCTTCGCAAGCGTAGCGATAGACCTCTTCGGGCTGAAGGTCGCGCATGGAGCGTTGCCCTTTGCCCTTCGTACCAATCAGTTCGTCGATGTGGATGGTCTGGTAGTTGAGATAGACCTCGGCCAGGTAGTCCATGTTGTGCCGCAGTTCGGGTTGCAGCACGTAGTGGGCGAGCATGGTGTCGAAGAGTGCTCCTCTCACCTCCGCTCCATAGTTGGCCAGCACGATCATGTCGTACTTGATATTCTGTCCCACCTTGAGGGTTGCTTCGTTCTCAAAGAGTGGTTTTATGGAGTTTACAATTTTTATGGCTTCTTCACGATTGGAAGGAATCGGGATGTAGTAAGCCCTGTTTTCCTCTACGGCGAGGCTGATTCCCACCAGTTCGGCCTTCATCGGCTCGGTACTTGTGGTCTCTGTGTCTAGAACGAGAAAATCAGATGTCCGTAATTTTTGAAATATTTTGGTTCTTTTCTCCTCGGAATCAATCAGTTGATAATCCGTCTCGATATCTGTTAAGCGCTTGAGATTTTGATTTTCGGCGTTGCCCGTCCCCTCGTCGGGAAATAGCGCAAACAAATCGCCTTGGACGGGTGCTTGCTTTGGGCTCTCCTCTTCGGTCGCGGCAAACAGGGTACCGGCAAAGAGGTCACCGGTCGGTTGTGTGCTCTTTGCTCTTGCTGCGCCTTGAGTACTCTTTGTTGATGATGTGGGTTTGCTCTCTTCAAACTTCCGTTGGATGAGGGTGCGGAACTCCAGCTCTTCAAACAGCGTGCGTAGGGTAGGGGAGTCGGGCTCTTCGCGTACCAGCGTCTCCATGTCGAGCGTGATGGGCACATCGGTCTTGATGGTGGCCAGGAATTTGGAGAAACGGATCTGCTCCATATTCTCTTCTACCTTTTTCTTCAACGCCCCTTTCAGCTGGTCGGTGTGTTCGAGCAGCTGGTCAATGCCGCCAAATTCGGCAATCAGCTTTTGAGCCGTCTTTTCGCCCACGCCCGGGCAGCCGGGGATGTTGTCGCTCGCATCGCCCATCAAGCCGAGGATGTCAATCATCTGCCTGGTGTCGGTCAGTCCATACTTTGCCTTCACCTCCTCCGGGCCCATTACCTCAAAGCCACCGCTGTGCTTAGGGCGGTACATGAAGACCTGCTCGCCTACCAGCTGTCCGTAATCCTTGTCGGGTGTCATCATGTAGGTGGTGATGCCTTGCTGTGCGGCCTGGGTGGCCAGCGTGCCGATGACGTCGTCGGCTTCATAGCCGCTCACCTCCAGGATAGGGATGCGGTATGCTTCGATGATCTGCTTAATAATAGGTACACTTTGCCGGATGACCTCGGGTGTCTCTTCGCGTTGCGCCTTGTATTGCGCAAAAGCCTCGTGACGGAAGGTCGGACCTGAGGGGTCGAATGCCACGCCGATGTGTGTGGGGTTCTCCTTCTTGAGCACCTCCTCCAGCGTGGTGACAAATCCCATAATGGCTGACGTGTTCAGCCCCTTTGAGTTGATGCGAGGGCTTTTGATAAAGCCGTAATAGGCCCTATATATGAGGGCGTATGCATCCAATAAGAACAGTTTATCCATATATTTTTCTCTATTTCATGCTTTTTTTCTTGGTAAAAGTACAAAAAAATACGATAGTAACCTTTTTATTGCTATTTTTGTGGCCAAAATTAATCGTTTTATGGAGAAAACCTACCTTGTTAGTGAGCCTATAGCAGCCGAAATGGCGTATTTTCGTACACTTTTCCGCAGTGCTTTGGTTGGCAACAATCCGTTGCTCAACCAAGTTACAGAACACATCTTGCAGAAGAGTGGAAAGATGATGCGCCCTATGCTGGTGTTCCTCACGGCGAAGCTTTTTGGTGAGGTCAACGAAGCGACTTACCGTGCGGCGGTCTCTCTGGAACTGCTTCACAATGCCAGCCTTGTACATGATGATGTGGTGGATGATAGTGACGAACGACGTGGACAGCAATCGGTCAATGCACTATTCAACAACAAGGTGGCTGTGCTCTCAGGCGATTACCTCCTGGCTACTTCTCTTCTGCAAGTGGCTGCCACGAGCAATCTGGAGATTGTGCGGACGGTGTCCCAGCTGGGACAAGACCTGTCCGATGGCGAGCTACTCCAACTGGCCAACGTAGGCAACAATCAATTCGCTGAGGAGGTCTATTACGAGGTAATCCGTAAGAAGACGGCTGTCCTTTTTGCCGCTTGTACCAAGGTGGGTGCCTTGTCGGTCGGTGCCTCTGAGGAGGATGTAGAGAGGGCTCGTCTGTTTGGCGAATATGTGGGTCTCTGTTTTCAGATTCGTGACGACATTTTCGACTATTTTGATGACAATATCGGCAAGCCTACGGGCAATGACATGAAGGAGGGAAAACTGACCTTGCCCGTGCTCCATGCCCTCAATTCTACTGCTGATACGGCCGCTGCGCAACTGGCTCTAAAGGTGAAGCATGGTGAAGCCACCACTGCTGAAATCGCCCAATTAATCGAGTTTTCCAAGTGTCACGGTGGCATAGCCTATGCCGAACAGCAGATGCATGAGATAGAAAAAAAGGCTTGCACTCTACTGGCAACCTATCCTGATTCGCCCGTGAGGCAAGCCCTTTATGCTTATTTGCTCTGTGTCATCCATCGTGTCAAGTAGTACGTTCGCTCTCCTTGCGTACTGCTTCGTCTTCCTTTAGAAGGATTTCTTTTTAGAAGAACTTCGTCTCCTGTCCCAGGATTTCGCTTAACAGCAGGTTGGCCAGGCGGCTTGTACCGAGGCGGAAGAGGGTGTTGTTAAGCCACTCTTCGCCGAGCACCTCCTTGACGATGGTGTAGTAGGCTACGGCATCATCCACGGTATTGATACCTCCAGCAGGCTTGAATCCCACCTTTCGGCCCGTCTGCTCGTAATACTCCTTGATGGCCTGACACATCACGTAAGCGGCCTCTGGTGTGGCGGCGGGCTGCTGTTTGCCTGTGCTTGTCTTGATGAAGTCTGCTCCCGAGTACATGGACAGGATGGAGGCTTTTTTGATGTTCTCTGCCGTCTTGAGGGCACCAGTCTCCAGGATAACCTTCAGGTGATGCTCCTTGCAGGTCGCCTTGATTTCTTCGATTTCATCGCATACATTCTCGTAGTCACCCACGAGGAATTTGCCCACCGAAAGCACGATGTCAATCTCGTCTGCACCATCCAGCAGAGCCAGTGATGTCTCGGCAATTTTTACCTCTGTGAAGGTCTGGGAGTGGGGGAATCCGGCCGATACGCAGGCTATCTTAACCTCTTCTACCTCCAATGTGTCGTGTACAATCTCTGCAAAGCAGGGATAGACGCAGATGGCGGCTACATTCTTCAGATCCGGATAGAGCTCCTCAAAGCGGTTGACCTTCTGCGTGAACCGCATCACGCTCTCGTCGCTGTCGGTGGTATTCAGCGTGGTCAGGTCGATACAATGGAAGAGGAATTTCAGTACCTCTTCTCTATGATTGGACGCTGCTTTTGCCTCCAGCAGACTCTCCACCTGCTTGGCGATTGAGGCATCGTCAAGCCGTGTGTTGTACTTCGATAAGGCCTCGTCGTACTTACTCTTTTTCGTTTCGTTACTCTCCATGATTCAAAAGTTTTGGGTTGTTTTTATGTCTTTCTTTATCTCTGTTGCTCTTCTTCTCGATGCTCTTCAAGAGGGCATCGGTCAGGTCCACGCCGGTCTGATTGGCCAGGCAGAGGAGTACCCATAGTACATCGGCCATCTCCTCGTCAAGGTTCTCTTTCTCTCCTGCCTTGAAGGATTGGTCGCCATATTTGCGTGCCATGACGCGGGCCAGTTCACCCACTTCTTCGGTCAATACGGCCATATTGGTCAGTTCGCTGAAGTACCTTACACCAATGGTCTTGATCCAGTCATCGACCAGCTGCTGTGCCTTCTTGATGGTGATTTCTTCTCTTTCCATAGCTTTTATTCCTTGTTTTTTGAGTCCATGCAGATGGTTACCGGGCCATCGTTGAGCAGTTCAACCTTCATGTCTGCACCAAACGTTCCGGTGCCTATCGTCTTGCCTAGCGCTTCGCTCAGGCTGCTGATGAAGGCTTCGTAGAGTGGAATAGCCGTCTCGTGTTTGGCTGCCCTGATATAAGAGGGTCTGTTGCCCTTCTTGTAAGAGGCGTGTAAAGTAAACTGGCTTACCAACAGAATCTCGCCGTTTTCATCGAGGATGGATCGATTCATTACGCCCTGTTCATCCTCAAACACACGCAGGTTGACCACCTTCTTGGTCAGCCATTCTACATCCTCCATACTATCTGCCTCTTCAATCCCTACGAGGATCATGAAGCCTTTGCCGATGGCTGATTTGACTGCGCCATCTATCGTAACCGATGCATGGGCTACCCGTTGTATTACGATTCTCATATTACGATTCTTTTTTTATAAAATGGTTTTTAATCAATTGCGCTTTGCTGGCCCCTATGCAAGCGGTGAGTTCCTCTTCGCTGGCCTCCCTGATGCGCTTCAGGCTCTTGAAAGTCTTGAGGAGCATCTCCTTGCTTTTGGTGCCGATTCCTTTGATTTCATCGAGCTCTGAGGCTGTCTGTCGCTTGCTTCTCTTGTCCCTGTGGAAGGTGATGGCATAGCGGTGTACCTCATCCTGAATCCGCGTCAAGAGATGGAACAGGGGGCTTGTCTGCTTCATCCCAACGCTTATGGGTGGGTTGCCGTAGAGTAGCTCGTTGGTGCGGTGGCGGTTGTCTTTGGCCAAACCTGCGACTGGAACAGACAGTTTCAGTTCGTCCAGGACCTCCTGTACGGCACTCATCTGCCCCTTTCCACCATCGGTGATAATCAGGTCGGGCAGGGGGGTACCTTCGTCCATGGCTCGCTTATACCGGCGGAATACCACCTCCCTCATCGAGGCGTAGTCATCGGGTCCTGTTACACTCTTGATATTATACTTCCGGTAATCTGATTTACTTGGTTTGCCTTTCACGAAGACCACGCACCCTGCCACGGCATCGCTGCCCTGGATGTTGGAGTTGTCGAAGCACTCTATCCGTATGGGGAGCCGGTCCAGATGGAGTTGGTCCTGGATTTCCTTCAGCAGGCGTACACTGCGTTGCTCAGGATTGAGCTTCTCAGCCTGTTTCAAGCGGTCGGCCTTGTATTGCTTTACGTTAAGCTTTGAAAGCTCCAGCAACGTCTTCTTATCGCCTTTTACGGGTATGGTAAAGGTCACGTCCTTCAACTCCAGGTCGAGTTCGAACGGTATTATTATCTCTTTCGAACAGCTTTTGTACCGCTCTCTCATCTCCACGATACCGAGGGAGAGGAGTTCCTCTTTGCTTTCATCGAGTCGCTTCTTATACTCAAAGGTGAAGGCCTGGTTGATGGCACCATTTGTCACGTGCATGTAGTTGATGAAAGCGACCTTTTCATCGAGATCTTCCTCGATGGAGAAGACGTCGATGTTGTGAAGGATATGGCTTACGACCTCCGACTTCGAACGGTAATTCTCCAGGAGCAGGT
Source organism: uncultured Mediterranea sp. (assembly GCA_945831575.1). Taxonomy (GTDB): domain Bacteria; phylum Bacteroidota; class Bacteroidia; order Bacteroidales; family Bacteroidaceae; genus Bacteroides. The sequence continues at coordinate 42,882 of CAMACX010000013.1, forward strand.
ATTTCTGCTTGACCTGCTCGGCTTCCTCAAAGCGCATCTCAGCCGCCAGTGATTGCATCTCTTGGTAGAGCTTTTTGCTTAGCTCGCGGGTGTTTCCTTTGAGGATTTCCTTGATTTCATCGATGTTTTTCCGATATGCCTCCTCGCTGATTTTTCCTACACAGGGTCCCGCGCAGTTCTTGATATGGTACTTCAGGCAGACGTTGTATTTGCCGGCCTTAATCTGTTCCGGACTTAGGTTGAGTGAGCAGGTGCGGAGTGGGTAAAGGTGGAAGATGAGGTCGAGCAACCCGTACATGGTTGGTACATGGCTGTAGGGCCCAAAGTAGAGCGAACCGTTGCGTATGATCCGACGGGTCTTCATCACGCGGGGAAAGTGCTCATTGGGTATGCAGATGCTGGGGTAGGTCTTGTCATCCTTCAGCAAGACGTTATAGCGTGGCTTGTACTTCTTGATGAGGTTGTTCTCAAGCAATAAGGCATCCTCTTCCGTCTTCACCACGATATAGCGTATATCTGCTATTTTGCTTACCAATATCCTGGTCTTACCTGACTCGTGCTCGCGGTTGAAGTAGGACGATACCCTGCGCTTGAGGTTTTTTGCCTTTCCAACGTAGATTATCGTCCCCTCTGCGTTCAAGTATTGGTATATCCCTGGGCTGTCCGGCAGGTTCTGCACAATTCCCTTCAGGTAGGTGTTTGCTCTCAGCTCTTCCATTCTTCTGACGAACCTATCGACTTACAGAGACAAAACCGACTCCACCTCCACATCTTCGGTGAATAGGGACTTCCCATTCAACTCCTTTAGCTCGATGATGAAGTTGGCCATTACCTTTTTCGGCTTCAGCTGCTTCACCAGATTGCATGCGGCGACCATGGTGCCACCTGTTGCCAACAGGTCATCGTGAATCAACACCACGTCGTGTTCGTCGATGGCATCCTTGTGCATCTGTATGGTATCTGTGCCATACTCTTTGGTGTAGCTCTCCTCGATGGTGTCAGCTGGCAACTTCCCCGGCTTGCGGATAGGAACGAAGCCAGCTCCTAAACGTGCGGCCAACATGGGGCCCATGATGAAGCCACGACTCTCTATACCTACAACCTTCGTAATCCCTTTGTCCTTGTACATTTCATACAGGATGTCGCTCAGCTCCCGGATTGCTACGCTGTCTTTGAACAGTGTCGTTACGTCGTAAAACAGTATTCCTGGAATGGGAAAATCAGGAATCTGACGGATGCTTTTGATTAATGTCTCTTTGCTCATAATCAGTACTTTTTATAGAGTTATATAAATCTTTTGTTTCACGTGGAACACGCCTGTGTGTCATCGCCCGCAGAGCACCAGGAGTACATTGATGTCGCTGGGGGAGACACCGGGTATGCGGCTGGCTTGGGCGATGGTCTCGGGGTCTATCCTGGTCAGCTTCTGCCGGGCTTCGGTGGAGAGGGATTGCAGGGAGTTGTAGTCAAACTTACCTTTAATCTTGATGCTTTCCAGTCGGGCCAGCTTGTCGGCTATCATCCGTTCGCGCTGGATGTAGCCGCTGTACTTTATCTGTATCTCGGCGGCTTCGATGATTTCGTCGCGTCGCTCCTCGATGCGATCGAGTTCGCGCTTGAGTGCATCAATGTGCTCTGCCATATTCTGCAAAGTGAGTTGCGGGCGGTTGATGAGGTCCACGAGCTTGCAGCCGTGGCGTAGTGGGGTAGTGCCTAGGGCTTCGAGTGCCGGATTGATGAGAGCAGCTTTGATGGAGAACTCCTGGCAGAAGGTGATGATACGCTGCACGGCTTCGCGCTTCTTGCAGAGCAAGGCGTAGCGGTCGGGTTTGACCAGTCCGATGCGATAGGCCCGTTCGGTCAGTCGCATGTCGGCATCGTCCATGCGGAGCAGGATGCGGTATTCTGCGCGAGAGGTAAACATCCGGTAAGGCTCATCTACACCCTTCGTGACCAGATCGTCGATTAATACGCCGATATAGGCTTCATCACGGGCCAAGGTGAAGGGCTCTCCGCCGTGGCAATTGATGTGAGCGTTGATGCCAGCTATGATGCCTTGGCCTGCCGCTTCCTCATATCCCGTGGTGCCATTCACCTGTCCGGCAAAGAAGAGGTTTTTCACCTTCTTGGTCTCCAGTGTATGTGTGAGCTGTGTGGGGTCGAAGTAATCGTATTCGATGGCATATCCCGGGCGGTAGATGACCATGTCGCGGAAAGCGGGAATCTTCTTGAGCGCTTCAATCTGTATCTCCATGGGGAGGGAAGAGGAGAAGCCGTTCAGGTAGAGTTCGCGGGTGGTCTCGCCCTCTGGTTCGAGGAAGAGCTGATGCTGACTCTTGTCGGGGAAGGTGACGATTTTCGTCTCGATGCTGGGGCAGTAGCGTGGGCCGATACTCTGGATTTGTCCGTTGTAAAGGGGAGATTCCGGTAGGCCACGGCGTAGGATCTCGTGGGTCTCCTCGTTGGTGAAGCAGGTCCAGCAGGGCAGCTGCTTGAGGGTGCGTTGTGGAGTATCCATGAAGGAAAACTTATGGAAATCCTGTTCGCCGTCCTGTATCTCCATCTCCTCGTAATGTACGCTGCGGCCGTCGATGCGTACGGGGGTTCCTGTCTTCATGCGACCGTAAGTAATGCCACAGGCAGCGATGGATTCGGTCAATTCGTAAGAAGCAGGTTCGGCCATGCGTCCGCCGGGGAGCATGGTGCGACCTACGTGCATCAGGCCGTTGAGGAAGGTGCCAGCTGTGAGCACGACACACTTTGCGAGGAAGGTCACACCCCAAACCGTTTCTACTCCGGCCACCTCCCCGTCGCTGACGAGCAGTCGGCGCACGGTATCTTGCCAGATATGCAGGTTGGGGATATTCTCCAGAATCTCGCGCCAGGTCCAGATATACTTGCCACGGTCGCATTGGGCACGAGGGCTCCACATAGCCGGCCCTTTTGAGCGGTTAAGCAGTCGGAACTGAATGGCGGTACGGTCGGTTACGATTCCCATATAGCCACCCAGTGCATCAATCTCGCGTACAATCTGGCCTTTGGCGATACCGCCCACGGCCGGGTTACAGCTCATTTGAGCAATCTTGTTCATATCCATGGTGATGAGACAGGTCTTCGAGCCTAGATTAGCTGCCGCAGCTGCGGCCTCACATCCGGCGTGTCCACCACCAATCACAATGACATCGTAGTTAAATTCCATCCTAACATCCATTAATTCGGATGCAAAGATAGTGCAAGCCGAGCGAAAAAACAACAAGCTTGCTTGATTGTTTTATCCGAGGCGCCGCCTAATTTATCCGGAGTAACTCACCTGTAAGTCCGCTGTTGCTCTAATCAACCTCTAATCGTTCTCTAATCCAACTCTAATCAATCTCTAATTGGCGATTAGAGTTGGATTAGTGTTACTTGGGAGTAGCTTCGGACTTGCTTCGGAGTTACCTTAGAGTTACCCTGGAAATACATTCTGCTTATTGACCCTGCTTCTTGCGCTGGATCTTGTAGCCGATGCGGGCGAAGGCCTTCTCAAAATCTGAATAAGTGGCTTTCTCTCCCTGATAGACGATGGTTACTTCCTGCTTGGGCAGGGAGGTGTCGATGCGCTTTACCCCTTTTACAAAGCGGATGTTCTGCTTGATCTTGTTCTCACAGTTGGCACAATGCATCTGTGGCGAGGTGGTTACGACGAGGGTGTCTGCTTTCTGTTTCTCGGGGTTGGCCGACCACAGCTGTGTGGCCGTTAGGGCTACGAGGCCCAGCATGATTATTTTCTTCATAAGCCTATTGAATATTTGTTATGTGTTATGTTGACGATTCAAGTTCTTGGTTGATGCTTATAGTTCCTTGTTGACGCTTATAATTTCTCCCATTTCAGCCGGATGCCGATGTAGGCCATGGCACCGTCTGTCGGTCCCCAAACCTGTGTGGCATCAAACTCGCGCGACCAGGGATTTTTGGCTCCGATAATCGGCGTCTTCATGCGGTAGCCCGTCAGGTTCTCGCCTCCCACATAGATGCTGAAGTGGCGAAATTCGCGGGTTATCTGAGCCTGCAGCAGACCGTAGGTGGGATAGTTGCTGTGGTCGTAGAGCTCCCCTTTACCCACGAGCTGTCCCGTCACGTCGAATTGCCATAGCTCCGTCGGTGTCTTGTAGGAGAAGGTGAGCAGTCCCTTGTAGCGCGAGGTGAGCGGCCGGCGGCGGAGGATGCCGTCGTAGGTCGTCCGGACATTGTTATAACGCCATGCGGCTGTAGCGCTCAACCCCTCCAGAAGTGGATAGGTAGCGTCAAGCTGCAGCGTGTGGCTGTAGCTCTTTCCATCGAGGTTGTCGAAGCTGACCGAATAGTCACCCCCTTTTCCGTCAAAGTCAATGACCAGCTGATTCAGGAAATGGGTGTAGTAGTACTCCACGTTCAGCTCCAGCTCCTTTCCTGCCAGGGGGAGGTGAAGACCGGCTGAGATGCCGTAGTTCCAGGCCTCCTCCTGCTTCAGTTCCGGGGCCACATAGTAGGTGCGACCGCTGGCCAGGAGGGGAGCGTTCTCCGCCAGGGCATGGGGCGAACGGTAACCTTTTCCGGCCGATGCACGCAGCGTCAAGGCCTCGATGGGGGTGTACTTGATGTGGATGCGTGGGGTGATGAAGCTGCCGTAGCGGTTGGAGTGGTCCCAGCGGATGCCAGGCATCAGGGTCAGTTTGTCTCCCCACTTGTAGGTATATTGCGCATAGAGTCCGGCTGTGGATTCGCGGCTCTGGTCGGGGGAGGCAACGAGTGCTTCACCGGAGAGCCGCTCGTGGTAGTCGTCGTAATTGAGGCTGGCTCCTACAGCCAGGTTGTGGGCTTCACTCAGGTCGGTCTTCAACATCAGTTGGGCATAGCCGTTGCGCTGCCTTACGTCGTAGAGGGTGTGGCCGAAGAGGTGGTCGCTCTCGTGCCACGAGCCGTGGAGCATCAGGGCCAGACTCGTCTGATGGCCGTCATTGAAGAGGAGGGCATTCTTCCATTGCGCCTCGTAGCGTTCCGTATTCACCTCAATGCCATAGTAAGGGATGGAGGAGCCGTTGTGGCCATGCTGGCTCATGCCGCTCACCCGCTCATCCTTGAGCAGACGCATGGAGAGCTGGCTGATGAAGTCGGGGGCCACATAGGCCCAGCGGTGCATCAGGTTGTATTGCCGGAGTTTGGGCATGTCCATGAAGCCGTCGTCGTTGCCGTCGTGGTCCGTCTGGCGGTTCTCCCCATGGAGCAGCAGGCTGGTGGAGAGGCGGTCGTTGAGGTGGATGCTGGCATCCACATTCGCCTCTTGCCTCAGGTAGGAGTCCAGGTAGAGATTCCCGCGCACGCCGTCAGTACCCTGCGGCTTGAGGTATTCGATGTCAATCTGTCCTGTGAGACTTTCGTAACCGTTCTTTACGCTGGCCGCTCCCTTGCTCACCTGGATGGCCTGCATCCAAGGTCCGGGCACGTAGCCCAGAGAGTAGGGGATGCTTGCTCCCCGCAGGTTGGGGATATTCTCTGTGAGCATCTGCACATAGGTGCCGCTCAGTCCCAGCAGCTTGATCTGGCGTGCTCCCGTGGCGGCATCGCTGTAGCTCACATCGACAGAGGGGTTGGTGGTAAACGACTCCCCCAGGTTGCAGCAGGCTGCCCGCGACAGTTGCGGCAGGCCGATAATCTCGGTATTGCTCACCCTCATGCGCGACTTGGTGCCCCCAGCGGCCTTCACCTCCACCTCCTGCAGCTCGTGTTGCTGCGAGATGGTATCGTTGGCAGCCACCACCTCCTGGGCAGAGGCGGAACTCCCCCAGCCGCTCCCGAGGAAGAGCGCCGTGAGGATGTAAATGATGGTCTTGTAATTATTCATGATCCTTATTGTGATTGAAAGCCTAAATACTACGCTAATTCCGCGACAAATATACGAAGATTCAGTTAAACACTATACTCGAAGCATTACAAATTGGTGTCCTCCCATCCCACAATCCGAATGGTATGCTTCTCACCTTCTAATGTTGTTCGTTTATTCATAAAATAGGATGATTTGATTTTGGGGGACAAAAATAGCTTCTCTCTGATAGCTATCCAATACTGACTTTTGATTTGGAATAAATTACTATTCCAATAGTGTAAATTAGAAAATAATTCTTCATAGAGGCTGAGATATAACATGCCATGGAATATCATTCCAAAGTTCATACTGTTATAAAATATTTGCATTCTCCCCTATGTGATAACCGAATAAAGTTACTACTTTTGCGGAAATCAATTATTAAATAAACAGCTTTATGGAAGAACAAATAGAATGGATTAATAAGTTGAAACAGAGGATTTTGGAAGGAGATGGGCTTACCGAAGAGGAGGCTTATGCCTTGGGTGAGACGGTGGAGCGGGAAGCGCTCTATCAGGCGGCGGCTGAGATTACCCGTCACTATGGCAAGCCGGCCTTCAATCCTTGCAGCATCATCAATGCCCGTGCCGGCAAGTGCTCGGAAAACTGCAAGTGGTGTGCGCAGTCGGCCCATTATGCTACACATGCCGATACCCACAATATCGTAGGTTCGCAGCAGGTGCTCCAGCAGGCACAATACGATGAGCGTAAGGGGGGTAAAGCGCTTCTGTCAGGTGACGAGCGGACGCAAGGTGAGTGGCAAGGCGTTGGAGCAACTCTGTGCCAACTACCGCGAGTTGAGGGAGCATACCAACCTTTTTCTCTGCGGCTCGTTGGGACTGCTGGGACGCGAGGAGTTGCAGCAGCTGTGGGATGCCGGCATGCGCCGTTACCATTGCAACCTGGAGACCGCTCCTTCCTATTTCGGTGAGGTCTGCACCACCCACACGCTGGAGGAGAAATTGCAGACCTTGCGTTGGGCCCGGGAGATAGGTTTTGAGCTTTGCAGCGGAGGCATCATCGGCATGGGAGAGACACGCAGGCAGCGCATCGAGCTGGCCCTGGCCCTTCGTGAGGTGAGGCCTGACTCCATCCCCATCAACATCCTCTGTCCCATCCCGGGTACTCCGCTGGCCGATACGCCACCCATTGCCGACGCGGAGATTCTGCTGACCGTGGCCCTTTTCCGCTTCCTCCATCCCAAGGCCGAGCTCCGCTTTGCCGGTGGACGCAAGCGCCTCTCGCGCGAGGTGCAGCTCAAGGCGATGCAGATAGGCATCAATGCCGCCGTCGTGGGCGACCTGCTTACTACCGTTGGCTCCAAGATAGACGAAGACCGCCAGCTGGCCTCCGATGCCGGCTACGCTCCGGCTCGCTAAGATATACTTCCCCTTCAAGAGAAGATATACTTCATCCCCCAAAGAAGATATACTGCTATGACCGATGAAGTATATCTTCTTTTTCTTTATAGGTCACTCCTCTTTCTTTATAGGTTGCTGGCGAGTAGCCCACGCCTCGCTTGAAGTATTTGCCGAAGAAGGACTGCGAAGGGAAGTTCAGGTCGTTGCTGATCTGCTGGATGGTGCGTGAGGTACACTTCAGCTGTGCACAGGCCTCCTTCGCTATCAACTCCTCAATCAATTGGGTGGGTGACTTGCCGCTCATCATTCGTTCTTCAGCGTATCGTATCGTAACGTAACGCTACGCTATGCAGGTCAGAAATCGAACATTTTTAACATCTGAAGGTGGATGAGGGTATTTCATCTTCCTCCAAGATAACGTTCCCTCCCGAGGCCGCATTTGCTACCTCGGGAGGGAACAAAAATTTCTTCTCGATAAGCTAAAAGGCCCCTCGCGTAGCAACCTTAGCAATACTATTTCCTGTCAATAGTAGAAATGGTAATAAATCATTATATCTCCTCGCAGACGGCCAGATCCATGCCGTGGAAGACCACGACGATGCGGTGGAGCGTGGTGTGGCCGATGGCCTGCTGCACGGTGTCGGTGGCGGCATAGCGCAGGGCCTGCTCGATGGCCTCCTGGCGCAGCTGCTCCACACGCTCCCGGGGTTCACGTCCCTTGGCATACTTCAGCTCGATGACGTAGCTGTGCTGCATCTCTTTGTATATCTCAATCAGCGGATGGAGGAAGAGGTCGGCATAGCCCTTCTGGGTGTCCATCTCGGAGACGGGACGGTAGAAGGGATTCTGTGCCGTCATGGCGAGCGAGAAGCCGTGTACGAAGGCTTCACCCTTCTGGCGGTCGCGCTGCGAGGCGAAGCGGCTGAGACACTCGGCGATGTAGCCGAAGTAGGGCTTCCATTCGCCCCGGGCTGCCAAGGCCACGTCCAGCCTGTATTTCTCGTTTTTGCTGTAAGTGAGGTCTATCTCGTCATAGGTGTCAAGCAGGTAGTTGAAGAGCTGTTCGCGCACCACCTGATTGGGGATGGTGAACCTGGTATCCATGAAGTCGGTACCGGCTATGGTCAGCATCCCGAAGTAGAAGAGCAGGCTGATGAAGCAGTCGGGCGAGGTGACCTGCTCGGCAGGGAAGTTGGGCTTGAGCTGCCCCGTGATGTAGCCCTGCTCGGCGAGCGTCTGGATGATGGAGGCATCGTGGGCAAACTCCTTGTCCTTGCGGATGAGCATACGGAGCTTCTCGTAGTCGATGCGCACATTGTCCTCCAGCATGCGCCGAGGCAGTTGTCCCCCGTTGTGGACATAGTTATCTATGAAATAGAGCACCATGCAGCTGTTGTACATCGTGGTGCGTCCGTAGGACTCCTCTGCAAAGCAGTAGTTGTCGTACCAGGGCTTCATCAGCTTGATCAGCTCGTCCGTGGTGTGGTGGAACTCGCAGGTGGTGGCGTAGTAGTCGAGCATGGCCCGTACCTCCTTCTCCGAGAAGCCGGTCATCTCGTTGAACTGGGGCGAGAGGCTGTAGTTGGTGCCGATGTTGAATCCGCTGGTCACGTCGCCGAGCGTCACAGGACTGACACCCGTGATGAAGCAGCGGCGGATGCCCCGGTCGGTGCCGCCCTTCACTGTGTCGAAGAAGAGGCGCAGGTAGCCCGTGCCGTGTGTCTCGCCCTTGTAGGCCGCGAGCATCTCAGGGCTGGAGAGTATCTTGTTGGTGAAATGGTCGTACTCATCGATGAAGAGGTAGATCCAGAGCCCCTTCTTGAAGCAGGCCTCGCAGAGATAGTCCAGTTGTGCGATGGCCCCCTTCTGCTGGTTCATGCCCTCCTTCGTCCCCTCAGGCAAGAGGTCGGCATAGGTCTCGCAGAAGGAGTTGAAGCGTAGGGAGCAATGGGCATCGAAAGCCTGCTGATAGCTGTCCAGATCCGCATTGACCAGAGCAAAGTTGAGGCTCAGCACCAGGTACCTGGCCCTCTCGGGCGTGGGATGGCTGTAGATGTAGAGCCCCTCGTACCAGTCCTTGAATCGGTCGGCCTCCTTGATGTCGTAGTAGTGTCGGAGCATGGAGAGCGTCAGGCTCTTGCCGAAGCGCCGCGGACGGATGTAGAAAAAGAAGCTGTTGGCCTGCTCAATCTCTTCGATGTAGCGGGTCTTATCCACGTAGTAACAGTTGTCTCCCAGCATACGGGTGAAGTCCATGATCCCGTAGGGAATGCGCTTGCGAGGGGTAGAGGTACTCATAGGCCTTGGTGCTATTGGTTAATCCATGCGGCAAAGGTAACACTTTTCCGACAGATAGCGTGAGGGCATTGCATCTTTTTTTCAACTCTTCCGTACATCATCGCTTACTTTATACCACAAGATCCTTGCATCGTTCCGTCTTCTGCTTGTTGTGAGCCCGGTAGAGCATCACGTTGCCCAGTGTGATTACCCCTACACGACCTATAAACATTAAGGTAATCAGTACACCTTTGCTTGCCACGCTGAGTGTAGGCAGGATGCCCGAGGAGAGTCCGGCGGTGGCCAGGGCTGAGGTGGCCTCGAACGTTAGTGCGAGGTAGTTGTCCTCATCCTGTTCAAACAGGGCCATCAGGTAGATGCCGATGAACAGCACGAACGTGTAAAATACAAAATTGGTCAACGCCGCATCTACGCGGTAAGCAGGTACCTTGACCCCCGCAAGGGTTACCTCATGACGTAGTCCTAGTTTGTTCTTGGTATAGGCAAAGATGGCAGAGAGAGTGGTCGATTTCAGACCACCTCCCGTGCCCGAAGGCAATCACCGATGTACATACCTCCGTACCCACCCAGGTAGTGCGAACCGTATCTTCTTCATCGTTTCAATCTTTTCCACTAATCAAAAATTACGGCCGCAAATATGGAGATTCATGCGATACGTAGGATGTAAATCAGTTGAAATTTCTTGTCTACAGAACACTGTAATAAATCTATGAAGATCGTTTTCTGGGTCTTATTCAAAGCCCAAAGTTCTTGATTGTATATTTCCAGTTTGATATTCTCGTCTTCATAAATGCTATTGGCCTGAGAATATGCATAAACCAACTCATAGCGATAAGATGTGAATAAAAAAAGATAAATACACAGCTAAGTATGCAGTACAGTCTTGTTATGCGGGGCAATCCGCGCTATCCCGAACGGGGCCAGAAAGTCTATGCCAGTGCGCAATGCACGAAGACGCTCTCACAGAAAGAGTTTATCGACTCCATCATGCAACATGGGTCCAGCTATAGCCGTGGTGACTACAAGGTCATCATCTCACGAGTGGCCGAAGAGCTGGCCGAAAAGCTACGGGATGGGTACCGGGTTGACCTGGAAGAGCTCGGGCGCTTCTATCCCACGCTGGATTGCGAAGGAGCCGATTCGTTCGAGGCGTTCAATCCCGACGTCCACATCAAGGAAATCCGCGCCAACTGGCATCATAGCAAAGAGTTTGAGCACCTGCGCCAACAGGCTACCTTCCAGCAAAACATCAACCGCCGCGATGAGCACAAGCTGCTGATGGCTACCAAACGGGGTGATGCCACGGTGCATCTTGGTAACCACAAAGGGCAGACCGACAATCCGGAAGGAAACGGGTGACATCTCTGCACCCGATGAATGCTACCGCTGCTCTTCATGCTCTTCGAGGAATTTGGAGGGTGATATGCCAAATTGCTCCGTAAAATGCTTGCGCAGGGTACGTATATCGCTATAACCTACCCGCTCGGTTATTTCCTGTATAGAATATCGCTGTTCCAAGAGCAAGGAGGCCGCCTTGCTCATCCGCACGCCACGTATCATATCTATGGCATTCAGCTTGCTGACCTGCTTTAGCCGGCGATACAGCGTCGGCTGACTCATATTCAACTGCTCAGCCAACATCTTTACATTAAATTTGTCATCCGCAAGGTTGGCTTCAATCACCTGAATGACCGACTGAAGAAAATCGTTCTCCTCGCTCTGATCCTTCTCCTCCATATCCTGTTGGTGCTGATTCAGCATCAACGTCTGGGTATAAATCCGCTTCAACCTATTGCGCTGCTGAATAAGATGGTGCACCTTGGATACCAGAATCTGCGGATTAAAGGGTTTAATCATGTAATCATCTGCTCCGGAATTAATCGCCTGCAGCATATCATCATCTTCGCCCTTGGCTGTCAACATCAATACAGGGATGTGTGCCGTACGCGGAGATTCCTTGATTTCTTTGCAACAGGTTATACCATCCTTCACCGGCATCATGATATCCGAGATAATCAGCATAGGTTGTTTCTCCACAGCCAGTTGAACACCTTCCGCGCCATCCGATGCCTCAATCATATGGTATTCGTTTTGGAAAAGAGAGCAGATATAGGTTCTGACCTCCTTGTTATCCTCAATAACCAGGATACTCTGTTCAAACAACGGCTTGGATTGATTGTCGTGAGGCTGGCTGACCGGTTCCTGTACATGCACATTGGGATCCTGACAGAAATGCTCTTTCCCTTCGGGAATATAGAGTGTGAAGGTACTCCCTTCTCCCTGCTGACTTTGGAGGGTGATGTTCCCATGATGCAGTTCGACCGTATGCTTTACGATATGTAGCCCGATACCTACGGTGGACGACAGCGTAGGCACATTAGGCGTGGTGATAAACGATTCAAAGATATGCTGCTGGTATTCAGCAGATATGCCCTGTCCCGTGTCGGATACCGTAATTTTACACTCCTTGTGCTGATCAATCTCTATGGATTCCACCTGCAGCATGATACGTCCATGATTTGGGGTATATTTGAATGCATTGGAGAGCAGGTTCTGTATGGCTGACGCAATCTTGTGCTCGTCTATCCACATCAGATAAGCCGATTCGGGTACCTCTATCCTGTAGTCAATCTTCTTGATTTCGGCCAATGGAATAAACGAATTGCCTACCGTATGCAGCAGTTGGTTCATGTCTGTCTGAGTTACCTCAAGCGATACCATGCCCGATTCAATCTTCTGCACATAGAGCAGGTGGTCGATTAGCGTATGGAGCGTCTGGCAATTATTATAGATGGACTGTAGTTTAGAGAAAAGCTCGTTATTTCGTGGAAGTACATGAATAATCTCTTGGAGAGGAGAGATGATGATAGTCAATGGCGTGCGAAGTTCGTGTGCTGTATTGGTGAAGAAATTCTCACGCTCCACACGCAGCTGCTTTTCCTTATCCCGCTCCATCTGTGCCGTAAACACCTCATGCTGCAGTTGCAACTCATGACGCAACCGCTGCTGCTTGATACGCACGCGATGAATCAGGAACAATACGAACAGGATGACCGTAAAGACGAGCAGCAACCTGAACCACCAGGTTTCCCTCCAATGGGGCAGGATGCCTATCTCCACCTGTGCAAGCCCACTGGCATGTCCATTAGGATAGAGCATCTGTACTTCAAAAACATAGGTTCCCGCTTTCAGGTTGTGATAGGCCACCTTTTCCTCTTTATCCGTTACAATCCAGCTTTTCTGATAAGGGTAGAGCCTGTAACACATCTTGGGTTGCTGATTGGAATAAGCCAAGCTACTGAAGGATAGGGCAAAGTCTCTGTTCCGATGATTCAGTTTAATCTGTTTCGTATGAAAAAGGTTCTGCGTCAATATCACCTGTCCATTGATGGTATCTCCAATATTTACCATGTAATGACCTATCTCTAAGGAGTGTATGGCTGCTTTTGGGGCAGTAGATACGTCATCCAACTCCTGTGGGCAGAAATAGATCAGGTTCTTGTTGTTACCCCAAAAGAGGGTTTGGCCATAGCTATGCACAGCATGGTTGTTCCCGGAAATCAGGTAGTGAAAGAACTGCCTGCGCTGACGATCGAACCGGGAGATGCAAGAGCTCGTTCCTACCCAGATTTGCCGGTTTACATCTTCCAATATACAAGCAACAAAGTTATTGTACAGGCCATTCTTCGTAGTGAACCGTTCCACGATTTGTTCTTTCTTGAGATCCATGATGGCCAGTCCATTGGCATAGCCAATATAGAGTTCACCGTTATCCATCGCATGAAGAGTGCGGACGGTTATCCTATCCAATCGTTGTTCTTTTCCGTATCCAAAACTGATGCTACCATCATCCTGTATTTTTCCCAGCCCATGTTCCTCGGTACCAATCCATAGCTGTCCATCTGGTGTTTCTGTGATGACTCTGACACAGATGGCCGAGATGTCATCTGCAGATGACTCATGTTTTATGCATTGTTTGGATTGTGGAAGATATTGCAAAAAACTCTTTTGGGTTCCAATCCACACCCGCCCCTTGGAATCCTTAAAGATAGCCCATATGGCCATCTTTACCTCTTCCGTACCAACAAAAAGCGTCTCTTTGCGAAACGTTTTCTTCGCAATATTATATACATGCAGTTTCCCCTCCATATCTCCATACCACAGTTCATTGGTCGTTGTGTCATTATACATACAGAGCACAGGAGCAGATTTTGCTCTGTTTTCCTGCAGAGGCACAAAGTCCAGTTCCTCAGCAGAGTGGAAAGGCGTAGTACTTTTCATAATCCCTTTATGAAAGGTGGCTATCCAGACAAAACCATCCTTATCGGTAGTGATTCCTCGTACCTCGTTGCTCCTGTCTTGCAGGTATCTGTGAATCTTCTGCTGCTTCAAATCAGCATACGAGACACCCCCTCCGTAGGTTCCAATCCACAGGATTCCGGCATCTTCATCATAGCAAGCTGATATCATGCGGACATCAATGTCCTGCCAGGCCAATGCCACATTATTATATATACTGGTGCTGAATCGGGAGAAGCGTTCGTCTTCCGCACGGAGCAAAGTATATCCATTCCACGTAACAGCAAGCAGCAATTGTTGGTTGATTGGAATAATCTTGAACACATCCGTATGGGACAATTGGCGGCTCTTCTCCGTATTGTCATACGAGAAGCGTTCCACAACACCCGACTCTTTATCTACCCGATAAATGCCGCTACCCACGGTGGCAATCCACACATAATGGCTAAAGTCAAGCAACGCTTTTACATCAAGATCCACTTGTTCAAATCTGATATACCTTTCCACCGACTGAGAAGGGAGATGAACAATAGTAAGATAAGAAGAGCGGTCCGTCAAATAGAGATAGCGGTAATCTTGTGAAAAGGCGTAGCAGGTGATTGCTTCAGACGAGAGAGGCAGTGGACGGAACGAGGTGGAGGGATTGAACGTAATGACACCAGTTTCCTTATCCTCAGACATGTGGCAATACATTATTTCCTTCTCGCCAACCAACCAACAACAATTATCAGTCAGGGGTTCGATACCTAACAGTTTTCCCTCCATCTCCGGCAACTGCAAAAGCTGAAATGTCTCCGAAGCTTGGTTAAAGCTAAAGAATGCGTTGTCTATTTCAACGCAGAGCCGATTGGGAGCGAGCTGCATAATATTGCTGACGTAACTCCGCGAATTATCCAAGGCAAAGTTTTTAATGGACGAGCCATTGAAACGGCTCAGACCATAGTCGGTACCAAACCACATGAATCCATCGGCATCTTTATAGATTGCATTGACCTTGTTGTCCGACAAGCCAGATTGCAACGCTATGTTTTTGAAACGTAAGACAGCCACATCCCCACCTTTGGCAGGAAGGATAAAACCAAATGCAATAATCAGAAAAATATAAAAAAATCTCATGTCTGTATTGATATAACCATGCAAATAAAGCTATTTCCACACTGAAAAACAAACAATTATGAAGAAAAATGCGCTCATGAATTAAACTTGCACCAACATTGAAGAGAACGTGCTGAACGAAGAGAGAAGAACGATGTAATTTTGCAGCACAGATTAATTAATCAAATTGTTAAACTAAATTGTAAGCTTATGAAAAGACTATTATCTTTATTCATGCTGTTATTGGCGGTGGGAATAATCAGCGCCCAGCAGTTGAAAGTTAAAGGAACAGTGCTTGACAAAAAAACAAATGAGCCCATTATCGGCGCCAGCGTGTTGGTGAAAAACACGACCAATGGTGTTATCACTGATCTCGATGGCCATTTTGAGTTGACCAATGTACCCAAGGGAAGCGACCTGCTTATCTCTTATGTAGGGTACCAATCGCAGAACATCCAAGTGAGCGATGGCCGTACTTCCATCCAGATTTATCTGAGTGAGGACAGCGAACTGCTTGAAGAGGTTGTAGTAGTAGGATATGGTACTCAAAAGAAGCAGGACATCACAGGTTCGGTGGTATCGGTAGGTGAAGGAAAATTCACGGCAGGTGTCAATACCAATGCTTTCCAGATGATTAACGGCAAGGCTTCAGGTGTACACGTAAGCCAAACCAGCTCGGCTCCCGGTGCCAGCACCAAAATTCAGATTCGTGGTGCCGGTTCAATCAACAGCAGTAACTCTGCCTTAGTAGTCGTTGACGGATTGCCGGGTGTGGACGCCTCTTCTGTCAGCCCTGACGATATCAAATCCATAGAAGTCCTGAAAGATGCCTCTGCTGCTGCCATCTACGGTACTCGTGCAGCCAATGGTGTGGTACTGATTACAACCAAGAGCGGCCGCAAAGGTGACATGACTGTAAAGTTCGGAGCAGAACTGGGCATCCAGTCGGTAGCCAAGAAGATGGAGATGCTCAACGGACGTGAATACATGGAAACCCTGAACGCCCTGCGTAGAGAAGCGGGCAAAGAAGCTATCTATACTGACGCACAGATTGCTCAAGTGGGCAATGGTACAAACTGGCAAGATGAAATCTTCCGCAACGGAGCACCCGTTCAGCAGTATCAGCTGGCCCTTTCCGGAGGTGGCGAGAAGAACGACTACTACGTAGGATTGAGCTACTTCGACCAACGGGGTATTGTGAAGACTTCCGACCTGAAGAAATACAATATCCGTGCAAATGTGAACCTGAATCCCAAAGATTTCCTGCGCTTCAAGATTAATCTGAACTTTACCCGCAAAGATGGGCAACAGATTTACGAAAGCAACGCTGTCAACGAGAATGCAGGACCGATTAACGCAGCCCTGCTGTACGACCCCACCCTGCCCACAGGCAAGGACCCTGAAACAGGACGTTATTATCAAAACAGCTATATTGCCTTAGACAATCCTCAGGCCCTGCTCTATGGCGTTTCGCCCGAACAGCACTCGAACAATGCCTACGGTACCTTTACGACGGAGATTGAACCGCTGAAGGACCTCGTATTTACCGCACGACTGGGTGCCACCCTCAACTCGTACATCAACTCGCAGTATCGCTCACGCGACACCATGAATGGTTTGGCAAGTAAAGGTATTGCCTCGAAAACAAGTGGTGAGGAGACCCAATGGTTGGCCGAGTTCTTAGTGAACTACAAGAAGAACTGGAGCGACCAGCATCATCTGAGCGTAATGGTCGGTGCCACCTTCGAGCAGTTTATGTCCGAATATGTACAAGGCAGTGCGAAGGGTTTCCTTTCTGATGTGACCGGAAGCAATAACATGCACGGAGGTGACAACCTGAACGGCGATGATGTCTATTCCTATAAGAGCCGCAACCGATTGAATGGTTTCTTGGGAAGAGTGAACTACGATTACAAGAACAGATACTTGCTGACTGCCTCTTTCCGTTACGACGGTACCTCACGCTTCTCCGACAAAAACAAATACGCCTTCTTCCCCTCGGTAGCTTTAGCTTGGCGCATGTCAGAAGAGCCCTTCATCAAGAAGGTAGAACAGATTAGCGACCTGAAGTTGAGAGTGGGCTACGGACAACTGGGTAATCAGGGCATCGGGAACTACGCAACCATCAACACCCTGAAAGCCGGTGGTTCGGCTGTATTTGGCAACCAGCTGTATCAAGGCGTGGTTCAGTCCCGCCTGCCGAACGCGGACTTGAAGTGGGAAACTACTGCAGAAACCAATATCGGTATTGATTTAGGTCTCTTCAACAACCGCATTACGGGTAGCGTGGACTACTTTATCCGCGATACCAAGGACCAGCTGTTCGACAAACCGCTGCCCTCGTCTATCGGTTTCAGCAGCATGAAGGTCAATGCCGGTAAAGTGCGCAACTCCGGAGTGGACCTGATGGTGAATACAGTGAATATTGACAACAAGGACTGGACCTGGAACTCTTCGCTCAACCTCTCTTTCCTGAAGAACGAGGTGAAAGAGCTGCCCGACTTTATGCCTGAACTGATTACCGGCTCAGTGGCCAGCTTTATTTCCGGCTATGAAATCACCCGCGTAGGCGACCCCATCTACTCCTATTACGGTTACGAGGTAGAGGGCATCTTCCAGAAGGGAGACGACATTGCCAACTCTGCACAACCCAACGCCAAGCCGGGTGACCTGAAGTTCAAGAATCAGAATGATGACAAAGTGATTGACTCCGACGACCGTGTCATCTTAGGAAAGCCCTTCCCCAGCACCACCTTCGGATTTACCAACTCCCTGCGCTGGAAGCGTCTTACCCTTGATGTCTTTGTACAAGGCGTGTTCGGCATCAGTACCCTCGACGTCAATGTGCTCGAAACACTCTATCCCACCAATGAGTACCGAAACCGCATCGCCAAATACTACCGCAACCGCTGGACGGAAAGCAATCCCTCCAACCAATACCCCAGCGGTGTGAATCCCTCCAACTATGGTGGGCAATATGCTACCAACTCGCTGACCGTATGCGATGCCTCTTTTGTACGTATCAAGAACATCAACCTCGCTTACGACGTGCCTTTGAAGAAGAATAACTTCATACAGAAGTTGATTGTTTATGGTGCGATAGACAATGTGGCCACCTTTACGGACTATGACGGCTTTGACCCCGACGCCAGTGCTGCGGGCAGCGCATCGGTATCCAAGGTCAGCTACAACAGCTATCCGCTGGCCCGCACCGTGAGATTTGGTTTCAATGTTACTTTCTAAACTTTAAAAACAATCATTATGAATAAGACAAAATATATCATTCTATCCATAGCAGCCTCTTTGTCCTTAGGTCTGACTGGTTGCAAGGACTTTCTGGAAGAGAAAGTTTATACAGAGTATGATCCCAACGCCATGCTGCAAGAGCAGTCCGGATTGGATGCCCTGTTGGCAGGTGCCTATGCGCGTTCGCGTATCATTCAGTACGACAGCCGCAACTACACCTACATGATGAATGAATTTCCTACCGACATTGCTTTTGAGACCGGTGGCGGTCTGGAGCGAGATGCTACGCCATTCATCAACTTCAGTTGGGCAGTAGATAACTCATTCCTCAACTCCTTCTGGACCAAGATGTATCAGGCCATCTCCAGTGCCAACTCGGTGCTGAACGTAAGTGAAGGACTGACGTCGTTGTCGGCCGAAAAATTAGGTGCCATCCAAGGCGAAGCCCGCTTCATCCGAGCCGTCTCCTACTATTTCCTTTATAATATCTTCGGAACGACCCCTATCATCGAGATTCCCAAGAATGCTTCTCCCAGCGAAATCGAGGAGATTGGAAAATCTACACCACGCGCCTCGAAAGAGGAGTTCGTGAACTACCTGATTGCCGACCTCACCTTTGCAGCCGAACATCTGCCCGTAGTGGAAGACCCCATCGGCAAAGCCACTAAAGGCGCTGCATTGGGCATGCTTACGAAACTCTATATGCACGAAAAAGACTGGACCAATGCTGCCAAGACAGCTCAGGAGGTCATGAACCTCAACTATTACCAGCTGTACGACGATTATAAGAAGATGTTCAGCGTAGAGGGTGAAGACAACATGGAGTACATCTACCGCGCTCCCTGCATTGCCCAGTCCGGATATCACAACAACTACATGCCCCACGCCTTCCCGCCTAACTATCCGATTCAGAGCAACTGGATTAACTTCGGAGCACAGTTCCGTACCTATACCGCTTTCTACGATACCTTTGAACCGGGTGACAAGCGCACTGAAGTGCTCATTACCCACTATGTAAACCAAAGCGGAGAAGAAGTGGAACTGCTGCGTGATGAAAGCGGCAACGCACTCGACAACGTACGCAGCTTCAAGTATTGGCCCGACCCGAATGCTTCCAGCGAATGTAATGGAAACGACATCGTCTATCTGCGTTATGCTGACATCCTGCTTTGCCGAGCAGAAGCGCTTAACGAACAGCAAGGTCCTAAACAAGAGAGCATCGACCTGATTAATCAGGTAAGAAGACGTGCCAACGCCTCAGAGATCCAATTGGCCGACTTCAGCTCCAAAGAGCAGCTGCGCGACTTCATCTTGGCAGAGCGCGGACGTGAATTCTTCTCCGAAGGATTACGTCGCGAGGATTTGATTCGCCACGGCAAATTCATCTCGAATGCGGTGGCAAGAGGCAAGAATGCCAAGAGCTACCACGAGCTGTTCCCAATACCTCAACGCCAGCGTGAGGCCAACCTGAACTTAGGACAGAATCCCGGATACGAAGGTGCTGAATAAATGGATTCTATGAAAAAATTTCTATATATCACCATAGGTACATTGTTGTGCATGACATCTGTTCATGCACAACAACAACCTGTTCCCTCACCCAATCAATTGAAGTGGCACGAAGCCGAGATGGGGGCCATTTTCCATTACGACCTCCATGTGTTCGACGGAGTGCGTTATCAACAGGGGGAGAACAGGATTACGCCGGTAACGGATTACAACATCTTTCAACCTGAACACTTAGACACAGACCAGTGGATTCGGACAGCCAAAGCAGCCGGTTGTCGTTTTGCTATCCTAACCGCGACTCATGAAACAGGGTTTGGCTTATGGCAAAGCGAGGTGAACCCCTACTGTCTGAAGGCCGTGAAGTGGCGTGACGGCAAAGGAGATATCCTGAGCGACTTTGTAGCTTCCTGCCGGAAGTATGATGTACTGCCCGCTGTCTATGTGGGTATCCGATGGAACTCCCTGCTGGGCATCCACAATTTTCAGGCTGTAGGCGATGGACCGTTTGCAAAGAACCGGCAAACCTGGTACAAGCACTATTGCGAACGGATGGTAGAAGAGCTATGCAGCAAATATGGCGATTTCTTCTTAATCTGGTTCGATGGTGGAGCCGACGACCCGAAAGGATTGGGTCCTGATGTAGAACCTATTGTGAACAAATACCAGCCCGACTGCCTCTTTTATCACAACGTGAACCGCGCTGACTTCCGGTGGGGCGGTTCAGAGACAGGCATCATGGAGTACCCCTGCTGGTCCACCTTTCCTACTCCTTGTTCGCACCACAAAGATGTGGAGTCCATGCCGAATTGGATTGACCTCTTGAAGCATGGAGACAAGGAGGGAGCCTATTGGTTGCCTGCTATGGCCGATTTTCCTCTTCGTGGGGCTAATGGCCGTCATGAATGGTTCTGGGAACCTGACGATGAGCAAAACCTGATATCTCTGTCTCAGTTGATGGAGATTTATGAAGGCTCGGTAGGCAGGAATGCGGTATTGGTTGTAGGACTTACTCCCGACCCATCTGGGCTGTTGCCTCAACCCGATGTGAAACGGTTGACCGCATGGGGCGAAGCCATTCAGCAAAAATGGGGTAAACCGTTAGCAACCGCAAAGGGTAACAAGAAGCAGATCACCATCCAATGTTCCACTCCGCAGGAAGTTCACGCCTATCGAATCAAAGAAGATCTGTCCGGTGGTGAACGCATACGTAGATACATAGTGGAGGCCAAGGTTGATGGGCAATGGGAAAAGATAGCCGACGGAGAGTCTGTAGGTTACCAACGGTTGGAAACGATCCCCACGGTCCGTGCTAAAGCTGTAAGACTGACAGTCACCGAAGCCATCGGCTCACCCATTGTTTCAGATTTCAGTATATTTTAAAAATTATACAAAGTTATGGATAAAAAATTGATTTCATTCTGTTCAATGGTTACCCTGAGTAATCTGGCGGTACCTGCCTTAACGCATGCACAAGAGAATACAGATAAGGTGCAACACCCCAACATCATCCTCTTCATGGTAGATGACATGGGTTGGCAAGACACCTCTGTCCCGTTTTGGACCCAGCGTACACCCTATAACGATGCGTACGAGACGCCCAACATGGAGCGCTTGGCCAGCGAAGGCATGAAATTCACCCAGGCCTATGCCTGCCCGTTGAGCTCAGCCACCCGTTGTAGTCTGATTACTGGTTCCAACAATGCCCGCCACCGCGTAACAAACTGGACGTTGGAGAAAGACAAAACCACGGATAGAAAAAGCCCAACCTTAGATTTACCGGATTGGAACTGCAACGGAGTCTCTCAGGTGGAGGGTACACCCCGCACATTTGTCGGCACCTCTTTCGTTGAGTTGCTGCGCAGAAGCGGCTACCATACCATCCATTGCGGTAAGGCACACTTCGGAGCCATAGATACTCCGGGCGAGAATCCCATCCACTGGGGATTTGAAGTCAACATTGCCGGACATGCCGCGGGAGGGCTGGCCACCTATCTGAGCGAACGCAACTATGGTCATACTAAGGATGGAAAAGCTACTTCACTGATGTCCATCCCGGGATTGGACCAATACTGGGGTACGGGCACGTTTGTAACCGAGGCTTTGACCCAAGAGGCCATCAAGGCATTAGATAAGGCGAAAAAATACAACCAGCCCTTCTTCCTCTATATGGCCCACTACGCCATCCACATTCCGATAGATAAGGATATGCGCTACTACCCCAAGTATATCCGCAAAGGGCTGAGCGACAAAGAAGCCGCCTACGCTTCGCTCATCGAAGGTATGGACAAGAGCTTAGGCGACCTGCTCAATTGGCTGGACCGGAATGGCGAAGCCGAGAATACCATTGTACTTTTCATGAGCGACAACGGCGGACTGGCTTCCCAACCGGAATGGCGCGACGGCGAAGTAGGTACACAGAATGCTCCCTTGAATAGCGGAAAAGGCTCGATGTACGAGGGAGGCATCCGCGAACCGATGATTGTACGCTGGCCTCACCAGGTGGAGGCTGGCAGCCAATGCGACAACTACCTGATTATCGAAGATTTCTATCCCACCTTGCTCGAGATGGCAGGCGTAAAGAAGTACACCACCGTGAATCCGATTGACGGTATCAGCTTCATGCCCCTGCTGAAGCAGAATGGGAATCCCTCGAAAGGGAGAGCGCTCGTATGGAACTTTCCTAACATCTGGGGCAACGACGGAGCCGGCATAAACCTGAACTGTGCCATCCGCAAGGACGAGTGGAAGCTGGTCTATTATTACGAGACAGGCCGCAAGGAGCTGTTTCATATCCTGAACGACATTGGCGAACAGCATAACCTGGCGGAGCAGCACCCCAACGTAGTGAAGGCCCTATCTAAGGAGTTAGGCAACTACCTGAGACGTGTAGGTGCCCAACGGCCTTCGTTCAAGAGCAACGGCAGACCCTGTCCCTGGCCGGACGAGTGACGCTTCTATCACACTTTGACGTGTACTGAATAAGTTGACACTTTCAATTTACCAGTATGCGAGAATACAA
>CAMACX010000014.1 GCA_945831575.1 uncultured Mediterranea sp.
GTTGCAATCGTAACCGCAATGCATGATGAGCAGTGCGATTTCCTTCAATCGTCAGGTCTTCATGTTACAACCAAACCAAACTTGAAACTTTGTACAATAATCATAGACAAGTCACTTGTTTGGTATGGAAGTGTGAATGCTTTGGGCTACAATTCGGATAAAGACAATATAATAAAGATGAAGGATAGAAAACTAGCGGATGAGATACTTGGCATAGTGTTAGATTGAACATGCTTCGTATGATAGGCTATATGAACCTCGTTTATGAAGGTGGTCAGAAGGACGATTTTACAGAAGCTTTACAGAAACTTTACAGAAATAGACAGAAAAAAGAAGTGAGCTGTGTTAACGGTTGCCTTACTCGTTATGACGCCGTATTTCACGGCTTCATCTTAGAGAAAAAGGCGTAATCGTGTATTTCGCTTGGTAATTGAAATGTCACACAATCATCGATTATCTCACGAAATTTCAAAAGGTCACGAAAGATGAGTTTTGTTTCAAAAAGGTCACCTGAAGGTCACCGCAAAACAAAATCAAGCAGCTAGCATTATGTTAACTGCTTGATTTTCAACGTGGACCAGCTTGGGCTTGAACCAAGGACCTCCAGATTATGAGTCTGTTGCTCTAACCAACTGAGCTACAAGTCCTGAAAAATGGTGCTTCTGTCTTGAAGCGGGACAAAAGTAGTGCTTTCTCTTGAATTATGCAAGCTTTTTGCTCAAAACTTGTATTTTCTATGTGGATTCTTTGGAAACCACCCCTTCCGGACACGCTCTTCTTGCTCGAATATCTCCTTGATGGTCCAGAATGAGGAGAAGGCGAAGACGCCAGCCAACGAGGAGAGGAGGATGTCTCTCACCCACAGCGAGAGGGCGATGCCGGCAAGGCCTAGCAACAGGAACAGCCACCAGCAACGTGTACCCCAGTAGTACTCGGCCTTCACCACGACGGGGTGGAAGAGGCCGATGATGAGGAATGTGCAG
This sequence comes from uncultured Mediterranea sp., assembly GCA_945831575.1. Taxonomy (GTDB): domain Bacteria; phylum Bacteroidota; class Bacteroidia; order Bacteroidales; family Bacteroidaceae; genus Bacteroides. Next base: position 984 of record CAMACX010000014.1, read on the forward strand.
ATGCCGATGGCTATGCCTGCCAGCCGATGGTCGGTGAGCCACTCCATCATGATTGCTCAGGGCAGATGGGTATCTCCTTCTTGATGCTCTGCTCCAGGGAGATGAGCGTCTCAGTGGCCACTACGCCGGGTATCTGCTGCATCTTGTTGTTGAGCAGGTCCATCAGGTGCTCGTTGTCGCGTGCATAGAGCTTGGTGAGCATGGTGTAGGGGCCGGTGGTGAAGTGGCACTCCACGATCTCGGGTATCTTCATCAGTTCGGCTACCACGGCTTTGTACATCGAGCCTTTCTCCAGCTTGATTCCTACATAGGTGCAGGTGCGGTAACCCAGCGACTTGGGATTGACGACATAGCCTGAACCGATGATGACGCCCAGGTCGATAAGGCGCTGTACGCGCTGGTGGATGGCAGCACGCGATACACCACAATCTGCGGCTACATCCTTGAACGGAATGCGGGCATTCTGAGAGATAATCTCCAGAATCTGCCGGTCTAATGAGTCAATTTTCTCCATATTCTTTTTTGATATTGGTTCAACTTGTTGGCAAAAAGTAAGCAAATATAGCTCTTTATTTTATTTTATCTATGTTTTTGCGACTTTTTTTGCTGAAAAGTTGTGTTTTTGTCGCCTTTAGACCTCGAAATCATGTTCTACGGCATAAAAAAAGCCACTGCCGCCCCTCGGATTGGTGTCCCGGAGACGGCAGTGTGTGGTTGTAGTGTTGTGATTACTTCTTCTTCGTGTCTTTGACGATCTCGAGCAGCTCAACCTCGAAGATGAGGGCTGAGTAGGGCTTGATGTCGCCACCGGTCTCACGCGTGCCGTAAGCCAGTTCGCTGGGGATGTAGAGCTCCCACTTCGAACCTACGGGCATCATGGTGAGGGCCTCTGTCCAACCCTTGATGACCTGGTTGGCGCGGAAGGTAGCGGGCTCCTTGCGCTTGTAGGAGCTGTCAAACTCGGTACCGTCAATCAGCGTGCCGCGGTAGTTGACCTTCACACGGCTCGTGTCGGCAGGAATCTCGCCCTTGCCGGCGGTGATGATCTTGTATTGCAAGCCGCTGGGCAGGGTTACTACGCCCTCTTTCTCCTTGTTCTCAGCCAGAAACTTCTCGCAAGCGGCCTTGTTGTCGGCATACTTCACGGCGATGGCTTTTGCCTTGATGGCATCCATCTGCGTGTTCATGTACTGCTGTGCCTCTTCCTCGGTCATGGCACCCTTGACCTTGGATACACCGGCTACGAAGCCGGCCAGCATGTTCTCGCGGCTCAGCGTCTGCGTAGAGTCGTTGCCGAAGATCTGACGGGTGAAGCCTTCTACCCACTGTGTGCTGACCATGTGGCCAATCTGCATACCGGCCATGTAGGCCTTGTCGTTGTCGCCAGTCTTGGAGGCACCTTCGTAGAAGCCTTTGAGGAACTGGGCCATCTGCGTTGAGTCGATGCCTTGCTGTGCCAGGTACTGGTCAAGACCTTGTGTACGAGCCATGCCGATGGCATAAGAGAGTGAATCTACATCGGTAGCCAGATTGGCTTTCGGGCTCTGGGCGGTGCAGGAAGAGAGACCTACTGCCACGACCATAGCCAGGATAAATGAACCTTTTTTCATTGCTTTCTTCTATTATTATAAGTTGTTGTAAGATAATTATTGTCTGCTTTGTCAAATACTGGGGGAGGGGGGAGGCTTACTTCAGCACCTTCAGCAGTTCTACCTCGAAGATGAGTGTGCTGTGGGGCGGTATCATCTCGCCTGCTCCGCGTGCTCCGTAAGCCAGTTCGCTGGGGATGTAGAGCTTCCACTTGGCTCCCTCGGGCATCAGCTGCAGGGCCTCTACCCAGCCGGGGATGACCTGGTTGACACCAAAGGTGGCGGGCTGTCCGCGCTTGATGCTACTGTCAAAGAGGGTGCCGTCAATCAGCGTGCCTTCGTAGTGGCACTCCACGCGGTCGGTAGCCTTGGCCCGTACGGCGCTGGGGTCACCTGCCTTGATTACCTCATACTGCAAGCCGCTGGGCAGGGTCACTACCTCGGGGCGCTTCTTGTTCTCTTCCAGGAACTGCTTGCCCTTCTCGATGTTGGCAGCATTCATCTGCTGCTCCATCTCTTCGAAGAACTTATTTACGATGTCGCGAGCCTCGGTGTGGCTCATGGCCGTGGGGTTGCCGTTCAATACATCACTGATTGCCTGTGCAAAATCTTCTACTGCGATGCCCTTGGCACCCATGCTCAACAGGTTCTGGCCAATGCCAAGACCGATGGCGTAACTGAATTTATCCATATCTTTTCGTCTTTTTAGCGCGCAAAATTACGCCTTTTTATTTGAATAAGAGTAGCTTCACTGCATATTTTTCCTTTTTTTACGCTTTTATCGCCCTTTTCAGCAAATTATAGGTTTCTGATTGAACATCTTTCGGGTAATAACTGTATTTTTGCAGGGTAGCTCATGTATTCTAATAGCTGAGATATTAATTTTTATTATGGAGGATTGACATGATGAAGAATCTGGTTGTATTGAGTGGTGCCGGTATGAGCGCCGAGAGTGGTATCAGTACGTTTCGCGATGCAGGGGGCTTGTGGGATAAGTACCCTGTGGAGGCGGTGGCTACCCCCGAGGGGTATCTGCGTGACCCGAAGCTGGTCATCAATTTCTATAACGAACGACGCAAGCAACTGCTTACGGTGGAGCCTAACGAGGGACACCGGGGAGTGGCCGCGCTGGAGAAACTGTTCAACGTCACCGTGGTGACGCAGAATGTGGACAACTTGCATGAGCGGGCTGGCAGCAGTCACGTGATTCACCTCCATGGCGAACTGACCAAGGTCTGCTCCAGCCGCGACCCCAACAATCCACGCTACATCAAGGAACTGAAGCCCGAGGAGTACGAGGTGAAGATGGGCGACCTGGCAGGCGATGGCAGTCAGCTGCGTCCCTTCATCGTATGGTTTGGCGAGGCGGTGCCTGAGATAGAGACGGCCATTGACTATGTGGAGAAGGCAGATATCCTGGTGATTATCGGTACGAGCCTCAACGTCTATCCCGCTGCGGGCTTGCTGCACTATGCCCCGCAGGATTGTGAGGTCTATCTGATTGACCCTAAGCCGGTCGATGCCCACACCATGCGCCCCATTCACGTGATACGCTCCGGCGCATCGGAGGGGGTGAAGCAGCTGCGCGAGATGCTGAAGCCTTGATGGCGCTGTCGGTACCTTGCAGGAGCAGGCCATGCGCAGCGCATGGCCATATTATTTCTTCAGCATCAGTCGCACCACGAACCAGGCGTGCATCAGGAGGGTGGAACAGTAGCCGTAGTGGTGGCACATGATGTGGAAACGCTCCTTGAGCGAGGCGCGCTGGTGGCGTGTGGTCATACCCTCGCTCAGGTAGTCTATCAGGGTGAGGTGGGTGTTGAAGAGCAGCTTCGACTGCTTCATCACGCGGATGCACCAGTCAAAGTCGGCAGAGAAGCGGTAGCTCGTGTCGTAGGCAGGGGCCAGGGTGCGCTTGGCGAAGAAGGCTTGATGGCACACCAACATCCCGTGGCGGAAACTCTTCCACGTCAGTCTCTCGGGCGTGGAGAGGCGTCGCATCCTTATGAAGTGCCCCTCCCCATCCACCAGCTCGGTCTCACCATAGATGACATCGGGCAGCTCTTCCAGTCCTGCGGCATGGAGGCGATGGACAATCTGCAGCAGGGTGTCGTCCTCGTGGAAGCAGTCGCCGGCATTGAGGAAGCAGACGTAGTCGCCCGTGGCCAGGCGCAGTCCCTTGTTCATCGCATCGTAGAGCCCTTTGTCCGGCTCGCTCACCACGTGGGCTATGTGCTCCTGGTAGCGGCGGATGATGGAGAGGGTACCGTCGGTGGAGTTGCCGTCAATCACGATGTACTCCACGTGGTGATACCCCTGTGTAATCACGCTCTGCAGGGTATCTTCGATGGTCTGCTGGGCGTTGCGGCACACGGTGATGATGCTGAACTTGGGTTGGAGGGCCGTTGGGCGGCCTGTGGCTGTCATGTGATTATTATGTATTGTCATGTGATTATATTGTATAGGCATGGCGTAGGGCATTTAGTAATGCATAAGCATGGGGTTATAGCGTTTTCTTTAGGAGTTGGGCATAGAGCTGGGTGTATTGGTGGGCTACGGTCGATTCGCTGTAACTGGCGTTGACCTTGGCCACAGCTTGCCTGCTCAGGTCATCGTAGTGGGGGGTGGTGAGCAGGGTATAGATGCCTTCGGCCAGCTGACCGGCATCGTGGCTGGCTGTCAGGTAGCCGTTGTGCAGATGGTCAATCATCTCGGGGATGCCTCCCGTGGGGAACCCGACGCAGGGCGTGCCGCACGCCATCGCCTCCATGATGGTGTTGGGCAGGTTTTCGTCGAGCGAGGGGATGACGTAGAGGTCGGCGGCATTATAGATTTGCACGAGCCGTTGTTCCTCTCTCACGTAGCCCATCTGGTGTACCTTGAAGGGCACTAGCGCTTGGAGTTCGGCGGCATGCATGCCTACGGCTACGATACTGAGTGTCTCTCTCAGCTCCGGGTGCTGCTTAGCCAGGAGCTGGCAGGCCTCCACCATGTAGTCTATCCCTTTGCGCTTGTCAGTCAGCTTGACGGAACCAAAGAGCAGCAGTTTGCCCTCGGTGGGCAGCTGCAGGGCATCACGACACACCTTCTTGTTCATGGGGTGAAACAGGGTGGTGGGTATCGGATTGGGGATGACGCTCACGGATTGATGGGCCAGCAGGGCACTCTGTCGGGCCATTCCCTCCAGCCAATGGCTACAGGTCACGAAGTGGATGCTCGCTGCCTCGTAGAGGCGTTGCTTCTTGCGGAAGATGCGGGTGGAGAGGTCATGCCGCTTCTCACTATAGATCATGGGGCAGTGGCCGCACTCCTCGTGGAAGGCCGTGCAGGTGCGGGCATGGTGGCAGATGCCGGTGCAGGGCCACATGTCGTGCATGGTCCACACCACGGGTTTGCCCGAGGCGAGTATCTTGCGGATGACCTTGAGCGAGAGCATCCCCTGGTTGATCCAATGCAGATGGATGAGGTCTGCTTCTTGAAACTCAGGCAAACGGGTGATGTCGTTGCCGGCATTGGCTATATCGACGCTGAAGAGCCGTTCGCGCTTGAAGCGGCTGTTCATCCAGATGACAAGGCGTTCCCAGAGGAATTTCCTCAGCTGTCTCCATCCGCCACCCAGGGCAACGGTCGAGATGCGGTCAGTCTGCTTGTCGCGTACCAACATCTTGGCTTTTACGCCGTGATTCTTAAGTGCTTCCACCAGCCGGCCAGCGGCAACGGCGGCCCCTCCAGTCCGTTCGGAGGTGTTGACAATCAATATTCTCATGATGTATGCTGTATTGATTCTTTGATTTGTTGTGAATAGGTTGATTTGCAGCGGTTAATGATGGGTGTGGTGCCCGGTCCATTTGTTGATTCTGTTTTTGAGGGCTTGACCTATCAGGTGGAAGTTGCCGTAGCGCAGGTTGAGCAACAGCTCTTCTATCGAGCGTCCTATCTTGATCCAGGGGTGTCCCCAGGCCATGATACGATAGACACGCTCCTTGTAGGCAGTATGCTCAATGAGGTGGTGGGGATGGCGCAGGGGAAACTCCAGCTCGTGGCGCTTCATCGTAAAGATGCGACGGTAGCCTTGGGGCAGGGTATAGACCGAACCGGCAAAGTGGGTGGAGTCGGAGGTGACACCTAGGTTGTTGATCAGGTTGCGTGTTGGTACGATGCAGAGGCCAGAGCCGAAGAGCAGGGCGGCATGAAGTATGCTCTCGTAATAGGCTTTGCCTGTGTCGCGGTGGTTACGGCACATGGTGATGAAGTCGTTGCGGTAGCGGCGGCTCTTGATGAGCTGCTGCAGTTGGCCCATGGCCTGCGGGTCATCCAGGAAGGTATAGTGCTCGTCCCAGCGGTCGATGACGCGCCGCCAGCTGGCCCATCCCCAGATGGAGCAGTTGGTGGTGAAGAAGTAGTCTTCAGCAATGTCCGGGGTCACCTCCTCGTGGTTGAATCCGGCAATCATCTGTACGCGCTCATCGTGCTCGTAGCGGTCGAGTAGCTCTTTGCAGAAGCGGAAGAAGCTGACTGAGGGCACGTCGTCATCTTCCAGTACGATGCACTTGTCGCTCAGCGAGAAGGCCCACTTCTGTGCCATGTACTCCGAGGGGTCACAGCCGTAGTTGCGCTCCTGGTAGTTCTGATACACCTCGCATTCCCAGTCTATTTGGGCCACCACTTCGCGGCAGGCCATGATGCCGGGCAGGTCGCGTTCGCCCCGTGGACCATCTTGGTAGAGGAAGAGGCGTGCGGGCCGGGCTTTCTTCACCTGCTCAAAGACGCGGCTCAGCAGGTCGGGGCGGTTGAAGAAGAGGATGAGTACGGAGATGTCAACTTGAGCTGGTGTCATGGCTATCTGTCGTTGAGGGGTTAATGATTCGGGTATCAAAGCTGAGCTTGGCGGGGTAGTGGCTCACGAGTTGCTGCACCTCTTCAGGGGTGAAGCGATGGAGACGTGGGTAGTTGTGCCGGAGGAAAGCTTCGAGTTCGCGGGGGGCCGTGAGGTGGAGCGGGCCGAAGGGGAGCTCTATGAGGTCGTGTACCTGTGTCTCGGTAATCCGGTCGGTCACGGTCATTACATTATTATAATATAGGGTATGGCGGTTGTTGAAGGCGCTTTGTAGCGCCACCATCATCCGGTAGATGCAACGCTTGCTCAGCAGGGTGTCGATGAGGCGGTTGAGCAAGCAGGCCAGCCGTCCACGGCGTGAGGGGTTTGGTACCAGGCAGGTACCGAAGTGGGGCCAGAGCCACGCCTCTTTGCCCATCAGGCAGCAATTGACAAACTTCACCGCTTCGTGTTGCAGCCGGCGCAGGACCTTGTTGTCGGGGATGCGGTCAAAGGGGAAGATATCCACAAAGATGCCCGGGTGCATCTTGACCTCAGGGAAGAGGGGGTCCGTGAAGCAGGTGTGCTCCTTCTTCACCTTGGCAAAGTAGTAGGGACTGTGGGGGTCGCTCTCTACGGTGGAGAGGAAGTAGCTGTCACCCAGCTCTTGTGGAGCTATCTGCAGGAACCGGTTGTAGTCTTCGCGCAGCATGCCCAGGTCCACGTCGTCGTCCCAGGGGAGAATGGCTTGGTCGTAGAGTGCTCCGATGGCCGTTCCTCCGATGACGAAGTAGGGTATCTGGTGCTTCTTGCAGATGCGTACTATCTGCTCCAGAATCTCGTAGAGTACGCCGTGCAGTTGATGCAGCTCCTCAGGGGTGTAGTGTCGTTGCTCCTGCTTCATGGCTGCTTGGGGTGGCCGTGTGGTTGCTTGTTGGCTGACTGCCTCTTGCTGCAAGAAGGCTGAGGCCATGGCTCCCCGTGCGCCGATGGGCAGGCAGATGGCTTGGGCAAACTGCCCAGGGCTGCAATCCATCAGGGTGATATGTGGGTGGAGGCGCTTCAGCACGAAGAGGCTAGGTCCTGTGGTAATGCTCCCTACGAAGTGGTCTGCGCGGAGCAACAACTCCATGGAGGCCAGAAACCGGGTCATCTGCTCTGCTTTGGTCGCACCCTGTTGCCGGGTGAAGGTGCTGTTCACGTAGCCCTGCTCTCCGGGCTGGCAGAGGGTGTACCAACTCCTGTGAGGGTCCATCTGGCGGAGTGATTCGTATAGCCGATAGTCATCCGTAAGCAGGAATACGGGAACTCCTGGAGCGACCTGCCGCAGCGTATGGATATAGCATGCGGGAGGGAGCAGATTGACTTCGGTGACTTTGTCTCCACCCCTCACCTGGCACCCCACATAGTGTTCCGGGAGGGTTATCTCTTTGCTTAAGCGTTGACACTCAGCTTTCACCTCAGGGCGTAGGTGCCAGACGATGTCGGTCATGCGATTGAAGGCCGTCAGGTAGTCGCCCTCTATCCCCAGTTCGGGGATGGAGATGGGGGCTTTGGGGTCAAAGTCGATGTGATGATTGAGGAGGGTTCGCTCTCCATAGGTGTGCCAGGCGATGAGACGGCCTATGGCATCCCTCCAGAGGCTTTTCAGCTTCCATCTGAGGGGGTTGAGGCTCCGTTGCTGGCGTACCATGCGGAAGATGCGTGGCCACGAGGGGGTGCGGTGGCGGTTGTAGCGGCTGTGGAATGGTTCGTGTACCTCCTCGCAGAACGGCTCGAAGTAGTCCCGCCAGCCGTATGTGTGGCCAAAGTTGGCATCGTCGGCATAGAGCACGAAGCGTATCTTGTGCTGCAGGCACCACAGCATGGCCGCTATCAGGTAGCTGTATTCGGCAAAGAATCCGGCATCAATCCCTACATGATAGACCAGCTTGCGCCGGAACGATTCGTTCAGCGTGCGATAGCGGTCGCGTAGTGCGGGGGCTGCAGGGGAGGTGTGGGTATTCATGACGGTTACTTTATCAGTTGTTCGCTGTTTTATAATCACTTCTTCTTATAATCACTTCTTTTTGAGCAAGTAGTGTAGGCTTTCTCGCAGTACTACGGCCCGGCTAGCGGCCATCAGAGCGAGGTAGAGCGTAGCACCAAGGAGTATCTTCAGCAGCAGGGTAGGGAGTGATGCGAGGTGGAGCCACTCCATGAGGAGGTGGATTCCTCCCATGACACCTAGGGCGATACCTGCAAAGGGCAGCACATCCCGAAGCGCCTCGCTTAGGGTGATACCCATGGCCCGATGAGCAAAGTGTTGCCACAGCAGCAGGGAACTGACGTGGATGGCTACGCTGGCTGTCACCATCCAGATGATACCATAAGGATAGACCAAGAACATGAGCAGCAGTTGGAGCAGGCCGATGAGGACGGCATTGCCCAGAGCTACGTTAGACTGCCTATGGCTGATGATGAGGTTGTAATAGAGCTGCTGGATGGGGAGGAAGGCACTCCAGATGCAGAGGATGCGCAACAGAGGTACGCAGGGCAACCACTTGTCCGTCAGGGCCAGGTGGATAAGCTCTGGGGCAATCAGGGCCAATCCGAATAGGGCGGGGAAGGAGACAAACGAGGTGAAGCGTAGCAGTTTGCGGAACACCTGCCGTTGGCGTGGCGTGTCATCTACTACCTGGGCAAATACTGGTTGGGCCACGCCGTTCACCATGTTGGCCACGAGCACATGGCCCATCGTGGTCCATTTGTTGGCCTGAGTGTAGTGGCCCACTTCGCGGGCCGTGTAGAGATGGCCGAGCAGGGCGGAGAGGAGATTGTTGTTAATCTGCGTGAAGAGGTTGGTCAGGAGCAGCTTGCTGCTGAAGGCAAAGAGGGGCTTGAGGGGACGGAAGTCTATCTTCCATGAGGGCCGCCAGGGGGAGAAGCACCAGTAGAGGCCTGTGCAGACCCCGATGTAGGTCACAGTCTGCAGGGCGATGCCCCAGTAGGCCATACCGCAGAGGGCCAGCGAGATGCCGGTCACGCCCGATACGGCCAGAGCTATCAGCTGGGCCAGGGCTTTCTGCTTCACCATCAATTGCTTGAAGAAGACGGCGTTGTGGGCTGTGCCCGTGCTGGAGATGAGGAATCCCAGGAAGAGCAGCCGCGAGAGTGGCTCCAGTTCAGGCTTACCGAAGAAGGCGGCGATGAGGGGAGCGGAGAGAAAGAGCAACAGGTAGAGCAGTAGTCCCATGAGTGTGCTGAACCAGAAGACGGCGTTGTAGTCGGCGTGGCTCACCTCCTTCTTGTTGGCCAGGGCGTTGGTGAAGCCGCTGTCCTGGAGTGTGCTGGCCACCATGACGAAGATGCTGAGCATCCCCACCATACCATAGTCGGCCGGCGTGAGCAGTCGGGCCAGGAAGATACCAAAGAGGAGGTTCAGCAATTGCTGCAGGCCATTGCTGAATCCTCCCCATAGTAGTCCTTTTGCAGTCTTCTCTTTCAGTTCACTCATGAATCACTAATCCCTAATCATGAATCATTAATCACTAATCACTAATCCCTAAACCGATTACTTCCCTTGCATCAACCTGTGCTCCTCCTGTAACTCCTGATGGAGCTGGAGGGAGGTCCAGAAGATGTTGTGGGGTGTCACTCCTGCCTTCAGGTAGATGGGTGAGATGCCGGCGTGACGGTAGGCAGTCAGGAAACGGCTCAACAGGGTATCATCAAAACCGCTCATCAGCATCATCTCATCGGGAAGCGACGGACCGCCGTAGCGCAAGGGGGTACGCTCAAAGCCTGGGATAGCCAAGAGGACGCCGAGCGGCTGCAGATAGTCGGCTTGGGTCACTTCGTGTACTTTGATACCCATGCCTGCGGCCAGATGGCCAATCTGCTGTGCTTTGGCTCCATCTACTTGGTAGAGGTAGAGCGAGGGGGCTCCACAGAGCGCCTGTAAGGGGCCACCCTCGCCTGGTATCTGTTGTCTGCTGTTCATCTTGACAGGCTTTTGTTGTTTACTTTACCTCACTTCCGGGGGCTACTTCACGAAGCAGGCTGGTTACGGCAAGCGTGCCATCGAAGTTCTCGGCTGAGAGGATCATGCCTTCACTCACCAAGCCGTTCTTGAACTGGCGTGGAGCGAGATTGGCGATGAAGAGTACCTGCTTGCCTACCAACTCCTCGGGCTTGTAGTGCTGGGCTATACCACTCACGATGGTGCGGTTCTCCAAGCCATCGGCTATCTTGAATTGCAAGAGCTTCTTCATCTTGGGCACAGCCTGACACTCCAGCACAGTACCTACACGGATGTCGAGCTTCTCGAACTCGTCGAATGTAATCGTGGGCTTGATGGGGTTGGCCTTATGCTCGGCTGCTTCGTTGGCCTTCTTCGTGGCAAGCAGCTTATCTACCTGTGCCTGGATGACATCGTCTTCAATCTTCTCGAAGAGCAGTTCAGGCTCAGCCAGCTGATGTCCGGCGGGGAGCAGGTCGGTACTGCCTAGCTGATCCCATTCGAACTCGTTCATATTGAGCATCTTGCGGAGCTTAGCGCTGCTGAAGGGCAGGAAGGGCTCAAAGGCGATGCTCAGGTTGGCGGCCAGCTGCAGGGCGATGTAGAGGATGGTCTTGACGCGCTCGGGGTCCGTCTTGATGACTTTCCAAGGCTCGCTGTCGGTCAGGTACTTGTTGCCGATGCGTGCCAGGTTCATGGCCTCCTTCTGTGCATCGCGGAACTTGAAGACATCGAGCAGCTTCTCCACCTCCTGCTTGACGTCGGCAAATTCGCGGAGCGTCTCGCGGTCGTAGTCAGTCAGTTCGCCGCAGGCAGGCACCACGCCGTTGTAGTACTTCTTCGTGAGCTGCAGGGCACGGTTGACGAAGTTGCCATAGACAGCCACCAGCTCGTTGTTGTTGCGGGCCTGGAAGTCCTTCCAAGTGAAGTCATTGTCCTTGGTCTCAGGGGCATTGGCCGTGAGGACATAGCGCAGCACGTCCTGCTTGCCGGGGAAGTCCTGGAGGTACTCGTGCAGCCATACGGCCCAGTTGCGCGAGGTAGAGATTTTGTCGCCCTCCAGGTTGAGGAACTCGTTGGAGGGTACGTTGTCGGGCATGATGTAGTCGCCGTGGGCCTTCATCATGACGGGGAAGATGAGGCAATGGAACACGATGTTGTCTTTGCCGATGAAATGGATGAGCCGGGTCTCAGGGTCCTGCCACCACTTCTGCCAGCTGCCCCAGCGTTCGGGCTGTGCGTCGCAGAGCTCCTTGGTGTTGGAGATGTAGCCGATAGGGGCATCAAACCATACGTAGAGTACCTTACCCTCGGCACCCTCCACCGGCACGGGAATACCCCAGTCCAGGTCGCGCGTCATGGCGCGGGGTTGCAGGTCCATGTCGAGCCACGACTTGCATTGGCCATAGACGTTGGGCCGCCACTCCTTGTGCCCCTCCAGAATCCATTGGCGCAACCACTCTTGATACTGTCCCAGGGGGAGGTACCAGTTCTTGGTGGGGCGCTTTACCAGGCCATGGCCCGGGTTGTTCTTGTTGGTGGGGTTAATCAGCTCCTCGGGTGAGAGGGTGGCACCACACTTCTCGCATTGGTCGCCATAGGCTCCCTCGGCCCCACAACGCGGACAGGTACCCACGATGTTGCGGTCGGTCAGGAACTCGCCGGTTACTTCGTCGCAGAATTGCTCCTCGGTAATCTCCTCCAGCTTGCCCTCGTCGTAGAGCTTGCGGAAGAAGTCGGAGGCAAACTGGTGATGGATGCTGCTCGTGGTACGGCTATAGACATCAAACGAGATGCCAAACTCCTCGAAGGAGCGCTTGATGAGTGAGTGGTAGCGGTCCACCACCTCCTGGGTGGTGATGCCCTCCTTGCGGGCACGGATGGTGACGGGCACGCCATGCTCGTCGCTACCGCCTATGAAGACCACCTCCTGCTTCTTCAGGCGGAGGTAGCGTACATAGATGTCGGCAGGTACATAGACACCGGCCAGGTGGCCGATGTGTACAGGACCGTTGGCGTAGGGCAGGGCCGACGTCACGGTAGTACGTTTGAATTGTTTTTCCATATCTTTTTTCTGTTTTTAGTTTTTTTTCTGTTTCTTGCGCCCGGCGCATAACTCGGTGCAAAATTACAGAAAAAAGTTGGATTCTGAGGGGTTTGTTATTCTCTTTTTGGCCTAAAGAGAATCAGAAAGGCTTTTTTTGATTTTTGATGTTGGATAATTCCTGATTCGCCTTGTTCCTGATTCCTTATTTCTGTCCGCTTATTACTTGAGGGTTGTCTTTTTTTTAAAAGTTACCTCTTCTTTCTCTTTTGCACGGCCAAAAGAGAAAGAAGCAAAGAGAGAAAGCCGCCGGCTGCACCTCCGGGGCTACTCCGAGGGGCGTCGGGCTAAAGCAAAAAAACTCGCTTCGCTCAGACAGTTTTTGCTTTTTTACGCCCTCTCTGCCCCTCTACGCTTTACGCCCCTCCGATGAGGCCGGAAACTTATTTTCCTCTTGGTGCTCCTTTCTTTAGCTAACAGCTCTTTTTTGGTTCATCAGATTTCTGGAGTGATAATTATCATCCCACCCGAAGCTTGCGGGCTGAAGGCCCACCAGCTCCTAGCCCAGGGCAACCCTACGGGCTGAAAGCCCACCAGCTCCTAGCTCAGGGCAACCTACGGGCTGAAAGCCCAACAAGCCCCTAGCCCAGGGCAACGCCCTGGGTATTCAGAGGCAGTACCATTGCGCCCTGAAAGGGCAAAAGCTTTATTCACGCACTTGTGTAGGGCTCTAGGTGTCGCTTTGAATTTTAAATGATTAATCGGTTCTGAGCCAGAGGGAGAAGCGGCTGCCTTGGCCGGGGGCAGACTCTACCGTGATGCGGCCTTTCATCTTGGCGGCTATCACCTTGCAGATACTCAGACCTAGGCCTGTGCCTTGGCGGAACTCATCGACCTTGTAGAAGCGGTCGAAGATCATCAATTGCTGTTCGGGGGTGAGTCCGATGCCCGAGTCCTCTACGTAAAGCTCCACTTGGTGCTTTTCGGGATGATGCTTCCAACCTAAGTGGATATAACCTTCGGCGGTAAACTTAGCCGCGTTGGTCAGGAAGTTGGTCAGTACCTGCTCGATACGTCCTTCATCAGCACGGATGGTGAGCCCGGGTTCTCCACGAAGCATCTTGAAGGTCAGATGATTAGGTGCTTGTACGCGGTAGCTCTGGTAGATGTAGTCCATCACGCGATCTACGGGGCATGGCTCCATGGAGATGACGATGTTGCCCGACTCGATGCGCGACAGGTCGAGTACGTCGTTGATGAGCTTGAGCAGCAGGTCGTTGTTCTTGTTGATAGTCTCCATCATCTCCTCTTTCTCTTCGTCTTCGAGTTCCATGCCCGGGGTGGCCAGGATGTTGCTAAAGCCTACGATGGCGTTGAGTGGCGTGCGGATCTCGTGGCTCATGTTGGCCAGGAACGACTCCTTCAGTTCGGCCTGCTCGGCCATCTTGCGTGCGTTGATCAGTTCCTCTTCGCGTTGTTTAATTCCCTCAATATTTATTAAAAGTCCAAAATTATTATTATTATTATTATTATTATGCGCCGGCATCAGGTTGTTCGACCTGATTTGCCACCACTCGTAGTGGCCGTCGCCGTTGAAGTCGCAGAGTACCTCGCATACGGCCTCTTCACCACGGTTCATGTTTTTCAGCACACCCCGGTATGAGCTGCGCATCTCGGGATGTATATAGGCCATGAATTCGTTGGTATGAATCAGGTGCGGCTCCTGTCCGGCATAGCGCCAGAAGTCCTCTTCGAGTATGATGTCATCGCCCCGTTGCTGCCAGGCGAAGGCCTTGCTGTTCTGCAGGGCCAGCTTGAACATCTTCCGCTCCTCTAGCGAACGCTCGATGATGGCCCGCTTGTGGCGTTGTTCGCGCAGGATGATGAAGATCAGGTAGGCAAAGGCCGCGGTTATCACGAAGCCCACGATGCTGTATATCCAGAGGTACATGTCGGGGTGGAAGTCGCGGAACTCGGCCCGTACCAGTTCGTATTTCTGGGGTACGGAGTCAATCGGTACGCCCAGATGCTTGTAGCGTTGCCAGTCGATGAAGTGTCCCTTGCGGCTGTTGTGTACGGGGATGTCGCCTGGCTTCTCGCCTCGCAGGATGCGGATGGCGGTGGCTACACCGTCGGCAGCCTGATACTTCATTGGTGAGAAGTAGCCGGCTACGAATCCGCCCTTGTCCGTGCCGAAGTAGTGGTAGGTGGCCGTAAATTGCTCCTTGTTGGTGAAGTTGAGCATGGTGTTGGAGAAGCCGTCCGTCTTCGTCTGGAGGTAGTAGAAGGGCTGGTCGGAGCGCATCATGAAGAAGAAGTTCTCATCGCTCAGGGCGTTGCGCACCTCCTCATTCTCATCTTTCATGGCCGAGTTGGTCTGTCCGCTCCGGATGGAGAGTGAGGTGAGGGTGAGCATGCTGTCGGGGGTATTGCGTGTAGTCCACATGGTGTGCTTCCACTCCAGGTTGTTGAGCACGTAGGGCACGCTGTCGAGCTGCTCCTTACACTCCTGCAGCATCCGCTTGTCGAGCACGCGCTGCTCCATCATGGTGAAGACGTGGCGCTTGCCGATGAGCTCACGCACCACCTTGAGGTTTTCCAGTACCCGGAGCGAGTCGGTCAGTCCGGTTAGGTTGTCATACCGTCGGTAGAGCAGCTTGTTGGGGAACTCCACGCCGAGGAACATGATGGGGGTGTGGTGTATCAGCGAGTCGTGCGTGACCAGGAGCGAGTAGGTGGCCTGGTCGCCCACGGGGATGATCAGGTCGGGCTCTTCACCCGGCTTGATGCTCTTAATCAGGTTGTTCATGAAGGTCACCTCCTCAGAGTGGTTGCGCCCCTCGCAGTTCAGGTAGTGGAAGGAGAGGTTGACCGGCTCGCCCTGACGACGAAACTCCGACTCAATCAGGCGATTAAACTCGGGATAGTTGGGGAAATTCTTGTCGTATGAGTGGATGACCAGCACACGGTAGTTGGCCGTATGCTGGCAATTGACCACCATGCCAATCGTAGCAACCAGCAGAAGTGCGGCTGCAACATAGGATAAATAGGAATATTTCTTCTTGATGGTCAATAACTTACCTCTCATAAACAGGTGTTCTGTGTTGTTGTATGTTAAATGTGTTGGCTATTCGCCGACAAAGATAAGTACAATTTTTGAAATATTAAACAAAGTTTGTCGTGTTTTTGGAGGGAAAATCACTTGCGGCGCAGGCCGAGACCCAGAGCCAGCAAGAAGCCTACTAAGAGAAGGCCTGTGGCGGCATAGGCGATGCCTTCCGTGGTGTGGAGGCTCTGCGGATCAAAGCGCATCTCCACGGTATGTTTGCCGGCCTTGATGTAGAGGGCACGGAGCACGTAGTTGGCACGGGCCAGGGTAGCGGGTTGGCCATCGATGGTCACCTGCCAGCCGTGGGGGTAGTAGATTTCAGAGAAGAGGGCTACGCCGTCGTGTGGGTTGATAGCTTCATAGACCAGGTGGTTGGGCGCGTAGCTCTTCAGGGTGATGCGGGCCTGAGGGGAGGTGTGCAGCAGGGTGGCCTCTTGGAGGGACTGCTTGAAGCGTTGGTCAGCCACGGCCGTTGAGAGTGGGTCGAAGTCGGAGAGGGCATCCAGCTCTTCGTTGGCGTTGGCTACGTAGCGTACCTGCTCCACAAACCAGGCGTTGCCGCAGGCATAAGGGTTGCGCAGGGGGGCAGTACCGCCTTGGCGGTCGATGGGCAGGATGAAGTAGCGGGTGTTGAGCATATTGAGCACCGGGAAGAGGGCACAGTTCACGCTATCCATGTCGCCCTTGGCCTGGTAGATGGCATATTGTGCCGCCTGCATCTCGGGGTCGATGTGGCGATTGATGAGTTCGTTGTATCGTCCCAGTTTAGCGGGGTGGTAGCCTCCGATGCTCTTGTGCCAGTAGGAGGTGTTGTTCTCGTTGAAGGTGTTTGAGGCCAGGTTGAGCACGCGGTAGTCGAGGGCTGAGTCTGCCAGGATGGCTTCATCGGTCGGTGTCTTCTGGAAGCTCTCGGTGCGCACGCTTTTTGTCATAAACTGCTCATCATTGAGGTAGCGCTTGTTCACCCCCCAGAGGTCCACCAGGCAAAGCAGGGCCAGTCCGCCCAGGGTGAGCTGGGTGCGTAGCTTGCCGGCGCTGTAGAGCCAGAGCAGTCCGAGGCCAATGGCGCAGATGATGAAGCTGCGCAGGGCATCGCTGCTTACCAGGGCCGCACGCATGTCGCTGAGCGAGGCCACGATACCGGCCATGTCGCCGGAGCTGATCTGCTGTTGCTCCACGGCCTTCTGCAGCATCTGCATCTCTCCCGAGGGCACGTAGCTGTTGCCTAGCAGGCCCGGGGCGATGCTCAGCAGCAGAGCCACGGCGGCTACGCCCAAGCCAGCATAGAGGGCCTTACGGTTCTGCTTGAGCAGCTGCGGCTCATCGAGCACTCTTTTCACGGTGAGGATGGCCAGCAGGGGGATGGTGAATTCGGCAATCACGAGGATGCTCGACACGGCGCGAAATTTGTTGTACATCGGCACATAGTCGATGAAGAAGTCGGTCAGGGGCATGAAGTTCTTGCCCCATGACAGCAGGATGGAGAAGAGGGTGGCTCCCACGAGGGCCCACTTCATCGGGCCCTTGATGAGGAAGCAGCCCATCACGAAGAGCAGCAGCACGAAGGCTCCCACATAGACGGGTCCCGAAGTACCCGGTTGCTCGCCGAAGTACTGTCCCATCTGGTAGATGCCCCATTGGGCGTAGGCAGGATTAGCCTTGGCCATGGCCGTGGGGCTCTCGGTCAGGGCGTGGCTCGATGAGCCTCCCTTGTAGTTGGGTACCAGGAGCGTCCAGGTCTCGCCGATGCCGTAGCTCCATTGGGTGATGTAGCTGCGGCTCAGTCCGCCGGTAGTGCCATCGGTCTGTTGCGCCCCCGGGGCAGCCTGTTGCTGCACCAGCTCGCTCCGTCCACGCATACTCTCCTTGCTGTAGCTGTAGGTATGGTAGAGGTTGCTCAGGTTGATGCATACACCCACTAGACCCGCTACCACGACCACGGCTGTGGCGCGCAGGAATTGCGGCATCGTATGGTTGCGCTTTGCCTCCACCAGGTAGGCTGCCACCACGAAGAGCATCACAAAGCCAAAGTAGTAGCTCATCTGCAGGTGGTTGCTGGCTATCTGCATGGCGGTGAAGAGGGCTGTCACCACACCGCCCCAGAGCAGCCGTCCGCGGTAGGCCAGTACCAGTCCGGCGATGGTGGGCGGTACGTAGGCCAAGGTGATAAACTTCCAGATGTGTCCGGCCGAGATAAGGATGCAGAAGTAGCTGGAGAAGGCCCAGAGCAGGCCGCCCAGTCCGGCATACCAGGCCGGCAGCCCGAAGGCACGCAGCAGGATATAGAAGCCCAGCATCAAGATGAAGAGCAGATAGACATACTCCGGCAGGAAGAGGCGATAGGCCTTCTGCACCCACGTCAGGGGACGTGTGGAGTCGTAGGAAGGGGCAATCTGGTAGGTCGGCATACCGCCAAAGACCGCGTTGGTCCAGCGGGTGGTCTCACCCGTCCGTTCCTTGTACTCCTTGGCCTCCTGTCCCAGTCCTACACCGGCGGCGGTGTCGTGCTGGAAGAGCACGCGTTGCTCCACGTCGGCAGGAAAGAAGTAGGCGAATGACAACACGGCAAAGGCCGCAATAACGACAATATCCGGAATAAATCTTCGTATCATGTTTCTGTTCTTCTTTGATGTTATATGTTATGAGCGGCTGCAAAAGTAGTGATTTAAAATGGAATATGCAGCGATGTTTGCGTATTTATTGTAGAATTTGTAGCTTTGCAGCCGAATTTTACTTATTTCTTTATGATTGGAATTATTAGCGCGATGCAGAGTGAGCACGACCAGTTGGCGGCCCGACTGCAGGAGAAGAATGTGATGGGGCGTGGACGACTCTCGTTCGTGACCGGACGCATCGGACGGAATGAGGTGGTACTTGCACAGAGTGGCATCGGAAAGGTCAATGCCGCCCTTGGGGCAGCTGCCCTTATTGATCTATTTGATATCAAAGCCTTGATTAGCACGGGCGTGGCCGGTGGTATTGACCCGGTTCTTCAGGTGACGGATGTGGTGGCTTCCAGTCGTCTGGCCTATCACGATGTGTGGTGTGGTGACGGTAATGCCTATGGACAGATTCAGGGCCTTCCGCTCTATTTTGAAGCCGACCAACGGCTGCTGGATGTGGCCCTTCATCTCAACGAAGGAGGCAAACTGGAGAGTCGCGTACATGGTGGACTCATCTGCACGGGTGACCAGTTTATCAGCAACCGCGACGAGTTGCAGACCATCAAGGGCCGTTTTCCCGAGGCCTTGGCCGTAGATATGGAGTCGGCAGCCCTAGCGCATACCTGCTACCTGCGCCGCGTGCCCTTCATCAGCTTCCGCATCATCAGCGACACCCCGGGAGCCCATGAAGAGAACTTCGCCCAGTACCTCGACTTCTGGAAGACCATGGCCGACCGTTCCTTCCACACCACCTGGGCCTACCTCAACGCTCTTTAGTAATTTTAAAAAAGAAAGAAGAACTGACTCAAAAACAAAATATGGAAAAAATACCAAGTTTTACAATCGACCACATTCATCTGCTGCGTGGCATCTACGTGTCGCGGCAGGATGAGGTAAATGGTGAGACTATCACCACATTTGACATCCGCATGAAGGAGCCCAACCGCGAACCCGCGCTGGGGCAGGGTGCCCTGCATACCATTGAGCATCTGGCTGCCACCTACTTGCGCAACGACCCCGAGTGGAAGGACCGCATCATCTATTGGGGACCTATGGGTTGCCTCACGGGCAACTACCTCCTCATGCGTGGACGGCTGCAACCCGCCGACATCCTCGACTTGATGAAGCGCACGTTCCGCTTCGTGGCCGAGTTTGAGGGCGAAGTGCCTGGAGCCGCTCCACAGGATTGCGGCAACTACCTGCTCCATGACCTGCCCATGGCACGCTGGGAGAGCGCCAAGTACCTCCACGAGGTGCTTGAGCAGATGACCGAGCAGAACATGACCTATCCCCGGCTCTAGGGACCTACAGGATGCTTCTGCAGATGCAGGGGCATGTACATGCACTCCCTGAATTGCAGGGGGCAGACGCACAGGTCCGCCCCCTGCCCGGCTTGTGTCAGATGGGGGTATAGATTACGGCCAGGATTTTGGCGGCCTGCCCCTTGTAGCCATGTACGTGGTGAGGTACGATGGAGTCGTAGTAGATGCTGTCCCCCTCGTTGAGGATGTAGTTGTTGCGTCCGTGGGTAATCTCCATGGTGCCTTCCATCACGAGGATAAACTCCTGTCCCTCATGGGTGGAGAGCACGAAGTCGGTATCGTCGGTCGGCATCACGTCGATGATGAAGGGCTCCATGTGGCGGTCGGCCTTCGAGCGCGACAGGGAGTGGTAGATCATGTGCTTGCGGCTCTGAATGGCGTTGTTGGAGAACTCGATGCTGTTGAGGCTCTCGTCCTTGCGGCACACCACGGGGCCTTTCTCCTCCTCCTCATCAAGGAAGGTGCCCAGACGCACGCCCAGCACGCGGGCAATCTTGATGAGCGGAGCCAGCGAGGGCAGGTCGATGTTGCTCTCGATACGCTCTATCTGTTCGATGCCGATGCCCGACTGGCGGGCCAGTTCTTCGCGCGAGAGTCCTTTCTCTTCGCGCAGCGATTTGATTTTCTCGCCTACAATTTTGTTGGTATCCATAGTCACTATCTGTTGTTAACGGTTATGCAAAGTTAGGGCATTTTTTCGCACCTGCAACATTTCCGCCCCAGAAATCCGCACTTTTCTCTCAAAATCTCTCTTTCATCCCGTAGCGGAGGTGCAATTTTGTGGTCTATGGACAATATAATCTCTATTTTTGTTGCGTCATCTCACCTATTATATTATTATATAGAGTACCGTTGGCCAGTGGGAAGACCTCCTCTGGGGATGTTTCTTTACATTCTCGGATTGGAGGGGCATTACAGCCCTTCGAGATGGTCTCGAGATGCCTTCGAGATGAGTCTTGATGCACGCCCTTCAAAAATTGTTGATAGGATAAACAGGTGTTGGGCTTATTCTGATATATCCTGCTTTCGTTCTTTTATATCCCATTTCATTCCTTAAAAAATGGTCTAATTGTCATTTCTGCATGTCTATTTGTACGATATTCGTCCCTTTCAGGTTCTTCATAGTGGGAATTTGTCTCTGATTAAACAAATTTAAGGAAATCTTTGGCTCTCTTTCCTTAAAATTATCTACTTTTGCCTCCAACGATAAAAACGCATTTAATTTTTTAACTTTGTTATTAATTTTAGCGCTATGAAGACAAGCAGTTATTTCATTCGGCTAGGGTTGCTCATGGTATGTTCTGCTCCGGTAGGACTCCCGCTGGCAACCCCTGTTTTCGGCAGTACACATGTTGTACAGCAAGTCAACAAATGCACAGGTGTGGTTATCGACGCGCTGGGTGAGCCAGTCATCGGAGCCGCAGTTATGGTAAAAGGAGGCACCATCGGTGGTATAACCGACATCGATGGTAATTTTTCAATCGACGGCGTGAAGTCGGGCGATGTGCTTCAAATCTCTTTCGTGGGTTACAAGACTGAGGAGATTACCTGGAAAGGTGGACCCATCAAGGTTACCCTTCAGGAAGACACTCAGATGCTCAACGAGGTAGTCGTTGTGGGTTTCGGTACGCAGAAGAAAGCCAATCTGACTGGTGCCGTTGCTACGCTGGGTAATGACGTGATTGCTTCGCGTCCAGTTAACTCAGTAGTGGATGCCATGCAGGGTATGATACCCGGTATGAACTTCTCGATTGGTTCGGGCGGTGGTGCCTTGAACTCAACAGCTAAATTCAACATCCGCGGTACGGGTACTATCGGTTCGGGCTCATCAGTTAGCCCCTTGGTGCTGATTGACGGTATGGAGGGCGACCTGAACGCCGTGAACCCGCAGGATATTGACAACATCTCCGTGCTGAAGGATGCCGCCTCGGCTTCAATTTACGGTTCGCGTGCAGCCGGTGGTGTGATTCTGGTTACGACCAAGAGTGGTAAGGCTGGAAAGACTGTAGTGAACTACAACAACAACTTCCGCTTCAGCTCTCCGCAGAACATGCCTGACCAGCTGGATTCTTACAACTGGGCACTCTACATGAACGACGCCAGTGTGAATGCCGGTTCGGGTATCTGGTTTACCGATACCAAGCTGGGACAGATCAAGGCCGCTCAGAGTGACCCCACGATGCAGACCATGTTTAGAAATGACAAGGGCCGCTGGGAAATCTGGGATGCCAACGACCTGCTGCCTATTGCCAACCGCGACTGGCTGAAGTCATCGTTTGACACGGGCTTCTCTCAGGAGCACACCGTTAGCGCCACGGGCGGTAACGAAAAGCTGCAGTACTACTTCTCGGCCAACTACCTGGGCCGCGAGGGTCTGCTGAAGTATGGTGAAGATACGCAGGACCGCTATACCATCACCGGTAAGATTGATGCACAGATAGCTTCCTGGATCAAGTTTACCTACAACACCCGCTTCTCACGTACCGATTATACCGCTCCGACCATGATGGATGGACTCTACTACCACAACTTGTGCCGCTACTGGCCTATCATCCCCATCTATGACCCCAACGGCAACTTCGTAGTAACGGGTTCTAACCCGGGTGACCTGATCAACGGTGGTACCTACAAGTCGCAGAAGGACGTGCAGGCCCATCAGTTCTCCGTTCGTCTTACTCCCCTCAAGGGCCTCGTAGTGAACGCAGAGATGAACTACCGCGTCAACCACACCATGGATCATAAGGATTGGCTCACCACGTACGGTTATGATGCTGACAACAATCCGTTCGTCTTCAACAACCCGAACGATGCCGTCTATGAGTATGCTTACAAGAGCAACTACTTCAACCCCAACATCTATGCAGAATACAGCTTCAACCTGAATGAGGAGCACAACTTCAAGGTGATGGCCGGTTACCAGAGCGAACTGTTGAACCAACGCTGGATTTCGGCTGAGCAATACACCATCGCCGCTGGTCTGCCCACGCTTAACACCACGTCGAAGAACCCCAAGGTAGGTGGTAAGTACGACAGTTGGTCCACCATGGGTATGTTTGGCCGTATCAACTACGACTATAAGGGTAAGTACCTCTTTGAAGGTAACCTGCGTTACGACGGTACGTCACGCTTCCTCAAGGATCAGCGCTGGCACTGGTCGCCTTCATTCTCTTTGGGTTGGAATATTGCCCACGAAAACTTCTGGAAATCGCTGGAAAAGTATGTCAACTCGTTGAAGCTTCGCGTTTCTTGGGGTGAACTGGGTAACCAGAACACCACCAACTGGTATCCCTTCTATCCCACCATCGGTTACTCAAACATGGGTGGTAACTGGCTGGTCAACGGCAAGAAGCCCAACGTAGCCAGCCAGCCTGCCCTCGTCTCTTCGTCGCTGACTTGGGAAAAGACGCAGACGCTGAACTTCGGTCTCGACTGGGGTGCCTTCAACAACCGTCTGACCGGTACCTTCGAAATCTTCAGCCGCAAGACACTCGACATGGTAGGTCCTGCTCCTGAGCTTCCCGCCGTACTGGGTACCTCTGCTCCGAAGGTGAACAACCTGGATATGACCTCAAAGGGTTTTGACTTGATGGTCAGCTGGCGCGACAAGATCCGCGACTTTGACTATGGCGTAACCTTCACCTTGACTGACAGCCGCGTGAAGATCAATAAGTACCCCAACCCTGCACGCAAGCTGGGCGACTACTATGGCGGTGCTTACCTGGGCGACATCTGGGGCTACACCACCATCGGTATTGCCAAGACACAGGAAGAGATGGATCAACATCTGGCCAAGGTAAATCAGAGCGCTTTGGGTAGCAACTGGGGTGCCGGCGATATCATGTATGCCGACCTGGATGGCGACGGTAAGGTGAACACCGGCGAGAATACTGCCGACAAACCGGGCGACCGCCGCATCATCGGTAACAGCACGCCGCGTTACAACTTCGGTCTGAACCTGACTGGCGCATGGAAGGGCTTCGATCTGAAGGTCTTCTTCCAGGGCACTATGAAGCGTGACTACGCTCCCGGTTCGGGCGACGCCGTATTCTGGGGCGCATGCGGTATCGGTAAGTGGCAGGCTGCGGGCTTCACCGAGCACCTCGACTACTTCCGCGACGATCCCAACAGCCCGCTTGGCCTCAATTTGGACAGCTACTACCCCCGTGCCAACTGGAACGGTGGACGTAACAACAAGACCCAGACTCGCTACCTGCAGAATGCAGCTTACTGCCGTCTGAAGAACGTAACCCTGGGTTACACCCTGCCGCGCAACATTACCCAGAAGTTCTATGTGGAGAACCTCCGCTTCTTCTTCTCGGCTGAGAACCTCTTCACCATCACCAGCTTCACCGGCCTTGGCGATCCTGAAATCATCGACGCTTCCGACAGCTGGGGTCTCGGCAAGACCTATCCGTTGACCAAGAACATCTCGTTCGGTGTAAGTGTTACATTATAATATCTAATCACCATAAATATATATTCTACGATTATGAAGAATAAGATTTTCCAATATATGGCCATGGGCGTTGCTGTGGTGGGTATGACCGCATGCAACGACTTCCTTGACAGAGTGCCGCAGTCGGACATCACCCCCGGCTCATACTTTACCTCCGAGGCCGACTTGTCCGCTTATGTGATCAATCAATATACCTTTACCAGTATCGCTCCCGGTAGCTACGGCATCAGCGTATTCGGTTATGACAACGGTACTGATAACCAAGCCGCTATGAGCGCTTCCAGTTTCTGGCAGCCCGGTGTATGGCAGGTGCCGCAGAATGTGGGCTCTTCATCGAGCGATTCCTGGAACTTTACCCGCATCCGTCAGATTAACTATTTCCTCGATCAGGTACTGCCTAAGTATGAGAGTGGCGCCATCACGGGTAACGAGGCTAATATCCGCCATTATATCGGTGAAGCTTACCTGATTCGTGCCTACAACTACTTCGATAAGTTGGTAACCATTGGCGACTGTCCTATCATTGAACAGGCTTTGCCCGATGACAAGGAAGTGCTGATTGAAGCTTCGAAGCGTCAGCCTCGCCACAAGGTGGCCCGCTTCATCCTTGGACAGATTGACAAGGCCCTGGAATATCTGCTAGAGACTCCTCCGGGTGGTAAGAACCGCATCAGCCGTGATGCTGCTTACCTGCTCCGCTCACGCGTGGCCCTGTTTGAGGGTACGTGGCTGAAGCACCACAAGGGCACAGCTTTCGTTCCTGGTGGTTCCGGATGGCCCGGTAACAGCGCTGATCTGGATGGCTTCAACATCGACACCGAAATCAACTACTTCCTGACCGAATGTATGACTTCGTCCAAGGTCATTGGCGACAAGCTGGTGAACAACCTGGCTGAAAATACCGACACCAAGGAGGGATACGATGTCAACCTGAATGTTCTCAACCCCTATTATGCCATGTTCTGTGATGCGGATATGGAGAAGTACGACGAAATCTTGATGTGGCGTGCCTATAATGAGGAGCAGGGCGTGACGCACAACATCCAGATGCAGCTCATCCGCAATGGTGGCGGTACGGGTTGGACTCGAGGCCTGGTGAACTCCTTCCTGATGCGCAACGGTCTGCCCATCTATGCCGCTGGTTCGGGCTATGACCCCGAATGGGAGAAAGAGGGCATCAAGAAGACCCTGCAGGACCGCGACTCACGTATCTGGCAGTTCACCAAGAAGGATGGCGACGTGGAATTCTACACCTTTGCCGGCGAAGAATCCCTGTTCGATCCCACCTGGATGGTACGTGGCGCAGAAGAGACCAAGATGATGACAGGTTATGCTATCAAGAAGGGTAAGCACTACGATCCCACCATGGAGGCCTATCACCAAAAAGGCATTTCGGGCAGCATCGTATTCCGTGGCACTGAAGCTCTGCTGAACTACATGGAGGCTTGCTACGAGAAGAATGGAAGCATTGACGCTACCGCAGCCAGCTACTGGCATGCACTCCGTGTACGTGCTAAGGTGGATCCCGACTTTGAGAAGACCATCGCAGCTACCGACATGAACGAAGAGGCTAAGTGGGACTTCGGCGCCTACTCGAAGGGCCAGTTGGTTGATCCTACCCTCTATAACATCCGTCGCGAACGCCGCAACGAGTTCATCGGAGAAGGCATGCGTTGGAATGACCTGAAGCGCTGGAGAGCTTGCGACCAGGTGAACGGTTACCACATTGAAGGTCTGCGTTTCTGGGGCTCTATCTATGAGAACACCATGCTTAGCTCAACGGGTGAAGACCTTGTGAAGGTGGATGTAGAAGGTGGTACGGGTAACATCTCTGACCAAGCTATCAGCGGTGTCTATATCCGTCCCTACCAGGTATCCAAAAAGAACAACAACGTGTTTGACGGCTACAAGTTCACGCCGGCTCACTACCTGAGCCCCATTCCGCAGAATGTATTCCGTCAGACGGCTACGGGTGACCAGACCGACTTGACGACTTCCAATATCTATCAGAACCCAGGATGGCCGCAGGTTGCCGGCCAGGGTCCGACCTCTGTGAACTAAACGAATCTCCCACATCGGGAAAACAAAACGGGCTGCCCTCGTAAAGAAGGCAGCCCGCTATTGTTTTTACTTTCAAAAACAAGTTCTATTGCAATATGGTTCATGGAGTGTTGATAATAAGAGATTCAAATTAAGCTGTTATTAGTGTATATAATGCGTAATAGCTTAATATAGAACCTTTATGAATGATAGTACTCTGTTTGTCGATGAATAATAGAAGACTAGATTTTCAGCATCATATTGGGAATAATAGCGTTAATCATGGTTGGTGGAACGCCGCAATCTTTGGCTATATCGCCCCAATGTGAGGCTGCTTCACATATTTCATCAATAACGATTGTCGCATCCTTGATGTTGTTTTGAGAAGCGAACGCCAACAAATCATTTCGTGTAATATCCTCAAATTTTTCCTGAATAGACATTTGGTGTGTAGCCGTCCAACCACCATTCGGGTTATACGCATATCCCATATCGTATGCAGGAGAAAGATGCCACTTCCCATCCTCTTCCATCAGGAAAGAAATGTTCTTGGTGTGATCATCTTGATTTCGAATCACGACGTTGAACACTATTCTGCGAAACATTTGTTTGGCTTCTGAGTAGGGTAAACGTAATGCCCGCATCACGTTGAAGGCCTGTTCGTACGAATAGGCTCTATGCAAGCGATAATCAAAGTGTGCAATACCACAGAGCGTCTGCATGTGTATTTTCTTACCTTCTTTTCTGTCGAACCGTTTGGTAAGGAAATGGGCTCGTCCATTTTCCTCTACTAGTGAACATGTTGACATCTCTATGCCACAGGCTTGAGCTAACTTATAGAACGAGTATTCTAAGCGTCCATAGTTTTCCGTCTCTCTGAATCCAGCATTCGCAGAGACCCCGTCAAGTTTGATGAGGTAATAATCAAAGCCAATAGGCGCCTCCACTTGACCAGAACGTACTTCTCCTGTCTGTTTATTGTAAGCGATGATAGCTTTAGCGCGTTGACCACCAGCAGAGGTGCCAAGGCGCAGAATCTCCGCAATAGCAGCCTTCTTATCATCTTCTAGATTTGTAGCAAAAGTTGACTTCTCATCAAGAGCTTCTTTAGCTACTTCTACCAATTTGTCAATCTCAATCTTAATATTTGGATTGTATGTTATATCAGTAGCAGGTTCAAACTCCAATGCTCCCATACAGCGTTTGCCGAGAAAACACAATGACTCAATAGGGTTGCCACTAGTACGTCCCGTCAGGGCCAACCACTTTTCAAACAGGACTCGTCCATACGTATCAGGGAGGGAGTCGGCTAGCATGCCAGGCAAGCCTTGAAAAGTATCTCTACCCAAATTGCCAAAGGAATAAACTCGGCCTGCTCTGACAGGCATCATCAACGGCGAAGGTTCTAATGCGCTACCAATGAAACTATGATCATACTCAAATCGGGCTACCCCATACCTGTCATCCCAACTGAATGTGCCGATTGACTTGCCAAACATCTTGACTTTTGCAACATCTACCATGCTGATTCCTCCCTGCTTGTTTGCTTAAGTTGTCCTACTGCCCGTTGGCGTTGATGCCTGCCCGCATTGGATTGTACTAGTTCATAGTATTCGCTCGGGCTCAGCTGTTCTTCATCTACCAATGTCTGTAGTACATCGAGTTTACCCAAGGTGCGTAACACTCTCAAAAAAGAATCGAAGGATTTAATGTCCCCTTTTTCCATCTTCTTCAGAGAGGAAAGTGACAGCCCAGCAGCATCTGCAAGACTCTGCTGAGTGATATTCTGTTTTAGCCTAACTTTTTTTAAGTGATTACCTATCCTACGAAGGATTATGGCATCTGAAAGCATGTAAATATCATCCATAACAGTTCTATATTAAACTTTTATGCCGCAAATATACGAATAATAGTTTAATATAGAGCTGTTATAAGGATTATTTTCTTGAAAGAGTGTCGTTTTATGATGACTCTCTTGATTTATCCCTTTACGAGCTTGCCGTCGGTGTAGAGGATGCGGTAGCTCTGGCCCGCGCGGGTTTGCAGGGTGAGTTGCTGCTCGCCGTAGCGGAGGATGCACTTGCCGCCCTTGCGGGAGGTGACCTTCACTTCGCGCAGCTGGCCTTCAGCCCATTGCAGGTCGAGGCAGAAGTTGCCGCGTGCCTCCAGGCCGCTTACGGAGCCTTCGCTCCAGGCATCGGGCAGGGAGGGGAGCAGGTGGATGAATCCGGCATGGCTCTGCAGCAGCATCTCCGTCACACCGGCCGTGCCGCCAAAGTTGCCGTCAATCTGGAAGGGTGGGTGCGTGTCCCAGAGGTTATCTACCGTGCCGTTCTTCAGCAGGTTGCCGTAGAGCATGTAGGCATGGTTGCCATCGTGCAGACGGGCCCATTGGTTGAGCTTCCAGCCCATGCTCCAGCCCGTAGCGCCATCGCCGCGATGCTCGAGCACGACGCGTGAGGCCTGTGCCAGCTCGGGGGTGGTGATGGGTGAGATGGTGTTGCCCGGGTGCAGTCCGTAGAGGTGGTTGACGTGGCGATGGTGGTCGTCGGGGTCGTCGATGTCGCGGCTCCACTCCATCAGTTGGCCGTAGCGACCGATGGTGTAAGGTACGAGATGGGCCAGCACCTCTTCCCATTGCTTGCGCTCCTTGGCATCGCACTTCAGCAGGCGTGAGGCCTCGATGGCTGCGCCGAGGATGTCGCGTACTACGGCATGTACGAAGGTGGCTCCCTGGTCGATGGGACCGTGTTCGGGCGAGGTGGAGGGGGCAGCGGTATAGCTGCCGTCGGGGCGGTGCCAGAGGTAATCCACGGTGAAGAGGGCACTCTCGCGGATAAGCGGATAGGCCGTCTCACGCAGGAACTTCAGGTCGCGTGTGTAGTCGTAGTACTCCCACAGGTGGGTGGCAAGCCACGGACCGGCCATGGGGTTGAAGTTCCAGGACATGTCCTCGTCTCTCAGCGGGGTGGTGAAGCCGAAGATGTTGCCCGAGATGGAGGCGGTCCAGCCCCGTGCGCCGAAGTAGGCCTTGGCGGTGCGTTCTCCCGGCTTCTGCAGCGTGCGGATAAAGTCGATGAGCGGCCATACGCACTCGCTCAGACCCGTGCTGCAGGCGGGCCAGTAGTTCATCTGCAGGTTGATGTTGTTGTGGTAATCCACGTGCCAGGGACCATCCACCTGGTTGGCCCAGATGCCTTGCAGGTTGGCAGGCAGGTTGCCCGGGCGGCTGGAGGCGATGAGCAGGTAGCGGCCAAACTGGTAGTAGAGCGTCTCCAGATAGTAGTCGGCCTGCCCTTTGCGGTAGTTTCTCAGGCGCTGTGGGGTGGGG
Organism: uncultured Mediterranea sp.; assembly: GCA_945831575.1. Lineage (GTDB taxonomy): Bacteria > Bacteroidota > Bacteroidia > Bacteroidales > Bacteroidaceae > Bacteroides. The sequence continues at coordinate 30,354 of CAMACX010000014.1, forward strand.
ATATCCTTCACTTCGGCTGCGGGGTTGAGGGCCAGCTTCACGCGCTGGAAGAGGGGCTGGTAGTCAGCCAGATGGTCTTGCAGCAGGCGTTCGTAGCCCAGTTCGCGAGCCTCGTTCATCCATTGGGCCGTGGTGGCCGAGGGGTCCACGCCTACGTAGGTACGCGGGTCGCTGTAGTCGGGGTCAAAGTTAATCTTGTAGTCGGTATCGGCCGTGATGAGGAAGAGCACCTCGTCGGCCTTCTCCACGATGAGCCGCTGGCCATCGTTGCGCACCGCTCCTCCCTTAGGCAGGGCCGTGATGCGTACCGTGTAGGCCATCTGGTTGTTGTTGAGGCGTGCCTCGTAGCAGAGGGAGGCGTTGCCATCGGCCTTCATCGAGCCTTTACCGTCGGGGTTGGGGGCGTAGCTGAAGGTGAGGTTCTGCTTGCCCGGCTGGTCAGCCGAGAAGCGCATCACCATCACGTTGTGGGGGTAGGAGATGAAGTATTGGCGGCGGTAGTGTACCTTCTCCTTCATGAATTCCACCGTGGCGAGGGCCGAGTCGAGCGAGAGGGCACGGCGGTAGTGGGTAGTGCCGATGGCGCTCAGGCCGGTCTCCACATAGAACTCACCCATTGTGGTGTAGTTTCCGAAGCGGTAGGGTTGCTCGTCGAGCTGGTAGGAGACGGTGCTGTTGAAGTTCTTGCGCACCAGCCGGTCGGCCTTCTTGAGGTCGCCGTCGGTAAAGGCCTGACGGATCTCCGGGAGCAGGTGAGCCGACTCCTTATTGACATTCCAGTAGTAGTCAGGCCCCTTGGCGGTATTGGGTCCTCCGCGCCAGAGGCTTTTCTCGTTGAAGGTGATGCGTTCGGCCTCGATGGAGCCCATGATGTTGGCTCCCAGGTTGCCGTTGCCGATGGGCAGGGATACCTTCTCCCATTCCGTGGCATCGTTGGCTCCCCAGGCGTTTTCGTCAATGTGTCTGGCTCCGGCCTGCCAGAGTTCCTGCTTGCCGTGGTACCAGGGCAGGGCGCCTTGGAGTGTCGTGGGGGTGTCAAACCAGATGGTGAGTGGTTGTCGGGCCTCTGCGGGAGGATTCTCTACCTGGGCCTGAAGCATACTCATCGGACTGAACAACAGTGCAATAAGTAGTGCTGAACGGACGTTTTTTTTCATAAGAGTTTGTCATTAAAGGGTTATACAATGGGTTATTACCCTGCAAAGATAATGTAATCCCCAATAAAAACAAAAAGTTCGCCCTCTGTTTTTCCGCACGACCCCTATTCTCATTATCCGTAACACGCCTTCGAGCCGTTATCCAAAGCCTTTGCACAGTTATCCAAAGCTTTTGTACACATGTTCAAAGCCTTTGTATAGTTTTTCAAAGGCTTTGCACAGAAGTTTTGTCGCCATCAATTGTTTGTTGCTGCAAGGTTAACCGTTCGCTCGTGGGGAGTTAACTGCTCGCTCGTGGATGTTTAACTGTTTGCTCGTGGGGATTTAACTGTCTGCTCATTGGGGCGGCGCCCTGCAAGGGCAATAGCTCCTAGCCCAGGGCAACGCCCTGGGTATCCAGAGTCAGCATAATTGCGCCCTGAAAGGGCAAAAGCCTTATTCTCGTATTAGTGTATGAAGCTTTTGCGCTTTCAGCGCGTATTATTACTTCACCGTATGATCCCAGGGTGCCGCTTCGCTCTGCCCTGGGCTAGGGTGTTTTGCGCTTTCAGCGCGTGAGGAATTGCGATGGCGAATCTTTGCGCAAAAATCCTTCACCCTTCACTTTTGTGGTCTATTTAGCTGAAATACAACGGATTGCTCGGTGAAGGAAGAAAAACAATCCTTCACCCATCCTTCACCTTTTATCTTGTTGTATTTCAGTAGGATAAGTGGTGAAGGTGAAGGGTGAAGGATTATTTTAATTCATCTGCGTTTTTTTCTACACGAGTCCTTGACGCTTTCCGTCCATGGGTCTTTGGCGCTTTTCATTCATGGGGCGTCTGCGCTCGTTGTCCTGTGCATATACGTTGCTGTAGAGGGCGCTTATCATCAGGAGAGCCATCAGGGTCATCATCATTTTCTTCATAATAGTACAATTTCTAATCTTTAATCTTCTTGTTGCACACTTGATGCAATCCTCGTCGTTTAAGAGCTCTTTTCGGGGAATGTTCTGACCTTTTGACCGCCTGGCCGGGGAAAAGTAAAATCCCTGTATGCATAATTTAAAGACTTTTGGCAATTGTCTGAAAAAGTCTGATGGATGACGTATCGTCCTCTTGCTGGAGATACAAAATAACGGAGGCTGCCGTTAGAGTGGGCAGCCTCCGCGTCAAAATGCTGTTTACAGATTGTATTATTCTGCGGGGTGAATAGCCTCAGAGGGGCAAGCGTCAGCGCAAGTGCCGCACTCTGTGCACATTTCGGGGTTGATTGAATACTTGTCACCTTCAGAGATAGCGCCAACGGGGCATTCGTCGATGCAAGTGCCGCAAGCGATACAATCGTCACTAATTACGTAAGCCATTGTTCTTTTAATTTTAAATGATTAGTACTAATTACGCAGGCAAAAGTAGTCGTTTTCTTCGTATGTTGTTCTGCTTGGGGGTGAAAATCTCCTAATTTGTATGCGTTCTAAATAGCGTTATGCGTTATTTAATTGAATTCCAATCGGAAAGTGTTGATCAGCAATTGCATGGCCTCGTTTTTGCTGCTCATCAGTTGCAGCTTCTCGTTGCGGCTCACGGCACGTGTCTGCTCTTCGGCCTCTGAGACGTGGGTGAGGAGGGTCAGCTGGTTGTTGCGCAGGCGCGAGCGCAGGTAGCCTTGCACGGAGGGGAGGATGTTCTGAAACTCCTTGGCAGCCAGTTCGTTGTCGAACGTTATCTGACTCGTGACGCGGTCATCGTTGAGTGTCAGGTGGATGTTCTGCATCCGCTTGGCATAGGCAATCTGCTCCTTGGGCATCTGTCCGATGTACTCGTGCCAGAAGTAGTTGAGCTCGCTCTCGCTGATGGGCTGGTCGGCTGTGGCTTCGGGGGCCTGGTTGCCGGCATACGCCGTGGGGGTGGTGCGCCCTGTGGCCGAAGCGGTACGTGCGGCCTGCTGGATATCTGCCGACTGACGTATCGAGATGCTGATGGGGCGGTTGCCCACCATGCGTTTGCCTTCGGCGCTCTTCTGGCGGAGCAGTTCGCTCATGCCCTGAGGTTGTGGAGTGCCCTGAGGTTGCGTGCTACCTTGTTGCTGCGGCGTACCTTGAGGCCGCGGAGTACCCTGCGGCGTGCCGGCTTGGGGCTGGGTGGGTACCTGCTGCTGGCTGTTGGCTTGCGGATTGGTCCCCTGCTGAGCAGAGGCTGTAGGTTGCTGCACATTGGTGTTGCCCTGTTGGGGCAGCGGTTGGCCCTGGGGAGCGTTGCTCTCCTGCTGGGCGGCTTTGAGGAAGGGTTTTAACTGCTTAGGGCTACGCCCACCACTCACGTCGTCCCCCTCGCCGATGCTCTGTGCCACCTCGATGAGCGTGAGCTCCACGAGCAGTCGCTTGTTCTTGCTCGCCCGGTAGTTGAGGTCGCAGTTGTTGCAGAGCTTCATGGCCCGGTAGAGGAAGGGGAGGGGACAGGCAGCGGCCTGCTTCTGGTAGCGCTCGCGGATGCTGGCTCCCACCTCCAGCAGGGGGAGGGTAGAGGCATCGCGGCTCACGAGCAGGTTGCGCAGGTGGGAGGCCATGCCGTTGATGAAGTGTCCGGCATCAAATCCCTTGTTGATGACCTCGTTGAGCAGCAGCAGGGCATCCGTGATCTGCTGATTCAGCAGCTGGTCGGTCAAGCGGAAGTAATACTCGTAATCCAGCACGTTGAGGTTGGCGATGACCCCCTTGTAGGTCACCTGTCCGCCGCAGAAGCTCACCACCTGGTCGAAGATGGAGAGTGCATCGCGCATACCACCGTCAGCCTTCTGTGCGATGACATGGAGCGCCTCAGGTTCGGCCTGAATGCCCTCCTTGGCGGCCACGTGGGCCAGATGGGCGACGGTATCTTCGATGCTGATGCGGTTGAAGTCGTAGATCTGGCAACGCGACAGGATGGTAGGCAGGATCTTGTGCTTCTCCGTGGTGGCCAGGATGAAGATGGCGTGCCGGGGCGGCTCCTCCAGCGTCTTGAGGAAGGCGTTGAAGGCCGAGGTAGAGAGCATGTGTACCTCGTCGATGATATAGACCTTGTACTTACCGATCTGTGGCGGGATGCGCACCTGCTCCACTAGCTGGCGGATGTCATCCACGGAGTTGTTGCTTGCCGCATCCAGCTCGTGGATGTTGTAGGAGCGTTGCTCGTTGAAGGCGGCACACGACTCGCAGACGTTGCAGGCCTCGCCGTCAGGTCCCGGGTTGAGGCAGTTGATGGTCTTGGCAAAGATGCGTGCGCAGGTAGTCTTGCCCACGCCCCGAGGTCCGCAGAACAGGTAGGCATGAGCCAGCTTGCCTGTGGCGATGGCGTTCTTCAGGGTGGTGGTCAGGGCCTGTTGTCCCACGACAGAGTCGAAGGTCGCAGGGCGGTATTTACGGGCAGATACGATGTATTGTTGCATATCGGGAGGGGGTATTAAGGTGACAAACTCAGGTTATTGTTTGGCCTCTTCGGCGGGGATGCGCCAGGCGGTATAGAGTTCAAGCACAGCGGCTATGGTGAGGGCTACGATCCACTCGTTGCCGTGGGTGGTCCACATCAGCAGGCCGCTCACCACCAGCATCACAGCCCCAAAGAGCTGCTGGCGGCGCAAGCGCCTGAGCACAACCGAGGCGTTGCCGTCCTGCGGCCCTACGGGTGAGAGGGCTTGCACCACGGCCACTACCACAGCCCCCGCCGTAAAGAGATGGGGGGCAAAGGGCCAGCCCGTGACGTAGATGGCTGCACCCACCAGGAGCATCAAGCCCCCTAATATAAATAGGTAAGTAAGGATTCTCTTCTTTGTATTCATATCACTGCAATCATTTTGCCATATCGTCTTCAAACACATACACATCCTCATTGGGCTTCTTCATGAAGTAGCGTTCGCGGGCGATGCGCTCGATACTCTCCGAATCCACGGCCAGTTCGTTGAGGCGGGCCGTGCTCTCCTCAAACTCCTCGCGGTACTTCTCGATCTCCTCGCGAATCAGCATCTCCTCGTGGGCCAGCTTCATGCGGCGCACGATGCTGTTCTCGTCGATGAAACCGATGAGGACGGCAAATAGTATCAAGGTAATGAGGTACTTATGACTCCTCACTATCGACCAGAGTTTATTCAGTTTGTCCATGGTGTGCTATGTTATCAGTTGTTACCAATCCATTTGAGTGAGCAAAGGTAACAATAAAAATTGGTAAACCGGTGATTGGGAATCGAATTTATTTACTACTTTTGTCGTCCGAAACAGGGCTAACCATTATTTTATATATGAATCATCTGACTTTTCTTGCAGCTACGGCTGCCACTCAAGCTGAAGGGCTTGACCAATTGCAACATTTTCTTCAGACGCTGATTGACTGGGGGGTGAACGCTGGGGGTCGTCTGCTCGGCGCGTTAGTCATCTTCATCGTCGGTCGGTTTCTCATCTCCTTCCTCAACCGGTTGGTGGCGAAAATCATGGCTCGCCGTCATTTCGACCCGAGCGTGCAGAGCTTCGTGCGCAGCCTGGTCAATATCCTGCTGACCGTACTGCTGATTATCGCCGTGGTGAGCAAGCTCGGCGTAGAGACCACCTCGTTTGCCGCCCTGCTGGCTTCGGCTGGTGTGGCTGTCGGCATGGCCCTCTCGGGCAATCTGCAGAACTTTGCCGGTGGACTCATCGTGCTCCTGCTCCGTCCCTACAAGGTGGGTGACCTGATAGAGAGCCAGGGCGTCATCGGTACGGTCTATGAGATCCAGATCTTCCATACCATCCTCTTGACGGCCGACAACAAGATGATCTACATCCCCAACGGCTCGCTGAGCAGCGGTACGGTGATCAACTACAGCCGCCAGGCCACCCGCCGTGTAGAGTGGGTCATCGGTGTGGAGTATGGCGAACAGATGAATAAGGTAGAGCAGGTCCTCAACGCCCTGATACAGGCCGATAAGCGCATTCTGCCCACCCCTGAGCCCTTCGTGGCACTCCATGCGCTGGACAGCAGCAGCGTCAACGTCGTCGTCCGCGTCTGGGTCAATGCTGCTGACTACTGGGCCGTCTATTTCGACATGAACAAGGCCATCTACGAGACCTTCAACCGTGAGGGTATCGCTTTCCCCTTCCCGCAACTCACCGTGCATCAAGCGGCCCGCTAAGCGGTTGCCGATACGTGTTCATTACCAGAACTTATTTATTACCAGAACTATATGACCTACAATTTCGATCAACTCATCAACCGGCGTGGAACGGGTGCCTTGAAGTGCGATGCACTCCAGGTGCGCTACGGCCGACCCGACCTCACGCCCCTCTGGGTGGCCGACATGGATTTCGCCACCCCCGACTTCATCGTCGAAGCACTCCGCAAGCGCATGGAGCACCCCATCTTCGGCTACACCATCATGCCCGAGGAGTACTGGCCCACCGTGAAGCAATGGATTGCCGACCACCACGGCTGGCAGGTGGAATGCGACTGGATGACCTACATTCCCGGTATCGTGAAGGGCATCGGTCTGGCTGTCAACTGCTTCGTAAAGCCCGACGAGAAGGTCATCATCCAGCCGCCCGTCTATCATCCCTTCCGCCTCACCCCGCAGGGCAACGGCCGTGAGGTGGTCTTCAACCCACTTATTGAGCAGCCTGACGGTACCTATGCCATGGACTTCGAAAACCTGGCCCAGGTGGCCGACGAGAAGTGCCGTATGCTCATCCTCTCCAACCCCCACAATCCGGCAGGACTCACCTGGGATGCGGAGACCCTCCGCCGTCTGGCCCACTTCTGCGCCTCACGCGGCATCCTGGTCATCAGCGACGAGATCCATTGCGATATGGCCCTCTACGGCCACAAGCACATCCCCTTCGCCTCCGTGAGCGAAGAAGCCGCCCAGTGCAGCATCACCTTCGGTGCTCCCTCGAAGACCTTCAACATCGCCGGTATCGTCAGCTCCTACGCCATCGTGCCCAATGCCGACCTGCGCAACCGCTTCTACCCCTGGCTCTCGGCCAACGAGCTCAACGACCCCACCCTCTTCGCCCCCATCGCTACCCTGGCTGCCTTCAGCAAGGAGGGTGAAGCCTGGAGACAGCAGATGCTGCGCTACGTGGAGGGCAATATCGACTACGTCATCGACTTCTGCGCCAGCCATATACCGGCCATCAAGCCGCTCCGCCCGCAGGCCTCCTTCCTGGTATGGCTCGACTGCCGCGGCCTGGGACTGACCCAGCCCCAGCTCGTGGACCTCTTCGTCAACAAGGCCAAGCTTGCGCTCAACGACGGCCAGATGTTTGGCAAGGAGGGTATCGGCTTCATGCGCCTCAACGTAGCCTCACCCCGCCAAGTGCTTGAGCAGGCCATGCAGCAGCTGGCAGCCGCCATCGCGCAGCAGTAACCCCGGCAGAGACCGGCAGAGCGTAAGCCAAATAAAAGAGGGTGCATCCATGACGGACGCACCCTCTTTTATTCTGAATTTCCAGAGAAGAACCGCGCTTAGGCGTTGCTTCTTTTCTCTTTGATTCTGGCCTTTTTACCGGTGAGGTTACGCAGGTAGTACAGCTTAGCGCGACGTACCTTACCTACCTTGTTCACTTCGATAGAGTCGATGGCCGGTGATTCGATGGGGAAGATACGCTCTACACCAACCGTACCTGACATCTTGCGTACGGTGAAGCGCTTCTTTTCGCCATGACCTGAAATCTTGATAACTACGCCACGGTACAGCTGTACGCGCTCCTTGTTACCTTCGATGATACGATAAGCTACGGTTACGGTGTCACCAGCCTTGAAAGCGGGGTGCTGCTTGCCAGTAGCAAATGCTTCTTCAGCAATTTTAATTAAATCCATGTTGTTTATTAATAAATTGTTTATCGTTACTACGCAACATACCAGGCTTCTCTCTGTACTGTCCTGACAGCGATTGCGCGAAAGCGGTTGCAAAGTAACGAATTATTTGGCAGTTACACAAATCTTTCTTCCTTTTTCCCCGCTTTTTTTTGCTCTCTTGCAAAATTTAAAATATATTTGTGCCAATTTTTAAGATTTATATGCGATGAACAGGTTATTTCTTAGTATGTATCGTTGTGGTGCCGTGGTGATTACCGCGCTTTTACTCGCAGCTTGCCAAGGCAGATACCACGTGGTGGGTGCCGAAGGTGAGCAACTGCTGGTGGATGCCCGTTGGGATGATGCCGCTCCCGAGAGGGCGGTGGCTATGCTGGCTCCATTCAAGCATCAGATTGATAGTATGATGAGCCATGTGGTGGGCGAGTCGGAGGTCGATATGGACCGGGTGCGTCCCGAGAGCGAACTGCCCAACCTGGTGGCTGACCTGCTGCGTGAGGCGGCTCGCGAGGTGACGGGACGCAAGGCGGATGTGGGCATCATCAACATGGGTGGCGTGCGGACTACGCTGGCCAAGGGACCCATCACCATGGCCAATATCTACGAGATTCTCCCCTTCGAGAATGCGCTCTGTGTGCTTACCTTCAAGGGGGATGTCCTGCTGCGGGCCATGGAGGAGATAGCCCGCCGTAATGGTGAGGGGCTGAGTGGAGTACGGATGCTCATCGGTCCCAAGAAGGAGCTCAAGCGGGTGGAGGTGAACGGTCAGCCCATCCGTCCCGAGGCGACCTATACGGTGGCTACGGTGGATTACCTCGCTGAAGGCAACGACGGTATGCCCTCGCTGGCTCAGTATGAAGAGAGCATCTTCCGCTCGGACAGGACCGTGCGCACCATCTTTAAGGAGTATGTAGAGCAATGTGCCGCCCGGGGCAAGAAGATCACCTCACGCGTCGAGGGACGTGTAGTGCGTGAGCAGGCCGTCGAAATGGGACTTGGTGCACCTTCTACGGAGACCCTCCTCTTCCTCCACACCAGCGACACCCACAGCAGGTTGGAGCCGGTGAGTCCTGATGCTGCCGCCAGCGATGCAGGTTGCGGTGGGGTGGTGCGTCGTGCGGCCTTGGTCGATGCGATGCGCAGGGAGGACCCGGAACTGCTGCTCGTGGATTGTGGCGACATCTCACAAGGTACACCTTATTATAATCTCTTCCGTGGCGATGCCGAGATAGCGGCCATGAACATGATAGGCTATGATGCCATGACCATCGGCAACCACGAGTTTGACTTCGGCATTGAGAATATGGCGCGTATCTTCAGTAAGGCCAACTTCCCCGTGGTCTGTGCCAACTACGGCTTTGAGGGTACCCCGCTGGAGGGTATCGTCAAGCCCTATACCGTGGTGGAGCGCAAGGGGCTGCGCATCGGCATCTTCGGCCTGAGTCCCAAGATGGCTGGCCTTGTACAGGCTGACAAGTGCGAAGGGGTGACTTTCACCAACCCTATTGAAGCCGCCCGCCAGACGGTGGATATCCTGCGTGGACAGGAGCGGTGCGACGTGGTGGTCTGCCTCTCTCACCTCGGTCTGCATGGGATGCTGGAGGGCGATGATGACGAGCCGTTGATGGCCAAGACACACGGTATCGACGTCGTGTTTGGCGGTCATACCCATACCCTCCTGCCCGAACCCAAGAGCTACCTCAACGACCAGGGTGGTACGGTCTATCTCTTCCACTCCGGCAGCAGAGGCACTCATGTGGGCAAACTGACCCTGACCTTACAATGTGATTGATAATTCCCTTTTTGTAATACTAAATTATAACCCATTTTTTTAAACCATGTCTTTACGTACATATTTTATTAGAACCATTCAGCTACTGGTCCTGTCTGTCATGACGGGAGTGGCATCAGCCCAGCATCAAGCTCTCTTCTCACCCAGCGTCATCCGCACCGACTGCAACCGATGGGTCGATTCGGTGATGAGTAAAATGACCCTCCAGGCCAAGGTGGGACAGTTGATTGTCCCCACACTCCCTGCCCGTGCCGACAACGACACCAAGCGACAAATCAAGGAACTGGTCAAGAAGCATCAGATTGGTGGCTTGCTCTTTGCCGATGGTACAGTCCAGGACCAAGCCCTGCTCACCAACATGGCCCAGAAGACGGCCAAGGTGCCCCTGATGATTACCTTTGATGGCGAGTGGGGCCTCTCCATGCGCCTTCAGGGAATGCCTAACTTCCCCCGCAATGCCGCCCTGGGTTGCATACAAGACCTGCAGCTCATCGAGGACTACGGCGAGGAGGTGGCCAGGGAGATGCGGCTGCTCGGCGTGAACGTCAACTTTGCCCCCGTGGCCGATGTGAATACCAACCCCATCAACCCCGTCATCAACGAGCGCTCCTTTGGCGAGGAGGCACAGCAGGTGGCCAACCTGGTGCTGGCCTACAGCCGGGGTCTTGAGCGTGGGGGCGTGCTGGCCGTGAGCAAGCACTTCCCCGGACATGGCGACTCCCACAAGGACTCCCACTTCGCCCTGCCCGAACTCGACCATGACCGTGCCCGTCTGGATAGCGTGGAGCTTCTGCCCTTCCGCCGCCTCATCGAGTCAGGCTGCGGTGGCATAATGGTGGGTCACCTCAAGGTGCCCTCTCTCGATGCAACCGGTACCCCCTCCTCCCTCTCACAACCCATCATCGACAACCTGCTGCGTAAGGAGCTGGGCTTCCAAGGCCTGCTCTTCACCGATGCCCTTGATATGGAAGGGGTGAAAACCGAACCCAAACGCTACGTCAAGGCCTTGCAGGCCGGCAATGATGTCTTGCTCGTGCAACGCGCTACTGCAGAGGCCATAGGCGAAGTGATGCAGGCTGTCAACGAAGGTACATTGAGCAAGGAACTGATTGACACTCATTGCCGCAAGGTGCTGGCCTACAAATACCTGATGGGCTTGCGCAACCGCCCCGCCCCGATAGCTACCAACAACCTCACGCAACGCATCTGCTCCAAGGAGGCCGAAGAACTGGCTGCCCGCTTGCGCCGTGAGTCCGTCACGGTTCTGGCCAACCACTTTAACCTCTTCCCCCTCCCCACCGACAAGGGGAAGATTGCCGTCCTGAGCTTTGGCGACAAGGAGGCCGATGCCGCCTTTGTGTCCGCCCTCTCTGCCGAGCGCGAAGTGGCCCATCTGCACCTCGCCCTTGGGGCTGATGAAGCCACCCAGGCCGAGATGGCCCGCCAGCTGGCTAGCTATAGCCGCGTGTTGATCTGCATTACCGGCGACCGCCTCATCCGTGATACCGATATGGCCTTCCTCACCTCCCTTCGCCTGAAGGCTCCCGTGGCCTACCTTCTCTTTACCTCTTATCGTAAGATGCAGCAGCTCCAACCCGCCCTGGCTCAGGCCACGGCCGTTGTGCTGGCCCATGCTGCCGATGCCGACCTGCAGCGCTATGTGGCCGCTCTGACCGTGGGTAAGGAGGGTGCTGATGGCCGCTTCTCCATGAGTCTCTACCCGCTCTACGCTCACGGTGCCGGTTGCCGCGTGACCCCGGGTACGGAGCCTACTGCTCTGTTCCCCAACGATTACGGATTGCAAGCCCATATCCTCCAGGGCATGGATAGTCTGGCCCGCGTGGGACTGGCTGCAGGGGCCTACCCGGGTTGCCGCCTGCTGGTACTGAAGGATGGCGTGCCCGTCATCGACCGAGGCTATGGCGTACACTCACCCAAGGATGCCACCCCGGTACGTTCGACCGACCTCTTCGACATCGCCGGCATCACCCGCACGGCTGCCACGCTGCTGGCTGTGATGAAGCTCTACGATACGGGCAAGCTCAAACTCGATGTGAAGCTCTCCACCTACCTGCCCCAGCTCAACAGCACCAACAAGCGCAACCTCACGGTGCGCCAGCTCCTCTTCCACGAGTCGGGCATGGGCTCCTATGAGCGCTACTACCTCGATGCCATCGATCCCGCCTCGGTACATGGCCCCTACATGCAGAGCTGGGTGGATCAATGGCACCACACGCAGGTGAGCGAACACAGCTACTGGTGCAGCGACTTCCGCTTCAAGAAGGGACTCTCCTCCTATACCCCCTCAGCCACCCATACCCTCCAGGTGGCCGACAGCCTCTGGTTCAACAAGAGCTTCAAGGATCAGATTGTGCAGAAGGTGCTGAAGGGCGACCTGGGCATGAGCCGCTATGTGGATAGCGACCTGGGCTTCATCCTGCTGCAGCAGGTGGTGGAGAAGCTGGTTGGTATGCCGCTCGATGCCTACGTAGAGCGTGAGTTCTATAGTCCCATGGGGCTGCAACGCACTCTCTTCCTCCCCTTGAAAAAATACACCAAGGCGGAGATTATGCCTACTGCCTTCCGTGACTTCCTCCGCCGGCGCGACCTCTGTGGCTTCGTACACGATGAGGCGGCAGCCTGCATGGGTGGTGTGGCCGGACATGCCGGACTCTTCACTACGGCCGAGGAGCTGGGTCGTATCTACCAGATGCTGATTGATGGCGGTACCTACCAGGGCAAGCGCCTCCTGAGCGAGGAGACTTGCCGTCTCTTCACCGCCACCCAGTCGGCCAACAGCCGTCGAGGCCTTGGTTTCGACCGTCCCGACCCGAAGCATCCCAAGCAGAGCATCTGTCTGCCCACGGCACCCGCTTCCACCTTTGGCCACAACGGCTTCACCGGAACTGCCGTCTGGGCCGACCCGCAGAGCCGTACCGTGTTCGTCTTCATGAGCAACCGTCTCTGCCCCGATGTATGGAACACCAAGCTGGGCGACATCTACCTGACCCGCTCCATGCAGCAGGTACTGTTTGACAGCCTTTCTGACCCTCAATGATTGACTCTCAAAGATTGATTTTCAATGATTGATGTCCTGTGATTAATTTTATTTGGTTGAATGAATAAGACCTCTCTGCTTGAGCCATGAAACGTCTGTTGCTGCTTCTCCTGTTGTGTGCTGTGGGGATTATCCACTCGGCATTTGATGTGCGGCCCTCCATCGCGTCGCCTGCACAACCCGAACCGGTGGTTCCTACCCTGCTGAAGCCCTATCTGGACGATATGGCGTGCCACCAATGGGTCGATTCGGTCATGGACGGATTATCGCTCAAGCAGAAGGTGGGTCAGCTGTTCATCTACACCCTGGCCCCCAAGCGTGACAAGGCCAACCGCAACCTGCTCCATAAGGTCATCAAGGAGTACCACGTGGGCGGCCTCCTCTTCTCGGGTGGGCAGCTGGCCAATCAGGCTATGCTCACCAACGAGGCCCAGCAACTCAGCAAGGTGCCGCTCCTCATGACCTTCGACGGCGAGTGGGGACTGGCCATGCGCATGAAGCAGCTGCCGGCCTTTCCCAAGAATATGGAGTTGGGCTGCATCCGCGATGACAGCTTGCTCTATGCTTATGGCCGCGAGGTGGCCAGGCAGCTGAAGGAAATCGGCGTGCAGGTCAACTTCGCCCCCGTGGCCGATGTGAATATCAATCCCCGCAACCCTGTCATCAACGTGCGCTCGTTTGGTGCTACTCCTGAGCTGGTGGCACGCAAGGTGATGGCCTATGCCCGTGGACTGGAGGATGGTGGCATACTCTCGGTATGCAAGCACTTCCCAGGTCATGGCGATACCGAGACCGACTCACACAAGGAGCTTCCCCGGCTCTCGTTCGACCGCGACAGGCTGGATAGCATCGAACTTTATCCCTTCCGCCAGGCGATAGCTGCCGGATTGGGCGGAATGATGGTGGGCCACCTGGAGGTGCCCGCCTTCGAATCCACCGAAGGCCTTCCTTCCTCCCTTTCACGTAATGTCGTGTATGAACTGTTGACGCGCGAACTTCAGTTTCAAGGACTTATCTTTACCGATGCGTTGACCATGAAGGGAGCCCAAGGAGGCAATTCATCTATCTGCCTGCGTGCTCTGAAGGCGGGCAACGACCTGCTGCTTGTGCCTCGCAGGCTGAAGGAGGAGATGGAGGCCGTGATGGCAGCCGTCAAGTCGGGCGAACTACCCGAGGAACTGATTGATGAGAAATGCCGCAAGGTACTGACCTTCAAATATGCGCTGGGTCTGCGCAAGAAGCCCCATATCCGCCTTTCCGGACTCGAACAGCGGGTTACGACCCCTGCCACGCATGAATTGATCACCCGTCTGCAGCAGGCCGCTGTCACCGTGGTGGGCAATCGCGAGGGTGTGCTCCCCTTGGATACCGATGCCGAGCCGCCTGCCCTGCTCTACGTGGGCAAGGAGGCCTCGATAGCTCCCCTGTTGCAGCATCTTCCCCAGCAGGTGAAGCCCCATCTGTTTGCCCTCTCCGCTAGCCCAACGGCAGAGGCCATCGACCAACTGGCCGACACGCTCAGCCGCTACCGTCGCCTGCTGGTGGTGGTCAACGAGCAGAGTCTGCCCGCTTACCGCACCCTCTTTGGCCGTTGCCTTCCCAATGTGCCCACCGTCTGGCTCGCCTTTGCACAGGATAAGTCACTTCAATCCCTACGGTCGGCCGTGGCTCAAGGAGCCGCAACCGTGCTGGCCCATGCAGACAATGAGAAGCTTCAAGCCCATGTCGCTCAGGTGCTCTATGGCCAGACCGTGGCAGATGGCCGCCTCTCCGCCCCCCTCGACTCTCTCTTTGCCCTGGGCGAAGGGGTGACCATTGGCCCGATGTCGCTTCCCCATTACGAGATGCAGGACTACGGGCTTTCACCCCAGCTGACCTCCGCCATCTCCCGAACGGCTCTCGAAGGCATCTCGAAGGGTGCCTATACAGGCTGTCAGGTGGTGGTGATGAAGCAGGGGAAGATGCTCGTCAACCAAGCCTTCGGCACCACCGCAGGAGCCGGGAGCGATACGCTCACCACCGACCACCTCTTCGACCTCGCTTCGCTTACCAAGACCACAGCCACCCTTCTGGCCGTGATGAAGCTTTATGACCAGGGCCGGCTTAACCTCAGCGACCGGCTGGGTGACTTGCTTCCTTGGCTTCAGCAGACTGATAAGCGCGACATCACCATTCGTCAACTCCTGCTCCATGAGAGCGGCCTTCCCCCCACCATCCTCTTCTATCAGGAGGCCATTGACAAGAAAAGCTACAAAGGTACGCTCTTCAAGGGGCAGCGTGACCGGCTTCATCCCATGCAGATTGGCTCGAAGAGCTGGGCCAATCCATCGTTTCGGTTCCTCGATGGACTCACTTCCCGGGTGCCTACGGAGTGTCATACGCTGCAGGTGGCCGACTCGCTCTGGATTGATGGCGCTTTCAAGGCCGAGTATCGTCGCTTGATAGCCGAGGCCAAGCTAGGCAGCAAAAGTTACCGCTACAGCTGTGTGGGCTTCATCCTGCTGCAACAGGTGGTGGAGACCGTGAGTGGTGAGGCACTCGACCGCTTCGTGGCCCGTCACTTCTACCAACCGATGGGGCTGACCCATACCGGCTATCTCCCCCTGCGATGGATGGAGCGAGAATGGGTAGTGCCCTCCAACGAGGACCAGTTCCTGCGCAAGCAGGTGCTACAGGGCTTCGTACACGATGAGAGTGCTGCCTTCCAGGGAGGTGTGTCGGGTAATGCCGGCCTCTTCTCCACGGCAGCCGAGGTGGCTCAAGTCTATCAGATGCTGCTTGATGGCGGTATGTATAAGGGTAAGCGCTACCTGGGCGAATCCACCTGCCGTCTCTTTACCACCACCACATCTAAGATTAGCCGTCGAGGCCTGGGATTCGACAAGCCCAACAAGGAGAATCCCTCCCAGAGTCCCTGTGCCGACGAGGTCCCTGCCTCCACCTATGGTCACACCGGCTTCACGGGCACCTGTGCCTGGGTTGACCCAGAGCAACAGACCATCTATGTCTTCCTGAGCAACCGCACCTACCCGCAGGCGTGGAACCCCCTGCTCTCCCGTCTCAGCATCCGCACTCGCATCCAGCAACTGCTCTATTCCCCGGATGCCGCAGAGTAAAATTCGCCTATTTAACTCTTTTTCTTATCCTTATATTTGCTAGAGTGGATAGAAATACTTAATTTTGTAGCGAATATATACTTGTACAAATAACCATGAATAACCATAGTTTTAATTTGTTTTTTATGAGAAAGAATCTCTTCAAAGTGTGGGCAGCAGTTGGCGCGACGTTTGCGCTGATGGCTTGCGGTGAGACGAAGTATGAAGTCGGCAGCTACCAGGTTGTACCGCTGCCCAACGAGATAACGGAGGCTGAGGGCGTAGCGCCCTTCATCATCCGCTCCTCCACCACCATCTGCTATCCCGAAGGCAACGCCAAGATGGAGCGCACGGCTCACTTCCTGGCCCAATATATCCGTGAGGTGACCGGTACACAGGTGAAGGTCGGCACCAAGGGTGGCAAGAACAGCATCCAGCTCCAGCTGGACACCACCTTGGCTAATCCCGAAAGCTACGTGCTCGATGTGACACCCGATGGCGTTCTCCTCAAGGGTGCCACCGAGGCCGCTGTCTTCCTCGGCACGCAGACCCTCTACAAGGCACTCCCCATCACCGAGGGACGTGCGCTCGGTGCCCTTCCCATCGGCACGGTGAAGGATGAGCCCCGCTTCCCCTACCGTGGCTTCATGATTGACGTAGGCCGTCACTTCTTCTCCGTGGATTACCTGAAGGAGCTAATTGACGTGATGGCGATGCACAACATCAACTACTTCCATTGGCACCTGACGGAAGACCAGGGTTGGCGCATTGAAATCAAGAAATACCCCAAGCTGACCGAAATCGGCTCCATCCGCAAGGAGACCATTACGGCCCCGGGCTCCAAGGAGTACGACGGAAAGCCCGTCAGCGGATTCTATACCCAGGAGGAGGCACGCGAGATTGTGCGCTATGCAGCCGACCGCTTCATCACGGTTATCCCTGAGATTGACCTCCCCGGTCACATGATGGCCGCTCTGGCCAGCTATCCCGAGTTGGGTTGCACGGGTGGCCCGTATGAGATTCCCACCCGCTTTGGTGTCTTTGATGAGGTGCTTTGCGGCGGTAACGCGCAGACCTTGCAGTTTGCCAAGGACGTGCTTAATGAGATTATGGACATCTTCCCCTCGCCTTACATCCATATCGGTGGCGACGAGTGCCCCAAGGTACGTTGGGAGAAGTGTCCCAAGTGTCAGGCCAAGATTCGTGAACTGGGGCTGAAGAGCACTCCGCATCACTCCAAGGAGAACCAGCTGCAGGTGTGGTTTATGAGCGAGGTTGAGAAGGAGATCAACGCCCGCGGCCGCAAGATGATGGGCTGGGATGAGATTCTGGAGGGCAATCCTGAGCCGTCTGTCACCGTCATGGGATGGACCTCACCCAAGGCCAGCATCCTCTCCGCCCAGCTCGGTCACCCCACCATCGTCACCCCCATCCACTACCTCTACTTCAGCAATCCGTGGATCAACCGCATCATGGGTGAGGCCAGTGTAGAGCGCGTCTATAACTTCGAGCCCGTGGCCGACACGCTCACCATTGACCAGCGCAAGAACATCATCGGCGCTCAAGGCTGCATCTGGACCGAGTGGACCAAGGACAGCGTCAAGATGGAGTGGCAGATGATGCCCCGCATCGACGCCCTGAGCGAGCTGCAATGGACCCAACCCGAGAAAAAGGACTTCAAGCAGTTCCTGGACCGTCTGCAGCACCAGTTGAAGCTCTACGAACTGAAGGGTTGGAACTACAAGTCGCTCGATGTGGCCGACTCCCTGAAGTACAAGCAGTTCAAGAACTCACCGCTCTGATTACGGGTAAGTGATATTGCTTTGAGTGTACCCGTCAACCCACGGCATGCTGATGGCGTGGATTGACGGGAATCTTTATGAACAGAGCGTAGAGGATGCTCATGATGGGGCTGATAATGTTGAAGAAGCAGAAGGGCAGGTAAACCAACGTGGGTACGCCCAGCACGGTGGATTGGGTCATGCCGCAGGCTGTCCACGGCACGAGTACCGAAGTCACGGTGGCCGAGTCTTCAGTCGATCGGCTCAGCAACTCAGGCTGATAGCCCCTGTCAGCATACTCCTCCTTGTAGATGGAGGCATTCATGATGATGGAGAGAAACTGGTCACCCATGATGAGGTTGAGCAATACCCCCGATACCACGGTGGAGGTGACGAGCGAGAAGGTGTTGCGTATGCTGTGCAGCAGGAGGTGTGTCAGACTCCTGAGCATCTGGCTGGCCACCATGCAGGAGCCGAAGCACATGGCACACAGGATGAGCCATACGGTGTCGAGCATACCAGCCATTCCTCGGGTGGCTACCAGATGGTTCACCTCCTGGAACCCGGTGTCGAGTTGCGTACTGGTGTAGCACACCTTCAGCAACCCCATGCAGATGCCGCCCGCTGTGGCGTTGGCTTGGCCGGTAATCTCCGTCAAAGCATCCGTTTGCAGTACCACGGCACACCCCATGGCGGCCAGCGAAGAGAGCGTAAGGGTGATGAACGAAGGCACCTTCTTCCAGATCAGCAGGCCGGTGAAGGCAGGAACCAGGAGGGTCCATGCCGTGATGTGGAAACTGTGCTCTAATCCTTCCAGATAGATGCTCGGCTCAACACGTTCGCCCGAAAACCAAAGTCCCATGACAAGGTAGAGCAGCAAGCTGATGGTGATGCTCGGCACGGTCGTACCCATCATGTAGCGGATATGCTTGAACAGGTCGGCACCAGATACCGACGAGGCCAGTACCGTGGTGTCCGACATGGGCGACATCTTGTCACCGAAATAGGCTCCTGAGATGATAGCGCCCGCCGTAAAGGCTTCAGGAACGCTGAGGGCATTGCCTATACCAAGCAGCGCGATGCCAATCGTAGCGATTGTAGTCCACGACGTGCCCGTCATCAGCGAAACCAGGGACGAGATGAGGCATGCGCAAGGCAGGAACAGCGAGGGCGTGATCAGCTGTACCCCGTAATAGATCAAGGTAGGCACCACGCCGCTGATCATCCAGGTGCTCGACATCACCCCGATGAGCAGCAGAATCAGGATAGATACCGAGGTGTCGCCGATGGTCTGCTTGATGCGCTCCTCAAACAGCTGCCAGCGGGTGCGGTAGATGGCCATAGAGAGGGCCACACAGATGGCCGTTGCAATCATCATGGAGATTTGGCTGGCACCGCTGAGGGCTTCATCGGGCAGCATCTTCATGACTGTAGCAATCAGCGCAATCAGCACCAGCAGCGGAATGACGGAAATCAGCGGATGAGGGATGTTTGGTTTCATAAGTCAGTTGTATTTGATTGTTCAAAGCAATTATTTAGCTGCAAATGTAGCGTTTTTCTTTTGTTAACGGCATATACTTTACAACTCTTTTATGCTTTTTGCTTGAAATGCTCCTTGTGACCAACTGTAATCTTTAGAAATTATTAAAGTTTCACCTGGTATTTGGTGGAATTCATCTTTTTCCTCTATCTTTGTGGTGCTTATGGGGCTTGCTGGCAACAGCTGCTTCAGGCAAATGGGATGAATAATGTGATAAGGAAGATGACCGAAGGTACTGGAAGAGCTATTGCAGAATGCCTTGGTACACTTTGACCTGCTTCATCATGCAGCCATTCGACTGCTGGTATTCGACAACCGTATCGAGATTATCAATCCAGGCTGCCTGTACGGAGGTCTGCAGGTGGAAGACATAAAGCTTGGTGTATCGCGTCAGCGCAATCCCAAGATGGCTGACCTCGCTGCCAAGACCATGATTTATCGCGGCCTGGGGTCGGGTATTATCCGAGTAATGCGTGAAGATGCCAACATAGACTTCACGAATGAGGAGTCCGTCAATCAATTCAAAGTGACGATTTGGCGCACTATCCAAAAGAGTGAATCTACTATCCAAAAGAGCGATTCCACTATCCAAAAGGAGAATTCCACTATCCAAAAGAGTAATTTCACTATCCAAAAGGATATAGATTCTTCACAGGAGAAGGTGCTTAGGTTCTTCTCGGAGCATCCAGATGCCACGATAGAAGATGCTGTAGAAACCATTCAAGAGTTATCTCTAGGAGGAGTAAAGTTCATCATCGGCAAACTTCAGCAAAAGGGTCTGCTGAAACGTGTCGGCGGAAGGAAGCACGGCGAATGGCAAGTGCTGACCGAAGGCCTGTAATCTTTAGAAATTATTAAAGTTTCACCTGGTATTTGGTGTGATTCATCTTTTTCCTATATCTTTGTGGTGCTTATGGGGCTTGCTGGCAACAGCTACCTCAGGGCCGCAGAAGGGTGAGGACCAAAGTGCCACTCCCCATCCTGCGAAATTTTGTGGGTATAAAGGCGTTAACTATACGCTTTGTGTTTTGACATCTTGAAATCTGGACAATTTCATAGTTATTCAAGCACACAGCAGTAGTCGACGCCCCATATATGGTATGATGATACGTCGTGCCCTTACTGTATCTTGACGGCAGGCATTATGTCCTGTCCCGTCAAGGTGCGTGGTAGGGTGTATTGTATATCCATATAAGGTGGGGCTTCGCACTGCTCGTTTCTGAATAGCTGGGCAGTCCAGAGCCTCAAGATGTGGAACGAGCGCATAAGTGCAAGCTCCACTCTTTTTATATCCACACGGTAGATTGAACCTTAGGAATAGGAACCCTTGGTCATTTGGAGCTTAGGCCATGATATACCAACGAAAAACAGTTATGTCTGGATTAGTCACATGGAATCTTGCAACACCGCAAACAAAAGAGTTCTACGACTTTTGTTAGAGAGTACTGTTTTCAGATAAGACATGGAAACTTTAGGTAATGCGTTAAAGAAGGTGGTAAGTCAGTTTGGTAGCGATGTGTTATCAGACATGAAGCTAATAAATATGCTCTCAGATTATAGAGCTTTTGACTCTTTGCCTGAGGCCAAAAATATCTTGAAGGACATGATTATGAATGGTCATTGTCAGACGATATGTAGTTTGGGTAAGACAAGGAAGACTTTTTTCTTCCTGAGAAATAATAAAACTGTTGCAAAACCGGAGGGGAAGGAATGGAAAATTAAACTTGCTTCATTGGCTACAAGTATCGTACGGCAAAAAGGTTTTGAGAAAAGACTTGTAGTCTATGTTATTAATTGCATCATATTTGCGATGCAATGGATAGATGTTGACCCAGCTACTCCACAAATACTGCAACGAGCTTCAAGAACTGATAAATCAGTCAATACGAAACCATTATCCCAACCAAAACCGTTAGCTCAACCAAAACCTGTTGATTCTAACACTAATCTTACAGCGCCTGTATCGTATCATAATATTGCCGATACTCAGTTTGTAGTAATGAAAATTTCACCTGTAGATGCAGAAGTTTGTATTGATGGCGTGCAACAAATGGTAACCAATGGTATCTTAGCAATAGATTTACCGCTAGGCTCTCATACGTATAAAGTGAAAGCCAAATCGTATAAATCACAAGAAGGTTCATTTTTCCTGTCCGAGGATGAGAATACAGAATTAGAGATTACCCTTAAGTTGGATGAACAAACAGTTAAAGTAATTATTACGGCAGAAGATGCTGACGCAGAGATATTTATCAATGGATCTAGCCGAGGTAAAGGCAAATGGATTGGTTTTGTAGAGAAAGGAATCATTGATATAGAATGTTTCAAACCGTATTATTATCCGTACAAAGAAAAGAGGCAGTTGGGTATTGGTAAGCAGCAATTCATTCGCATTCCCGCATTGAAGCCTAGTGCTTTTGGGAAACTGAGAGTTAATGTTCAACCATATGGTTCAGAAGTGTTTATTAATGGTGTGTATAAAGGTAAAACTCCAGTGATGATTAATAGTATTCCTGTAGGAAGTAATACTGTTCGTGTAAAATCTCTTTGGGGGCAAGAATATTCCTCTTCAGTCGTAATACGTGAAGGGCAAGTTACAACATTAATCATTTGATTCTATAGTTTTAGAACACTATTCAAGGAATGAGATTATGAGTAAACTGACTAAAAAAGCCTTCGCCATTATGGCGATGTGCGAGAAGATAAAGGAGCCATTTGGCATTACCGTGGATTCACGGGATGGTGGCTATGCTTTTGTTTGGGCTTTCAAGATAAAGAAGGAACAGGCGAAACGGGAGGGCTATGACAAGACGCATGTGCGTGGAGCCGTGGATTATGATGATGACTTTAATGGATGCCCTCATTGTGGAGCTAAAAACTTCTATATCTGTAGCAGTTGCGGGAGGGTGGTCTGCTATCATGGACAGAAAGTGGTGACTTGCCCGAATTGTGGTGTTTCGAGTGCTCTGCAATCGGCCGCAAGTGTGGACTTGTCAGGTGGTGGCTTTTGATGGATAATTTTAAAAAGGAATAGATATATGCTTGAACTTAAGAGTGGAGAAAAAGTTTCTTTGACCAATGGGTTGGAAGCAACTGTCGTCAAGGAATTAGGAAGAGGTGGACAGGGTATCGTCTATCTCGTGGAACTCGGTGGGCAAAAGATGGCTCTGAAATGGTATCTGAATAAGCCAACGGATTGGTTTTATAAGAATCTGGAAGAGAATGTCATGAAGGGTACACCCTCGGATGCTTTCTTGTGGCCAGAGTATCTTACTACCAAGAGAGATGGCTATTTTGGCTATATCATGAAGTTGCGTCCGCAAGGGTATGAAGAGTTTGGCCAGTATTTGCTTGCACGAGCCAAATTCAAATCGTTGGATGCCATCATGAATGCAGCGATGAAGATTTGTGAGGGCTTCAAGGCGCTGCACCTCTCTGGATTGAGCTATCAGGACTTGAATGACGGTAACTTCTTTATCAACCCTGAATCGGGTGACGTACTGATTTGTGATAATGACAATGTAGCTCCTGAAGGAGAAAACTCTGGTATCTTGGGAAAGGCACGCTATATGGCCCCCGAGGTAGTTACGGGTAGTAAGATGCCCAGTAAGCAGACGGACAGGTACTCTTTATCCGTGGTGTTGTTCTTACTGTTTTATGGTAATCATCCATTGGAAGGAGCTCGTGTATTGGCATGTCCCTGCATGACAGAGAAGTTCGAGAAGCAATTCTACGGTAGTGAGGCCCTATTCATTTACGACCCAAGCAACAAAACCAACCTCCCTGTTCGTGGTGTACACAATAACGTATTGCGTAAATGGCCAGCATTTCCTGCTCTACTTCGTGCGGCATTCACAAAAGAGTTTAGTAAAGAGTGTCTGACTCATCCTGAAAAACGATGCCTTGAACGTGACTGGCAGAAGACGATTCAGAAAGTGCGTGATATGCTTGTTGTATGTCCGCAATGTAAGGAAGAGACCTTTGCAGAAGATGCGCACTCTGCTAAATGCGTAAATTGTGGAAAGGCAATTAACGCAGAAGGTGTTATGAAAATCAACGACCGTCAGATACTTCTTACGCCAGGGACCAAGATTTACCTCGATTTAGACAACAAGCCAGACATCCAAGTCGTATCAGTAGCAGGAGACCGTTATCCTGTTCAGCTGAAGAATCTTACCTCCGTGAATTGGACTGTAGAAACACCTAGCGGAAAGTTGAAAGCCGTTGAACCCAATCAG
Source organism: uncultured Mediterranea sp. (assembly GCA_945831575.1). Classification (GTDB taxonomy): domain Bacteria; phylum Bacteroidota; class Bacteroidia; order Bacteroidales; family Bacteroidaceae; genus Bacteroides. Next base: position 53,809 of record CAMACX010000014.1, read on the forward strand.
ACGATGCCAGTAAAAGCAGGATTAAAGGTGCAGTTTGGCGGTACTTTGAAAGGTGAAATCATAAGCTATTGAATGATAATGAACTAAAAAATAGAATATTATGGGATTATTAGACAATGAGAGCATTCCTAGAAGGAAAATGACTCTTTTCTTTGTGATTGACACATCCGGCAGCATGGCTGGTAGTAAGATAGGTAGCGTAAACGATGCCATTGAAAATGTTTTGCCTATGATTGGTGAAATCTCGGACGAAAATCCTGATGCGGAAATCAATGTAGCCGCATTGGAGTTCTCTACAGGAACACATTGGCTCTATGACAAACCGAAGGAGGCAAAGGACTTCATCTGGCAAAAGGTTGAGGCCAATGGACTAACCTCATTAGGTGAGGCTTGTGTGGAGTTGAATAAGAAACTCTCGCGGAACGGAGGCTTCATGTCAAGTACAAGTGGTTGTTTTGCTCCAGCTATTATCCTGCTTTCTGATGGTGGACCTACCGACAACTTTGAGGCTGGTATGAGGACCTTGCAAGGTAATAGTTGGTTTAAGAATGCCATTAAAGTGGCGATTGCCATTGGTGATGATGCAGACAAGGATGTACTGAAACAATTTACCGGTTCAGCAGAAGCGGTAATTACTGTTCACAATATTGACGCGCTGAAGAGTATGATTCGTATCATAGCTGTCACCTCTTCTCAGATAGGCAGCAAGAGTACATCGGCAGCAGATACCACCAAGCAGCAACAGGTTGTAGAAGAGATTAACAAGGCAGCTTTGGATGTGGATGGGGCAGAGACAGCTGCTGCACCAGCACCCGCGTCAGGAGATTCGTATGATGATTGGGAGTAATATCAAGTGCTGAACATTTAGATGAAGGCATTATATTATTATTGCACGGGCGAAAGTCACCTAGCTACTGGAAAGCCATGCCAGGACTGTGCTTATGCTGAGAGTACCGCTCACTACTCCATGGCCATCGTAAGTGATGGTCATGGAGGTGAACGGTATTTCAGGAGTCAGTTTGGCTCAAGCTTTCTGGTAAAGATAACTAAAGAGGCTCTTAAAGTCTTCGCATCTGCTTCGGAAGAGGGGCAGATTCCTCTATCTGGAAAAGCATTTACGCAATTTGGGGTTGGAGATTCTTCATTTGAGTCGGGCAATAGGGTGATTCATGATAGGTTGATGTGGCTTTTCTCTTCGATTATCAATCAATGGAATCAAGCAATAGCCGAACATGCACGTACTAACGAACTCTCTCAATGGGAACAGGAGCATGTAAGTGAGGAATACAAACAGGAGTTCCTTACCAAACGGAATAATCCGGATGCGACATTTGAGAAGACGTATGGATGCACGTTGATGGCCTATCTACAGACTCCCCATTACTGGATTGCCTTTCAATTGGGTGATGGAAAACTGGTCACTATGCATGAGGAGAATGGTGCTATTGTTTTCAAGCAGCCGGTACCTTGGGATGACCGTTGTTTCCTCAATAAAACAACGTCCATCTGCGATTCGGATGCCTTGCATGAGTTCAGATACTGCTATCAAGGAGATGGTCAATTTCCGATAGCTGCCTTCTTAGGCTCTGATGGTATTGACGATTCGTACGGAGATGGCGAGTACCTTAACAACTTCTATGCGAACCTCTTTAAGCAGATTGTCAAATCTGGGCAGGAAGAGGCTTGGAGGGTGCTGAAGAAGTCGCTTCCTCAGATTAGTAAGGTGGGAAGCAAAGATGACATGTCGGTGGCATGTGTTTATGATGATTCCAATCAACGTCATGATTTCCATCAAGTAGTTAGCTATCAGAAGCACAATCTTATGAATAAAAAGGAGCAGGTTCATCTTAGAATAACTGAACTTATAGCCAAGGTAGAGAAATTAAGCTCTGGAAATCTGAGTGATAACGGGCCAAGTGTAGAATATCAATATGCTTTAAAAGACCTCGATAAAGCCCATAAGTTGAAAGACAGAATCCGAAAACAGATGAAGGAGCTAGATGGAGAGCTTGAGCGATTTGAAAATAGTTGTAAGAGGATGAAACCCTCTAGGTCGGTGGATCACCACAAGACAATGAGTAGTTTAAGGAAGAAATAGTATAGAAACGATGGGTACATGCAAGTATTGTGGAAAAGAGGCAGGTTGGTTCTCACGCGCTCATGCAGAGTGCAAGAATCAGCATGAGCAAGGTGTAAACGAATTCAAAGCTGTAGTAAGCCATTATTTTACTGGTCGTGATACTGCTATGGGTGTACGAAGCGCCAAGGACAGATTGCGGGTCAATACATTCTTGTCGGATGAAGATATCTGCCGTGTGGCGGAGGTAGAAATCCGACGCTATACAGATAGTATCCATCGGCCTTATTCTCCAGCATCCATGCGACTGATGGATGATTTCCTGAACGTGATAGGTGTGGCTTACAGCAGTATAAACCGCAATGGTGCTGTAGATGAATTTACTAAGAAACTGATGCGTGGTTTTATGGTGGAATATTTCACTGGAGGTTTGTCTTTGCCTGTCGCACATCAACGTTGTGAGAAAGTACTTGGCAAATTCCCCATGGCACAAGCCAATATTGAAGATGCTTACCTCCATGTACTAAATAAAGCAGCTACAAACTTTATGCAGGGTGGTGTAATCTCAGACAGCGACCAGCAACGGATAGACGATTACGTCAACTATCTCCATCTGCCTGTCAACAACCTGCCGGTGAAGTATCAAAACAGTCAGCTAAGCAAATTGGCTCAACTCAGCATCTTGAAGCAGTTGCAAAATGGAGCGATGCCTGTCAATGCCATGCCAGTTCCCATCATGTTAGGGAAGGGAGAGACGATACTGTGGACCTACGATGGAGTAATCATGTATCAGGAGAAGACGGTGAAGGAGTATGGTGGTAGAAGAAGCGGTTGGTCTTTTAGGGTGATGAAGGGAGTGACCTATCACACAGGCGGTACCAGAATCAAGCCTATAGAGCACACCTATATGGATGAAAAAGGTACAGGAACGCTTTATATCACAAACAAGCATTTGATCTTCCAAAGTCCAACGGCTGCCCAAAAGGTTCCCTACACCAAGATGATTGGTGTGACTCCATACAGCGACGGCATAGAAGTGCATCGCGACGGAGCCAATGCCAAACGCCTCACTTTCCAGGGATTTGATAGTTGGTTCTTAATGAACCTCCTGTCTTATGTTGTTCAGTAATCATATTGAGTTCTAACTTATAACTAATTGTTTGCATAATGAACTTTGAAGATGCTATTATAGAAACCATCAATCAGTTTGGGAGGGATGTGATTGGTGATCCGCGTTTTGTCAATATTCTGTCTGACATGCATGGGTATAAAGATTTTCCTGCGTGTAAAGGAATCCTTTCTGCAATTATCAAAGATGGTACTAATGGGAAACTATTCTTGAGGCAATCCATTCCTACGGAAGCAGAAATCCGTCAAATGGTTATACTCATTAATAAACAGTATGGTTTCCAGCAAGATCTGATTGAATATGTCTTTTTTTCTATTAGAAATGCTTTAATGCCTGAGGATGAGAGGCCCAATCATCTCGGTCGGCAGTATGAGTATATCGGTCAAGAGGATGAATATGGCTTTCGTGAAGTACATCATAATGGAAAGACTGGTGTAATAGATAGCATGAATCGAGAGGTCGTACCAATTGTTTATGATTCCGTGGGTTCTTTTAACGAAGGCGTAGCTGCTGTTGAACAAAATGGCAAATATGGGTATGTTGATACTAGCGGGAGGGTCATTATACCAGTACAGTTTGACACCGCTTACTCGTTTAAGCATCATATTGCCAAAGTACGAAATGCAGGTAAGTTTGGACTGATTAATAAACAAGGGAAAATTATTCTTCCTGTACAATTTGAATCTATAAGTTATGAATCTGATGGTTACATTGGTATTCAGCAAGCAGGAAAGTGGGGCTTTTGTGATACAAGTGGAAATGTAATAATTACACCTAGGTACTACAAAATAATAAAGCCATTCTCGAAAGGATTTGCCGCCGTTGATAATGGCGGTTCAAGAGTGATTATAGATAATAAAGGTAACATCAAAAAATATTATTAATATGAGCGAAGCAGTTTTTCATGCGATATTCAATTGGTATAATGCCATAGTAGTTTTTGGGGGCGGTGCTATAGCTATTTGTTTTAGCCTGAGTTATAGAAAAACAAAATCCCGTCCTCTTCTCACTTCACTTCCAGGTATTTTTACCTCCTTGGGATTGTTTGGTACATTTTTATCTATCGTAATTTCTTTAGGTGACATCAAAGCTAGTGATTTTTCTATGAATGACCAATCTGCGTCTGAGGCCTCACTTGTTAAGAATATGACTCCATCAGAGATTACTGAGGAGGCTTTGGATATGGAGAATGGTGTAAGAGAGACGGTGGGAATGAGTAAGCAAACCCCATCGAATACGGATAAGACTATAGAAATCATATCAGGCCTTGTTCCTGCATTCACCTCGTCAATAATCGGCCTTATCATGGCTTTATTAGCAACAGTCATTACAAAATGGCTTTTTTCCAAAGAAGATGTTTTGATTGATGGAAAAACGAACAAAACGACACCAGAAGAAAGTTTATATAATATCTATGTGCTTCTTACTCAGCAGAAGGATAGTGTTGAAGAGTATAATCAGCAGTTGAAGAAGAACATAGCAGAACAGAACAAAATCTTAGAACAGTATCTCAAAAGCTTTGAAGATAAGTTGAATGGCATCTTTGGGCACATTCAGTCTTCTATAACTGACCAGGTGGACTCAATTGGTGCAAAGCAGATGGAACGAGCAGAACAGATGCTGACACAAATCTCCGAAAGTCTTGCCACTGTAACGAAAGAGATACTAGCTTCGCAGAAATCATCTGTGGAAGGCCTTGTAAACGAAACCAACTTGCAACTTAAGGATATGGCATCAAGTATTGCCTCTCAATATGCGCTTATACAGAAAAATGCCAATGACAATATAGTGTCTATGACTGCTCTCAAGGAGCAGTACGCAACAGCCAATGAAGACCTGTTGCAGCAAACCATCAAGCTCAATCAACGGGTTACGGATGATATGAGAGATTCTTTGAATTCTTTTGTCAGTGACATTTCTGCATCAGTCAATTCAGAATGTGCTCAACTTCATGCTTCAATCGAATCTAATGTTCAGGCATTGGACAAAGCATATACATTCATTAAAGACCGCATTGCTCAGATAACCTCTGATTATGATCAAGCTAGCCTTGCTTATCGTGATGCGGTTTCGGTAGCTCATAGGCAAAATGAATCGGCAGAAAATACAATCAGGAAGGCAAATGAAAGTCTTGAGTTGTTGGCAGAAACCAACGCGAAAGTAGGCAATTTGCTTGATGCCTTCAAAGATAGGCAGGATAATATTGAGAGTCTTGTATCTCATATCAGCGAAATAAGCTGTGCTATAGAAGCTCTGCAAAATATTGAACTCCAATTAAAAAGAATCAATAAATAATGGGAAGAATATCTTTTAGAGATAACGGTGAGGAGCATAATTTCTGGCAAAATTATACAGACCTTATGTCAGGCTTCTTGATTGTCTTCATAATCACTAGCCTCGTAGCATATGTTGGGTATAAAAGTTTCGTTGATATCTTTACAGATACCTCACATGGTGAAGTGACTGTGCAAGACGTTGTAGTTAATCATAAGCTATACAAGAAGATTCGTGAATTTCAAGTAGTATCTCGAACGATAGGAAAACAAAGCAAGTATTTTACTTACAACGACAAGTTCAAGCGTTTCGAATGTTCCATAGATGTTCAGTTTGATGTCGGGCAATCAATCATTAAAGCCCAGTATATAGAACCATTACATGCGGCAGGAAAGGAACTGGAGAATCTGATTAAGGCATTTCAAGATAAATCTGAGAACATTGCATTTAAGGTGATTATTGATGGACGAGCTGCAAATAATAGGAATCAAGATGTAAATAATGGCTTGCCTTGGAAAGAAGGTGACCCAACCTGGAGAGCGATGGAAGTGGTAAGTTACGAAAGGGCCAGGGCTGTACGTGACCTTTGGAAGAGTAAGGGAATTTTCAGTAATAAAGACTCTCTCTCCAACGTGGATGTAATCATTTCGGGCTCCGGATTCGGTGGAAGAGGACGTTATACTCATTACGCTGGATGTAAGGAAGACATGGAAGCCAAAAATAAAACCTTTATCATTCAAATCATACCATACATAAATTTTTAACCTATGAGAGTTCGTGATTTAAGACAATATATAGAGTCCATTCCAGGTTCAAGCTATAATATTTCAGAACTAGGTACTCACCGTGAGCCTTTCCTTACCTATATGGGTGGGCATTACCAAAGTGTTGAGCAGGTCAAGAAGTTTATTGAAAGCTCTTCTAGCTTCGCTACTAATGCTGAGGAACAACTTTTTTATGAGTTTGTCCAAAATGCCTACGATGCGCATGCGGATTCATTGTTCTTTTTCGCAGATGAAAGGTATTTGGTCGTGTTGAATAATGGAACCCCTTTTTATACGGACTTTGACTTGCAG
>CAMACX010000015.1 GCA_945831575.1 uncultured Mediterranea sp.
TTGATACACATTTAATTATTCATAAATGTGTCTACCTATATCAGTATAAGACAGCCAGATCTATCGAAGAAGAAACAAAGAAGGAGCGGAGGAGCAACTATCTAAGATTAATCATCAAACCGCTTGAGGATGGAGTCGTAGGCATCGATCCGGCGGTCACGGAGGAAGGGCCACCAGCGACGGACGTTCTCCGAACGGTCGAGGTCAACATCGACGACCATCACCTGAGGCTCTACGTTGCTGGCCTGTGCCAAGAGTTCACCCTGTGGACCAGCCACAAAGCTGTTGCCCCAGAACTGAATGCCTCGGGTCTGTCCCGAAGGGTCAGGCTCATGGCCTACGCGATTGACTGAGATGACGGGCAGTCCGTTGGCTACGGCATGGCCACGCTGTGAGATAATCCAGGCCCCGAGTTGACGACTCTTCTCTTCATCGGTATCGCTGCTCTCCCAGCCAATGGCGGTGGGGTAAATCAGCAACTCGGCGCCACGAAGGGCCATCAAGCGGGCTGCCTCGGGGTACCACTGGTCCCAGCAAACCAACACGCCAAGTTTGCCAATGGAGGTCTGAATGGGTTGGAAGCCAAGGTCGCCAGGGGTGAAATAGAACTTTTCGTAATAGGCGGGATCATCGGGTATGTGCATCTTGCGATACTTGCCGGCAATGGAGCCGTCACGGTCGAAGACTACAGCGGTGTTGTGGTAAAGACCAGGGGCGCGCTTCTCGAAAAGGGATGTGACGATCACAATGCCGTGGGTAGCGGCCAACTCGGAGTAGAAGCCGGTGGAGGGACCGGGGATAGGCTCGGCGAGATCGAAGAGCCGGGTGTCTTCGGTCTGACAGAAATAGAGCGTGTTGTGCAGCTCCTGAAGTACGACGAGCTGTGCACCATGGGCCGCACAGGCGGCGATTCGCTCGGCAAGGTTCAACATATTGGTGCGGCGGTCGGGGGTATTGGCCTGCTGTATGAGGCCTACTTTTATCTTTCTCATTGCAATTATTTCTTATTCTTGTATGTTAATAAATAGGTGTAGTCACTCACACCAGCACCCCAACGGGGTACTGCATGGTGACGCAGTGGAGAGAGCCGTGCTGACGAATCAGTGCCCGGCAATCGATGCCTACAATCTCCTTGTCGGGAAAGGCCTCGGCCAGTACCTGGGCAGCCTCGGCATCAAGGTCGGGCTGGGCATAGGTGGGATAGAGCACGACCTCATTCATGATAAGGAAGTTGGCATAGGTAGCCGGCAAGCGGGAACCATCCTCATCGAAGATGGGACGGGGGAGAGGCAAGGGGAGCAGACGGTAGGGCTTACCGTCGAGCCGGCGGAACGTCTCAAGCTGCTTCCTCATGAGGAACAGGGAAGCAAAATGTTCATCACTGGAATCGTCGCAGTGTACGTAAGCTATCGTGTCGGGCGAGCAGAAGCGGGCCAGCGTATCGATGTGACTGTCGGTATCGTCACCACGCAGGTAGCCATGGTCCAACCAAAGTACCCGCTGCAGATGGAACATCGTGCGCAGCCGCTCCTCTATCTCTGTGCGGTTAAACTGACCGTTGCGATTGAGCGAGAGAAGGCATTCACTCGTGGTAAGCAGTGTGCCGCATCCATCACTCTCAATGGAGCCACCTTCGAGCACAAAGTTGAGCCGATTGACGTAGGTACCATGCAGGAGACCTTGATTCATCAGATGATAGTTAATCAGATTGTCCTTGTCGGCGGCAAACTTCAGCCCCCAGCCGTTGAACTTGAAGTCGAGCAACTGGGGTGTGTTGTAGCCCAATAGGGTCAGCGCACCGTGGTCGCGGGCCCAAGTGTCATTGGTGGCACATTGGGCCATGCGTACCTGCTCCATGCAGATGCCTTCAGCCTCCAGACGCTGCCGTACGCGCTCTGGGTGAGGGGTGACAACAAGCAGCAGCTCACGCTGAGCCACAGCACGCGCAATCTCTACAAAGCAAGCCTCCACCTCGTCGAGCATATAGGCCCAGTCGGTCTCCTCGTGGGGCCAAGTCAGTTGGATACCGCTCTGCAGACTCCATTCGGCGGGCAGGTGAGGGGCACACATCTCGACTTGGACGGACATGTTCTTACCGAAGCGTACTTGACAATCTTTCTCACTGGGAAGCGTCTCTCCCATCAAATTCAGAAATCCCATTTCAAGCTAATATTTATGATGAAGAAGATTATTTCGGCTGACGGTCAAAGAAGGGATTCTTTGACGATGCACTCACAGGGATGGCTATGACAGAGTGGCACCCCTTGAGATAGCCCATCTGCATGGCTACAAGTCCTGCCGAATACATCACGCGGGTATCGACACGCAGATCAGCCGCCAGGGCACAAGCCGACCCCACGGCAATACCCACATCCATGACGTTGAAGGCGCAAGGTACTCCCTCAGCTCGCGCACCGCATGTGGCTGCTCCACAATGACCACAGTTCAACCCCATGGTCATCTCGCGCGTACCAATTATTACTACACACTCAGCTTGCAGCAAATTGCCTCCGTCGCGCTCAAACGATGGGCGCTTCTGCTCCACAGCCAGCTGCTTCATCCGTTGGGCCAAAGCTTGCTGCTCGTCTCCGCTCACCAAAGCAACTTCGACAATATCCACACCCTTGGCCTTGGGAGCCGTACGTGCGGCTGTCATCATCTGACGTGCCGCCCAGAGCACCTGCTCATGACGGCCATCTCGTTCATTCAGTATCATATATTCTATCCTTTTTATAGTTCGTAATCTACCCTTTATTGTTCCTAATATGCGCTTCAGCGCTAAAAATGATTGCAAACCTACATAAAATTCTTCAAACTACATGCATATTTCAAATCTTTTTCCTACCTTTGCAGCAAATTTCCGCGAATTATGACAATTAAGGAGATAGTTCATGCCCTTGATCGGTTCGCGCCTCTGCCATTGCAGGATGGATATGACAATGCCGGCCTGCAAGTAGGATTGACAGAGGCGGAAGCAACAGGGGCTTTGTTGTGTCTTGACGTGACTGAAGCCGTGATTGACGAGGCTGTAGCGTTGGGATGTAATCTCATTGTAGCCCATCATCCGCTGCTCTTCAAGGGGGTAAAGAGCCTCACAGGTCGTGACTATGTGGAGCGCTGCGTCATCAAGGCATTGCGCAACGACGTAGCCATCTATGCGGCTCATACCAACTTGGATAATCTGCAGGGTGGGGTAAGTTTCAAAATGGCCGAAAAGCTGGGACTCAGCGATGTGCGCGTGCTTGAGCCCAAAGAGCAAGCACTGAGCAAGCTAGTCACCTTTGTGCCGAAGACACAGGCTGATAATGTTCGCCAAGCGCTCTTCAATGCAGGATGCGGCTGTATAGGTCGCTATGACTCATGTAGTTACAATCTACAAGGGGAGGGGACTTTCCGTGCGCAAGAAGGGACACATCCCTACTGCGGCGAGGTGGGCGAGCTGCATACTGAAACGGAGGTCCGCATCGAGACGGTGCTGCCAAGCTACCTTGCCCAAGCTGCGGTCAAGGCACTCATCAAGGCACATCCTTACGAAGAGCCTGCCTATGACCTCTATCCGCTGCAGAACAAGTGGACACAGGCCGGAGCCGGTATCATCGGCGTACTCAAGGAGCCTGAGACGGAACTCGACTTCCTGCGACGGGTAAAGAAATGCTTCGAAGTAGAATGCCTGAGGCACAACAAACTGCGTGGGCGTGAGATTCTCACCGTAGCACTCTGCGGAGGGGCTGGAAGCTTCCTGATGCATCAAGCCTTGCGACAGGGAGCTGACGTGTTCGTCACCGGTGAAATCAAGTACCATGAGTTCATGGGCCACGAACAGGACATTCTCCTGGCTGACATAGGCCACTACGAAAGCGAACAATTTACGAAAGAAATCTTTTATAACCAACTCAGGGAGTGGTTCCCAAGCCTGGAGGTTCACCTCACGAGCTTGAATACCAATCCCATAAAATACTTGTAAGAAAATGGCAAAAGAATCAAAGAAAGATCCTGCTGAAATTCCTGTAGAACAGAAGCTTAAGACGCTCTACCAACTGCAATCCACACTGTCGAAGATTGACGAAATCAAAATCCTGCGTGGCGAACTACCGCTGGAGGTACAGGACCTGGAAGACGAAATCGCAGGTCTCGGCACTCGTATCGAACGCATCAAGACTGAAATCGCCGAACTGAAGCAGTCGATTGCCGGCAAACGGGTGGAGATTGAGTCGAACAAGGCACAGATGGCCAAGTACAAGGAGCAGCAGGAGAACGTGCGCAACAACCGCGAATACGACTTCCTGACCAAGGAAATCGAATTCAAGTCGCTTGAAATCGAACTATGCGAAAAGCGCATCCGCGAATTCACGGAGAAGGAGAACGAGAAGACGCACGAGATGGAGGAGAACCTGCACGCTAAGGAGGAGCGTCAGAAAGACCTGGAAATGAAGCAGAACGAACTGGACGAGATCGTGTCTGAGACGAAGCAGGAAGAGGAGAAGCTCAGAGAGAAAGCAAAAGACTTGGAGGGAAAAATCGAACCACGTCTGCTCCTCTCGTTTAAGCGCATACGTAAGAATTCGCGTAACGGACTGGGCATCGTCTATGTGCAGCGTGATGCCTGTGGAGGTTGCTTCAACAAGATTCCCCCTCAGCGCCAGCTGGACATCCGCTCGCGTAAGAAAATCATCGTCTGTGAGTATTGCGGACGCATCATGATTGACCCCGAACTGGCAGGTATCTCACCTGAGGTGAAGGCTGAACCGACCAAGGAGCGTTCGAGCCGCCGCCGCAGAAGCACCTCACGCGAATAAGCGACCTGGCCTGCAATAATCAGATATCCGACCTAATCGGATGAATCAGCACCGCAACTGTAAGGAATGAATGATTCACACCCCTACAGTTGCGGTCTCTTTTTCAGGACTACAACCTGTTGTAATCGGGTATCTCAGGCAGAAACTGATAGGTGCCCTGATCATAATCCACACGACAGCAGTAATGGTGTAAACCGTTGCTCACCACCAGATACTCCACCTTAAGCACGATATTATATCGCGAAATCTGATCAAACACTTGCTGCGTAATCTCCACGTCAGGTGCCTTATACTCCACAATCATACGGGCACGAAGCGACCTGTCGTAGAGCACGGTATCACATCGCTTGCGCATGGCATTGAGCTGTATCTGCACCTCGTTGGCCATGAGTGAGACGGGATAACCTTTCTCGGCCACAAGCCAATGTACGAAGTGCTGACGTACCCACTCTTCGGGTGTCAACGCCACGTATTTCTTCCTAATAGAGTCGAAAATCAGCCTTTTCCCCTCCTTTATTACAATTTTTACCTCAAAATTTGGTAGGTTTAATAATAACATTTGCTATATTTGTAGTTCATAAATCAAATTGCGCCTGCAAAAATAGGAAAAAGTTATGAAAACGAAAGAAGAAATTGTAGCTAATTGGCTGCCTCGCTATACAAAGCGCCCTCTAGATGCTTTTGACCAGCACATTCTGCTGACCAACTTCAACAAATACGTGGAGCTCTTTGCCGAACGTTTTGGTGTGCCCGTCATGGGACGTGATGCCAACATGACCTCTGCCTCGGCTGAGGGAATCACCATCATCAATTTCGGTATGGGTAGCCCTAATGCAGCCATCATTATGGACCTGCTCAGCGCCGTCAGCCCCAAGGCCTGCCTCTTCCTGGGCAAGTGTGGAGGCATCGACCAAAAGAATAGAATAGGGGACTTCATACTTCCCATCGCAGCCATTAGAGGGGAAGGTACATCCAATGACTACTTCCCTCCTGAAGTACCCTCCCTGCCGGCCTTCATGCTGCAAAGAGCCGTATCATCCGCCATCCGGGACCATGCACGCGACTACTGGACGGGGACTGTCTATACCACCAACCGACGCATCTGGGAGCACGATGAGCAATTCAAGGCTTACCTTAAGACCACACGTGCCATGGCAGTAGATATGGAGACAGCTACACTCTTCAGCTGCGGCTTTGCGAATCACATACCGACAGGAGCATTGCTGCTCGTATCCGACCAACCGATGATTCCCGAAGGAGTAAAGACAGAGAAGAGTGACAACCTCGTCACGCAGCACTTCGTCAAGGACCATCTGGAGATTGGAATCGAGTCGCTTCGCATGATCCTTGATGAGAAAAAAACTGTAAAACACCTTAAGTTTGACTGGTAATAATTATAGAGTATCACACTATGGCAAAACAAGAGATTACATACGCTGATATCCTTGCCGAACTTCAGGCAAAACAGTACAGACCCATCTATTATCTGATGGGAGACGAACCCTACTACATCGACCTGATCAGCAACTACCTCATCGAGCATGTACTCACCCCTGAAGAGAAGGAATTCAACCTGACCGTAGCCTACGGAGCTGATGTGGATATCGCCACCATTATCAATGCAGCCAAGCGGTACCCTATGATGGCCGAACATCAAGTCGTGGTCATCAAAGAGGCACAAGATGTAAAGAATATAGATGAACTATCCTTCTACCTGAAACGTCCCATGCCATCTACTATCCTGGTGTTCTGCCATAAGCACGGCATGCTAGATCGGCGCAAGAAGCTGGCCGGGGAAATTGAGAAAGTAGGCATCCTCTTTGAATCGAAGAAAATCAAGGAAGGACAGCTCCCCGCCTTCATCACCACATACTTGAAAAAGAAAGGTGTGGATATGGAGCCAAAGGCTGTGGCCATGATGACCGAATGCGTGGGTACTGACTTGAGCCGTATGGCGAGTGAACTGGAGAAGCTCATCATTACTCTTCCAAAAAATCAGACACGCATCACTTGCGAACAGGTGGAGCGAAACATCGGCATCAGCAAAGACTACAACAACTTTGAACTCCGTGCTGCACTCGTGGAGAAGGATATTCTCAAGGCAAATCGTATCATCAAATATTTTGAAGACAATCCCAAGTCGAATCCTATACAGATGACACTGGCAGTACTCTTCGGATTCTTCTCCAACTTGATGTTGGCCTACTATGCTCCAGAGAAGAGCGAGCAGGGAGTCGCGGCATTCCTTGGATTGAAGACTTCCTGGCAAGCACGAGAATACCTGGCAGCCATGCGGAAATACTCCGGCGTAAAGACAATGCATATCATCAGTGCCATCCGCGAAGCAGATGCCAAGTCGAAAGGAGTAGGCAATTCATCTCTCAGCAATGCAGAGATTTTGAAAGAACTCATCTTTATGATACTCCATTAAGTCAAAAAACGACCCGTAAAGGACGAATGCAACGCTAGTTTGAATAATTTCCAGGAGCGGAAAATAACACATATCTTCTTTGAATTCAGTACGTAGAACCGATTTTCACACGCTGAGAATCGGTTCTTTTCGTCTTATCTAACCCTTGTAAGCAACGAGCCAATTCTCGTCAATCTGGGACTTTTAAGCAAATGATTTTTTTCAACAATATAATTGTCTTATACAACTATTATCATACGCTATAATAAAGCAGAAGGAAGACTATACGCAAATTCTGTATATACAGATGTAATATTCAAATTACAAAATCAATAGATACATTTGTAATATGCTTCGAATAACACAGGTAATACGCCACTTTACAAATGAAAACCTATTTCATTAACAAAGCCCGCAAATGACGATATAACTTTATTAATCAGCTATTAAATACAAAATCATAAATCATAATACTAAAGCGGCGTATTGTAGCCTGGAAACAAATGTAAATTCAGCGAATATAACTATATCATTGGCATTTATATTGTTATATATCAATCATATGCATACCTTTTCGATAGTTTTAGTACAATCTACAAAAAGCCTGATAACAAACTAGTTTACATATGAGAACGTACAAGTGTAATTAGTACAATACATATGTAATTAGTACAATTTTACAATAATATTTTGCTAATGTAAATACAAAACATTACTTTTGTAATCGAAAAATAACAAGAATACTGATTGATAATAATACAGCAGCATGACAGTAATTGAACGTTTTCAACAAGTGATGGACCATTTTGGCCTTAATGCGGGCACTTTTGCTGAGCGAATCAACGTCTCGCAAGCCACCATCTCGCACATCATCAATGGGCGTAACAAGTACCCCAGCACCGAAGTGATGCTTCGACTGCACGACACCTTTCCCATGGTCAATCTGAATTGGCTGATTACCGGTGAAGGTCTATCGGGATTGGAAAACGAGAACGAAACCAATCAAGCCGAAAAGGACAACAACACCCTTAGAGAAACCAACTCCCCCTCCAACGATGGCCTATTTACGAATAACGGGACATCTGCAACCAATTATCGCAAGGAAAACGGGTTAGGAACAGCTCTAAACGCAGCTTACGAAGCTAAGCAACAGGAGATTATCTATCGCGATAGACCACCACGTAAAATCACCGAAATAAGGATTTTCTTCGATGACAACACCTTTGAGACTTTTACACCATAAAAGTCGGTTTAAAATAGGATGAAATCCAAACTTTTGTATTACCTTTGGAGCCACGAACAAATGTAAAAACATTGATGTATGAAGAAATATTGTTTAGACTTGATTGTAACGGAGCTAATCAGACCGCACAAGAACTATGTGCTGATTAAGCTGACTCATGCCCAACCGCTGCCCGACATGATGCCGGGACAGTTTGCAGAACTGCGTGTGGATCACTCGCCAACGACCTTCTTGCGCCGTCCTATCTCTATTAATAATGTGGATCGCTTGAAGAACGAAGTGTGGTTTCTTATCCAACTCGTTGGCGATGGTACTCGGCAACTGGCAGAGGTGAAGCCTGGTGATGTGATCAACACGGTACTTCCTCTCGGTAACGGGTTCTCTATCCCTGAGAATAAGGATGTCAAACTGCTGCTGACTGGCGGGGGTGTAGGTATTGCTCCTATGCTCTACCTCAGCAAGACATTGAGTGAGAAAGGTATAAATCCATCTATCCTGATTGGTGCCCGCTCGGCAGCCGATTTGATGCAGCTGGATCTGCTCTCGCAATATGGCGAAGTGTATGTCACCACGGAAGATGGTACACAAGGCGAGAAAGGCTACTTGACGCAGCATTCCCTGCTCCCGCAGCAGACATTCGACCGCATATACAGCTGTGGTCCCAAACCGATGATGATGGCCGTAGCACGTTATGCCAAGGCCAACGGAGTGGCTTGCGAAGTCTCATTGGAGAACAAAATGGCCTGCGGTATAGGTGCGTGCCTCTGTTGTGTGGAAAACACGAATGAAGGCAATGTGTGTGTATGTAAAGAGGGTCCTGTATTTAATATAGAGAAGTTATTATGGCAGATTTAAGCGTAAAGATAGGCCAATTACAGATGAAGAATCCTGTAATGACGGCTTCAGGCACATTTGGTTACGGTGAGGAATATGCTGATTTCATGGATATTTCGAAGATTGGCGGCATAATCGTAAAGGGAACGACGCTGCATAAGCGGGAAGGCAATCCCTATCCACGCATGGCAGAGACCCCTTCGGGCATGCTGAATGCTGTAGGCCTGCAGAACAAAGGGGTGGATTACTTCGTTGAACATATCTATCCTCGTATCAAAGACATTGATACGCAAATGATTGTCAACGTATCGGGCTCGGCTATTGAAGATTATGTAGCCACTGCAGCACGCATCAACGAGCTGGAGCACATTCCTGCTATCGAACTCAACATCTCGTGTCCCAACGTCAAGCAAGGCGGCATGGCCTTCGGCGTGACTACGAAAGGGGCCGAAGAGGTGACACGTGCAGTGCGTGAAGTCTATCACAAGACGTTGATTGTAAAACTCTCGCCCAACGTGACAAGCATAGCGGATATCGCCAGAGCAGCCGAACAGGGAGGAGCAGACAGCGTTTCACTCATCAACACGCTGCTTGGTATGGCTATTGATGCGGAGAAGCGTAGGCCACTACTCTCTACCGTCACCGGAGGCATGTCAGGGGCCGCAGTGAAGCCTATCGCCCTGCGTATGGTATGGCAGGTTGCTCAAGCGGTGAAGATACCTGTCATCGGTCTGGGAGGTATCATGAACTGGAAGGATGCCGTAGAGTTCATACTGGCTGGCGCTTCAGCCATCCAGATTGGTACAGCCAACTTCATTGACCCCACCGTAACGCTGAAGGTAGCAGAGGGTATCAACGACTACCTAGACCGACACGGCTTTACTTCGGTAGCCGACTTGGTTGGTGCACTGGACTTGCCCAATAAGTAGTGGATGCCAAAGGTTAGCATCCAAGAATCGAGAAAGGAGCACGATTACCTCAGTGTGTAATCGTGCTCCTTTTTCTTGACAGCTATGAGTTATTTCTCCAAGAGGTCGGGCCGCAATCTTTTGGTCCTTTCCATCGACTGTTGGAGCTCCCATTCCTTGATTTTTGCCTCGTGGCCGGAGAGTAAAATATCCGGAACTTTCCAACCTTTATAATCTGCTGGTCTGGTATAGACAGGGGCGGCTAACAGGTTATCCTGAAAAGAGTCTGAAAGCGCCGACTGCTCGTCGCTGATTACCCCCGGGATGATGCGGACAATGGCATCAGCCATGACGGCAGCAGCAAGTTCTCCACCAGTAAGGACATAGTCTCCGATACTGATCTCGCGCGTGATGAGATGCTCACGGATGCGGTAATCAATCCCCTTGAAGTGACCGCAAAGGATAATCAGATTTCCGGCCAGAGAGAGGGAATTGGCCATCTGTTGATTGAACTGCTCTCCGTCAGGAGTTGTAAAGATAACTTCATCATAGTCGCGCTCCGACTTCAGGCTGTTGATGCAGCGCTCGATGGGCTCTATCTTCATCACCATGCCTGCAAATCCGCCAAACGGATAGTCATCCACACGACGGTACTTATCTTCGGTATAGTCGCGCAAGTTGTGGATATGAATCTCGGCCAAACCCTTGGTCTGGGCACGCTTCATGATGGAGCAATTGAAGAACCCTTCAATCATCTCTGGCAATACGGTAATAATATCTATTCGCATAGGCTTTATCATTAGTTTTGTTTCGTTTCAAGCGCAAAAATAGTATAACTTGCGATGATAAACAAATACAATACAATTTTTCTCTCACTTATTTGTCCCAAGACATGGTAGTTTGGGTAAAATGATGTATTTTTGCATCCATCCATCACTAACGATAAGTAATGAACGTATGAATGATATAAAGGAAAGAATCGAGTTGCTGCGCGACATGCTGCACCGCCACAACTACAATTACTACGTGTTGAATGCTCCGGAAATTAGCGACAAGGAGTTTGACGACCTGATGCGCGAGCTGCAAGACCTCGAAGCAGAACACCCCGAGTATGCTGACCCCAACTCACCCACCATGCGCGTGGGGAGCGACCTAAGCAAGGAGTTTACACAAGTGGAGCACAAATATCCGATGCTGTCACTTGGCAACACCTATTCTGAGGCAGAAGTACGGGAGTTCTTCGAACGGGTCAAGAAGCAGCTTGGCAAGGAGTTTGAAATCTGCTGCGAACTGAAGTACGACGGGACCTCAATCTCCTTGACCTACGAACAGGGCCGGCTGGTACGTGCCGTGACACGAGGTGACGGAGTGCGAGGTGATGATGTGACGGACAATGTGAAGACCATCCGAACCATCCCGCTGGTGCTCCACGGAGACTACCCCAGTGAATTCGAAATCCGGGGAGAAATCCTCATGCCATGGGAGAGCTTCGAACGGCTGAACAAAGAGCGCGAGGCTCGCGAAGAACCGCTGTTTGCCAATCCGCGCAACGCGGCTTCGGGCACGCTGAAATTGCAAAACTCTTCCGTAGTGGCCGAGAGGAAACTGGATGCCTACCTCTATTACCTGCTCGGTGAACAGCTCCCCTGTGAGGGCCATTATGAGAATCTGCAAACGGCAGCTTCCTGGGGACTGAAGATCTCGGAACACATGAAAAAAGCCCATTCCATCGAGGAAGTGATGGACTACATCAACTATTGGGACGTGGAGCGCAAGAACCTGCCAGTGGCTACTGACGGCATTGTGCTGAAGGTAAATGACATCCGTCAGCAGAGGTTGCTGGGCTACACAGCCAAGTCGCCCCGGTGGGCCATCGCCTACAAGTTTCAAGCCGAGAGGGCACTGACCCGGCTCAACAAGGTGACCTACCAAGTGGGGCGTACCGGCGCTATCACACCTGTAGCCAATCTTGATCCTGTACAGCTCTCAGGAACGGTGGTTCAACGTGCCTCGCTCCATAATGCCGATATCATAGCCGGACTCGACCTACACATCGGAGACATGGTCTATGTGGAGAAAGGTGGAGAGATCATCCCTAAGATTACGGGAGTTGACCTCGATGCGCGGGGCATCTTGCTGGGCGACAAGGTGGGATTTATCACCCGCTGCCCCGAATGCGGCACGCCCCTGCTGCGTATCGAAGGCGAAGCAGCCCACTATTGCCCCAACCAAGCCGCATGTCCCCCACAGATCAAGGGGCGCATCGAACACTTCATCAGCCGCAAGGCGATGAACATCGACGGCCTGGGACCAGAGACCGTTGATCTCTTCTTCCAGCAAGGAATGATAAACGATGCAGCCGACCTCTACACACTCACCGTGGATGACATCAAGCGACTGGAGCGAATGGGGGAAAAATCTGCGCTGCACATCCTCGACAGCCTGGAGAGGAGTAAACAGGTACCCTACGAACGCACGCTCTTTGCCCTAGGCATCCGCTTTGTGGGCGAGACGGTAGCCAAGAAGCTGGCCAAAGCATTCCCCTCCATCGAGGAGCTGGAGCAAGCAGACCTGCAGAAGCTTATCGATGTCGATGAAATCGGTGAAAAAATCGCCAACAGCATCCTTCAGTTCTTTGCTGATGAAAAAAACAGGCTATTAGTGCAACGGTTGAAAGCCATCGGACTGCAATTTGCCCGAAAGGAAGATGAGATGACGGCAGCCAGCGACAAGCTCAAGGGGCTCTCTATCGTCATCAGCGGAGTCTTCACCGAGCACTCACGGGAGGAATACAAGGCGCTCATCGAGCAGCATGGAGGAAAAAACGTAGGAAGCATCTCGGGAAAGACCAGCTTCGTGCTGGCAGGCGACAATATGGGCCCCTCAAAATTGGAGAAAGCACAGAAATTGGGCGTGCGTATTGTAAGCGAAAAGGAATTTTTGGAGATGATATCCTAATAAATCGTACCTTTTTACCCTTTTTATAGGTGCTAATAGATAGTATAATCAAAAAAATACCTACTTTTGCACCCAATTAACGAAAATACGGTTATCAATTGAATATTTCATGATACAAACAAGATTGAAAGGAATGGGGGTTGCGTTGATTACTCCTTTTAAAGAAGATGAAAGTGTAGATTACGATGCGCTGCTGAGATTAGTGGATTATCTGCTGAAGAACAATGCAGACTTTCTGTGCGTACTGGGCACAACGGCGGAAACGCCAACCCTAACCGAGGAAGAAAAGAAGAAAATCAAAAAGCTGGTCATCGAGCGCGTCAACGGCCGCATTCCTATTCTGCTTGGAGTAGGAGGCAATAATACGCGGGCCGTAGTCGAAACCCTCAAGAATGACGACTTCACTGGCGTGGATGCCATTCTGTCTGTTGTGCCTTACTACAATAAGCCTTCGCAAGAGGGAATATACCAGCATTACAAAGCCATCGCTCAGGCCACAGAGCTGCCTATCGTGCTCTATAACGTCCCTGGACGTACAGGAGTCAACATGAAGGCGGAGACTACGCTGCGCATTGCACGCGACTTCAAGAACGTGATTGCCATCAAGGAGGCTTCAGGCGACATCACGCAGATGGATGACATCATCAAGAACAAGCCGGCCAACTTTGACGTTATCTCAGGAGACGACGGTATTACGTTTCCATTGATTACACTCGGTGCGGTAGGCATCATCTCGGTCATTGGCAATGCATTCCCCCGCGAATTTAGCCGCATGGTACGGTTGGCCTTGATGGGAGATTATGCCAATGCACTGACCATCCACCACAAGTTTGCTGAACTCTTCAAGCTGCTCTTCGTAGATGGTAACCCTGCCGGTGTCAAAGCAATGCTCCATGCGATGGGTATGATTGAGAACAAACTGCGTCTTCCCCTGGTACCCACACGCATTACGACATTTGAAGCCATACGCAAAATCTTGGATGAATTACATATCAAATGTTAGCCAATCATCCTAATGAGTAAGCCAGAAAGTACCGATTTCATCGAGAAATAAGCAAAAAGGGTGTCTGAATAATTCAGATGCTCTTTTTTTTACATATTCACTGACCTAAGCAAAAAAAGAGGTTGCTTATTACCAAGCAACCTCTTTCTGTGATCGCGACAGGATTCAAACCTGTAACCGGCTGATCCGTAGTCAGCTACTCTATTCAGTTGAGCTACGCGACCGTTAAACTAGTGACTCCTATAGGATTCAAACCTATAACCTTTTGATCCGTAGTCAAATGCTCTATTCAGTTGAGCTAAGGAGCCGTATCGTTTTAACGGGTGCAAAGATACGGACTATTTTTGAATCTGCAAACTTTTCAGCAACTTTTTTTCGAAAAAAATTATTCTATGAAGCGGTAGTTGAACAGTTGCCAGCCGATAGTCAAGCCTACATTCCACTCCTTACGTGGTGAACTATAATGATTTAGGTAGGCAGAAATGGCTCCAAAGGGCATCTTGCAGACCACGGAGATTTCTCCTAAATATTCCATGGTGGAGAAGGCTTTTCCGTAATAAGCATGATTGTTTTCGCCTCTTTTTATCGGGTAAATGGGCATGAAGCCATAGAACTCGGTGCGGAAATGCAGCATGTCATTAAATACCCAGATAGGCTTGATACCTGCCGCCACGAACTGGTTGGCGCGGAAGGCCTCGTTATACATGAGTTTGCTATGTGGCGTAGGTGAAAACTCACCTGCATGCATCTTGGTTGCGGTATAATTCCGGGAGAAGTTCTTGGAGGAGTAGAGGAAATCGGCCTGCCAGCCCAACGTAAAGTGATGACTCAACCGATGGTAGGCCTCCTTGGAATAGGATATCTGGAGCCACGATTGCCACTCTTTGCCTCCTATGGCCTGCTGAGCATCTGCCGGGTTGCCCGACTTGAAGGTTTCGTTACCTCGGTACACCTGAGCTATCAACTTCTCATGATAACCCTGCGTGGCGTATTGGCGACTGTCCAGTGTGCTGCCCCAGAAGCCCACAGAACCTCCAAAGAGGTTGTATTCGCTGCAATCGGTGCGGTCCTTATCAAAATCAATGATGTTGGATTGATAGTATTTGTCGGTCAGTTCGCCATAGCCGAAGCTGAACTCCGCCCGTTTGTTGGCCAGGAACGGGACAGACACCATCAATTTGAGAAAGCGTTCGTCCTTGGAATTGAACGAAGGTTTATCATTCCTGGAGAAGAGCTTATCCTTCTTATAATAGTCGAAGGTACTGATTGAGGCGATGAATCGATAGGAGGTGGGAATGCGTGTAGGCAGGTCAAAGCGGGCCATAACCTGGGCATTATTGTATATCTTACCTATCTGACCGTCCAGCACAATCTCCTTGGAGTAGTTGTTGAGGTTCTGATAGCCTACACCAAGGTAGATCTGGTTGGAACTGGTAGTGGACACGCTACCACCAACCTTGACGTTGAAGTTATCCTCCATCTTCACCTTGAGATGAAGTTCATAGAGCTCATCTTTGGGGTTATAGGTGACATGGGGGATAATCTCGGAAATCATCTTGTCGGCCAGCAAGCGGAAATAGCCTCGCTTCAGCTCTTCGTAGCCAAATACCTGATTTGGATTTTCATGAAATTCCCTGCGGATGGAAGCTTGTTGCTGCGCATTGGCCCCTTCGATATGAATGTCCCTGAACCGGAAGGGAGGGAGCGAATGCCGATAGGCTTGACGGCGCTTATTGACTTCTGCCAACGGCACACGGCGTGGAATGCGCATCTTGATGGAGTCCATCAGCTCCATCGTGCGACGGTAACCGTTGTCGTGCAGCTCATCCAGTCGGTCAAAGTCGAGCAAGCTGACATCATCGTACTTGAAAGTCATCAAGATACCCTCCTCCTGCGGTATGCTATAGTCGGTCTTCTGCATCACCATGTTTTCAATCTGGCTCATCAGGTCGTTCTCCGTAGGCTTACTGGGGTTGGTAGCCACCACACTGCCGATGACGACATCGGGATGGAAATCCTCCCGCATGATGTCGGTGGGGAAGTTGTTGTAGATGCCGCCGTCGTAAGCCAAGGTACTGTCAATCTCAATGGGCTTGAACACAAAGGGGAAGCTCATGGACGCACGCACGGCATCTCCCAGGTCTCCTTGACGCATGACAAGCATCTTCTTATTATATACGTCAGAAGCAATGCACCTGAAGGGGACGAAAAGCCGGCTGAAGTCACCCCCCGAAGCTGCTGTGGAGCGGGCGAAGAGCTCCACAAAGACAATGTTCATCTGTATGGGGTTGACCACGCTGGTGGGAAGGATCGACGGCTTGAGATTGAGCGAATCCTTGAAGGAGAAACGGATGTTGAAGAACTCAGGCGTGGGGCGATTCTTCTTGAAGTAATATTCGTACTTGGTCTCTACTTGTCCTGAGTACCAGCGCTTAAAGTCGGGCGAGCGCAAGAGGTCCTCCATCTCGTCGGGCGAATAGCCCATGGCATAGAGTGACCCAATAATGGCTCCCATGGAGGTGCCGGTGATGTAGTCAATGGGGATATCGTTCTCTTCCAGGGCACGGATTATCCCAATGTGAGTCATACCCTTGGCTCCACCACCGCTGAGCACAAGCCCTACTTTCTGCGCTTTTGATGGAGCCTGAAAGACGAACAAGAGTCCGAGGGCAAGTATGAGGTATCTGAGGAGTGAATGTTGTCTGTCCATGTGAATCAATTCGTATTTAAAGAAAACGCTTCAAATATAGTGCTTTTGTTTGGAATCTCATGCTTGTGCAATCATTTTTCTTATAAAATCTACCAAATCCGACAAAACAGACAGCCGCGAGAGAAAAACAGAACATCACAACCCCTAGGCATTGAGCATCGAAAACTGCTTGATTGGGGAGTTTGACATCCACGACCGGGGAGTTAACTCTTCAGCGCTGAAGAGTTAACTGTTCACGGCCGGAGTGTTTGATGTTCAGAGCCGGTAAGTTATCTCTCTATGGGGACAAAAAAAGCCGGAGTCATGGCTTCTCACCATCACTCCGGCGTCAATTATTGTTTAGCCTGGATTGTGTCTATAGCTCATCCAATCAGTTCGATGCTGCGCTTTACAAAGCGGGTCAGTGCTTCACCTTTCAGCATACCATTCTGCAGCAGAGCCAAGTCAATCAACTGGCGTACAACAGGTTGTTTCCCAGCAAAGGCGGTGAGCAGCCCATTCTTCTTCTCCTTAAGTTCATCCCATTGCTTGTCGAGAGACTCCAGCTGGTCCTTCTCTGCGGTAGGAATCTCGTCCTGCTTCTTACCTTCGTGCTGCTTTCTGAGACTCTTACGCTCGGTATCAAGCGTATTCATCTGCACGTTCAGGCTGGTCAGGTCGTTGCCGCAAGCCGTCTCTTCCCGCTGAAGCACCTCCTTGATTAACTTATGATCGGTGTTGAGCACGAGGTTAAACATATCTGGCATCTCACCATAGAAGCTCATGCCTGCCTGGATGTTGGCCATCTCCTTCATGCGGCGCATGTACTCGCTCTGTGTAATCACCACAGGAGCAGCCGCCTCACCCAAGCTCTGGGCCATCACGGTGAATTCACTCTTGTCAATGGCAGGCACCTGACTCTTGAAGAGCGCGGAGAGTTCGTCTTGCTTCTCTTGCGGCAGAGTCTGCTTCTCTGCATCGTCCTTCACAATCAGGCGGTCGATGACATCGCTATCTACACGCATGAAGCGGCTCTTCTCCAGCTTCTGCTCCAACATACTGACTACGGCAATGTCGAGCTGTCCATCCATCAACAGCACGCTGTAGCCTTTCGCTTCAGCTGCATCGATGTAGCTGTATTGCTCATCCTTGTTGTTGGCGTAGAGATAGATCAAATTACCCTCCTTATCTGTCTGATTTTCTTTAATCAGCTTCTGGTACTCCTCAAAGGTAAAGTGTTTGCCTTCTGTATCGGTGAAAAGGGCAAAATCCTTCGCTCTATCGTAGAAATCCTCCTGCGTGAGCATACCATAGTTTATAAAGATTTTTAAATCATTCCACTTCTCCTCAAACTGGCTACGGTCATTCTTGAAGATGGACTGCAGACGGTCAGATACTTTCTTGGTGATGTAGGTAGAGATCTTCTTGACGTTGCTGTCGCTCTGCAGGTAGGAACGCGATACGTTGAGCGGAATGTCAGGTGAATCAAGCACACCATGCAACAGCGTGAGGAAGTCGGGCACAATGCCTTCTACTGAATCGGTCACATAGACCTGGTTGCAGTAGAGCTGTATCTTATTCTTGTTCAACTCGATGTTGCTCTTCACTTTGGGGAAGTAGAGTACCCCGGTCAGATGGAAGGGATAATCCACATTCAGGTGAATCCAGAACAGCGGTTCGTCGCTCATCGGATAGAGTGAACGATAGAACTCCTTGTAATCCTCGTCCTTGAGTTCGCTGGGCTTCTTCGTCCAGAGGGGAGTAGTCTCATTGATTACGTTATCCTCGGCTGTCTCTACCTGCTTACCGTCCTTCCACTCCTTCTTCTTGCCAAAGGCAATGGCTACAGGCAGGAAGCTGCAGTACTTCTTGAGCAGTGACGAGATGCGGGCCTCTTCAAGGAACTCCTTGCAATCATCATCAATATGGAGAATGATGTCAGTACCACGGTCTGCCTTCTCGGTCTCTTCCAGCGTGAACTCCGGACTGCCGTCACAGCTCCACTTCACTGCTTTGGCATCTTCCTTCCAGGATTTGGTTACAATCTCCACCTTCTTGGCTACCATGAAGGCTGAATAGAAGCCTAATCCGAAGTGTCCGATGATGGCATTGGCATCGTTCTTATACTTCTCCAGAAAGTCGTTGGCACCCGAGAAAGCTATCTGGTTGATGTATTTATCAATCTCCTCAGCGGTCAGTCCGATACCACGGTCGGATACGGTAATGGTCTCTTTATCCAGTGAGACGTGCACCGTCAAGTCACCCAGTTCACCCTTAAACTCGCCAATCGACGAAAGAGTTTTCAGCTTCTGCGTGGCATCTACTGCATTGGAAACCAGTTCACGGAGGAAAATCTCGTGGTCACTATAGAGGAATTTCTTTATCACGGGGAAAATGTTCTCAGTGGTTACCCCAATATTACCTTTTTGCATATTGTTTGATTGTTAGTTTGGTTTATATTCTTATTTAATAGGTTTATTCCGACAGGGTATGAAACAAAAAAAATGCCAGTGCACCATGCACTGACATTTTGGCATATGCTGACAGATAGCTTACTCAGTCTCTTTTCCTTCTTCCATTATGGTCAATCCATCGTTGGCTTCGTTGACCGTGGCCTTAAGGGACGTCCCGCGTTCCAATGCGTGGGTCAGAATGTACTCAGAGAGATTATCCTCAAGATGATTCTGTATAGCACGCTTCAGCGGACGGGCACCAAACTGCACATCATATCCCTTGGAAGCAAGAAAATCGCAAGCTTTCTCATCAATGCTCAAGGGATAGCCCAAAGCCTCCATCCTCTGCACAAGTCCCTGTATCTCAAGATCCACAATGCGTCTGATAGAGGATTGGTTGAGTTGGTCGAAGGTGATAATCTCATCCAGACGGTTCAAGAACTCGGGTGAGAAAGTCTTATGAAGTGCCTTCTGAATGACCCCCCGGGCATAATCGCTGTCGGCAGCTGCATTACGGCTCTGCGCCGTAAAGCCAACACCCCGTCCAAACTCCTTGAGCTGCTTAGTACCTACGTTGGAGGTGAGGATGATGATGGTGTTCTTGAAGTCAATGGTACGGCCATTGTTATCAGTCAACCGACCCTCATCAAGTACCTGCAACAAGATATTAAACACCTCTGGATGAGCCTTCTCAATCTCATCAAGCAGGACGATGGAATAGGGATGACGGCGCACCTTTTCCGTGAGTTGACCGCCTTCCTCATATCCCACATAGCCCGGTGCAGCACCAATGAGACGCGATACAGTGAACTTCTCCATGTATTCACTCATGTCGATACGTATCAGCGCATCCTTCGAGCCGAACATCTGGATGGCCAGCTGCTGGGCAAGATAGGTCTTACCGACACCTGTAGGTCCCAGAAAGAGGAAGGTACCGATAGGGCGATTGGGGTCTTTCAGACCGAGACGACTTCGCAAGATGGCTCTGGTCACCTTTTCGATGGCTGCATCCTGGGCTATCACCTTGCCTTGCAACTGCTGTTTCATGCCTGCAAGACGAACTCCTTCACTCTGTGCTACACGCTGCACGGGCACCCCTGACATAATGGAGACCACATGAGCAATCTCCTCTTCACCCACCGTCTGACGCTCTTCCTGCCTGTTTTCCTTCCAGTCAGCCTTCATCCGCTCCAATTCAGCGGTCAGTTCCTTGGTCTTGTCACGATAGCTTGCAGCCAGTTCATAATTCTGTGCAGCTACAGCTTCTGCCCGCAGGTTGTCAGTCTCAGCAATCTGCTTCTGCTGCATGACAATAGCTGCTGGCATCTCGACATGGCAGAGGTGCATGCGCGACCCTGCTTCATCGAGCGCATCGATGGCCTTGTCCGGGAAGCAGCGATCGCTGATGTAGCGCTGCGTCAACTTCACGCACGCCTCCAGAGCCTGCTCCGTATAGATTACATTGTGGTGTTCCTCGTAACGTTGCTTGATGTTGTGCAGTATATCAAGCGTCTCTTCTGCGGTAGAAGGCTCCACAAGCACTTTCTGGAATCTCCGCTCCAGAGCCGAATCCTTCTCGATACTCTTCTTGTATTCGTTGAGCGTGGTGGCACCGATGCATTGCATCTCTCCACGGGCAAGTGCCGGCTTGAGCATGTTGGCGGCATCCATCGAGCCAGCAACACCTCCTGCACCAATCAAGGTATGCACCTCATCAATGAATACGATGATGTTGTCATGCTGCTTCAGTTCATTGAGGATGGCACAGACACGCTCCTCAAACTGTCCACGAAACTTTGTGCCAGCCACCACGAGCGACATATCGAGCATCACGATGCGCTTGTTGAGCAATATGGCAGGCACTCTCTCCTCGGCGATACGCAAAGCCAGCCCTTCCACGATGGCCGTCTTGCCTACGCCCGCTTCGCCCACCAGGATTGGATTGTTCTTCTTCCGTCGGCCCAGAATCTGCGCCACACGGTCAATCTCTCGCTCACGCCCTACCACAGGGTCCAATTTGCCCTCCTTGGCATAGAGCGTTAAGTCCACGCCAAATCGGTCCAGAGCAGGAGTATCACCTTGGTTTCCATCACTATCCTTCACATGGACACTCTTACGGGCATCCGCATCACTCCGGGAATTGTGCCCGGCCCGAGGCATATCATCATCCTCCTCATCATCCTCATCGGTATAATCCATGCCATCGAGCGGTTCAGTCTGAGCCGAAATCAAGTGATATACACTCGGGTAGTCCACCCGCTGCCTATTGAGAGACTCGGCAGCCAGTGTACCACCAGCCTTAAGGATGGCCAGCAGCACATGCTCTGTATCAGTCAACTGACTTCTCAAGAAGCGCGCTTCAAGCAGACTGAGCCGCATGATGCGTGTAGCCATGGCCGAGATGGCAACCTCTTCATCAGCATATCCTGACTGATTGGTATAACCTGCCCGCTGCATACCCTCTTCGATATCCTGCTTCAGGACCGACGTATCTGCATGAAGTCTGTTCAAGATACTCACCGCAGCGCCGTGGCCCCTGCGCAACATGGCCAGCAACAGATGCTCAGGGAGAATAGTCCGGCACTTAAGCCGTCCTGCTTCCTCCCTGCTTAATTGCAGCAGCTCCTGTACATCCTGCGAAAATTGGTTATTCATACGCTAAAATCCTCTATCTTGGTTACAATTTTGCTAGCAAATATACGGTATAATCCGATACCTGCGCATATTTTCACGTTTTTTACTACAAATAGCGTGCCATGATCCACACTGAGTATTGCCATTACCAACATCCACTTATACCTTATTATATATGTCACCCATACCGTACAAGTACGGGGCAGCTACCACACTGGCACGGAGCGCGAGCCGTATTTGCACAGCGCATAAGCTAGTCGAAATACCCCAAACCACGCAATAAATGACGTAATACAACAAAAACAACAAACTTTATGATAGAAAACTTTCGTATGTCAGAAAAAAGCCGTATCTTAGCATGGTTTTTTAGGAGCCTAAGTATGTTTAATTAATATTCATTGGTAAATGATTGAACAAGACAGAATTATAAAAATCAACATCGAGGAGGAGATGAAGTCATCCTACATTGACTACTCCATGTCAGTGATAGTCTCACGCGCCCTCCCGGATGTAAGAGACGGATTTAAGCCCGTCCATCGCCGCATCCTCTTCGGCATGATGGGGTTGGGGAACACTTCAGACAAACCTTACAAGAAATCAGCCAGAGTCGTAGGAGATGTGCTCGGTAAGTATCACCCCCATGGCGACTCTTCCGTATATGGTGCCCTCGTACGTATGGCACAGCCCTGGGCCATGAGATACATGCTCGTGGATGGACAGGGCAACTACGGTTCGGTCGATGGCGACAGTGCAGCCGCCATGCGTTACACCGAATGCCGACTGCAAAAGATCGGAGAAGATATGATGCAGGACCTTGACAAAGAGACCGTGGACATGCAGAACAACTTCGATGACTCACTGCAAGAACCCACCGTGATGCCTACGCGCATACCCAACCTGCTGGTCAACGGTGCATCAGGTATCGCCGTCGGAATGGCAACCAACATGCCCACGCACAACCTCTCTGAAGTTATCGATGCCTGCGTTGCCTACATTGACAACAACGACATCGAAGTGGAAGAACTGATGAACTACGTCAAGGCTCCCGATTTCCCCACAGGAGGCTACATCTATGGCATGAGCGGCGTGCGCGAAGCCTATCTGACTGGTCGCGGCCGCGTAGTCATACGTGCCAAAGCAGAAATCGAAAGCGGAGGCACACACGATAAGATTGTCATCACCGAGATACCCTACGGAGTCAACAAGGCAGAACTCATCAAATACATCGCTGACCTGGCCAATGAGAAGAAAATCGAAGGCATAGCCAACGCCAACGATGAGTCTGACCGTGAAGGCATGCGTATCGTCATTGACGTAAAACGCGACGCCAACGCCAGCGTAGTGCTCAACAA
Organism: uncultured Mediterranea sp.; assembly: GCA_945831575.1. GTDB lineage: Bacteria > Bacteroidota > Bacteroidia > Bacteroidales > Bacteroidaceae > Bacteroides. The sequence continues at coordinate 23,281 of CAMACX010000015.1, forward strand.
GCTCTACAAGATGACCATGCTGCAGACCTCGTTTGGTGTGAACAACGTAGCCCTCGTCCATGGCCGTCCACGTCTGCTCAACCTCAAAGACCTGATTCGCTACTTCATCGAGCACCGCCACGATGTCGTCATCCGTCGGACACAATACGACCTGCGTAAAGCCAAGGAACGTGCCCATATCCTTGAGGGACTGATCATTGCCTCCGACAACATTGATGAGGTAATCCACATCATCCGGGCCGCCAAGACTCCCAACGAGGCCATCACGGGACTGATGGAGCGCTTCGCACTGACCGAGATTCAGTCGCGTGCCATCGTCGAGATGCGTCTGCGTCAGCTCACCGGCCTCATGCAAGACCAGCTCCATGCCGAATACGAGGAAATTAAGAAACAGATTGCCTACCTTGAGGAAATTCTCGTCAACGATGAGCTCTGCCGCAAGGTCATCCGGGACGAGCTCATCGAAGTCAAAGAGAAATATGGTGACGAGCGCCGCTCGGAAATCGTCTATTCATCCGAAGAATTCAACCCAGAAGACTTCTACGCCGACGATGAGATGATCATTACCATCTCTCATATGGGCTACATCAAGCGCACCCCGCTCTCCGAATTCAGAGCACAAAATAGGGGAGGAGTAGGTTCACGCGGTACCGATACCCGCGATGAAGACTTCATCGAGCACATCTACCCCGCCACGATGCACAACACCATGATGTTCTTCACCCAGAAAGGCCGCTGCTACTGGCTCAAAGTCTATGAAATCCCAGAAGGTAGCAAGAACTCCAAGGGTCGAGCCATACAGAACCTGCTCAACATCGACTCCGATGATGCAGTCAACGCCTACCTGCGCGTCAAGAACCTCAACGATGCAGAATATGTCAACAGCCACTACGTCGTATTCTGCACCAAGAATGGTATCATCAAGAAAACCTCGCTCGAACAATACTCCCGTCCACGTCAGAACGGTGTCAACGCCATACTGATACGCGAAGATGACCGAGTCATCGAGGTACGCATGACTGATGGTAACAACGAGATCATCATGGCCAACCGCAACGGCCGGGCCATCCGCTTCAACGAAGCAGCAGTACGCGCCATGGGCCGCACCGCTACAGGAGTACGCGGTATGCAACTCGACGATGACGGCAACGATGAAGTAGTAGGTATGGTATGCATCAAAGACCCTGAGAAAGAGACCATCATGGTTGTTTCCGAGCAGGGCTACGGCAAACGCTCAGATATCGATGACTACCGCAAGACCAACCGTGGTGGAAAGGGTGTGAAGACCATCAATATCACCGAGAAGACAGGTAAACTTGTCACCATCAAGTCTGTCACCGACGATAATGACCTAATGATAATCAACAAGTCAGGCATCACACTCCGCCTTAAGCTCTCAAACGTCCGCGTCATGGGCCGTGCCACACAAGGTGTCCGCCTGATCAACCTGGAGAAGCGCAACGATGAGATTGGTTCCGTCTGCAAGGTGACTACTGATGAGGAAGCAGAATCCATCATCGAAGAAGCCACTCAGCAATCACTTGACTTCAAAGAGTTTGACGATTCCGCAATCCAATCTCAGCCCTTTGATGACGAAGATGATACAACCAATGACTCCCTAGAAACACAGGACAATCCTGATGATAATATTGAAGAATAGACATAGTATTAATTTAAAAACAACAATCATTATGAAAAAAGTATTTTTTTCACTGGCTATGCTCTTTGTAGCCGGATTGACGTTCGCCCAAATGAAAAACGTCAAAGATGCAAGAGCTATTGTGAACGAAATGAAGCCTGATTTTGCCAAAGCAGAACAGCTGATCAACGCCGCATTGACTAATCCCGAATCCAAAGATGATGCAGAAACTTGGAACGTAGCAGGACTCATCCAGAAGAAAAGAAGCGAAAAGGAGATGGAAAATGCCTATCTGAGAAAGCCTTATGACACCGTTCAAGTCTATAAGAGTGCCTTAGAGATGTGCAAGTACTTCTTCAAATGTGATGAACTGGCTCAAAAGCCTAATGAAAAAGGAAAAATTAAGAATAAATATAGAAAAGCCAATGCAGCTGCCATCATGGCTGAACGAGGCAACCTGATTAACGGCGGTATCTATTACTATAATCAGGACAATAGCCAGGAGGCCCTTGCTTACTTCGGCATGTATGTTGATGTAGCTGAAAGTCCGATACTTGCAGACCAGAATCTGGTGAAGTCTGATACACTGCTTCCTCAGATTGCTTACTACGCTAGCCTTGCAGCAAATAAGATGAAAGATTTTGCTGCCATGAAGAAATATGCTACCTATGCAAAAGAAGACAAGGAATTTGGACAGGGAGCTATGGAACTGATTTGCACTGCTTTAAAGGAACAAGGCGATACTGAAGCTTGGGTTGCAGCCTTGAAAGAAGGTCTGAATAAGTATCCTCAAAACACCTTCTTATTCAGCAACTTGATTGACTATTACAACAACAACAACAAGTTTGATGAAGCGTTGGCATTCGCCGATGGTATGATTGCTAACGACCCCAATAACGGTCTTTTCACTTATGTGAAAGGTTACCTGTACCACAACATGAAGCAATACGACAACGCCATCAAGTACTATAAAGAGGCTATAGAGAAGGATCCCAAGTTGGCAGAAGCTTATTCCAACCTTGGTCTGATCTATTGCATTCAGGCTCAGGAGTTCTCAGAGAAGGCAACTACAGACATCAACGACCCCAAGTATAACGAAGACCAGGAGACACTCCGCAACTTCTATGTATTGGCTAAGCCTTGCTACGAAGATTGCCGCAAAGTAGCTCCTGAAAGAAAAGAACTCTGGCTCTCAGGTCTGCAACGCGTATATTACCTGCTCAACATGGAAAAAGAACTGCAAGAAATTGAATCGATGATGTAAAATCCATCTCTTTAACACAGAATGAGGCCTCTACCACATCAAGGGTAGAGGCCTCATTTCTTTTAGAATACTAATCTATCTATCTCACAACAAGTATTTTCCGTATATTATATTAAACATAATTGTGATTAGAAAAATATTCTGAATCAAATATTTATTTCGACCTTATCATTTGTACAGATACATTGGACTGTCATAGCTTATCTTTCTCCAAGCTGATCTGTTGATTCCTCTAAAATACGCAAGGCTGCATCAAGTACCGTTGTATCATCAATCATCACCAAACCGCCATCAGGCCCTGGTTCTAAATGAATCCCCACACTTTTACCAGCCTTAAAATTGTGACCACCGAAGAAATTCCGAACTGTATCTACATCCAAGTCTAATTCATCAGCTAAACGGTGCATGCTTCCATCTGGTAATGCATCCTTAATCTTACGCAATTCATTAAAAGTAATTGTTCTCATACCTATTTCGAGTATTGAATTTATAATAAATAACAGACAACTAAATCACTTCGATACTCTCAGCTGGTACCCAGCCTACCTTATCGTTCTCAATGCATATTTCCTTCCATTCACGCATTGAGTCATCCTTAATTACCACCTTATGACCTTCATGAAGGATGAACAGACTGGTACCATTCTCACTGGGTGTACTCCTTACGGTAATACTTGGAGTAAGCACTATAGCCTTGTTACGATGCGTCTGTTCACTCTTAAGAGTAGCTGCAAACCAATTGAAAATCAAGGTAAAGAGCAGCAAAGCCAAGCCTGTAAAGAAGCCAATCTTCTTCCATAGCACCACTTTGGAGAAGAAAAACAGTCCTAAGGAAACCAACAGCAGCAAGAAGGCTACAATAGCACCCGTAGCCCACACATCCATACTGAATCCATGCATTGCCTGCTTAATCCATGCAACAAAGAAAATCTCTGGTTGCTCCAATTCATTGTCAATCGTCTTAGCACGAGCAATCTTCAGGTTTGCTCGTGCATCTGTATAACCAGGATTAACAAGCAATGCACGCTCATAATTCAGAATAGCCTTAGCAATCTCATCACTTTTATAATACGCATTGCCTAGATTGTAGTATAATTCATCCGATTCTCCCGTTACTAACAAACTTTCATACAGTTCAATAGCCCGAGTATAGTCTCCATTCAGATAAGCACTGTCAGCCTCCACCTTCATATTAGGTTCTTGTGCAGCAACCGAGGTTATCATCAGCATTGCACACGCTATCATCAATTGTTTTTTCATACGAAACATCTGCATCAGATTTTTAATGTTTTACTTGATTCTCCATCTCACCAATTACACTCAACGATGCGTTATACACCTTATCCATTGCTTGATTCGGGTCACCAGGAGCGAAACGAGCAAACTCACACTCATTCAGTGTCTCAATAAACTCTTTAATCAAATTATCTGCTACGTGGTGCGAACGCAAGGCCTCCTCAATATTATCCTTGGACAGTTGAGAGACCGGAATACTCAGTTTATCGCTGACATATCCCCACAAAGCCTTTAATACCTCATCGTAGAAGTCATCTTTTCTATTTTCACTCAACAATTTACCGGCTTGCTTCATTCTCTTGACGGCCACTTTATTTGCTTTTTTGGTACGCATCTGAACTACATTCGCATTGGCTGAGATTTGCTTTCTATAGAGCATTACAAATAGTACAAACGCCAGTAACGGAAGAATATACCACATCCAATAGGCTGCGGTGCCAAAGAAGAACTCGCCACGAGGTGTCAAATGCAATGCATTCTGCTTGATAAAACGAATATCCTCATTCAGCACTTGCAGGTTTTCCTTATTAGTAAAGTTGGCAATACTTTGTGCTGCATTCCCCTCACCCTTAGCCACCTGAATGGTATATTCCTCTGTGGTCAATGTCTTGTATGACTTTGACTTGATGTCAAAATAGCCAAATCTTACCGCTGGTATCTTGAAGGTACCTGCAGAGCGTGGAATCGCTAGATATTCAATTACTTTGTTTCCTGTCAAGCCATCGGTGGTCAACTTGAACTTGCTTTCATCTTTCGGATCATAGACTTCAAATGTTTCAGGGAAGTTCACCTCAGGATTGGCTACCAATTTCAGGTTACCCGTACCCGAAATGACCAGCTTAAGCGTAATGGCATCGTTAGTCTTGACCTCAGTAGCACTAATTGTGGAAGAGATGTTAAACTCCCCTACTCCTCCACTGTATCCTTCTGGCTTACCTGAAGGTAACGCACTGACGTGCATATTGATTTTAGGGGTAAAAATAGATTTCTTGACTTCTACCACTCCTCCACCATTGAAGAGTGCTTCAAAAGGATCGGTCACTCGCGAAGCCTGTGCAATGGAGGCATCAAAGCGAGCCCCATCAATAGTCAACTCTCCTGATTGCTGCGGGAAGAGAATAAACTGACGGTAAATCGTTGTCTGGTAATTACGTCCCTTGTAATGCTCCAGCTTCCAGCGACGGTCAGCAGGTTGCTCTACCTCCTGCGAATGAAATCCGTTGAAATCAGGCAACTTGATGTTGTCAAACCCACGCAAGTCCACAGCGGTATAAATCTTATAAGTCAGCAGAAAAGCCTCTTGCTCATAGACATTCGATTTGCTCACTGTAGAGGTGATCATCAAGTCGTTACTTGATATACTTCCACTATTTGCTGCACCACCTTGGCTACTACTTCCTTGATTAGAACTTGCACCAGCACTTTTATCAGCAGGCAATACCCTGATGCGTACAGAGTTGGATACCAAAGGCTTTCCAGCTGCCACAATAGTGGCTCCTGGTATGGAAAACTCTCCTTCTTTCTGGGCCATCAGTGTATATGTAAAAGTGATACTACTGCTTTGTGTGGCCTTTCCGTTAATGATCTCCATACTGCTCTGACGCGAACTTTGAGGTCCCATAAGGACTTCAAACCCTTTGATTGTGGGTGCCTTGAAGTCTCTGACCTGTTGTGTAGTCACGGTAAACGAAAGTCTGAAGTGATCACCCACGACCACAGCTTCTGGAGCCGTTGCCGTAAATGTAACCGTTTCGTCTGCCCAAATTGCTGCACAACCCAATATCTGCAGCACTATCCATAAGAATATTAATCTCTTCATTTCAATTTGAGTTTCAATTATTTACCAATCCTTTTCCAACTTACCTCCCTGAATCACCTGCTGCTTCTTTACCTTCTCTTGCACGTCTTTCTCATCCTGCATGACAGAGCGAAGTAGTTGCTCGGCATTCTCTTTAGACATTTTCTCCTCTTGATTCTGCTGTTGACCGGAATTTTGCTGTTGATCCTGCTGCTTATTGTCTTGGTTCTGATTCTGATTATTATTTTCCTGCTGCTCTTGCTTCTGTTGCTCCTCCTTTTGCTGTTGGTCCTGGTTCTGCTGATTCTGCTGTTGGTCTTTCAGCAATTTCTGGCAAAGTGCCAGGTTATACTTGGTATCCATATTACGAGGGTCATTGCGCAACGACTGTTTATAGGCCTCTATTGCCTTAGCATAATCCTTCTGCGACTGGATAATCACTCCCATATTATGATAGATCTTGCCCAGTTGTTCCTTGTCCTTCTCCAGTTTCAAGGCATCCGAATACACCTTCATGGCATCCTCCATCTTGTTTTGTTGACTTAATGCATTACCCAGATTATACATCGCAATCCCTGACGAAGGATTGATATCCATCGCCTTACGGTAACTTACTTCAGCATCCACAAAAGAGCTATCTGCAAACTGCCGATTACCTTTACGGATATAATTGCGCTCTTCTTTTTGGGCCGATACATTCATCGCCAGTGCCAGCATCAGCAAGAGCCATCCTAAACCCAAACCGTATTGCTTCATGCTTTTTTATCTCCTATATTACCAAATAAATGAATATTCCTAAACAACGGATTCTGTCTTTCAAGGATAAGCATCTCGATGAGCAGAATCAGCAAAATACACCATGCCACAGCCTGGAATTGCTCATTGAAATCTGTATAAACCTGCGTTTCCACATCCGCTTTAGCCATCTTATCAATCTCTTGGGTGATTGCTTTCTGCGCTGCATTGCTATTATCCACCCTCACGTAAATTCCATTGCCTGCTTTAGCCACCTGTTGACACATTGCTTCATTGAGTCGCGTTACGATGACATTTCCCTCGCGGTCGCGACGATAGTCATTCGTTCCTTCGACTGGAATCGGTGCTCCATCGGGCGACCCCACTCCAAGTACATTGACCTGAATACCCTTCTTGGCCGCAGCTTCGGCTGCCTCGTTAGCACCACCTTCATGATTCTCACCATCGGTAATAAGAATCACTGCACGCCCCACGCCCTCTTGAGGGGTGAAACTTTTGTTGGCCAGATCAAGGGCAGCCCCTATGGCCGTCCCTTGTTTGGTAATCAAGCCAGGATTGATTGCATCAAGAAACATCTTCGCAGAGATGTAATCTGAGGTGATAGGCAATTGCGTGAACGCATCACCAGCAAAGACAATCATACCCACCTTATCATTCTCCATCTTATCCACCAGCTGAGCAATCAGTCGCTTCGCCTTGACCAACCTGCTAGGTTGTACATCTTCAGCCAACATGGAGTTGGAGATATCCAATGCGATAATCACCTCTACTCCCTTTCGTTTTACTGTCTCCAACTTGGATCCAAATTGTGGACGGGCCAACAACACAGACATCAATCCTACTACAAGAAGCATTAGCGCCATCTTCAGGTGTGGTCTGAACGAGGAGACATCAGGCATGAGCATCGCCATCAGTTGAGGGTCTCCAAACTGACGTATAGCTCTCTTTTTGCGCACGATTGCCAAGTAGTAGCCCACTGCCAATAGTGGGATCAGTAGCAACAAGTAGAGATATGAGGGCTCTTCGAATCGAAACATAACTTTGTTCTCCTAATTTAAATAAATAAACATCAAGGGATTTTTCTCAAGATGGTGTTACGCAATAGCAACTCCAGCAAGAAGCAGCAGAAGGCAACCAATGCAAAATTACGATACACCTCTTCGCGTTTACTGAATTCCTTCACATTGAGTTTGGTCTTCTCCAGTTTGTCAATCTCCTCATAGACCTCCTTCAACTTCGAGTTGCTTGTGGCACGGAAGTAGTTGCCCTCAGTCGTGGATGCTATCTGAGCCAAAGTCTTCTCATCAATCTCCACCTTCATGTTGACATACTGCACCGTTCCACCCACAGGATAGGGATAAGGAGCTTCCCCATTAGTGCCTACACCAATCGTATAGACTCTGATGCCGAAACTTTTGGCTATCTCAGCTGCTGTCAAGGGTGAGATGTCTCCCCGGTTGTTCGTACCATCAGTCAGTAGAATCACGACCTTTGACTTAGCCTTGCTCTCCTTGAGCCGGCTCACTGCATTGGCAATACCCATACCTACAGCGGTGCCATCCTCTATTAATCCACATCGCGTGCCATGGATAAAGTTGAGGAGCACTGCATGATCCACAGTCAATGGACATTGCGTAAAACTCTCGCCGGCAAACAGCGTGATGCCGATGTTATCGTTAGGACGGCCATTCACAAACTCTGCTGCCACCTCTTTTGCTGCTTCCAGCCTGTTGGGCTTCAGATCTTCAGCCAGCATACTGGTTGATACGTCAATTGCCAACATGATGTCGATACCTTCTATCTCACTGCTCTGCCAGCTATTGGTGGTCTGAGGACGCGCCAATACGATAATAATTAACACTAATGTAAGGATACGCAGAGCGAAGGGCAGATGAATCAAATAATTCTTGTAGCTCTTAGGAACTGTAGCATACACCGATGTATCGGCTATCTGCAACGATGCCTCATTTTTATGCCGCTTCATGCAATACCATATTATATAAGGTATAAGCAGCAACAAGAGGAATAGATATTCAATATTGGCAAAAACCATGATTCTTCAAATAATTAATCATCAAGCAAAATAGTTATACAACTCTCTGGCTACATAGACCACTGCTCCAATCAAGAGTGCAGTCAACACCGCAATTCCGGTACCCAGCATCACCTTAGACAGCAACGAGCGCTTCTCCACGATAGTAATCTCCGTGGGTTCAGGTTTTGCGTTCGGATCGGGTACTTCCTTAGTTTCATCAATAAAGTCAATGGCACACAGCAGGTTGGCATCATTCTCGTTCATTAACGGATTATGCTTTGCAAACTTCACCAAGTCAGCTGTTGTAAAGAGTTCCTTCAGTTCCTTCAAAGCCTCCTTGTCCTTGCACTCCAAGAGATGCTCCATAATCTCAGCCGAGGTCATTTCCGTGGCATTAAAGGCAAACCGCTCCTTGATGTAGCTACGAAGTACATCGGTCAAGTCGGTATAATAGACCTTCTGGTCACCCTTTTGCCATGACTTCTCACTTTTGATGCGCTCCATCTCCTTCATGGCCACCACATGAGGTGGCAACTTGGGCTCCACCTTGATTTTGCGGATGATTGGCTTGTTGCTCCGGATGCAGTGTATCAAGTAAATAAGTAACAATATCCCCGGAATGAAGAGCAATCCGCAGGCCGTTGCCGCATACCAGTCACTCCATACGAATGGAGCATCCGTAACCGGTCTTGGCCCAAAGAACAGTTCCGGATGAAGCGTGTCCACGGGAATAGAGAAAACCTTCAAAGCCAATGGTTGTGAACGATACACCTTACTGTCCACCGTAACCTCCATCGGGGGGAGGAAGTAGAGCGCTGAGTCGAACGAGGTGATAGTGTATTCTCTAGTCAACATCATCCGTTTGCCCCCGTTCAACAACTGGGTATCCAGCTTGGCCACATCCACGATTTCCACACCAGTCACCAACGTATCCTTGTACATCGGCAGAATCGCCTGTTTATCTGCATCCAGCGAGACTTGAAGTCTCAACTTGGTCTGGTCGCCAATCAGTATCTCCAGCGAGTCAATCTGCGCATCCACCGTAACGGACTGGGCCCGCAGTTCTCCGCTCCACATGGCCAGCAGACAACCCACTATACAAAAGAAAAACCTTGTATTCATTCTCATCATCAATCCTTAATTACGCTTAGCGAATAGCGCCATCAGCGCTTTTACATAATCCTGATCTGTACGCACCGACACACTATCTACACTACTCTTGGCAAACCATTCGTTGAGCCGTTGCTGCTGATTGACCCACCACTGACGATGTGCATTCCGTACAGCCTTCGACGAAGTGTCAATCCACTGCTCATGGCCTGTCTCCGCATCCCTCACTTTCATCAGTCCCACGGGAGGAAGTTCCTCTGCCCGTCGGTCATAGACCTGCATCGCCACCAAGTCGTGCTTTCGGTTGGCAATGGTCAAGGCGTTGCAAAAATCGTTACGGTCGATAAAGTCAGAAAGCATAAAGGCCGTACACCGACGTTTCATCACCCTGGTCAGGTACTCAAGACCGACCTTGAGATTCGTAGTCCGGCTTTGAGGCTGGAACTCAATTAATTCGCGGATAATATAGAGGATGTGTTTCCGTCCTTTCTTGGGTGGAATAAACTTCTCGATGCGGTCAGAGAAAAAGATCACGCCAATCTTGTCGTTGTTCTGTATGGCAGAGAAAGCCAAGGTAGCCGCAATCTCGGTCACCATATCCTTCTTCATCTGCTTGACCGTACCAAACTCCAAGCTGCCAGATACATCCACCAGCAACATCACCGTCAGCTCACGCTCCTCTTCAAACACCTTGACGTAAGGTCTATTGAATCGGGCAGTCACATTCCAGTCAATGTCACGGATGTCGTCGCCATACTGGTATTCACGCACCTCGGCAAAAGCCATACCCCTGCCCTTGAAAGCCGAATGGTATTGTCCTGCAAAGATGTTGCTACTCAGTCCTCGCGTCTTGATTTCAATCTGACGGACCTTCTTCAGCAAATCCACTGTTTCCATCATCTTATTGTTCTTTCTCCTCGAATCAACGGTTTAAGGCACTTCTACCTTATTTAATATCTGACTTACAATTTCGTCACTGTTCAAGTTGTCGGCCTCTGCTTCGTAAGTGAGGCCGATGCGGTGGCGCAATACATCGTGTGCCACAGCACGCACATCCTCAGGCACCACGTAACCTCTGCGCTTGATGAAGGCATAGCTCCGTGCGGCCAAGGCCAGATTGATTGATGCACGGGGGGAACCGCCAAAGCCAATCATCTCCTTCAGTTCCTTCAGACCATACTTCTCCGGATAGCGAGTGGCAAAGACAATATCAACGATATACTTCTCGATTTTCTCATCGAGATACACCTGACGTACCACATTACGTGCTTCTGTAATCTCATCTGCCTTCATCAAGGGGCGGAGTTCCTTACGTTCACCGGTGATGTTCTGACGGATAATGAGCTTCTCCTCCTCCAACTTCGGGTAGTCAATAACCACTTTCAGCATGAAGCGGTCAACTTGCGCTTCGGGCAACGGATAGGTTCCCTCCTGCTCAATTGGGTTCTGGGTAGCCAGTACAAGGAAGGGCTCGGGCAGGCGGAAAGTCTCCTTACCGATGGTCACCTGTCGCTCTTGCATCGCCTCAAGCAAGGCACTCTGCACCTTGGCCGGTGCGCGGTTGATTTCATCAGCCAGGACAAAGTTGGCGAATACCGGACCCTTCTTCACCTGAAAGGACTCATCCTTCTGACTATAGACCATCGTACCGATAACGTCGGCCGGCAGCAGGTCGGGAGTGAATTGTATTCTGCTGTATTTTGCGTCGATAAGCGATGCCAGCGTTTTAATGGCTAATGTCTTAGCCAATCCAGGGACACCCTCCAACAGCACATGACCATCGGCCAGCAAGCCAATCAGCAACGATTCTACCAGATGTTTCTGTCCCACAATGACTTGATCCATTCCAGTGGTCAAGTTTGTAACGAAAGCACTTTGTCTTTCAATCCGCTCATTGAGTTCGCGGATATCCAATGTTTCAGCCATAATTTCAGTATAATTCAAATTTTGGCCAAAAGTACACTATTCCCTTGTGGGGTGCAACTATTTTTTATTAAAAAAAGTCACGAACTCTTATGGATAGGTTAAAGCGAGGTATATTGCCCCCTCTGAGGGGCGAAATGAAGCATGCACCATGAGTACTGGTAGAATCGAGGGCACATTATTCAATTCTCCTCTCCCTTCAAAGTAGGCAGACAAATCTTGTACTTCACGGAGAGGATACGAGTCACGAACACCGTGATGCCACATACTATCTGCGCCACATAGGCCTCAGACCCCGTGAGAGTGCAAAGCCAATAGACCGCTCCACCCATCACGCAGGCCATGGCATAAATCTCCTTGCGAAAGATAAGCGGAATCTCGTTGATGAAGACATCACGGAACACGCCGCCCGCCGCGCCTGTGATACTACCCATGATGATGGCCACCCAGATAGGATAGCCAAGCGAGAGGCTCTTGCCCAGGCCTACCACAGTAAAGAGGGCCAGACCGATGCTGTCGAAGATGAAAAAGGTGTTGTGCAGGTGAATGAGGTATTTGCCGAACAGGATTACCCAGAGCAGGGCCATTCCCGTACAAATCAAGTAAATCGGGTCAGTCATCCAGCCCGGAGTCACATCAAGGAGCAGGTCACGAATCGTACCGCCACCAATGGCCGTAACGAATCCTACCACGTATGCTCCAAACCAGTCGAACCGCTTGGCTGAAGCCAGACGGATACCACTGATAGCGAAGGCGAAGGTACCTACAAAATCGAGGATTTGAACAAATGTTGGCATATTTAATAACTAAAGTTTGGTTTTTCTTCATTTCCGAGTGCAAATATAGCACAAAGTTTTGGATAGAACGCATACTATTCTAAAAACTTTTTGTACATTTGCACCAAATAAGCAGTAATTGCCCATAATGATAAGCATAAATCGCAAACAATGAAACAATATATATCGACTGCAATCATCGCTTTGGCCGGCCTTCTCGTGCCCTTTATTGCCCAAGCGCAAATCAAAGGAGTAGTGACCGACTCACTAACCCACGAGCCCCTGATGTACATCACGGTGCAATACGAAGGTAAAGGTGTGGGTGGCATCACCAACGGCAACGGTGAATACGAGGTGGAGACCCGCAAGGGATGGAACACACTCACCTTCTCTGCAGTAGGCTACAAGACCAAGCGTGTCAATTTTGCCCCTGGCACGAAGGTTCTCAACGTCAAACTAGCTTCTGACGACATCCTCCTCTCCGAGGTAGTAGTCAAGCCCAAGAAAGAGAAGTATTCACGCAAGAACAACCCAGCAGTCGATTTCATGCGCCTCGTCATAGACCACAAGAAGGGGCTCAAGCTGGAGACCAACGACTTCTATGAGTACCACAAATACGAGAAAATGAAGATGTCCATCAACGATGTCACCCCGGAGAAATTGGAGAAGGGCATCTACAAGAAGTTCTCCTTCTTCAAGGATCAGGTGGAGGAATCGCCCAAGACGGGTAAGCAGATTCTGCCCATCTCCATCAAGGAGACCGCCTCACGCACCATCTTCCGTAAAGAGCCGCGTAGCCAGAAGACCATCATCGAGGGTATGAACTCCACCGGTATCGAAGAATTCTTCAGCACGGGCGACATGCTGGGTACCATCCTCAACGACGTCTTCTGTGACATCAACATCTATGATGACGACATCCGTCTGCTACAGCGCCGCTTCGTCAGCCCCATCGGTAAGGGAGCCATCACCTTTTATAAATATTATCTGATGGACACCATCATGGTGGACAAGCAACGCTGCGTACACCTCACCTTCGTTCCTCAGAACTCGCAGGACTTCGGTTTCACAGGTCACCTCTACGTGGTCAACGACTCCACCTATGCCGTGAAGAAATGCGTTATGAACCTTCCCAAGAAGACTGGTGTCAACTTTGTCGAGAACCTCGACATTGTACAGCAGTATGAGCAGATGGAAGATGGCAACTGGGTACTGACCGATGATGACATGACGGTGGAACTTCACTTCATGAAAGGAATACAAGGGCTTGAGATACAGCGCACAACCAAGTACTCCGATTACGCCTTTGAGGAGATTGAGCAACGATTGTTCCGCCTGAAGGGCAACGTCATCAAGGAGGCTAACATGATGGCCAAGAGCGAGGAGTACTGGGCGAAGGTGCGACAGGTACCGCTCACCAAGAAGGAAAGTACGATGGACCTCTTCATGAACCGAATCGAGCAGATTCCAGGATTCAAATACGTCATCTTCGGTGCCAAGGCGTTGATTGAGAACTTCGTGGAACTGGGTGACAAAGACCATCCCAGCAAGGTGGACCTCGGCCCCATCAACACCATGATCACCAGCAACTACGTCAACGGTACACGCTTCCGTCTGAGCGGTATGACTACAGGTAACCTCGATCCACACTGGTTCTTCAGCGGCTACGGGGCCTATGGTACGAAGGACAAGAAGTGGTTCTATCAGGGACAAGTAGCCTACTCGTTCAACAAGCGTGAGTATGTGCTCTGGGAGTTCCCTAAGCATTACCTCTCCTTCAAATACACCTACGATGTGATGTCGCCGATGGATAAATACCTGGCCACGGATAAGGATAACCTCTTCGTAGGCTGGAAGTGGACTACCGTCGATCAGATGTCTTACATCCGCGATGCGCAGATTGACTACGAACTGGAGACACATACCGGTTTCTCCATCAAGGCGATGGCCCGTCGCCGCAACGACCAGCCGGCTGGTATGCTGGCCTACTGGAAGAACGACGGACGTAACGCCGGTGTGTGGGACATGACCAATACCTTCGTGCATGACATCACCACTACCGAACTTGGAGTCACCCTCCGCTATGCCCCTGGTGAGACCTTCGTCAACACCAAGCAACGCCGTGTCCCTGTGTCGCTCGATGCCCCCACCTTTACCCTTTCCCACACCATGGGTGTGAAGGGGCTTTTCGGGAGCGACTACAACTTCAACCTCACCGAGTTGGGCATACGCAAACGCTGGTGGTTTGGCTCTTGGGGAAAGCTCGACATGAAGCTCAGCGCCGGTGCCCAATGGAACACGGTGCCCTTCCCCTTGCTCTGCCTGCCTCAGGCCAACTTGTCGTACATCACGCAGTATAACGTCTCCTCGCTCAACGATGCCTTTTCGCTCATTGACAACATGGAGTTCCTCAATGACCGCTACGCCTCCCTCTCTCTCACCTACGACCTCAACGGTAAGCTCTTCAACCGCTTGCCGCTCATCAAGAAGCTGAAGTGGCGTGAGATGTTCAAAGTTAAGGGCATGTGGGGCACACTGACCGATAAGAACAACCCCTTCAAGAGCAACGCCCCCGACCTGTTCCTCTTCCCTATGCGCAACGGCCGCTACACCAGCCACGTGATGGACAACACTCCTTACGTGGAAGTAAGTGCCGGTATCTACAATATCTTCAAGTTGCTGCACGTGGAGTACGTGCGTCGCTTGACCTACACCGAGCTCCCGGGGACACGCAAGGGAGGCATCCGATTCATGATCATGATGATTTTCTAACCATTATTCTTTAGAAGACTATGCAGCCCTTAGCAGAACGCCTCCGCCCCACCTCACTCGACGAGTACATCGGCCAGCAACACCTGGTCGGTCCCGGTGCCGTGCTCAGGAAGATGATTGATGCCGGGCGCATCAGCTCCTTCATCCTGTGGGGTCCTCCCGGTGTAGGCAAGACCACGCTGGCACAGATCATCGCCCATAAGCTGGAGACCCCCTTCTATACCTTGAGTGCCGTAACGAGCGGCGTGAAGGATGTGCGCGAGGTGATTGAGCGAGCCAAGAGCAACCGCTTCTTCACCCAGAGCAGTCCCATCCTCTTCATCGACGAGATTCATCGCTTCAGCAAGTCACAGCAGGACTCGCTGCTCGGAGCCGTGGAGCAGGGAGTAGTCACCTTAATTGGTGCCACCACAGAAAACCCCTCATTTGAAGTCATACGTCCCCTCCTCTCCCGCTGCCAGCTCTACGTACTCAAGTCGCTGGAGAAGGACGACCTGCTGCAATTGCTGCAACGCGCCCTCACCACCGATGTCCTGCTCAAGGAGCGCACCATTGAACTCAAGGAGACCAATGCCATGCTCCGCTACAGTGGAGGCGATGCGCGCAAGCTGCTCAATATCCTGGAACTTGTGGTGGAGTCGGAAGGCGAAGGACAACCTGTAGTCATCACCGATGAACTGGTTACCAACCGCTTGCAACAGAATCCCATGGCCTACGATAAAGAGGGAGAGATGCACTACGACATCATCTCCGCCTTCATCAAGTCCATCCGCGGAAGCGACCCCGATGCAGCCATCTATTGGCTGGCCCGCATGGTAGAAGGAGGTGAAGACCCTGCCTTCATTGCCCGCAGGTTGGTTATCTCAGCTGCTGAAGACATTGGATTGGCCAATCCTAACGCCCTTTTGCTGGCCAACGCTTGCTTCGACACCATCATGAAGATAGGCTGGCCCGAAGGACGCATCCCTCTGGCAGAGACTACCATCTATCTGGCCACCAGCCCCAAGAGCAACTCTGCCTACTGCGCCATCAACGATGCCCTGGCCCTGGTACAGCAGACGGGCAACTTGCCCGTGCCGCTCCATCTGCGCAACGCCCCTACCAAACTGATGAAGCAGCTGGGCTATGGCGATAACTACAAGTATGCCCACGACTACCCGGGCAACTTCGTGCGCCAGCAGTTCATGCCTGATGAACTGAAGCAACAACAGCTGTGGCACCCACAACTCAATCCAGCAGAGCAGAAGCACAAAGAGCGAATGCAGTCACTATGGGGAGAAGAGAAGAAATATTAAACAATCAGAGAGAGTTACCATGATAAGGTATATAATTTAATAAGGTATATAATTTAATAAGGTGTAAATAGTATGAAGATAGTCATTTTGGACGGATATGCCACCAACCCCGGCGACCTCTGCTGGGATGAGTTGAAGCAATTGGGTGAGTGCATCATCTACGACCGCACCCAGCCCGATGACGTAGTAGAGCGTGCTCAGGGAGCAGAGATTGTTCTCACCAACAAGACCCAGCTGCGAGCCGACCAGATGGCTGCCCTTCCTGAGCTGAAGTTCATCGGCGTACTGGCCACCGGTTACAACATCGTCGATACCGAGGCCGCCCGCCAGCGAGGCATCCTCGTGAGTAATATCCCTGCCTACAGCACCAACTCCGTAGCCCAGCTCGTCTTTGCCCACCTGCTCAATATTGCGCAGCAGGTGCAGCATCACAACGAGGCGGTCCACGATGGACGCTGGAGCAATTGCCTGGACTTCTGCTTCTGGGACATGCCTTTGCTTGAACTCCACGGGCTCAAGATGGGTATCGTAGGACTGGGTAATACCGGTATGGCCACCGCCCGCATTGCATTAGGATTCGGCATGGAGGTCTATGCTTACACCTCAAAGTCGCCCTTGCAGCTACAGTCAGAAATTCATAAGATGGAGCTTGACCAGCTGTTCAGCGAATGCGATGTAGTGAGTCTGCATTGCCCACTCAACTCCCAGACGCTTGGCATGGTCAATGCCCGGCGACTGCAGCTGATGAAGCCTACGGCCATACTCATCAATACCGCCCGCGGTCCGCTGATTGATGAAGCTGCCCTTGCCGATGCCCTCAACCAAGGAAGGCTTGCTGCAGCAGGCCTCGACGTACTGTCGCAGGAGCCTCCCAGTTCAGACAACCCACTGCTCACGGCACGCAACTGCTACCTCACGCCCCACATAGCCTGGGGCAGTACAGCAGCTCGCAAGCGCCTGATGCAGATTCTGGTAGGCAACGTCAAGGCATACCTTGATGGCCATCCTGTCAACATCGTCAACCCCTAAACCGAATGTTCACTTACTTAATACGATCAACACTATGGGACAAAGTGCAGTCAAAGGCTTAGCCAAAGGAATCCTACTTATCCTCACCCTCCTGCTGGCCGCCATCACCATCCTTGCCTCATTTGCAGGCAGATACCATCCGGCAGAATCTACCATCATGCCCCTGCTAGGACTGGCCCTCCCCTTCCTGTTGCTGGCTAACGGAGTGTTAGCGCTCATCTTCCTCCTTCTGCGTAAAGCCCATTTCCTGATTGCGCTGTTGGCCATTGGCATCAACTGGAACTACCTCGTCACGGTCTTTCAGTGGAAAAATCACCCCATCATCGTGGCTGACGCACCCACGCTGACCATTGCGACCTACAACGTCCATGGGTTTGGTCACGAATTCACCGGTTACAGCTGCAAGGAGCTGGCCCGCTACTGTCAGGAGCAGCAGGTCGATGTCATCTGCTTCCAGGAGTTCAGCGGCAACCAGGCCTTCACTACCGACAGCATTCTTGAGGTCTTCAGCCACTGGCCTCACCGCTACCTGCCACAGGCTGAGGGACATCTGCAATTGGCCCTCTTCAGCCGCTATCCACTCAAGCAGACGGAGCACCTGCTCTTCCCCGAGTCGGCCAATTGCAGCATGATGGCCAACGTAGAGGCCCCCGGCGGGACAGTGACGCTCTTCAACTGCCACCTGCAGACCACGAGCATCTCTCAACGGCGTACTACCTGGACCCGTGAGATGGACTATGGAGATACACGACAGAAGATACAGACCACGCAGGAAGCTGCCGAGACGCTACACGGCAACCTCAAGAAACGTGCCCAGCAAGCAGATAGCATCTACCAACGCATCCGCCAGACTGAGCATCCCGTCATCCTCTGCGGTGACCTCAACTCCCTCCCCTCCTCCTACACCTACCGCACCTTCAGCACCCTGCTGACCGATGCCTTCCAGGAGGCAGGCAGTGGCTACATGTACACCTTCCGCAACGCTTGGCGACTGCTGCGCATCGACTACACCTTCCACTCCTCACGTCTGCGTGCTACCGAGTGCTTCTCCCTGACACAGGAGCTCTGCAGTGACCACAACCCCGTCATCACCCGGTTCCAGTACAACCCGATTCCGGAGTCGGCCCTTTCAGAAGCCGCCCTTCCCGAGGAGAAATAAAAAAAGCGTAACAAGCATCCATGCCCCAGTAGGCAGGCCGCTTGTTACGCCTGTAGTAAGCCAGAAACGGCTAATTACCAGAAACGGTTCTTAGCCGGATTGTACTCAAAACCGTGCGTCTTCAGCTTCTTCTCCAGCTCCATCTTGTCGATGGAGAGGTCGGAGCAGAGTGCCTCCAACGAGTTGTACTCATCGCGCAGCTTCATGTTGATGAAGCTGTAGAGCATTGCGGGATCTTCAGGTAAACTCATACTTTCAATCTTTTTAAAAAAACTAATACGCCGCAAAAGTAGCGACTTTTCCGCAAATAACCACGCAAAAATATGTTCTTTAACATAAAAATCGCCTCACAATCGTTTGCAGTGAGCCTTAATTTACCCGATTCCGGGGAGTTAAATGTTCGCGACTGGAGAGTTAAATGTTCAGCGCTGGAGAGTTAAATGTTCCGCGCTGGAGAGTTAAATGTTCGCGAGTGACCACTCAGTCGCGCACTATCTGCCAGTCGGTGAGGGTGCGGCGGGTGGTGTCGAAGTTGATACCTACCTTGACTATCGGGAGGCCGGTGAGGGCAAACTTGGCCGCGTAGTTCTTCAGGTCTATCTGCTGCATGGCGGACTCAGCGCTCTGGTTCAACTTCAACTCGAAGAGGTAGAGCGTGTGGGCCGTCGGCATCACCATATCCACACGGCCCGTGGGGGTGTGGATCTCCACATCGACAAAGTAGTCGGACAGAAGCGTGAAGATGATGTAGAGCATCTGCTGGTAGTGACCCTCGGAGTCGGCCACGTTGCAGTAGGGCACAGTGCCGAGGAAGGTCTGCAGCAGCTGGAGTGCGCCTTCCAGGTCCTCCTTGGCAATCAGCTGGGCCATGCGCCGGGCCGTGTTGTTGACCTTCAGCGTGTTGGGCATGACGTATGAGGGGATGAGCGCTTTCGTCAAGCCGATGCGCACCTCACGGTTGGGTACGGAGAGGGTGTAGTAGTTGAAGGCCTCATCGTAGGCCTTGATGGTGATGTAGCCACTCTGGTAGAGCAGCGGCAGGATGGAAGTCATGTTCTCCGTCGGGGCATCGAAGTCGTCTGCCCCACCCTCCATCGTGGTGAGGTCAGAAGGCAGCACGTCAAACTTGCGCATCATCTCGATGAGGTAAGTGGGGGTGCCCGAGGCAAACCAATAGTTGTCAATCCGCCTCTTGGTGAAAGCCTGTAACAAGCTGAAGGGGTTGAAGATGTCGGGCGAGGGCCAGGTGAAGTGATAGCCATCGTACTGCCTGCGCAGCACATCGGTAGCCTCCTCAGCTGTCCACCCATTGTTTGAGGCCAACGGTTCGATATAATCGCACATATCGCTCAACAGCTCCTCCTTCGTGATGCCACAGATTGCTGCAAACTCCGGATCCATAGAGATGTTCATCAGGTTATTGAGTTCGCTGAAGATACTGAGCTGCGAGAACTTGGTGATGCCGGTAAGGAAGACAAATTGCAGATAGGGGTCACAGTCCTTGATAGGAGAATAGAAATTGCGCATCACCTGACGGAGCAAGGGAAGCTGTGTCTCCTCGTGCACCACATCGAGCAGCGGAGCATCGTATTCATCAATCAGCAAGACAACCTTACGTCCAGTCTGTTTGTAGGCAGCCTGTATCAGATTCGACAGACGAACATTATTATCAACAGCTGGATTGGAAATGCCGTATTTCGATTCATACTCCTCAAGCCGAGAGCCTAGGTAGCGATCCAGCTGCTCCTGCTCCATGTGCTTGCCTGAAGCCATGCTGAGTCGCAGCACAGGGTAGGCCGTCCACTCCTTCTCCAGCTGCTCGATGGCCAGTCCCTTGAAGAGTTCCCGCCGTCCCTCAAAATAGGCTTGCAAGGTAGAGATCAGCAACGACTTGCCAAACCGACGTGGACGGCTCAGGAAGATATACTTACAGGTGTTAATCATCTTCCAGATATACTCCGTCTTATCCACATACAACATGTTCTCCTCAATGATGGTCGAGAAGGTCTGTATGCCGATGGGCAGTCGTTTGAGTTGCTTCATTTCCATATACTACTGTTTTGGTTACAAAATTAATTCTTTTTCTTTGAAAGAACCCTCATCAGAGGGAAAGAATCGTGATAATCCCGATTATTTAACTTCCGTTTACGGCTAAGGCAGTATGATATTCGCCAATAAAGCAGTATCTTTGCAACAAGTAATTTTGCGACTGATTACATTGATCATTACCCTACGACGAAGACATTTATCTGAAAATGAAATCTTAACATAAAAATTATGCCCTATGAATGACGATAACCAACTGCATGAACTGACGGAGTGGCAGAAGATGCGCTCGGGACAGCTGTATGACTGGACGGACCCTGAGATAGACAGCAGCTTGCGACGGTCGCGGCTGGCCTGTGAGCGATTCAACCGCTCGGGCATGGACCATGAGGACTACCGTGAGGCGCTGGAGAACATGATACCGGGTGTGCCCCGCTCGGTGACCATTCTCCCGCCATTCCACTGCGACCATGGCAACGGTCTGCACCTGGGAGAGGGTGTCTTTGTCAACTACAACGCCATGCTGCTCGATGCCGCTGACATCACCATCGGCAGCCACACCTTGATAGGTCCCAACTGCTCCCTCTACACGCCGCAGCACCCCATCGACTACCGTCTGCGCCGACAGACCATCGAGTCGGCCTTCCCCATCCGTATCGGTGAGGATTGCTGGCTGGGGGGCAACGTCACTGTCTGCCCCGGCGTGACGATAGGCGACCGCACGGTGATTGGAGCCGGCAGTGTGGTGACTCACGACATCCCCTCTGACTGCCTTGCCGCTGGCAACCCCTGCAAGGTAATCCGAAGCCTGGCATGAATATCATACGGGTTAAGTCTTAGGTGACACCTTCTTGTACCTGTAGGCGCTGCTGACGATGACCACGCCTTGGGGTATGCGGCAATAAGCACAAAAAGAAATAAGGAGATATACTTCATCCGCCAAGTCAGTATATCTTCTCTTGGGGATGGAGTATATCTCCTATGGGAAATAAGCAGTATTGACTTATGCGAAGATGTCGCTGCGTTCGATGTAGGCTATGACGTCACCTTTGTTGACCACGGCTCCCTGCTTGGCACAGATTTCTACCACGCGGCCGGTGAAGCCGGTCATCACAGGCTCGTACTCGCCCCACGGGGTGCTGACGTAGCAGAACACCTGGTCGTGCTGGTACTTGCAGCCGATGAAGGGCGCTGTGGAGGGACCCTCTACGGAGACTTCCCACAGTACCTGTCCCTTGGAGGGGGCGATTACGGGGTCGGCCTTGGCACGCTTGAGCTTCAGGATCTCCTCCGTGGAGAATCCGCCCTTGGCCAGGGCTGCATCCTTGGCCCGCTGGAGGTCGTCCTCAAAGCGCTTCTTGGCCACTCCGCTCTTGTAGTCGCGGTACTGACGGTCGTGCATGGCCAGTTCGAAGAGTTCCTCGTCATCGGGTCCGCAGTCCCAGCCGTTGTCGGCCATCTCCTTGCGGTAGGTGTCGAGCGCATCGGGGTAGTTGAGCTGCGGGTCGGTATCGACAAACTCGTAGCCCTTCTGCTTGGCCAACTCGATGATCTCGGGTGCCAACGGACCGGGCAGACGGCCACTCTTGCCCAGGATCATGTCCCAGGTGTGATTGTCGATCATGGTGAATCGCTCCTCGCCCTTGACCTGCTGCATCACGTTCATCAGGGCCACGTTCTTGACATACTGGCTGAAGGGGGTCACCAAGGGAGGATAGCCAAGCTTGGGCCATACGTACTCCACCTCGTCGAAGAGCATCACCAGCAGGTCATCGAGGCTCAGCGCGGGCTTGTTCTTGCTCTTGAGGATGAGGTTGATGCCGGAGTGTACGCCCTTGAGGTCGGCCATCATCGAGCCCATCATGCCGCCGGGGAGTCCACACTTGAGCAGCAGGGAGGACATGTGCTTGTTGGTGGGGTCCATGAAGTAGCCCAAGAAGTCGTCGATAAACTCCTGCGTCATGGCGCGGGCCTTCATGTAGGCCTTCATGTTGATGTCGGGCACCTGGAATCCCTTGTCCTTGAGCATGGCCTGCACGGAGATGACATCGGGGTGTACCTTGCCCCACGACATGGGCTCCATGGCCACGTCGATAATGTCGGCCCCGTTCTCACACACCTCCAGGATGGAGGCCATGGAGAGGCCCGGTCCGCTGTGTCCGTGGTACTGTATGATGACCTCGGGATGGTGGCTCTTGATGTTCTTGACCAGCTGTCCGAGCATCCCCGGACGGCCTATGCCGGCCATGTCCTTGAGGCAGATCTCGGGGGCACCTGCAGCAATCAGCTCATCGGCGATGCGCGTGTAGTACTCCACGGTGTGTACCGGTGAGTAGGTGATGCAGAGCGTGGCCTGGGGGATCATGCCTGCTTCGAGGGCATACTTGATGGAGGGGATGATATTGCGCGTCTCATTGAGTCCGCAGAAGATGCGGGTGATATCCACCCCTTGGGCATGCTTGACTTTGTACATCAGGCGGCGCACGTCGGCAGGCACGGGGTACATACGCAGGGCATTGAGTCCACGGTCCAGCATGTGGGTCTGGATGCCTGCTTCATGGAAGGGCTTGGTAAAGGCGCGGACAGCCACGTTGGGGTTCTCGCCATAGAGCAGATTGACCTGCTCGAAAGCACCACCGTTGGTCTCTACACGGGCAAAGCAGCCCATCTCGATAATAAGTGGTGCGATGCGCACCAGTTGGTCAACGCGGGGCTGATACTTGCCCGACGACTGCCACATGTCCCGATAGACGAGACTGAACTTGATTTCTTTTTTCATTGTACGTAAATTGCACTAAAATAGTTTTTTATAGTTTAGCGGTTCACGGCAACAAAGATAACGTGAATCCTTGAGATAATAACAAGTCAGGGGCACTTTTTTATCTCTGGAAACGTATGTTATATATCATCTTTTTAAGTTGAATTAATATTTGCTTTTGTCGTGGGGATGAACTAACTTTGTTCCCAAATTGTTCTTATTAAGAAATTATTAAGAAAACTTGAATATACAAAAACGACAACTATGTGGTTTACAGCCGAGAATGTCCTCCTTGTGGGGTCTATACTGCTCTTTGTGAGCATCATGGTGAGCAAGACGGGTTACCGCTTTGGTGTGCCTGCGCTGCTGCTCTTCCTGGTGGTGGGTATGCTCTTTGGCAGCGACGGATTGGGTCTGCAGTTTCATAACGCCCGCGAGGCACAGTTTATCGGCATGGTGGCGCTGAGCGTCATCCTCTTCTCGGGTGGCATGGACACGAAGATGGCCGACATCAAGCCAGTGCTGGCGCAGGGCATCGTGCTCTCCACGGCCGGTGTGCTGCTCACGGCGCTGCTCACAGGGCTCTTCATCTTCTGGCTCTCGGGGATGAGCTGGACCAACATCCACTTTGCCCTGCTGCCTTCGCTGCTGCTGGCGGCCACGATGTCGAGCACCGACTCGGCCTCGGTATTTGCCATCCTGCGCTCGCAGAAGATGAACCTCAAGCACAACCTGCGACCCATGTTGGAGCTGGAGAGCGGATCCAACGACCCCATGGCCTACATGCTGACCATCGTGCTGATACAGTTCATCCAGTCGTCGGGCCTGGACACGGTCTCCATCCTGGGCTCGCTGGCGGTGCAATTCCTGATAGGCGGTGCGTCGGGCTATCTGCTGGGCCGACTGGCGGTGTGGGTCATCAACCGGCTCAACATCGACAACCATGCCCTCTACCCCATCCTACTGCTGTCGTTCGTCTTCTTCATCTTCTCCTTCACCGACCTGCTCAAGGGCAACGGCTACCTGGCGGTCTATCTGGCCGGCATGATGGTGGGCAACAGCAAGATAACCAACCGGCGGGAGATCTACACCTTCATGGACGGACTGTCGTGGCTCTTCCAGATCATCATGTTCCTCTGCCTGGGTCTGCTGGTCAATCCGCACGAGATGCTGGAGGTGGCTGTGGTGGCGCTGCTGATTGGCCTCTTCATGATCGTGGTGGGCCGTCCGCTGAGCGTGTGGCTCTGCCTGCTGCCGTTTGGCAAGCGGGTGAATACGCGGAGCATGCTCTTCGTGTCGTGGGTGGGTCTGCGTGGTGCGGTGCCGATCATCTTCGCCACCTATCCCGTGGTGGCTGGTGTGGAGGGAGCATCGGTCATCTTCAATGTGGTGTTTTTCATCACGATTCTCTCGCTGGTGACGCAGGGCACCACCATCTCGCGTGTGGCCCGTGCGCTGGGGCTCTCCACCCCGATGCCCAAGACGGGCAATGACTTTGGCGTGGAGCTGCCCGAAGAGATTGACTCCGACCTGCGCGACATGACGGTGACCGCCGAACTGCTCCGCCGTGGTCCTACGCTCAAGGAGATGAATCTCCCCAAAGGCACGCTGGTGATGATCGTCAAGCGGGGCCAGGAGTACCTCATCCCCAACGGCACCCTCCAGCTCCGCGAAGGCGACAAGCTGCTGCTCATCTCAGAGAAGAGGAACGGATGAATAGTGATTAGGGATTAGTGATTAGTGATTAGGAGGGGCAAAACGAAGGCCTCACTACAAGTTTACTACCTACATATATAATAAGGTGTAATCCTTGTAGTGAGGCTTTCTATTTGATGGGATTGCTCAGTGACCAATGATTAACGATAAAATAACAATATAAAATCTGTGGTCATCAGTCCCAATCTGTGTCATCTGTGGTGCCATGAAAACACCCACTTCTGTAGTGCCATAGCAGCAGCCACTTATCCACTGACCGCGTTATTGATGCTGGTCGCGCAGGAGGTCGTTGACGGTCTTCACGGGGTTGAAGGTGGTGAGGGGTACCTCTACGAAGACCGTGTTCCAGTCGCTCATCGCACCGTTCCAGAGACCGGGGAGTTCGAGTGCCTTCAGCTCCTTGCCGTTCTTCGACTTGAAGGAGATGAAGCCCGTGGCCTTATCCACATGCTTGAGCAGGTCAAACTTCTCGCCCTTGTAGTTGCGCACGGCGCATACCAGGTCCACGGGGTTGAAGTGAGTGCCCTTCTCAAACATCTCCTTCTTCACGGGGTCGTTCATGTCAATCTGCGAGCTTTCCAGGATCTGCAGCGAGATGGTGCCATCGCTGTTGTATGCCAGGAACGGGCCACCACCGGGTTCGCCCACATTCTTCACCATACCGCATACGCGCATGGGGCGGTTGAGCTTCTTCTTCAGGTAGATCACCAGTTCGGCATCCTCCAGGTTCTTCACCTCGGGGTTCTTGCAGAAGAGTTGCTTCTGGGTAAACTGCAGGATCTCCATGAGCTGCTCCTGGGTGTATTTGCCGCTATCGAGCAGCTGCAGGTAGCCGAATGCCTTCTGCTGCAGGGCCACGAGCACGCCGGCTATCAGCTTCTTGTAGAGCACGGTATCGCCTTTGAGCTTGTCAGGTACCACGTTGTCGATATTCTTGATGAAGATGATGTCGGCATCCAGGTCATTGAGGTTCTCGATGAGTGCGCCATGGCCACCGGGGCGGAAGAGCAGTTTGCCGTTGTCGTCGCGGAAGGGCTGGTTGTCCATCGTGCCGGCCACGGTGTCGGTGCTGGGCTTCTGCTCGCTGAAGGAGATCTGGTACTCCACGCCGTACTTCTTGGCATAGAGGGCTGCCTTCTCATCGACCAGGGCCTGGAAGAGGGCACGGTGCTCGGGCGATACGGTGAAGTGTACGTTGACCTTGCCGTTACGGTTGGCCGCATAGAGTGCGCCCTCCACGAGGTGCTCTTCCAGGGGTGTGCGGCTGCCCTCCTCATAGCGGTGGAACTTGAGCAGTCCCTTGGGCAGTGCGCCGTAGTTGAGCCCTGCGCTCTCCAGCAGGTTGGCCACCACGCGCTTGTAAGCCCCTGCGGCAATCAGGTCGAGGATGCCCTTGCCCTCATTCTTGACGCAGGTGGCGTCGAGGTCAGCGAAGAAGGCGAAGCGCTCCACCTTCTCGAAGAAGGTCTTCTCAAACGGGGTGGTCGGCACGTCGTAGTCGGCTCCGAGGAACTCGAAGAGATTCTTGAACATGCGGCTTGCTGCACCCGATGCGGGTACGAACTTCACCACTTTCTTGTCGGTCTGTGTGTAGCTTTCCCAGGCGTTCTGATAGGCCTTCTGCTCGTCGGGAGTGAGGGCCAGCACGCCGTTGTCCACGGAGGCAGCAGCGTGGAGCTTCAGATAGGGAAAGCCTGTCTCAAAACAGGTCAGTTGGTCAGCAATTTGCTGTTCGGAAATGCCTTTTTTTTGCAGCAATTCCAGGTCTTGTTGAGTTAGCATCATAGTATCATTATTAATAATTGATGCCCAAAAATACAAATTTATTTGGAAATACGCCAAAAAAAGAAAGAAAAAACATATCTTTACCGCGAAAATTGGGCCGAATGATACAAAAACGGCCTGTTTACCGTACAAAAACGGCATGAATCGGAAAGTAAATGACACATGAATCGGAAGATAATTGCCGCATGGATTGAATACAAAAACGACTTAGATTATATAGATTATGGAGACTAAGACAGACCTGATAACCCCTTTCCTGACAGCCGGTGAGCGGCAGCAGCTCTTTGCCCTCTACCGCCGGCTGCTGCGCCTCTCGGGGGACGCACTGCAACCCGGCGACTGCCACAAGCTGAGGCAGACGCTGCAACGCACGGTGGAGAGCGGGCTGGTGGGGCGTGACCTCTTCGGACTCAATCCCATCATCAAAGACATGCAGACGGCGGTCATCGTGGCCGACGAGATAGGGATGCGGCGCGCATCGATACTGGGCGTGATGCTGCACGACTCGGTGCGCACGGGACTGCTCACTACGCAGGAGGTGGCGCAGCAGTATGGCGACGACGTGGCGGGCATCGTACACGGGCTCATCCGCGTGCAGGAGCTCTACACCAAGAGCCCCGCCGTGGAGAGCGAGAACTTCCGCAACCTGCTCCTATCCTTTGCCGAGGACGTGCGGGTCATCCTCATCATGATAGCCAACCGCGTCAACCTGATGCGCCAGATCAAGGAGGCTGCCAACGAGGAGGCCCGTCTGCAGGTGGCTGGTGAGGCAGCCTACCTCTACGCCCCGCTGGCCCACAAACTGGGCCTCTACAAGCTGAAGTCGGAGCTGGAGGACCTCTCGCTCAAATATACCGAGCACGACGTGTATTACCACATCAAGGGGAAGCTCAACGAGACCAAGGCCTCGCGCGACCGCTACATCGCCGCCTTCATCGGACCCATCGAGCAGAAGCTGCGTGAGGCGGGGCTGCGCTTCCACATCAAGGGGCGCACCAAGAGCATCCACTCCATCTACCAGAAGATGAAGAAGCAGAAGTGCGCCTTCGAGGGGGTGTATGACCTCTTCGCCATCCGCGTGATCCTCGACTCGGCTCCCGAGAAGGAGAAGCAGGAGTGCTGGCAGGTGTATAGCATCGTGACCGACATGTACCAGCCCAACCCCAAGCGGCTGCGCGACTGGCTCTCGGTGCCCAAAAGCAACGGCTACGAGTCGCTCCACATCACCGTGATGGGCCCTGAGGGCAAATGGGTGGAGGTGCAGATACGCACGGAGCGGATGGACGAGATCGCCGAGCGCGGTCTGGCTGCCCACTGGCGCTACAAGGGGGTGAAGGGTGAGAGCGGACTGGATGAGTGGCTCACCTCGGTGCGCGAAGCGCTGGAGAGCAACGATGCCCAGGGGCTGGAGGCGATGGACCAGTTCAAGATGGACCTCTACGAGGACGAGGTGTTCGTCTTCACCCCCAAGGGGGACCTCTTCAAGCTGGCCAAGGGAAGCACGGTGCTCGACTTCGCCTTTGCCATCCACAGCCGCGTGGGGTGCCGCTGCATCGGGGCGAAGGTCAACGGCCGCAATGTGCCGCTGAGGCAGAAGCTGCAGAGCGGCGACCAGGTGGAGATCGTGACGAGCAACACGCAGACCCCCAAGCAGGACTGGCTCAACATCGTCACCACCTCCAAGGCCCGCACCAAGATACGCCAGGCCCTCAAGGAGATTGCGGCCAAGCAGTATGCCTTTGCCAAGGAGACGCTGGAGCGCAAGTTCAAGAACCGCAAGATAGAGTACGATGAGTCCACGATGATGCGGCTCATCAAGCGCATGGGCTACAAGGTGGTGACCGACTTCTACCAGGCCATCGCCGACGAGACGCTCGATGTCAACCTCATCATCGACCGCTACCTGGAGCAGCAGCGCCGCGAGAGCGACAACAACCACGACGACATCGTCTATCGCAGCGCCGAGGGGTACAACCTGGCCCCGACTGACGAGGCCGCAACGGCCACGCGCGAGGATGTGCTGGTGATTGACCAGAACCTAAAGGGCATCGACTTCACGCTGGCCCGCTGCTGTTCACCCATCTACGGCGACGACGTGTTTGGCTTCGTGAGCGTGACGGGTGGCATCAAGATCCACCGCTGCGACTGTCCCAACGCCACCGACCTGCGCACGCGCTTCGGCTACCGCATCGTCAAGGCCCGCTGGGCCGGCAAGGGCGGTGCCGGCATACAGTACCCCGTCAACCTGCGCGTGGTGGGTCATGACGACATCGGCATCGTGACCAACCTCACCTCCATCATCTCCAAGGAGAGCGGCATCACGCTGCGTGGCATCGCCATCGACTCCAACGACGGCCTCTTTGCCGGCACCCTCACCATCATGGTCGATAACACGGCCCACCTGGAGACGCTGGTCAAGAAGCTGCGCACCGTCAAGGGAGTCAAGCAGGTGGAGCGCAACAATGTCAAATGAATGGTGATTGGTGATTAGGGATTAGTGTTTAGTGATTAGGGATTAGGAACCACAGATTTTCACGGATGGTACGGGATTTTCACAGATTATCTCTTTTTCATGGTTGATGAGAGTAATCTTTTTCCCCTATCCTATCGTTTATAATAGGTAATGATTTGAGTTAACAGAATGTATTATCTGTGCGTATCAGTAGCAATCTGTGAAAATCTGTGGTTGCACTTGTAGCTTGTAGCTCGTAGCTAAAAAAACAGCTTGTAACTAAAAAAAGATGAAAGAACTCCGAAGTTTCTATTACGCCCTGCGGGGCATCGGGCATGGGGTGAAGCGCGAACGGCACATGCGCTTTCACCTTATAGCTGCCCTGGCAGTGGTATGTGCCGGATTCTGGCTGGGTATCAGCCGCATGGAGTGGTGCCTCGTGATGGTCTGCATAGGCAGCGTGATGGGTGCCGAACTCTTCAACACGGCCATCGAACGGCTCACAGACCTCGCCTCACCGGGCCGCCATCCCCTGGCCGGACAGGCCAAGGACGTAGCCGCAGGGGCCGTGCTCGTCATCTCCATCGCCGCCGCCATCGTGGGGGCACTCGTATATATACCTTATATAATATAGGTGCCTCCGGGCCTCAGTCATCCTCACGCACGAAGTGGGAGTATGCGGGATCGCCAAGCGTGGGGGCGTAGCAGAAACCCTCGTGACTGAAGGCCTGCAGCTCGTGGGGCAACATGAGCTGCTGCTGGAGGATGAAGCGTGTCATAGCCCCACGGCAGCTCTTGGCCCACACGGCCTGCATCCGCAGCCGTCCGCCCTTGCGCACGTAGAAGAGGGGCTGCACCACGCGTACCTCGCTGCAGACGCGCTTCCAGTCGAAGAGCTGCTCGTACTCCGCCGTGGAGAGGTGGATGAGCACGCCGTCGTCAGCCTTCACGCTGTCGATGAGCCGCTGCGTGAGGCGCTCCCGCCAGAAGAGGGGGA
This sequence comes from uncultured Mediterranea sp., assembly GCA_945831575.1. Lineage (GTDB taxonomy): Bacteria > Bacteroidota > Bacteroidia > Bacteroidales > Bacteroidaceae > Bacteroides. Next base: position 53,887 of record CAMACX010000015.1, read on the forward strand.
TAGGCCTGTCGTCCGTGGCCTCCAGCCTGACGCAATGCTCCATGCGGTAGGGCACGATGCCATCCATGGGACGGAGCAAGCCGTAGAGGAAACAGGTGATCCAGAGGTGCTGCTGACCGAAGCGGAGTGCATCCTCAGTGAGGCTCTCGGCCCGCAGGTGCTTGTAGGCCTGTCCGTTGTAAGCCAGCAGGGCCGGCATCCTGGGTGCGGCGGCCCACTCCCTGTAGCGCAGGCGGTTGGCAGCCGCCAGGGAGAGGCTGCAATCCAGCTGACGGGCCAGTTCAGCGCTCTCCATCCGTCCCATCTCCGCCGCCAGCAGGTCGGCTTCGGCCTGGTACAGCGGCACACTCCAGGGCTCGCACTCCACGCGCTCCCTCATGATCTTGGCATTGGCTAACAGTATCTGCATCGCTATTTTGACAACTATTCTATTTACATGGGCAAAAGTACGGCATTTTTTTCAGAAGCCCGTCACTTTTGCGCCGATAATTGATTGACCAGGATTAAAATTTGTGCAACTAGATTATTCTCCTTACCTTTGCGGCCATTCTAACCCAAAAAACAACCAGGTAGAGCATCCAACGTAATAGGACGAATCATGAATAGAGCAGAAAATGAATTGACATCATGAATCATTGGAAAAGAATAACGAATAATAGGAAAGCATAACGAATAATGGACAAAAACACCATGAATAATCTGACGAATCAAGCAATGAGAAATGGGCTGTTGCGGTGGGGCATGTCGGCCCTGCTGCTGTGTGGGGGCATGACGCTCCACGCCGAGGGAGACAACGTGATACCGACCATCCAGGTAGGCCAGAGCACCCTCAAGGTGATGGGTTATGCGCAGAGCACCTACACCGTGCAACATCAGGACGAGGAGACGAAGAACGCCCTGGAGATGCAGCGCTTCATCGTGATGGCCGATGCCCGCATCACCGACAAGGTCAGCTTCTGGCTGATGTACGACTTCTCCACCAGCAAGATGCACGAGTACTACGCGCAGTACGCCTTCTCCCCGGCCCTCAAGCTGCGCATCGGTCAGTACAAGCAACCCTTCACGATGGAGAGCCTGCTTCCCCCTACCCTCGTCAGCAACATCGGCCTGGATGAGAGCGTGGCCTTCATGGCCGGCATCTGGGGCGACCTCTGCTGGGGTGCCGGGCGCGTGGGGCGCGACTTGGGCGTCATGCTCACGGGAGACCTCTGGCCCAGGGAGGGAAAGCCGCTCCTCAACTACAGCATCGGCGTATTCAACGGCGCGGGGATGAACCAGAAGGAGAACAACAACCAGAAGGACCTCATCGGTCAGGTCAACCTCATGCCGCTATCCGGGACCACCTTCAGCGCCTCCTTCATCCTCGGCACGGCACAGGCCCAGGCCGCCTCGCCCTACGGCCGCTTTGCCCAGGGAGACAACTACAAACGCAACCGTCTGAGCGTGGGTGCCGACCACAAGAACGCCCTCTTCTGCCTCCGCACGGAGGCGATGTGGGGCAACGACGGCGGGACGAAGAGCATGGGCTGGTATGCCAACGCCGAGATTAACCTGACCAAGCGCCTCGACCTAGTGGCCAACTACGACTACCTCAAGCGCAACCTCGACCTGTCCGACTCCTCCACGCAGACCCTCATCGGCGGCCTGCAATACTGGGTCTATAAGCAATGCTGCGTGCGCAGCCAGTTTGTCTATAAGGACCCCAGATCCGGAGCCTCCACCAAGATGTGGGTCACCCAGTTCCAGATAGCCTTCTGATCCGACGGCCAATTATTACATTGGAAATTATAAATTATAAATTATAAATTGAAAATTATAAATTGAAAAGAAATGTCCCTCTTCATTGTACTCCCGATACTCACGCTGCTGATGTTTGAGCTAGGCCTTACGCTCCAGCCAGCCGACTTCAAGCTCTTCCTCACCCGTCCCCGTCCGTTGCTGGTAGGCCTGGCAGGCCAGCTGCTGCTCCTTCCCCTGGTGGCGCTGCTGCTCACCCACTGCTTCACCCTTCCGGCCGTGTTCAGCGTAGGCTTCGTGCTGATAGCCTGCTGCCCGGGTGGCAGTTCGAGCAACGTCTTCTCCCTGCTGGCCAAGGGTGACGTAGCGCTCTCCGTGTCGCTCACCGCCTTCAGCAGCCTCATCACGCTGGTCACGCTGCCGCTCATCATGCAATGGGTGGTGACGCAGAGCGGCCTCTCGCAAGGCGCGGCCATCACCCTGCCTGTAGGCAAACTGCTGATGCAGAATCTCTTCACCATGCTGCTGCCCATCGTGGCAGGCATCCTCTTCCGCCGCTACGCCCCCACCCGCGCCAAGCGCATCGAGTCCGTGCTCTCGCGGATAGCCTTCCCCTGCCTCATCCTGCTGGCCGCCGTCTTCTTCATCCAGGAGCAGGAGTCCATCCGTGCCCACTTCGGCCAGCTGGGCCTCTCGGTGCTTCTGCTCATCCTGACCTGCATCCTGCTGGGAGCCGGTCTGAGCCATCTGTTCCGCCTCAAGGGCAGTGAGCGCCGCACCATAGTCATCGAGGTCGGCATGCAGAATGCCGCCCAGGCCATCGCCCTGGCCACAAGTCCCTTCGTCTTCGGTGATGCCCGCATGGCCGTGCCCGCCATCATCTACGCCCTGCTGATGAACGTGGTGCTGCTCATCTACACCTGGGCCATCCGCCGCACACAGCAATAAAATGCCCCCACGCAGCAGCGGTGAATACCCCCACGCAGCGGTAAAATGTCCCCCACGCCCCAGCACCCCTGCGGGAGAAACTGCAATACTGTAACTAACTGCAAGGGATTCTTTGGCAAGAAGAGGGTTAGGTGAAGAGGCATGTGTCACGCATAAACTTTGCCATCTCCTTCAGTCTGCTTTTGGGAATGCCAAACATCAACTCATTTGCTCTCACCCTCGGACGTACCGATGGGTCAAAGAGTCCGATGAAGCAACGCGAACCGAGGTTCTCTTCTTCTATGATTACCTGTCGTATGGTGGTTGAGCAACCACTGCCCCATGGAGTGCAAACTGCATCGTCAGAAGAGTTATCATAGTAAGCCCATGACACCAGTCCGCTCAGAATGTCTGGTGTAGCTCCACAAGAATGGGAAAAGCATCATCTTCCGCAAATCGGAGATTGATGCATGGCTCATGCAGACCTCTCGCAAGTCAGTCAATGACATTTACGATGAAGCGCGTACGTATGTAGTCAATAATCCCCAAGGCAGAAAGGAGGTGACACGCAACCATGTGTTCCCACCTTTCTATCTATGAGGAGTTTTTCGGAGTTAAAGAGGGAGAACTGCTGTCTTTTTCCTTTTTCCGAAAACCCATCCGCAACACGGAGCCATTGCGCTGCATCGGCATTCCTGACATCTACCGCTACATCGTTGGCCCGTATGCAAAGAAGCAAACAGAAATGTTGCGCTCCATTACGGGCAAAGACCAGGCACGCAAGTACAAAGCTGAGAATTTCGACTTCTGCACATTCTCTGGTATCTTTCATACTCGAAACAAGGACGGCCTGTTGCAGCAATCCGATCTGCTTTGCATCGACTTCGACCATGTGGACGACATTTCTTCGTTGCATGAAAAATTGCTCAATGACCCTTGCTTTGAGACCGAACTACTCTTTCGTTCACCTTCGGGCGATGGGCTGAAATGGATTATTCAGGTATTCCGCAAAGGATGGGAACAAAGCCGTTTCTTCAATGCAGTGCTCAACTATCTCGTAGCAAATGGCTATCCTGAGCCCGACAAATCTGGCAGTGATGTTTCTCGCTCCTGTTTCATTCCACATGACCCAGAAGCTTATATTAACCCTAAGTACAACAACGTTAAAGATGAAAACTTTTTCACCAGAAGAATGGGAGAATGTCCCTTCTAACACAGCGAACAACAATACAAGCAATACACCGTCTGCATACTCCAACACAAGCGAAGACACCGAGCCAAGGTAGAGCGTGTCCTTTCTCTTATTGAACAAAAGGGAATAGATATTACAAATGGCTATGACAACTGACTGAAAGTCGGGTTCGCTCTTACAAGTGAATACCAAGAGGCAGGAAGGGGATTCTTCCACCGTGTCAGTCGGCAGAACCCCGAGTTTAAGGCAAGTGATACAGACAAACAATACAATAAATGTCTGTCTGCACATGGGGATGGCATATCTGTCGCCACATTTTTTCAGATAGCGAAAGATGCTGGTATTGACATTTCCAATCCCAAAGAAATCCAAACTTCATCCGTTGGAACTTTGGATATTTGGACTTATGGTTCTGACAACCAAATGTCCAAAAAACCAAATATCCAGCCTTTCGAAGTGGACTCCAAATGGATTTTGGATAAAGAATCCCTTCCACATTTCCCTGCCTTCATATACGACATGCTTCCACCTTTCCTAAAGGAAGTGTTGGTCAACTGCATCTCCAAAGATGACCGAGACATGATGCTGATGGGCACGTTGACTTGCATCTCAGCCACACTCCACAATGTAGTCGGTGAGTACAACCACGACGATTGGCACCCTATGCTATACTTCTTTGTTATGGCCGATGCTGGTATGGGCAAAGGCTCGCTGAAATACTGCCGCGAGATTGTGGCTCCCATCCATTACGAACTGCGTGAAGCTTCCGAGTGGCTGATGAAAGAATATAAGGAGATAAAAGCGAGTCCAAGTCTGGTGAGAAAGATACTTCCAATATCAATGAGGCTCCACACCGTCGCACACTCTTCATTCCCACCAACAGTAGTGCAGCATCCGTCACACAGCAATTGGACAACAATGGAGGTGTCGGTCTGATATTCGATACGGAATGTGACACGCTGAGTGCCATACTGAAATCGGAGTATGGTGACTATAGTACCATCATTCGCAAGAGCTATCATCATGAACCTATCGACCTGATCCGCAGGAAGGACGATGAATATCGTGTCATTGAGAGACCGATGCTTGCTATCTGCCTTTCTGGTACGCCTGGTCAGCTATACACCTTGACACCTCAGGCTGAGGATGGCACCTTCTCACGTATCACCTGTTATCACATGCCATTTAAAGCAGAGTTCCGTGATGTCCTTGTCGAGAGTGTCAACCGCAATTATGACAACTACACTTTGCGAGAGAGATTTTTCCAGTTAGGTAAGCTGTACAAGCAACGTCGTGAGTCATTCTTCCGTAGTGGCAGTTACCGTATTGTCATCCCTCAAGAATACTGCAAGGAGTTCAATGAGCATTTCAGACAGATGAATCAAGAGGTGGTCGATGACATCTCGCATGATATGCAGAGTGTGGTACG
>CAMACX010000016.1 GCA_945831575.1 uncultured Mediterranea sp.
AAAGAAAAACCCGCCGGCTGCACCTCCGGGGCTACTCCGAGGGGAGTCGGGCTAAAGCAGAAAAAACTCGCTTCGCTCGGACAGGTTTCTGCTTTTTAACGCCCTCGTTTCCCCTCTACGCTTCACGCCCCTACGATGAGGCCGGAAACTTATTTTCAGCTACCAACTATGAGCTATGAGCTACAAGCTACTGGTTTCTCGCTGCTCGCTAGCGGGCTCTGGGGAACTGGGGTAGTGGACCTTTTTTGTTATTGCTTCCTATGGGCAATAAATTTTTTAATCTGTGGTCATCTGCCCAATCTGTGTCATCTGTGGTGCCATGCGGTGCAGCAGGTAGGCGTGCTATGCGGTGCAGCGGCTATCTATTGTAGGCCAAGTTTTTGCGACTTGGGGGCTTCGCCTTCTTTTGCGGTTTTTACTGCTTTTAGAATCCATACTTTGGCCTTGACGGGGGCGAAACGGAGGATTTGCGTGATGGGGTTGTTGACGATGTTGGAGAATTCACCCTTCTTGATCAGCTGGGTGGCTGTCTGGGGGGTGTCACCGGCGTAGAGCTCGTAGTGGGTGATGAGGCCCTGGCCATCTGTGGGGGGCTGGTAGTAGAAGGCGCGTATCTGACGGGGCTGGTCCAACTCCAGGATGAAGCGGTCGGCCTGCTGCGTCAGTTCGAAGGGGTAGGAACGGAACTCTTCGCGGTTCTCCGTGGGGCCGTTGACGGGCGACTCACCGGCGTAGAAGGCTTCTACGTTGGAGAGGCAGGGGCAGGCACGCGACTGCAGGATGGTGATGCGCAGGGCATCGGTCTCCACGGTGGGGAAGCGGAGGATGCGCTTGTGGCCGATGGTGGTGGTCTCTTCACCGCAGTCGATGGGAATCCACTGGCCATCCTTGGCATACTCCACAGTAAACTCCTGTACGCGCTGACCCAGGGCAATATACTCTTGCAGGAGCAGGCGACTCACCTGTTGTACCTTGGGGAGCGTAAAGGTGAGGGTGGCGGAGGTCACGCCGTCGGGTGTGGACCAGTAGGTAGCGGGGTTGCCATCGGTGAGGGCATCGGCTTCGAAGCCTTTGCCACGGGTGGCGCTGGCGGTGGGCTTGACCTGTGCCAGGAGGTTGAGGGCCAGCTCCTTGTCGAGTATGCGACGGGCTTCAACGACGTTGGTGGAGTCGATGGGGTGGATGCGTCCCGTCTTGTCGATGGGGAAGTTGAGGATGAGGTTGCCGTTGCGGCCCACGCTGCGGTAGTAGAGGTCAACCAGCTGCTCGGGGCTCTTCACGCGGTCGTCCTCGGTCTCGTGGTAGAACCATCCCGGGCGTACCGATACGTCGCATTCGGCAGGGATCCAGGCGGTGCCGTCGGGGTGACCTACGGGGAGCGTCTCCGAGCGGTCGTAGCCGGGATAGACCTCTTCCTGGCGGAGGAAGGCCCAGTTGGTGGCGCTGGCAAAGCCTCGCTCGTTGCCCACCCAGCGGCAGCCGGGTCCGCCATCGCTGAAGATGATGGCCTGGGGCTGATTGCGCAGGATGTGTGCGAAGACCTCGGGGAAGTTGTAGTAGGTGCGGCGGTCGATCTGACGCGTCTCGCGGGCACCGCCGTAGTAGCCGTCGCCGCCGTTGGCACCGTCGAGCCAGAACTCAAACAGATCGCCGTAGCGGGTGGTGAGCTCCTCGATCTGCTTGTGGTAATAGTCCACGTAGTCGGGGGTGCCATAGAGGGCGGTGTTGCGGTCCCAGGGCGAGAGGTAGAGGCCAAACTTCAGTCCGTACTTGTCGCAGGCGGCCCGCAGTTCGGCCACCAGGTCGCCCTTGCCCTGCTTGTAGGGGCTGTTGCGGATGGAGTACTCGGTGAGGTCGGTCTGCCAGAGGCAGAAGCCGTCGTGGTGCTTGGCCGTGAGGATGACACCCGTCATGCCGGCGGCCTTGATGGTCTGTGCCCACTGCTCGCAGTCGAGGTGGGAGGGGTTGAATACCTCGGCTGGCGTGTCGCCGTAGCCCCACTCCTTGTCGGCAAAGGTGTTGAGGCCAAAGTGGATGAAGGCGTAGGTCTCCATGTCGTGCCAGGTCAGTTGGTACTCAGAGGGCAGCGGGCCGATGGCTTCCGGTGCCTTGGCGCCCTGTTGGCAGGCCGTGAGGGCCGTAGCCAGCAGGAGCAGGGAAAGCGTTTTCTTCGTTTTTCTCATAAGATTCATGATATTAAGTAATTAATAATTAATTGAAAGTGTTTTCCAGTGTGTGCAGGGGTGTGGTTACCACTTGATGTTGCGCATATCGCCGGTGGCGGCCAGCTCGGCGTGCATGGCCAGGGCGCGTCCTATGGCGTGGGGTGTCTGCGACTTGCCATCGGTGAGCTTCAGGTAGTCCCAGAGCAGCTGCTTGTAGTCGGGATGCGCACAATGTTCGATGATGGCCTGTGCGCGCTCCTTGGGTCCCTTGCCGCGCAGGTCGGCTACGCCCTGTTCGGTGACGACGATGTTGACGTCGTGCTCCGTATGGTCGTGGTGCGACACCATAGGTACGATGGCGCTGATCTTGCCCTCCTTGGCCACCGAGGGGCAGGTGAAGATGGAGATGTAGGCGTTGCGTGTGAAGTCGCCGCTGCCACCGATGCCGTTCATCATCTTCGTGCCGCCGATGTGGGTGGAGTTGACGTTGCCGTAGATATCCACCTCGATGGCCGTGTTGATGGAGATGACACCGAGTCGGCGGATGATCTCGGGGCTGTTGGAGATTTCGCTCTGGCGGAGCACGAGCTTGTCGCGGAAGAAGTCGATGTCCTCATAGATGCCGTTGAGGCACTGGTTGGTGACAGTGAGCGAGCAGGTGCTGCCGAACTTCACGCGTCCCTCGCGGATGAGTCCCACCACGGCATCCTGTAGCACCTCGGTGTACATCTCGAAGGGTGGGATGGAGGATTCGCGTCCCAGTGCACCGAGCACGGCATTGGCGATGTTGCCCACGCCGCTCTGGAGGGGGAGGAAGGTGGAGGGGATGATGCCGCGCTTCATGTCGGCAGCGAGGAAGTCGGCCACGTTCTGTCCGATGCGGTCGGTCACGGGGTCGCTGGCGCTGAAGGAGCGGGCCTCATCGGGCCAGTTGGTCTCCACGATGCCCACGATCTTCTTGGGGTCCACCTGTACGTAAGGCTGTCCGATGCGGTCGCTGGGCTTGTAGATGGGTATGTCGCGTCGGTAGGGTGGGTCGAGCGGCTCGTACACGTCGTGCAGGCACATGGCTGCCTTGCTGTGGGCGGCGTTGAGCTCGATGACCACTTTGTCGGCCAGGCGGGCGATGGTCGGGGCGATGCCACCGGCGGCGGTGAGATAGACCTTGCCGTCGGGGGTCACTTCGCAGGCTTCGAGGATGGCCACATCCACTTTGCCCATGAATCCGTAGCGCACCTCCTGTGCCATCTGCGAGAGGTGGATGTCATTGTAGGCAATCTCGCCGTTGTTGACCGCCTTGCGGAAGTCGGGGTTGGTGGTATAGGGAGCGCGGTAGCGTATGGCCTTGGCGCGTGAGAGGACACCGTCGCACGAGTCGCCCGTGGAGGCCCCGGTGAAGATGCCCACCTGGAAGGGCCGTCCTGCGGCATGTTCCGCTTCGGCGATTTTGGCCAGTTCGGCCGTGACGGCCTTGGCTGTACCTGCGGGAGTGAAACCGCTGAGTCCGATGTTATAGCCATGCTTGATGAGGCTTGCAGCTTCGGCTGCTGAGATGTAATTGAATGCCATAGGGATAGATGATTACTCAGTTACGTTAATATGTTTGCTGTCTCAATTATTTTTTTTGAATGAAGTCTCTCGGGTGCTGTAATGACTTACACTTGCGTTGACTCAATACTTGCGTTGACTCAGTACTTGCGTTGGAGTATTTCGCTCCAGATGACGGCCCTGCGCAGCTCCTCGGGGGATGGGTTGGCAAATTCGCAGTCGGTCTCCGGGGGTGTGGTGCATGGGGAAGGAGGGGTATGGTGTCCTGATTGCCGGGTATGGTGTCCCGCCTGTCGGGTGAAGGATGATGTGGAGCGCATGCCCTCCTCGGGCAGGGGGTCGGGTAGGGGGGAGTGCCCTCTGAGCGGCTCAGGCTCCTGCTGAGGGAAGTTCAGTTCGGGCATCTCCACATCGCTCAGGTCGGGTTGCTGCTGCCCATCCAATTCTTTTTTTGACTTCTCGATGAAGGCTCTGAAGCCCATCACGCCAGCTACGATTAAGAATATCCAAATGTTCTCCATACGATGCGTATTTATAGGGTTTGAATCATGCGTGTTGCCGAAACAACGCCCAAAGTTACTCATTAATTTTGGGATTGACCAAATAATCTGCTTTTTTTTGTTCAATCCGGTTGCAAAATTCCGAACAGCCCTGAATGCGTGCATCAGATGCCCTAGAGGAGGGTCAGAGGAAGGTCAGGGAGACATTCAGAGAGCCAGAGAGAAAAGGAGAGCCAGGGAGGACAGGAGAGCCAGGGGGACAGGTTGCGCTGACCCTCCCAGCGGCCATTAAGCGTAAAACGTCAAGTGTCAAGTGTTACTGTCCTCACACTGCATTTAGTCCCGGGCCGCCCTATTCCGCCTCCCGACCACCGTCAACTACCACATTATACCATATATATTACGCGCGCGCGTATATATATGATAATATATTAATTAATTAAATTATTAAGTATAAGTAATAGAATATGAATAAGTTAAGAACAAGTTAAGTCTATAGAGGAAGTGTGGTGGGGTGCTGCTTGCGGTGTGTGCATCACCAATCGCTTATACTTGACACTTTACGCTTTACGCTCTCTCCGCGTGCCGCTCCACTTTCTCCTCGGGGTCCGGCACCCGCTCCCACGGGGTGAAAATTTTTTTTCCTCCCGAGGTAGCAAAAATCCGCCCCTCTCCATCCCCTCCGCTCACCACGCGCTCCGCTCCCCGACCGTCAAGCGTCAACAACGTCAAGTGTCAACTGTCACCGTTGCGCTGTTATCCCAGGGAACCACAGATTTTCACTGAAGAGCCATGAGTCTTCTTTTTGTTCATCAGATTTTTGGAGTGATAGCTATCCTCTTATCCGAAACTTACGGGCTGAAAGCCCAACAAGCTCCTAGCCCAGGGCAACGCCCTGGGTATTCAGATTCGGTGCGATTACGCCCTGCAAGGGCAAAAGCCTAATTCATGCACTTGTGAAGTAAAGCTTTTGCGCTTTCAGCGCGATTGTTCATCCCACGCATCATCCACAGGGTGCCGCTTCTTACCCCAGGGTGCCGCTTCGCTCTGCCCTGGGCTAGGAGCTTTTGGGCCTTCAGCCCGACAAATGGTACCACTCCAAATGTCGGATGAGCCCTATAAATGCCTGCGGCCTCTAGTGCAGATTACGCTCTTGGAAGACAGCTGCGAACAGGTCGCCCGTGACTTGCGACAGGGAGACCCTGCTGAGCGTGCAGATGTCCGTGATGGTTGCGCCATTGGCTGACAAACCATAGAAGTTGTCCTCACTCAGCAGCACATACTCCCACTCGCGGTCCATTCGCTCCTCTGGCTTCAGGCCGTTAATCTTCCGTACCCACTCTATCGTTGCCGCTTGCTTCTGCCTTACGTTCCTGTCATTCACCCTGTCACTCCCCTTCGTCTCTACCAGATACACCTTCTCAGCTGTAGCCACCAGGAAATCTGGGTGATATACTGATAGCAAGCCATCGGTGCGGATGTAATAGATGGAGGCAAAGCTGTGCTGCGTCTCGCTGATTTTTAGGAAACGCTCCACCTCGGCATCCCGGTCGAGGTACTCGGCAAAGGCCCTCTCCAGTCCTCCGCCGTGGCTCGGATAGGGGGTGCGCTCATAGATACTCTTCTGCAGGGGCAAGGAATAGGATTCACGCATTTTCAGCGACCTCACTGCTGAGAAGCGACGATGTTCCGCTCTGGCCTCGATGGTCTGCAGCTCGTCCTGCAAGTGATAAACAGCACGCGCCATCTCGTTGATGATATGCTTGGTGACCACGCCCTCTTTAGCCAGGAGAATCTTCCAGTCATTGCCATTAAACGGATTGAACAGACAGCCAAACAATCGGGTTCGGATATAGACATCAACAGTGGCAATAATCTGTGCATCATCTATCTGGATGGTCGGTACGGAAATCTCCTTATGCGAGGAGATGCGGTCAAAGCGCAAAGTGATGGTATGCAGTATCTTCTGAAGGTATTCGTTATACGACTTGGCCTCAAACAGATTGCCCGTGACAACATATTTGCCAAACTGCGTCTTCGTTGTAACCTCCTGTGAAAGGAAAATCTCCCCCTCTGTTGCAAGGAAACGACGGAGCATATCCAATGGGAAGTCAGTAAATGGAGCCAACGACAGGATGTCAATAGAGTAATCACTTAGTTCCTCCTCTGCATCACGGATGATAATCGGCCACTCGAAGTCGTACGCTGCGTAGTTCTCCTTCAGTCCCACATTGAGTATGTCACCCGTAGTAGTTCCGCTACCCAGCTCCTCATCCTCCTCCACGGCAAGACCTTGACTGAAGAGGTCCTCATAAAACTGAATAAAAGCCGGATGCTCGATAATGGAAAGCATATCAATGTAAGTCCTCGGCTTGGTATGCAACTGAAGCACACGGCGACGGTCATCATTCTTGATGCTCTGATACTCCTCCTCGCGCCACATCAGGCGCAGTCCCCGGCCAATGATCTGCTCAAGCAGTATGGGGGCCTCGGAAGAGCGCAAGGGTACAATCACGCAGATGTTGTTGACATCAAATCCTTCGCGCAACATGAGTACGGAGACGATGACCTTCGGCTTGCTGTACTTGTCGATATCAAAGAGCTTGGTCTTCAGCGCCTTCCATTCCTCCTCACTCACCTCACCCTTCTGGTTGCTATCCACGGTGACCACCTCGTCCTGTGCCAATCCCTCATCGAGTATAAACTGCTCCACGTAAGGCGACACAGAGGTATCCTCGCAGATAATGAGCATCTTCGGATTCTTGGTCTCATCAACCCCCGTGAAGTCCTTCTCCAGTTTGGCCAATTTGGCCAGACCTGCCCTTATCATGAGGCGCTGCCCGTCGCTCAGGCCACTCACTTTACCTCGCTCATCCCGTTCAGCCTTGTAGTCCAGATGCTCCAGTTCGGTCAGCTCCTGACGTCTATCCAGCAAAAGGGTTTTGACCATACCCTTTCGCATGGCAGAGGCCAGGTCAAAGTCCACCACAATGTGCGGAAAGTAGCATTTCTGCATCCGCTTTCCCGAACCACGGTTGTCGTAAGGCGTGGCCGAGAAGTCTATCTGGAAGAAGCGATGGCCTTTGCCCTCGGCAATGGCATTCAGTCCTTTCTGCCATTCCACCTCCTCAATCTCTCCCCCACGCTTCAATTCATGGATATGGTGTGCCTCATCATTGATGACCATGAGGTCCTTCAGACCAGTCAAGTAGACAATCTCTGTACCGCGGAGCGACCTGCGGTCAAGCATACCGAGGTCGTTGCCCGCAGCCTTTCCTGGCCGTATGGGGAGAAGCTCTTCGATAAGCTGCGGCACACTCATCTCACTACCTTCCTGAGGTTCATCATCATCCAGTTGGTTCTCAAACAGATGCCAGTTGGTCAAGGCTATCAAGCCATCACCTGTAGTCTTCTTGCCTATGCCCTCCTCCTTAGTCACCACATTGTTCTGAATGAACGAGAAGACCTCCTGCCGGAGATGCGTGGGGATAAAGAGCTCCTGGTTCATGACAAAGTCATTGGTCTGAGAATCCCTGTATTCCGTCCCCCGCCTAATACGTCCACAGAAAGCGTCCAGCAACCGGTCATAGACAATCAATCCGGGAGCTACAATCAGGAAGTTCTTCGTAAACCTACCGCTCGGTTCATCCTCATGACGGGCATTAAGCATCTGCCACAACAGCATGGCATGCATCACCCACGTCTTACCCGTACCCGTAGCCATCTTCACGGCATACTTCGGTATCTGGTATTTCGCCTTGGCGAGGGTTGCCAGGTCGGCCTGTGCCATCAGGTCGCTGCCCACCTGCTCATAGGTATCTGTCACGGTGTTGACCTTAGCCACCTCATGCAGGTAGATGATATTGAGTATCGCCTGACGCTGTCCCTCATGGAAATTGCGCTTGCGTATGGAACATTGCTCTTCGGAGAACCACCATTTCAGCAGTTCTTTGGTAGTAGGTGTTACGGCCTCCAGCATCGAGCCGTCGGCCCATGCTTCGTTGACAATCTCGGTCAGTCTCTTGGCCACTTCAAGAGACAAATCATTGGTGTTCATCATTATACTATTCTATTTAGAGGTTCGACATCATTCACTCTTCACGTCCATCACCACCTGACTCTCGAATCCGAATACATCCACGGCTTTCACACAGACCTTGCGCTGCGGCTTGTGCTCCACCCTCAGCCTTACCTTGTAGATGCAGTGGAGCGGGTCACTGTCGTTGTCGGTATTCTCGCGGTAGTCCTGCCAGGTGGAGCGGAAGTTCACGCCGTCATAGTCGGGGTCAATGCTCCAATATTCTATCAGCGAAAGCGGGTCATGCTGCATCACGCCCTGGAGCTTCTCCTTGTCCTTGTCGTCAAGCGGGATGTTGTCGGGCGAGAGCAGCACGTAGTTGTCCAGCTCCACATCCAGTTCGTCGTTGCCCTGGTCCGGTGTGATGATGACGGGCTTCACCACGAGGTACTGCAAGGAGGAGAATCGCACCGAGCGGTCGTCAATCAACTTCTTGAAGCCCTTCTTCGACAGCTTATCGAGCAAGTCGGGTGGTATGACGAGCACCTCTACGTTGGAGTCCTTATACTGGTTGATGGCTTGCGAGATGTCGAAAGCAAAGTTCCATCCCAGCACCACCACCTTTTCCCAGCCGCCACCAAGCAGCGAAGCCTTGGCCTCCACGGCTCGCTTCACCGTGGCGGCTGTCGTGAGGCGGTTGGGGCTATCCACCATCACCAGTGTCCTACCGCCTTTGATGTAGCCAAAGTTGCGGTCGTTGCACTGCTCGGGGCTGAAAGGCAATGCGCCGAAGAGTCCCAGCACCACCTGACTCAGGTCGCCCACATGCTTCAGCTTCTTGTTGTTGCGGAAAGCCTCTTTCTGATAATCGCCTATGGATTGATACAGGAACGGCTTCACCTCCTGATCGATAAATCGCTTTCTCATCACCAGCGAAGCCGGCTTACCAATGTCGCACGTTATCCAGCGTCTTCCCAATCGTTCGGCTACTGCGGCAGTTGTACCACTGCCGCCGAAGAAGTCACAAACTAGGTCGCCCTGATTGGATGATGCTGCAATAATTCTCTCTAAAAGCCGCTCCGGTTTTTGAGTCGCATAACCGATTCTCTCTGCATCCTCTCTATTAAGTTGTTCAATATCTATCCAATAATCATTTGGTATTTTTCCTTCATCCACATAATATCTATATATTTTCCCCGATTTTTTATCAGTTTTCTCTTGATATTCTCTGCCATCTTGATCAATTTTTAGTCTCATATGAGAATTAGCTTTACGTTCTGTAGCAACCAATTGATCTTTTCCATTAAAAATATAGTTTGAAGATTTTGCATATAAAAAGATATTATCATGTTTCCGACCATAACAACGAGTGCCCTTACCACCAATCGAGTAGCACCACAAAATTTCATTAATGAATGATTCTTTAGAAAATACTTCATCCAATATTAATTTTAAGTAATGTGCGATATGCCAATCGCTATGCACATAAAGGCTACCTCTATCAGACAATAATTCTTTCATTAGCACTAGCCTTGGATACATCATCTTCAGATAAGAAATTGTTCCCTGCTCCCATGTATCCGCATACGCGAACTGCTCTATGACGGTAGGTTTTTGCTCAATATTGGTTCCTGGCAGATTGATTTTTGTGCGATAGTCGGCCTTGCTGTCGAAAGGAGGGTCAATATAGATAAGGTCAACCTTTCCTCGTAGAGAGGGCAGTCCTGTGGAAGCATCGCCTGCGAGGAGGGCCTGCATGGCAAGGAGGTTATCACCATAGATCAGCCGGTTCATCCAATTGTCCCCTCCAGCAGCTTGGTTGAAGGCATTGGGTATCTGTGGTGAACTGCCTTTGAACAATCCACTCACATCCTTACTCGGCAACACCAGTTCGTTGGTCTGAAGCCCTATCTGTGTGCCACTACTGAGGCGCTCCAGTATCTGCTGCGCCTCACGTCTGCCCTCGCTCACGATGCGGGGCAGCTCCTCAATCAATGATTTAGCCATATCAGCATTAATACACTTTTAGTTATTAATGCGTTGCTACATAAACGAAGGTTTCTGCCAAGTACCTGCAAAAAAAACGTGGACGATGTTACATCCCTGTTCGAAGGTACTTGGCGGAAACCTATTGCAATAGATGTAGCGAGCCGTCCACGTATAACGTGAACGTCCACCATTATTCTCTATTACAATGTTCTTTCCACCGCCAAGTTTCTCGAACATTCGAATAATCAGCAAACGCTTATATTTATACCACAAAAATGGGTGCCCACTTTCGCTAAAGGAGCTTACCCGACTGCAAATATAGATAAAATCCGCGAGATTCCACACCGACAAGAGAAAGAAAATGTTTCTAATCGATGTTTTCTTGCCAAACTGCGAGCAAGCAAGCGTATGCAACGGTAATGACGTTAAAAACACACAAAATACACAAGGTTGTGTAACACAAGGTTGTGTATTTTGTGTAATTCATTACCGACCCTATCTTTGCACTATCTATGGGTTGAGCGGAATTGGTATTTTTAAAACAACTAATTTTGGCCAAAAACCGCGCTCATCATACATTTTGCAGGAAAACAAATTGGACTTATCATATATTTCGGTAAAAAACAAATTGGACTTATCATATATTTCTAAAAAAACATTTTGGGGGAATCAAATTTTGATGTATATTTGCATCCGATAAATCACTTAAAGTCAACAAAATTACAAACCATGGAAAGAGTATTCAAGCGGAAAATATATGATAGGCTTCTCCAATGGAAGCAAACTCGCGACGGGAAAACTGCCATTCTGATAGAAGGGGCACGCCGTGTTGGCAAATCCACCATCGTGGAAGAGTTTGCCAAGAACGAATATACATCATATATTTTGATAGATTTTAATAAAGTATCCAATCAAGTCAAGAGTCTGTTTGAAGACCTAACTGACTTGGATTTCATTTTTCTTCAGCTGCAAGCCCGATTTCATGTTGTTTTGCAGGAAAGGCGTTCTGTCATCATCTTCGATGAAGTGCAGAAATGCCCGTTGGCCCGCCAGGCCATCAAATACCTGATAAAAGACCACCGTTATGATTACATCGAAACAGGCTCATTAATCAGCATTAAGAAAAATACCCAGGATATAACAATCCCAAGTGAGGAAGAGCGAATCACGATGCACCCAATGGATTACGAAGAGTTTCGATGGGCGGTTTGGAATGATGAATCCACCATTCCTCTATTCAGGACTTTCTTAGAGAAACGTATGCCATTAGGTGTCGCTCATCGCACACATATGCGCGAGTTCCGGCTCTACATGCTTGTAGGGGGTATGCCACAAGCGGTCAACGAGTACCTTGACACCAATAACCTCAGCATGGTGGACCTAGTAAAACGTGATATCATCCAACTTTATATAGATGATTTCCAGAAACTAGACCCTACGAGAAGAATAGCCTACATGTATAAAAGCCTGCCGTCCCAGTTAAGCCAGACGGACAACCGATTTAAGCCCCATCAGGTACTCGGACAGGTGCAGAGTGATAAACTGCTGGAACTGATGAAAGACTTTGAGGACAGTAAGACGGTCCTGTTCTCCCGTCATGCCAACGACCCCAATGTAGGCCTTCCTTTCTCGCAAGATGACGGACGCTTCAAGATATTCTGTTCTGACACTGGGCTATTCGTCACACTAGCTTTTTGGGATAAAGACTACACAGAAAATATCATTTATGAGAAACTACTTGGAGACAAGCTTAGCGTCAATCTCGGCTATGTTTATGAGAATGTGGTAGCACAGATGCTGGCTGCGTCGGGCAACAATCTCTTTTACTACACGTGGAAGAAAGAGAGGGATGAGAAACGCAAATACGAAGTGGACTTTCTTCTCTCAAGAGGATTCAAGATACACCCTGTGGAGGTCAAGTCATCCGGTTACAAGGTTCATACCTCACTGGATGAATTTTGCAAAAAGTACTCAAGTGTGGTTGATAAGCGCTACCTAATTTATACCAAGGATTTGCAGAAGGATGAAGAAGTCCTTATGATGCCTGTTTACCTCACGTCACTCATATAGTATGAACTGTTATCGCATCAACTTTGGATGCGATGCAATATAGCTTATATACTAACGTACATTTATTTTGTTCTGAATAACGGAGAGTGAATGTCAGCATTTCTACAAGAAGCCGTTTAGAAAAATCACAATCGCCGGAGCAAATCCGCCTCAGATAACGGAGTAGGACTGCCTCAAATGGCGGAGTAAAATCGCCTCAAATGGCGGAAAAATTTGCTAAGTCCTTGGTATATTGCAGAGAATACTTTATCTTTGCACCAAATAAAAGAGAGGATTATGGCACAGTATAAACATCGTATCGCAGACAAGATATTGCAGCGCAAGGTGCTGGGTAAGGGAGCAGTATTAATCGAAGGCCCTAAATGGTGTGGAAAAACCACGACCGCGAAGCAGCTGGCACAAAGCGTGCTCGACCTGGGTGACTCCATGGTGCTGATGCAAAGTAAACAGATGATGGTCCTCAATCCCTCTGTACTACTTGACGGAGCTACTCCACGACTTATTGATGAATGGCAAGCCCTGCCACCAATCTGGGATTCCATTCGCAGCGAAGTGGATAGGCGAGCCTTACCTTCGCAGTTTATCCTTACAGGTTCATTCGTGCTCCCCGATGCCCGTGAGACAGTACACAGCGGAACGGGCAGATTTGCACATGTCAAGATGCGCACCATGAGTCTATATGAGTCTGGCGAATCCACAGGAAGCGTCAGTTTGAAACAGCTGTTTGAGGGAAGTGAAGTCGGCGTGCAGGTCAACAAACTGACATTAGAGGATGTGGCTTATCTGACCTGTCGCGGTGGATGGCCCTGGGCCACACTACTTCCGAAGGATATCGCACTGGACCAAGCAGCAGATTACGTTGACTCATTGATGCACAGCGACATACAGCGCGTGGATGGAGTAAACAGGAATCCAGAACGTGTCAAGCGTCTGTTACGCTCATACGCCCGCAATGTATCACAGCAGATACCATATGCCACAATACGCAAGGATATACTGGCCAACGACAGCACTACGCTCAACGAAGATACCGTGCTAGACTACGTCAAGGCACTTAAGCAGCTGTTTGTCGTCGAAGACCTTGCTGCATGGACCCCCAATATCCGCAGCAAAGCGGCCATTCGCACCACTGATACACGCCACTTTGTAGATCCAAGCATAGGCACTGCCGTACTAGGCCTTGGCCCGAAAGACTTAATCAGCGACCTGCAGACCTTTGGACTCTTCTTTGAAGAGATGGTTGTACGCGACCTCCGGGTCTATGCTGATGCACTCGACGGCGAAATGTACCATTACCGCGACAGCAACGGCCTGGAATGTGATGCGGTACTCCATCTGCGCAACGGCAGCTACGCACTATTTGAGGTGAAGCTCGGCGGCGAAGAACGCATCAATGAGGGTGCGTCCAGCTTGATGGCCCTGTCAGACATCATCGATCGGACCCGAATGCCGGCACCTTCGTTCATGGCTGTCATCACTGCTGTAGGGCCCTACGCCTACCGAAGAGCAGACGGCGTTTACGTCCTCCCGATAGGTTGCATCAAGGACTAGGCTCTATCCTACCGTCCCGGCCGTCACGCTCCCCGACCGTCAAGTGTCAACCGTCAAGTGTCAACCGTCACCGTTGAGCCGCACCTTTTCAGGTACAGGTGCCATGAGGTTAAAAACATACAAAATACACAACCTTGTGTCACACAACCTTGTGTATTTTGTGTAATCAGGCTATATTTGCAGTGGCTTTCGTCTCATTGAGGCCGTCTTGAAGCAGACCGCTTCCAAGGCCGAACTGTGGATGGATCATGCCCGTGACTTTATCGCACGGCTTACCCCAAAAATCAGTGTCTCACCCGAACCCAACTCGGAATTTGCCCTGAGCCTTGGCATCACCCCCAGGACCCATACGCCGGAGGAGGTCCTGCAACTGGCAGAGACCATAGCCGAACGCCGAGAAAAGCGTATCGTGATTTGCATCGACGAGTTCCAGCAGATTGGTGAGATGCCTGACAGCCTGAGCATCCAGAAGCGGTTACGCTCCATCTGGCAGCACCAGAAGATGGTGTCCTACTGCCTCTTCGGCAGCAAGAAGCACACCATGATGACCGTATTCCAAAAGCGGAACATGCCATTGTATCAGTTTGGCGACTTCAAGTTTCTTGGGAAGATACCCACAGCCAAGTGGACTGCATACATCGTATCCCACTTTGCCGATCGTCACCGCACAATCACCGAAGAGCAAGCCGCAAGCATCTGCAACGTGGTACAGAACCACTCCTCCTACGTGCAGCAGCTCTCGTGGATCGTCTTCTCTCTGATTGACGAAGGGGAGTGCGTAGAGGAGAGGCATCTGAAAGCGGGTGTCGAGAATCTGCTGAACAGTCAGGAACAGCTCTTCATGCAGCAGATAGAGCCACTGACTGCCTATCAGATGAACTTCCTGCGGTGCATCATCGCCGGCCATCACGAGAACTTCGGTGACGCAGATATTCGTGAGACATTCGACCTGGGTAGCGCCTCCAACATCGCGCGCCTGAAGACAGCACTAGTGGAAAGGGACTTGGTGGAGATAGAAGGACGCAAGTTCAATATCACCGACCCCGTCTTCGCACTATGGTTTGAGCGGAATGCATAACTTAAAAACGTGAAACCACAAGATGTCTGCATTTCTACAAATATCTTTGCACCACATAACAGATGGGGTCATGCTACAGCCTTGGCGACCACAAGCTCACCTTCCTCGCCACCCCATCCCGGCCGTCACGCCCCGACCGTCAACAACGTCAAGTGTCAACTTTGGATTACGCCAAAGCAAGCACTCCAATAAACCGCCAAAAGTGGTTAAAAAATGGAGATTTGGCGGAAAATAAGATTCGATAATCCGCCAAATCTCTATTTTTTTTGTACTTTTGGCGAAAAATAGAAAGGCTTATGAGTACGATTATCGGAAGAGAGATGGAGATGCGCACGCTGGCAGAGTGCATGCAGTCAGCGCGTTCGGAGCTGGTTGCCGTATATGGCCGTCGCCGTATAGGGAAGACTTTCCTCATCAAGGAGTATTTCAAGAGTAGTTTTGCTTTCTGCTTCGTAGGCACGCGTGACGTCAGCAAGTCCGTGCAGCTCTGCAATTTCGCCACCTCCCTGCAGAAGCAATTCCGCTTGGACTGCAAGCCCTCTTTACAGAACTGGTTTGAAGCCTTCTCACTGCTGGAAAGCCTCCTGGAAAAGAGGAAGGCAAAAGGCAAGAAAGTCCTGTTTATCGATGAGATGCCCTGGATGGACTCCGTCAAATCAGACTTCGTGCCTGCATTGGAACTCTTCTGGAACGGTTGGGCCAATATGCGCAATGACATCGTACTGATAGCCTGCGGGTCTGCTACTTCGTGGATGGTTGATAAGGTATTCCACAACAAGGGAGGCCTGTTCAACCGTGTCACCCGCCACATCTACCTGCGCCCGTTCACCCTGCATGAAGTAGAATTGCTGCTCAAGAGTCAAGGATTCGCGTGGGACCGGTATCAGATAGCCCAATGCTACATGACGCTGGGCGGAGTTCCCTTCTACTATACGTTGCTCAGCCGCGGAGAGAGCCTCAGCCAGAATATTGACCGGCTATTCTTCTCATCGCCCCATGCTCCTCTTAGGGTGGAATACGAAGAACTCTATGCCGCCCTCTTCAAGAATCCTGCACGCTATCTGGCGATAGTCAAGCTTCTGGTCGCCAAGCGCAACGGCATGACCCGCAATGAGATCATGGAGCAGTGCGGCTACGGAGGCTCCATGCTCAGCAAGATACTCAGCGACCTGGAACGCTGCGACTTCATCTTTGGCTACGCCCAATATGGCAACAAGAGCAAGAACACACTCTACCGGATCAAGGATTTCTACACCTTATTCTATTATAAGTTTGTGGATGGCGATGAAGGCAGGGACGGCAGCCGATGGTCGCACATCCAGCAGTCGCAGCAAGTAAAGAGCTGGCAGGGCTACAGCTTCGAGTTGCTCGGCCTGCTCCACCTGGACGAGATCAAGAACAGGCTGCACATCGACGTCATCAGTAACACAAGCAGCTCGTGGCGTTCGGCAGACGCAGAAAGCCCTGTACAGATAGACCTGGTCATTGAGCGTGCCGACCGCATCATCAACCTGTGTGAGATGAAGTTCTCCTCCGCGCCCTACGTCATCGACAAGGCCTACGAGATGCACCTGCGCAACCGCATGGCCATCTTCCGCGAGCAGACAGGCACCCGCTACGGCACCCAGCTCACGATGATTACGACCTTTGGCGTGCTGCCCAACAAGCATTACAGCGTGGTAGATTCAGAGGTTACACTGGACGATCTGTTCTGAATAACGGAGAGCAAATGTCAGCATTGTCTTTGCAGCTGTAATCAATGCAACATGCGCTTATTCCTGCGTAGCGCCCATCAACCTGCTCAGGCCGTAATGGCGACCTTGATTATCATCTATTCCTGTCACCAAAGGGTAACGTTACAATTTATGAAGCTGGCATAATAGTAAGGGATGGAGAGGACCGTCAACCGTCAACAACGCTTAAAATCTTCCTTCGGATGGGTCGTGTAGCTCTGGACAGAAGCAACAATAGTAACATCTATCATCATCTGATTTTAAGGAAAAATATATTTATAAGAATTGCTGAATCAAAGAAAAATATTACTTTTGCAAACAAAAGTCGTTTGAAAAACGTGTGTAATTCATAAATAAGTCGCTTTGAAAACGTGAACATTCTTATGAAAAGTCGTTTGAAAAACGTGTGTTATTCATCTTAATCAAATTAATATCAGATGTTTAAAAGGAAGATAGAAGCAAAGCTCCTTGAGTGGAAGAAAAGTAAGGACAAAATGCCAATAGTTATCAAGGGTTGTCGCCAGTGTGGAAAGACCTTCTCTGTACTCGACTTTGCTAAAAAGAACTATAATCATGTGATATATTTGGATTTTTTCCAGAATCCTCAGTATAAATCATTGTTTGATGACTCTCTTGAGATTGACAATCTTATAATGAATATATCCACACTGATTCCTGGCACACGTATGGTACCTGGAGAAACCTGTTTTGTGTTTGATGAGATACAGGATTGTCCCCGTGCTCGTACTTCACTGAAGTTCTTCAAGACAGATGGTCGTTTTGACGTTATCTGCACCGGCTCACTGCTTGGAGTAAGTGGTTATAAATCGCAGCTGGCAGATGAGGAAAAGTGGGCACCTATACCTGTCGGCTACGAAAAGATTGTCGATATGTATCCAATGGATTTTGAGGAATGGCTGTGGGCAAATGGCATTCAAGAGGCTGTGGTCAGTAAACTGGAAGGCTGTTTGTCATCAAGTACTCCTGTGCCAGAAGTTATACATAGGCGAATGACGCAACTTCTCCAACAGTATCTTATTGTCGGTGGAATGCCACGTGCTGTAACCGTATTTATGGAGACGCATAACATGCAGGAAGTGGCTAGTGTACAGAGGACAATCATCGATGAGTACAAGTCGGATATGTTGAAATATGCATCTCAGCCTGATAAAGCCCGGATAAGGGAGTGCTTTGAATCAATACCCAAGCAACTTAGCCGTGAAAACAAGAAGTTTGCCTACGCACAGATTAGGACGAATGGGCGTGGACGTGACTATCTAGGCAGCCTTCAGTGGATAGAGGATGCAGGGATAATCCGTAGATGTTATAATCTTGAAATTCCAGAATTGCCGTTGGGCGGTCATGCGATAGCTGATCAGTTCAAGGTCTATATGGCAGATACGGGATTGTTTGTGAGCATGCTTGATCCAGAGACAGCGTTTGATATACTGAAGGGGAATCTTTATGGCTATAAAGGCGCAATATTCGAGAACCTCATTGCTGATATTTTTGGCAAAATGGGACGCAAACTATACTATTACCGTAAGGACAGTGGCCTGGAGGTAGATTTCGTAATGCGCTATGCAGGCGAATGTACTCTTGTAGAAGTAAAGGCGTCCAGTGGGAATGTAAAGAGTACAAAGACCATCCTTGCGCATCCGGAAAAGTACCATGTATCCAAGGCCATAAAACTTGGGGATTACAACATTGGCTCATCCGGTATGGTTACTACATTACCATTATATATGGCATTTCTATTAAAATAATCCATCCCATAATGGGAAAATATGCAATCTCCTGTATCCGTACATAATCAGGTATAAGGGGTCATCAAGCCAATCGTTCTTCAGACCGTCAACCGTCAAGTGTCAACTGTTACCGCTGAGGTGCACCTTCACCAGCGAAGGGCTAACAGTTTTCATGTACTGAAAGTCACGTCCTTCATCTTCCAGTCCAGTATTTCACTATACCTCCTCGCAGACGGCCATCTCCATGCCGTGGAAGACCACGATGATGCGGTGTAGGGTGGTGTGGCCGATGGCCTGCTGCACGGTGTCGGTAGCGGCATAGCGACGTGCCTGCTCAATGGCCTCCTGACGGAGCTGCTCCACACGCTCCCTGGGTTCACGCCCCTTGGCATACTTCAGCTCGATGACGTAGCTGTGCTGCATCTCCTTGAATATCTCGATGAGCGGATGGAGGAAGAGGTCGGCATAGCCCTTCTGGGTGTCCATCTCGGATACGGGACGGTAGAAGGGATTCTGTGCCGTCATGGCCAGGGAGAAGCCGTGTACGAAGGCTTCACCCTTCTGGCGGTCGCGCTGCGAGGCGAAGCGGCTGAGACACTCGGCGATGTAGCCGAAGTAGGGCTTCCATTCGCCCCGGGCTGCCAAGGCCACGTCCAGCCTGTATTTCTCGTTTTTGCTGTAAGTGAGGTCTATCTCGTCATAGGTGTCAAGCAGGTAGTTGAAGAGCTGTTCGCGCACCACCTGATTGGGGATGGTGAACCTGGTATCCATGAAGTCGGTACCGGCTATGGTCAGCATCCCGAAGTAGAAGAGCAGGCTGATGAAGCAGTCGGGCGAGGTGACCTGCTCGGCAGGGAAGTTGGGCTTGAGCTGCCCCGTGATGTAGCCCTGCTCGGCGAGCGTCTGGATGATGGAGGCATCGTGGGCAAACTCCTTGTCCTTGCGGATGAGCATACGGAGCTTCTCGTAGTCGATGCGCACATTGTCCTCCAGCATGCGCCGAGGCAGTTGTCCCCCGTTGTGGACATAGTTATCTATGAAATAGAGCACCATGCAGCTGTTGTACATCGTGGTGCGTCCGTAGGACTCCTCTGCAAAGCAGTAGTTGTCGTACCAGGGCTTCATCAGCTTGATCAGCTCGTCCGTGGTGTGGTGGAACTCGCAGGTGGTGGCGTAGTAGTCGAGCATGGCCCGTACCTCCTTCTCCGAGAAGCCGGTCATCTCGTTGAACTGGGGCGAGAGGCTGTAGTTGGTGCCGATGTTGAATCCGCTGGTCACATCGTCGAGCGTCACGGGACTGACTCCCGTGATGAAGCAGCGGCGGATGCCCCGGTCGGTCCCTCCCTTCACCGTATCGAAGAAGAGGCGCAGATAGCCCGTGCCGTGCGTCTCGCCCTTGTAGGCGGCCAGCATCTCAGGGCTGGAGAGTATCTTGTTGGTGAAATGGTCGTATTCATCGATGAAGAGGTAGATGAATTGCCCAGCTTCGCTGCAGATTCTGGACAGGTAGCTCAGCTGCTGAGCCACTCCCTCCAGTTTGAGGAGTCCTTCTTCCGCAGATGCAGGCAGGTAGTCGGCATAGCGGCGGCAAAAGAGCGTGAAGACCATCTGGCAGTAGGCATCGAGGTTCTGCTTGTAGCACTCCAGGTCTGCGTTGACCTCCGCAAAGTTGAGGCTCAGCACCAGGTACCTGGCCCTCTCGGGCGTGGGATGGTTGTAGATGTAGAGCCCCTCGTACCACTCCTTGAATCGGTCGGCCTCCTTGATGTCGTAGTAGTGCCGGAGCATGGAGAGCGTCAGGCTCTTGCCGAAGCGTCGCGGACGGATATAGAAAAAGAAACTGTTGGCCTGCTCAATCTCTTCGATGTAGCGGGTCTTATCGACGTAGTAACAGTTGTCTCCCAGCATACGGGTGAAGTCCATGATCCCGTAGGGAATGCGCTTGCGAGGGGTAGAGGTACTCATAGGCCTTGGTGCTATTGGTTAATCCATGCGGCAAAGGTAACACTTTTCCGGCAAATTATCCCTTGGCATGGCTTTTTTTATTACTCCTCCGTCCGGCACTCCTTGAAATGCATCTCTTGCTCGGCCTTCTCCTTGGGGAAGACAAAGTAGGTACAGGTGGCCTCGGTGCAGACGCGTCCCGTGGAGTCGGAGAGGGTGGCCTCGATGAGGACGATGTTGCGCTTCTGCTCCACGATGTGGGCACGGAGGGTGAGCAGCGGGTCGGAGGTCGATACAGGCCTTTTGTATCGGGTCTCCATGCGTGAGGTGACACCGGCCGTCTGTAGCTTGCGGGTCACGGTCCAGCCGCATATCTCATCGAGCAGCAGGGCCTGGATGCCTCCATGGAGTGTATTGACCCAGCCCTGATAGTCGGGCGTGGGTTGCCACTGGCTGACGATGTCGTCACCCTCTTCGTAGAACTGGAGGTGGAAACCGAAAGGATGGTTGGGGGCGCAGCCAATGCAGTGGTAGCCGGCCATGCCCTCCCAAGGATTGATGATACGCTTCAGCATGATAGGTTGTTCTTAGAATTGTTGATTTACAGCTTCTGATAGGCCAGACGCTCATCGCCGTTGAGGAGGTAGATGATGCCGCAGTAGGTGAAGCCGTTCTGCTCCATGAGGTGCTGCATGATGTGGTTGTCGCGGTGAGTATCTACGCGCAGGTTGGGTATCTGGCGGAAGCACCAGTCGAAGCAGGTGCGGGCTATGCCGTGGCTCTCGGGGGCACTGGCCAGGCGGTGGATGACTCCATAGGGCTTGGTGTCGTCGAGCCATGCGCCGCCCTCGATGCGGGCGTAAGTCGGTTCACCTGTCAGGATGAAGGCAAAGGTGGCGATCACCTCACCCGAGGCATCGGTGATGACGTAACTGTTGCCGTCGGCTATCTCCTGGCGGATCTGTGCCGCTGAGGGGTAGCCGCCGGTCCATTGCTTGAGGTTGCCGCTGCTGCGCATGATGCCCCGGGCTGCATCAAAGAGCTCCATCATGCGGGCAAGGTCATTGGGGATGGCTTTACGGATATGCATCATAGGGCTATTCCTGTCTTAAGATTCAGATGATTGGAGCGAAAGCCGTCCGGTGAAGTAGGCTTCGATGAAGTCCCACCGCTCGGCATCGGTGAGCTGCTGGTTGCCGAAGAAGCGGTTGTACAGCTCAATCTGTTGCTGGAAGTGCTGCTCCTCCTCGTCCAGGACCTGATTGCGGTAACTGCCCTGCCGGGCTATCTGCTCCAGGGCGTGGGGCTGCAGGAAGCGGACCTCCACACAGGGGGAAGCGCCTCCCTCTACGCTGAAGGCCACCGAGCCGAGCATGGAGAGCAGGTTGAGCAGCAGGTTGAGGTCGGAGAAGGGGGTGCAGAAGCAACGGATGACCTCGCCGGCAGAGCCTGCGATGTACTGCTGCATCAGCTTGCGGTAGCGCTGCAGCAGGAGGTCGAAGCCGCGGGTCACGGTAAATTGCAGTTCGGTGCTCTCCTTCTTGCGCGCACTGCTGATGTAGCTCACGCTGCGTCCCTCCTCCACACGACTCTCCAGCAGCTGGCCGATGAAGCGCTTGGCACTCCGCACGTCGAGCTGGTGTGCCTCAAAGAGGGCGCGGAGGCGCGATTCGTCGAATTTGCCCTTGTTGCGGGTCAGGGCCTCACGGAGCAGGGCTGTAAGGTCGGCAAAGAGGGCATCCACGCGCTGGATGATCCGCTGGGCATCCTCCTTGAGCAGTACGTCGTGGCACCCCACGGCTACGGCGCGGGCACCCTCCAGGAGCGTGCCGTTCATCAGCTTCTGCTTGAATTCGCGGTAGCCCAATTCGGGAAACTCATGCTCCCAGAGTGCTTCGGTCTGCAAGCGCCAGAGCGGGGGTTGGCCGTTGACGGGCGTCACGTAGGAGGCATAGCGGCGGGCAAAGGCATCACCCGTCTTGTCCTGCAGGTAGCAGTCGGTGAGCAGGCGGCAGGGAGCCACCTCGATGACCGTCTGGCCTGTGCGTCGCTTCAGGTCCTCCTCCATCCAGAGCAAAGCCGTCTTGACCAGCTGGCCCAGGTCACTCTCATACTCCAGCTTATTCTTGGCGCGGGGCAGCTTGACCACATATTCGAAGTCACTCACGGGTACGAGCATCTGCTCGGGCTGCCCCTTCATCCGGTAGAGTTCGCAGAGCTTGAAGAGTATCAGCTCCATCTGCTCCTCACCGATGCCGCCCACCTGATGCAGCCGGGTCATGTAGTAGAAGTCGCGCTCGTGGAAGTCGGTGGCAGCCACTGCCTGCACCTCAGCCTCACGGCCGGCACGGCCTATCTCCTGTACGTAATCCACGAAGGTGCTCGACGGGGCCACGTGATAGACCCTGTCAATATCGGGGATATCCACTCCCATGCCGAATGCCTTGGTGGCCACGATGAGCCGCTTCTCCCCCTCACAGAAAGCACGTACGATGGCCGCTTTCTGCTCCTTCTCCTTCTTGCCGTAGTAGGTGGCCACATAGGGCCAGCTTTGCGGAGCCACCCAGCTCTTGGCCCGGATGTCGAGACTGCCGGCAAAGGGGAAGTAGAGCAGGGTCTTGTGACGGGCCACATACTCTTCCACACGGGCTGCTATGGCCCGCTGCTTGGCTTTGTCATAGGTCTCTCCCTCCTCGAAGGTGAGCGGACGGATGTCAAAAGTGATGTTCTCGCGACGGGCGGTACCCATGTAGAGCAGGCAGGGCGCCATCTGCAGGGAGCTGATGGTCTCCATCACCATGTCGGTATGTGGCTGGGGGCTCCATACGGCCGTGGCCGTCAGGGCAAAGAGGGGGAAATGATAGCCAAGCGACTGCTTGAGGGAGGCGAGGTAGCGGCCAAGGAACCAGTAGTCCACGCGAAACTCGCGTCCCCACGTGGTGACGGTATGGGCTTCATCAATCACCACCATGCCGATGCGGCGGTTGCCGATGAAGCGGTGGATGTCGTAGGCCAGGAGCAGCTCAGGCGAGAGGTAGAGGATGTCGGCTTCGCCATCGTGTACGCGGCGGTAGGCCTCGGCCTTCTCTTCGGGCGAGAGGTCGCCCGAGGCATAGGCCACGCGGTCGTAGCCCTTGGATTGCAGGCTCTCCACCTGGTCGATGATCAACGCTTTGAGCGGCTCGATGACCAGGGTGAGCAGGCCATGTTCACGCCCCAGGTAGATGGCAGGCAGCTGGAAGAGCAGCGACTTGCCGGCTCCGGTGGGGGCGGTAAGCAGCTGATTGAGGGGATGGTCCACACGTTGCAGCGAGGCTTCGGCGGTATGGACCACCTGCTCTACGATGGTGCCCTGTGAGAGGCTGACGGTGCGGGCATCTACCCGGAGGTCGGCATAGAATAGCATGTCGCGCCACGAGGTGTAGCCCCACACCTCTTCAAGCAGCTGCCGCAAGGCAGGCCGGCACTGCTGCGGATAGGCAGCAAACAACGGGGAAGATAACCAGTGCGCCCCTTGTTGGACGTAGAGATTCTCTTCCCCGTTGTCAGTGAAAGTGGAATGTTCGTGCTCCATGGCTCGTCGTCACGGGATCAATACTCTTCCTCGTTGAAGAAGAAGTCCTCCTTGCTGGGGTAGTCGGGCCAGATGTCTTCGATGCTTTCGTATATCTCGCCTTCGTCTTCCATTTCCTGCAGGTTCTCTATGACTTCGAGCGGTGCGCCCGAACGGATGGCATAATCAATCAATTCGTCCTTGGTTGCCGGCCAAGGGGCATCCTCCAGTTTGGATGCCAGTTCCAATGTCCAATACATAGTCTGACTCGTTTAAAAAATGAACAAAACTTACTGTTTTTCAATTTTGCGGCAAAAGTATAAAAAATCTCTTATTTACAACGCTTATTCCATATTATTTCCTCTTTTTTTTCATCTACATTGAGCTTTCTTGACAAAACGAAGAGATAATCAGACAAACGGTTAACGTATGCAAGCAATTCGGGGGCTACATCGGCCTGTTCGGCCAGGGCGAGGATGCGGCGTTCGGCCCTGCGGCACACGGTGCGGCAGACATGGGCTACGGCGGCTGCCCTGCCTCCGCCGGGCAGGATGAAGAGGCGGAGTGGGGGGAGCTGGCTTTCGATGCGGTCGATGGCCTGCTCCAGTTCGCTCACCATCTCGGGAGTGATGATAGCCGTGGGGCGTGGAGGCAGCTTGGAGGTATCGGTAGCGAGGGAGGCTCCTACGGAGAAGAGGTCGCTCTGCACACGGAGTAGCAGCGCTGCATCCACGGCACGGGCTGCCGCTACGGACTCATCGGTTGTGGGGTCGGCCAGATAGGTGTGCAACAGGCCGAGCTGGGCGTTGAGTTCATCCACGGTACCATAGGCCTCCAGACGGAGGTCGGTCTTGGAGACGCGTGTGCCTCCGATCAAGGAGGTCTGTCCGGCATCGCCGGTACGGGTATAGACATTGCTTTTCATGATGTTGATGTATATTATATATAATAGGTGTTCATAATATATGTACAGGTGTTCAGTATAATATAGGTATTCATCTCAGAAGCTGACCTTGTAATGCTGTCGTTGCTTGGCCGGGTCGAAGAAGAGGAGACCGAAGTCGAAGAGGTCAAACGTCACCATGACGTGGGAGTCTCCCTTGAGCTCTTGCCAGAATTGCCTCATCGAGGGGGAATAGCCGATACCTTGCACGACGAAGAGTGACTGGGGTGTGGTACGCTCTGCGCAGAGTGCAAAAGCCTGTCGCAGCAGTCCGGGATTATTCACATCGTGCAGGTAGAGGAAATCTACCGGCTCATCGGCATCGAGGAAAAGCTCATCGAGGCTGGAGGCGTGCCAGAAGTTCATCCCCTGCTTGGCAGCAGCGAGGTAGAGGTGGGCCGAGGTGGGGCAACCCACACTAAGGGCATTCGAAGGCTGTGCGAAGTTGACCAGGCGGTAGAGCAGGCGCTTCATCTGGAGCGTCTCCCTGCAGCAGCCTTGGGGCAGTGTGGAGGAGTCCATCCGCTTCTCCTCCTGGCGGAGTGTGCTGTATTTATAATAGGGCTTATGCTCGTTGATCACGTCGGTTATCAGCCGGTAGGCAAAGGGGGAATGGGCCCCGAAGCCGTAACGCTTGGGCCAGCGCAGCAGGCGCACAAGCAGGCGCCGCAGGGGGAGCAACCAGGTAGAAATTCTGTTCATCATCGTTGGTCTTAGGGTTTAGCGGCGCAAACATACAGAAAATATAAGGATTATAAAAGCGTTTGGCTACTTTTTTCATAAATGGGTAAATATATGCTGATTATCAGCCGTATATACTTTTATGCTGTACAATAGCGCGCAAGATTTGTACGATAGCGTATGGGGTTGGTACGATAAACAAAGCGATTTGAACGATTCTTTCCTTCCACCTCCTGCCTTCGCCCTACCTTTGCAGCCGTAATCGTAACACCTGTTTAAAGTAACACTTGTTTAAAAGTAACACCTTTTTAATCGGATGAATAACATGAAGAAAAAATTGATGCTCGGCCTGCTCCTCTGGACAGGCATCCTGGCGCAAGCCGCCAACTACACGGTGACTTCTCCTAATAATCGCATACGCGTGGAGATCGAGACCGGCGACGTGACCACCTATTCCATTAAATGGGACAATCAAGTTATCCTCACTCCCTCACCCCTGTCGATGACCTTTGACAATGGCAAGACCATCGGTCGCAACATGCAGGTGACGGCCACCGAGGAGACGACAGAAAACAAAGTCATCACACCCGAGGTGCGAGTGAAGTGCGCATCCATCGTGGACCACTACAAGCAGCTCGTGCTGAAGGCCGATGGTTACCAGCTGACCTTCCGTGTCTATGACGATGGCGTAGCCTACCGCTTCAGCACCTCTTGGGATGGCACCCTCAAGGTCTTGAGCGAGGAGGTGGATTTCTGCTTCGCTGAGGACTTCAACATCCTCTTCCCCGAGGAGCGCTCCATGCTCTCCGCCCAGCAGCCCCTGTTCAAGCCGATGAAGCTGAGTGAGGTACGCACGGACAGCTACTGCAGCACCCCCATGCTGGTGAAGGTGGGTGATGACAAGCGCATGTTCATCAGCGAGAGCGACCTGGAGAGCTATCCCGGTATGTTCCTCCGCAAGCAGGGCATGCAGGAGCTGGTCGGTAAGTTTGCTGCCGTCTCGCTGGCCGACTACAAGACCGATGACCGCCAGATTTTCCCCACCAAGCGTGCCGACTACATTGCCAAGGTGGGCGGCACACGCGACTACCCCTGGCGTGCCATGATCCTGGCCGACAACGATGCCGAACTGATGATGAATCAGCTCATCTACAAACTGGCTCCCGCTGCCGAAGGCGACTACTCGTGGGTGAAGCCCGGCAAGATTGCCTGGGACTGGTACAACGCCCTCATCCTGACCGGGGTAGATTTCAAGTGCGGCATCAACAACGAGACCTACAAGTACTACATCGACTTCGCTTCGAAGTACGGCATTGAGTATGTGGTGCTCGACGATGGTTGGAGCGAGGCTTGGGATGTGACCAAGACCATCCCCGAGATAGACATGCCCATGCTTGTGGCCTACGCCAAACAGCGTGGCGTAGAACTCATCCTCTGGGTATCTTGGGCTCCCTTCCGCGAGAAGATTGATGAGGCCATGGCGCTCTTTGAGCAGTGGGGCGTGAAGGGCATCAAGATGGACTTCATGAACCGCGATGACCAGGAGGTCGTAGATTTCTACTACGAGACGGCCCGCAAGGCGGCCAAGCACAAGCTGTTGGTCGATTTCCACGGAGCCTATAAGCCCACCGGCTGGCTGCGCACTTTCCCGCACGTGCTTACGTCGGAGGGTGTAGCCGGACTGGAGAATCACAAGTGGGGTAGCTTTGTCACCCCGACCCACAACTGCACGCTCCCCTTCACCCGCATGGTGGCTGGTCCGATGGACTACACACCGGGAGCGATGGTCAACCGTCACGCCAAGGATCACTACATCAACTTCAACCTGCCTGCATCGGTAGGTACCCGTTGCCACCAGCTGGGTATGTACGTGGTGTATGAGAGCCCGCTTCAGATGCTGGCCGACTCGCCTTCGAAATACCTTCGTGAGCCGGAGTGCATGGAGTTCCTGAGCCAGGTGCCCACCGTATGGGACGAGACCCGCGTACTGAAAGCCCGTGTAGGCGAATATGTGGTGGTAGCCCGCCGCAAGGGTAATGTATGGTACATCGGCGGCATGGTAGGTGAGAAGGGACAGACCTTCCAGATAAGCCTCGACTTCATCAAGGGCAGCAAGACCCTCACCACCTGGGAAGATGGCGTGAACGTCGAGATGGACGCTGAGGACTTTGCCCGCCGCAGCAGAAAGGTAAAGCAGGGTGAGACCATCACCATCAGCATGTACGATGGCGGAGGCTATGCAGCCATCATCAAGTAAGACACTATTTCAATAGGCAGACAGACAACTATTTGGCGGAAAGAGACGGAACCTTAGTTTATTTTGATTCATTCATAAGATTCTTCATAACTCTAACATTAAATGAATAGATAAGCATAGGTTCAAAGGCATTAGCTTTTTAGCTTAAAGTAAAGATTGGGATAACCTATACCTCTGCTAAAAAAAATCACGTTTTCTTTCATCAGGTTCCGTCTCTTCTTCCAAATAGACTGACAAGATATAATCCAATAATAAAAAAACGAGTTTAGTAAACTTTTGTTTAACATTCAATCATTTAAAAAAACGTATGAACACATTTCGTTTTAGCGAACGAAGCAGGTATTACCTGCTGGCAGGCGTGATTGGACTGGGCAGCCTTTCGGCACAAACCGCCGCAGCTGCTAGCAGCGACTCTGGTTACGAGGTAGCCATCACGCAGCAGAACAGAACCATCAAAGGTACAGTAGTTGACAATACGGGACTGTCGGTCATTGGTGCCAACGTCGTCGTGAAGGGTACCACAACGGGTGTCATCACCGATATCGACGGTAACTTCAGTATCGAGGCTCCCGTGGGGGCAACGCTGGTCATCTCCTACATCGGCTACCAGACGCAGGAGGTGAAGGCTACAGCCGCCCCGATGAACATCGTGATGGTGGACGATGCCAAGGCCCTCGAAGAGGTGGTTGTGGTAGGTTATGGCGTACAGCGCAAGGTGACAACCACGGGTGCCGTAACCAAGGTGGATGGAAAGGAATTGAGCAAAATGACGGTGGTCAATGCCACCAAGGCGCTGCAAGGTCTGTCGCCCGGTATCACCATCATCGACCGTGGCGGTGCCCCGGGTAGCGATGATCCCGAGATTTTCCTCCGTGGCGTAGGTACCACGGGTAATTCGAAGCCGTTGGTGCTGGTGGATGGCATCGAGATGTCACTCAGCCAGGTGCCTGCCAGCGAGATTGAGAACATCTCCGTGCTGAAGGATGCAGCTTCAGCCTCTATCTACGGTTCGCGTGCGGCCCATGGCGTTATCCTGGTCACGACGAAGCGCGGTAAGGAGGGCAAGGTGAAGCTGTCGTATGATGGATCTATCGGCATCCAGGACCGTGCGGTGAAGCCCAACCTGGTCTCCGCACGCGAATACATGACGATGGTCAACGAGGCCTTGACCAACGCCGGCAACCAACCCAAGTGGAGCGAGGAGGATAAGCTGGCTCTGGAGCGTGGCGACGACCCCTACAACTATTCGTTTACCAACTACATCGATGAGGTCTATCAGCCCACCTACATCACGCAGCACACCGTCAACCTCAACGGGGGTAACGAGAATGGCCGTTTCCTGATCTCGTTCGACTACCTGGATCAGCCGGGTCTGACGGACAATACCAACTACAAGCGTTACAGCTACCGCGCCAATACAGACCTGAAGGTGGGTAAGTACCTGCGCGCCAGCAGCGACCTGACCTACCGCCACATCGACCGCCTCTGGCCCGAAGGACTGGGCAGTGCGCAGGCCAGCTCATCGAGTATGACGCCTACCGTGCCCGTGCGCTACGCCAACGGCAACTACCGCCTCGACTCACAGAACCAGAACCCTGTGGCCCTGCTCGACAGCGACGTAGTGGGTGAGGACCGCTACACGAAGGATGTGCTCTACGGACAGTTCAAGGCCGAGTTTGAGCCTATCAAGGACTTGGTGTTCACGGGTATGGCTTCGCTCAATGCTTCGTGGGACCGCCGTAAGGTACACTACAAGAACTATCAGTTCTACAACGGTGACAACGAGTTTGTCTATCAGCGCAACAACCCCAACAGCGTCTATGATGCACGCAACAACGACTACGAGCTGACCCTCCGCTTCCTGGCCAACTACAAGAAGCGCTTCAATGACACGCACGACTTCTCCGTGCTCTACGGTATGGAGCAGATTTCCTACCGCAATTACTATTCAAGCGCTGAGCGCCGTAACCTCATCTCCGACTCGATGCCCGACGTATCGCTCGGCTCAGCCGACAGCCAGTTTGCCTATGGCTATCCCGACAAGTGGGGCATCAACTCCTTCTTCGGTCGTATCAACTACAGC
Source organism: uncultured Mediterranea sp. (assembly GCA_945831575.1). Lineage (GTDB taxonomy): Bacteria > Bacteroidota > Bacteroidia > Bacteroidales > Bacteroidaceae > Bacteroides. The sequence continues at coordinate 29,862 of CAMACX010000016.1, forward strand.
TACAAGGATCGCTACATGTTCGAAGCCAATGTACGTGCCGACGGTTCTTCCCGCTTTGCCAAAGGGCATAAGTGGGGTATCTTCCCCTCATTCTCAGCTGCATGGCGCATCACTGAGGAGGGCTTCATGAAGGACCAAGACCTCTTCGACAACTTGAAGCTCAGAGCTTCTTGGGGTCAGACCGGTAACGAGCGTATCGGTGTGTTCAAGTACCTTCCCCAATACAACACCAGCAACTACGTGGTAGATGGCAAACTGCAGACGGGTGTCTATCAAGGACAGATGGCCAACCCGGACATCACCTGGGAGACGGTAGAGCAGCTCAACATCGGTTTGGACTTCTCGATGCTGGGAGGCATGGTCTATGGTGAACTCGACTGGTACACCAAGGATACCAAGGACATCTTGCTGACCCTGGCCATCCCCTATTTCATTGGTCTGAGCGCTCCGGAGCAGAATGCCGGCGTGGTACGCAACTCGGGTATCGAGACCATGCTGGGCTTCCGCAAGACATTTGGCAAGTTCTCCTTCAATACCTCGGTGAACCTGGCCTACAACAAGAACCAATGGATAGACCGTGGCGGCGACAACATGAACATCAGCGGCTGGAACATCCAGACGGAAGGTTCGCCCCTCAATGCCTACTACATCTACAAGGCTGACGGACTCATTGCCAACGATGAGGAACTGGCTGAATACAAGGCGAAGTATCAATCTGACCCCCGTGGTATCACCTCACTGAAGGCCGGTGACGTGAAGCTGGTCGATACCAATGGCGATGGTACCATCAATGCCGACGACCGTCAGATTTTCCACTCCAACGTGCCTAAGTTCACCTTCGGTTGGAACATCCAGGGTGAGTGGAATGGCTTCGACGTAAGCCTGCTCTTCCAGGGTGCTGCCGGTGCCAACCGCATGATGTACGGTGAATGGGTGGAAGGACCTGCCTACGAAGTGTTCGCCGGGGAGCACTGGCGCGACCGCTGGACCGTAGATAACCAGAACGGCAACGCGGAGATGCCGCGCCTGGAGGCTGCCAACAACCGCAACTCATCCACCTACAACTCCTTCTTCCTGAAGAACTGTAGCTACCTGCGCCTGAAGAATGCACAGATTGGCTATACCTTCGACAAGGCGATGGTGGCCAAGCTGGGTATCGAGAAGCTGCGCCTCTACCTCTCAGGCTCCAACCTGCTCACCTTCAGCAGCCTCTGGCAGGGTCTGGACCCCGAAGGCAACAGCGGTCGTCTAAGCGACTTCCCAACTACAAAAATTATCAACTTTGGTGTGAACCTTGTATTCTAAATCTTCTAAATAAGAGCGAACATTATGAACAACAGATATACTAAGACACTGCTCCTTGGTGCCCTGGCCCTGACGCTCGGCATCAACAGCGGCTGCGAAAGCAACATTGACCTGGAGCCGGAAGGTTTCATCTCAGTAGATAACTACTTCAAGAGTGCCGACGACTACCAGAAGTCGCTCAATGCCCTCTACTACCGCTTCTGCTATGGTGACAACGACCTCTGGATAGACGGCGTGACCGACAACGGTACGGTGACCCACTCCTGGAACCGTGGCTACGACTTTAGCCGTGGCTTTGCCACCTCCTCTTCAGCATTCGCCCAGTACAAGTGGGGCGATGGCTATGTAGGCATCAACCGTGCCAATACCGTCATCAACAACATCGACAACTATGCGTGGCCCGGCGGCGAAAGCAATGCGGAGCGTAACCGCATCCTGGGCGAAGCCATCGTGGTACGCGATTACATCTACATGGAGCTGGCCGCCCTCTACGGACGCATCATGTTCTACACGGTCAACCCTGAGACGGTGGCTGATAGTAAAGAGGTAAAACAGACCGATGGCCCGAAAGAGGTGTTCGACTTCATTCTCGATGACCTGAAGACAGCCATTGCCGGCCTGCCCCAGACCCCGGCAAACAAATCGATGGTGAGCAAGCCTGCTGCCCGGCTGCTCCGTGCCCGCTGTGCAGCCTATGCTGCCGGCTACCTGAATGATAACTCCTACTTCAACATCACCCTGGAAGAGACCAAGGAACTGTTGGCCAACGCACCCAAGCTGGCAGACTTCGGCAAGCTCTTCAGGACGGGCTGCCAGAATGAGGATGAGGTCATCCTGGTGAAGGACTTCAACGAAGACAGCAAGAACTGGTGGGGACAGTGGTACAACCAGTCACTCGGTGGCTACTGCGTCACCACGCCGCTCAAATCGCTGGCCGATGCCTTTGAGTATCTAGGCGGTGAGCGTAACGACGACATGCCTTACCTCAACAAGGATCCCCGCTTCTACGAGACGATGTATGCCCCGGGATCTGACCTGCGCGGACGCTACTTCAACTCCATCCCCAACAACGTAGAGCAGAAGGCTGACGGCAAGTGGTACTTCAAATCGACCGGCGACTACGGATCGATGCAGGATAAGACAGTCATCATCGGCGACGTGCTCTCTGAAGGTGGTGGCGGTGAATGGAACAAGACCCAGACAGGTCTGACTTGGAAGAAGTACTTTGCCGAGGACGAGACCTGGAGCACCTGGAATCCCTTCGTCGTATTCCGTTATGCCGAAGCCTACCTGCTCCGTGCCGAGGCTCTTGTGGAGACGGGTGGCAGCACCGAAGAGGCCAAGAGCCTGGTGAAGGTAATCCGCGACCGTGCAGGCAATACCAACGACATCGACTGGGCCGTGGCCAACCTCTACAACGGCAGCTTGCGTGACCTCATCCGCAACGAGCGTCGTGTGGAGTTTGCTCAGGAGGGTCTGCGCCTGTACGACATCCGCCGCTGGGGCATCATGCTCGACGTGATGAACAAGCCCATGGAGGGTATCGAGTACAACGAGTACGATGCCAATGGCCAGAAGACAGGCAAGCGCATCGTGTTGCAGGTTCCCGGAGGCGAGCGGGGCACCTTTACCCAGAAGGACTACTGGTGGCCTATCCCACAGGCCGAGATGGACCTGAACCCCGGCATCCTCACCCAGAATGACCAGTGGTAAGCAGCCCAGCGTAATTACGCCCTGAAAGGGCAAAAGCCTTATTCATTCATGCACGTGTGTGGGAAAGCTTTTGCCCTTTCAGCGCGTTCCTGCCTCCTTTTTGTCGGGCTTGGATTAGGTCATGTGAATGGAATGGCCTATCTTTGTCCCCGTATAACGAACCATGCACTGAACGCATTTGACCCATTTTTGAAATATTTGACCCATTTTGAACCATTAGAAAACACCGTAATCATGAACATCAGACATCTGACCTGGGTAGCCTCTCTGTTGCTGCTGCCCTTTGCAACCTACACCGAAGCCCAGGACCGCTGGCATCTGACCGATGACGGCGGCATTGCCTGGAACGTAACCAACAACCTGCCCCACAACGACCACGTGGAGATGAGCGGCAAGCGCGTCTCTGTCGTGCTGCGCTATGGCGTAGATGCCCAAGGTGGCTTTGTGCTCAACAAGAGCATGGTATGGCCCTTGCTGCGCACCATCCCCAACAACACACACGCCAGCCTGATGCGCCGCTTCGACTGGGATGTCATGGACGTAGTCACCATCAACGGACGCGCCATCACCCCCTCGGAAAAGGTGGAGCGCATCTACCAGAAGGGACTACTGACCGTGGAGAGCAGCTACGACGGCGGTTGGTACGGCAGTTGCCGGCTGACGCGCCAGTACCTCCCCTCAACAGAACATCCGGCACTGATCGAACACTATACGCTGCTCAACACGGGCAAACAACCCCTGACCGTGGAGCTTCCTGCCATAGACATCACTTCGCACACCGACCCGCAGAAAGGGGTATCGGGTGCCTACCGCATCGAGATGAAGGCCGACAAGCAGGGTACCTTCACCGTGAAGCCGGGTGAGAGCCTCAGCTTCGGTGCTACCCTGGCCGGCTATCAGCCCACCGAGCAGAGCCTGACCTTCAACGTAGAGCAGGAGGTGGCAGCCCGCCAGACGCTGGTCAGCGAATGGATGGACAACCTGGTGCTTACCACGCCCGACGAGACCATCAACCGCATGATGGCCTTCTCGAAGATTCGTGCCTGCGAGAGCATCTATCAGACGCAGGGTGGCCCCATGCATGGACCTGGCGGCGAGTCGTACTATGCGGCCATCTGGGCCAACGACCAGGCTGAATACATCAATCCCTATTTCCCCTATACGGGCTACGACTACGGTTGCGAGTCGGCACTCAACTCGTTCCGTCACTTTGCCCGCTTCATGAACGACGAATGGCGTCCCATCCCCAGCTCCATCGTGGCTGAGGGACTGGATATCTGGAATGGGGTAGGTGACCGTGGCGATGCAGCCATGATAGCCTACGGAGCCTCACGCTATGCCTTGGCACACGGCAACCGTCAGGAGGCCGAGGAGCTTTGGCCTCTCATCACCTGGTGCCTCGACTATTGCCGGCACAAGCTCAACGAGGGGGGCGTGGTGGCTTCTGACACCGATGAGCTGGAGAACCGTTTCCCCTCGGGCAAGGCCAACCTCTGCACCTCTTCGCTCTATTATGATGCCTTGCTCTCCGCCTCGTGCCTGGCTCGCGAGTTGCGCAAGGAGGGTGCATCGGCCTATCAGAAGCAAGCTGCCCAGCTACGGAAAAACATCGAAAGCTACTTCGGTGCCAATGTTGAAGGCTTTGATACCTACCGTTACTATGACGGTAACGACATCCTCCGCTCATGGATCTGCATCCCCCTCTGCGTGGGCATCAACGAACGCGCTGAGGGGACCATCAAGGCACTCTTCTCACCCCGCCTTTGGACAGAAAATGGCCTGTTGACCCAAGCCGGTAGTGAGACCTTCTGGGACCGCTCCACCCTCTATGCCCTGCGTGGTGTCTATGCTGTAGGCGCTACGGAGCAGGCTACGGACTACCTGCACCGTTACTCCACCACCCGTCTGCTGGGTGACCATGTGCCCTACGCCATCGAGGCCTGGCCTGAAGGCAACCAACGCCACCTCTCTGCTGAAAGCGGACTCTTTGGCCGCATCATCACCGAAGGTCTCTTTGGCATCCGTCCCACGGGATTGCGCAGCTTCAGCCTCACGCCCCGCTTGCCCGAGGCCTGGCCGGAGATGACGCTGAGCCACGTCAGAGCCTTTGGTGATGACTTCACCATTCAGGTAAGCCGCAAGAGGGCCGGGGTGCTGGGTGTGACCGTCACCTCAGAAGGCCGGAAGACGCAGACCTTCTCCATCCGAGAAGGCGGCACCCTGCTCATCAGACGCTGAATTTTTCAAGACGCTAAGACCTAACCCCCAATATTTAAACATTATGAACGCAACATTCAAGACGGTAGTCACCCTTTGCACGGCGGCCCTGCTGGGGTCATGCTCCCCGGCTCCCAAAGGGCAGCAGGGCGTGGTGCCTACCCCCGAAGAGACGTCTCTCTTCACGAGCAACGACAGTGAACTGGATCAGATCTACGCCTGGGCACGCAAGATGGCCCTGAGCTATGCACACGACGGGCAAACCGACCCTGTAGGCCCCTGGTATGAGGCGGCCCTTCCCCAACGCGAAGCCTTCTGCATGCGCGATGTCTCCCACCAGACCATCGGTGCCGAGGTGCTCGGCCTCACGGCCCACAACAAGAACATGATGCACCGCTTTGCCGAGAATATCAGCGAATCCAAGGACTGGTGTACCTACTGGGAAATCAACCGCTACAACAAGCCGGCTCCCGCCGACTACCTCAATGACAAGGAGTTCTGGTACAACCTCAATGCCAACTTTGACGTGATGCAGGCCTGTGTGAAGCTCTATGAATGGACGGGCGATGAGGATTTCCTCAACGACACCACCTTCACCCATTTCTACGCCAAGAGCACCCATGAATACATGGAGCGCTGGCAGCTACAGCCGGAGCAGATCATGGACCGTCCGCCCTACATGAACCAGACGGAGCCGATGGACTTTTCGAACAATTTCCACACCTGCCGCGGACTGCCCTCCTATGTGGAGAATTTCCGTGGCCTCACGCTCGGTGTCGATTTGCTCGCCACGATGCAGGCAGGATGGCGTGCCTATGCCCACATGGCCACCCTGAAGGGCGACACACAGCTGGCTGCCGAGGCCCTCAGCAAGGCAGATGCCTTCCGCCAGATTCTGGACGAGCGATGGTGGAGCGAGGAGAACCAGCATTACGAGACCTTCTGGACGGTGGAGAAAAAGTACTACCGGGGCGAGGGCGTGCCCTTCATCCTTTGGTTTGACGCTACCGACCGCACGGAGCGCATCCGGGCCAGTGTGACCGACATCCTCAGCCGGCCCGACTGGAACGTGGAGAACCTCTCCGCCTTCCCGGCCCTGCTTTACCGTCTGGGCTATTATGACGAGGCGCTCCAGGTGTTGCGCCAGTTGCCCAAGGAAGACCGTTCGGCTTATCCAGAGGTGTCATACGGAGTCATCGAAGGTATGGCCTGCGGCTTGATGGGCATCGTACCCTCGGCCAGCAGTCAGCGCATCACCACCTGTGCTCGCTTCGGGATGCCCTCGCTGGAGGCCTCACTGGACAACGTCCCCCTGCTGGGCGGCTCCATCAGTGTGAAGCATCAGGGCACCCGTTCCACCACGCTGACCAACCGCACAGGCCGTGAGCTCACCTGGTGCGCCACCTTCTGCGGAGCGCTCAAGGAGATAAGCTGCAATGGCACCACCTACACCGCCGTACAGCGTACCCTCCCCAGTGGCGCCCTCATCAGCGAGGCCGAAATCCCCCTCCCCCCCGGCACCACCCTCACCGCCAAAGGAATAGAATAAAGAAAACTACTCGTAGCTAAATATACTAATATAATCATGAAACACTTGTATTTTCTTCTTGGCTTGTTATTCACCCTCCCTGCGCTGAATGCGTGGGGTCAGGGTGAAAAACAGCTGGCCCTCGCTTCGCCCGACGGCCGGCTACAGTGTGCAATCCGTGTAGGCAGTCAGATTACCTACCAAGTGACTTACGATGGACACGAGGCCATCGCCCCCTCGACGCTCTCCATGACCTTGAGCGACGGCACCGTATGGGGTGGAGCGGCATCTCGCCTGACCGGTACCCGCAAGGGAAGTTGCAACCAGACGGTGGCCTCGCCTTTCTACCGTGCCACATCGGTTAGTGAACAATATGAGAGCCTTACCCTCAACTTCCGTGGAGGCTGGAGCATTGAGCTGCGTGCCTACAACGATGGGGTGGCCTACCGCTTTGCCACCGCACGCCGCAAGGCTTTCAATGTGGTGGCCGAAGAGGCTGCGTTCCGTTTCCCCGAGGGATCTACCGCCACCGTGCCCTATGTGAATGCACGCAGTGAGGACCCATTCTACTCGGCTTTTGAGAATACCTATGTCACCAAGCCCATCGGGCAGCTCGATAGCCAGCGGTTGATGTTCCTCCCTCTGGTGGTCAACAGCGGCCACGGCATCAAGGTGCTCCTCAGCGAAAGCGACCTGGAGTCCTATCCGGGCATGTACCTGCAGCAGGCTGATGGCGCTCTTAATGGAGTCTTTGCCCCCTACCCGAAGCGGGTGGAGCAGGGCGGACACAATATGCTGCAGATGGTGGTCAAGGAGCGGGAGCAGTACATCGCCCGCTGCGACGGCAAGGCACGTACCTTCCCCTGGCGCATGGCTATCATCACCAACGACGACCGCACGCTGGCCGCATCGAGCCTGAGCTACCTGCTGGCCTCGCCTTCACGACTGGAGGATACCTCCTGGATTGAGCCGGGCAAGACGGCCTGGGAGTGGTGGAACGACTGGAACCTCGACGGTGTCTCCTTCGAGACGGGCATCAACAATGCAACCTACAAGCAGTACATCGACTTTGCGGCCCGCTGCGGTGTGCCCTATGTGCTGCTCGATGAGGGTTGGGCGGTCAACCTCAAGGCCGACCTGATGCAGATCGTGCCCGAGATTGACCTGCCCGAACTGATCGCGTACGCCAAGGCAAAGGAGGTAGGCATCGTGCTTTGGGCCGGGTATTGGGCCTTCGACCGCGACATGGAGCAGGTGTGCAGCCACTATGCCGCCATGGGCATCAAAGGATTCAAAGTCGATTTCATGGACCGCGACGACCAGCCGATGACCGAGTTTGTACACCGTGCGGCCGCGATGTGCGCCAAGTACCACCTCATCCTCGACCTCCACGGCATGTACAAGCCGGCCGGACTCAACCGCACCTGGCCCAATGTGCTCAACTTTGAGGGCGTGCATGGCCTGGAGAACATGAAGTGGAGCACCCTGGCGCAGGCCGATCAGGTGACCTACGATGTGACGATGCCCTTCATCCGCCAGACAGCCGGTCCTGTGGATTACACGCAGGGTGCCATGCGCAATGCGGTCAAGGCGAATTTCTACCCCTGCTACACCGAGCCGATGAGTCAGGGCACGCGTTGCCGTCAGCTGGCCCTTTACGTGCTGCTGGAGTCGCCCTTCTGCATGTTGGCTGACACGCCGCAGCAGTACGACCGCAACCCTGAGAGCCGCGACTTCATCGCCGCCGTGCCCACCGTATGGGACGAGACCCGCGTCCTGCAGGGTGAGATGGGTCAGTACCTCGTCATCGCCCGCCGCAGTGGGGAGCAATGGTACATCGGAGGGGCAACCAACTGGGATGCCCGTGACATCACGCTGGATTGCTCCTTCCTCGCCGCCGGTGCCGACTACCGGGGTACGCTCTATCACGACGGCCCCAATGCCCACCGCATCGGTACCGACTTCAGCTGCTCCATGGTCAAGGTCAGCCAGCAGGATAAGCTCCGCATTCACCTGGCCCCCGGCGGAGGATTTGCCCTCGTACTGAAGAAGTAACTTGTACTGAAGAAGTAACTTTCCCTATTCACCCTCCTGCTTTCAAAAGATTTTGCTTATCTTTGTGGCGTTTTTTAAGACCCCTATTGTGATGCGAATCATTCAAACACAAAGCGAATTATCCCATTAAAGCGAATCATCCCAATCCAATGCGCCATGAAGAACCACAGCATTTTCCGTTTATTCATCCTGCTCTGCCTGATGTGGACAGGGCCTGTTGCTTTGCACCTCGCTGCACAGACCAGTCTGGTACGTCACTACACCATCAACGATGGTCTCTCCAACAATGCGGTATATAGCATCACACAGGATGATAAGGGGCGCATGTGGCTGGGCACCATCGATGGTCTGCACAGCTTTGATGGCAACGAGATCCGCGTATGGCGCGACACTTCGTCGGTGGCACCGGGACCCACCATCTACACCATCAGGGAGGATAACCAATCCCGGCTGTGGGTGGGCAGCGACAGAGGCCTTTCGCTGTTTGACCTCAAGCAGGAGCGCTACGTGCCGCTCTCCTGCAACAACACCCCGCACGGCACGGTCATCAAGACAGCCGTTTCCAGTCTGCTGAGGGATGATAAGGGGCGCATGTGGATAGCCACCTTCGGGCAGGGCATCTTCCGCTACGACCCCAAGGAGGAGAAAATGGAGGAGTATAATCTGGGCCGTCTTAACACCGAATATGTCATTGGTCTGATGAAGGACCATGAGGGGACGGTATGGGCGGCCAGCCGCAGTGAGGGCATCAGCCGCTACGATGCGGGGAAGGACCGCTTTGTCTATGTCAACGGCGGCAAGGAGGAGGCCTTCATCAGCCTCTTTGAGGACAGTAGCCACCGCCTCTGGGCCGGCAGCAACCGCCACGGACTCTATGAGCTTGACCGGGAGACGGGGGAGTTGCAACTCCGTCTGCGCCCCGAAGGCAAGGTGATGCAGGTGCGCAGCATCGTGGAGCACAAGCCGGGGGTATTGCTCCTGGCCTCGGACGAGGGGCTGACCCGTTACTGCCCCGGCACCGAAGAGCGCCAGACCCTGAAAGCCCAGCTCAACCATCCTCATGCGCTCAACGACAACTACCTCCAGACGCTCTATTTCGACCGTGAAGGGGCGCTCTGGGTGGGAACCTACTTCGGCGGTGTCAACTATTTCTCGCCCGAGGGGGACAACTTCACCCACTACCGCAGACAGGAGCAGGGTCTCACGGCACGCATCATCAGCGTCATGGCCCAGGCCGAGGGCAACAACCTCTGGATAGGCTCCGATGACAACGGTTTCTTCCATTGGGACCGGCAGACCAACCAGTACCGCCACTTCATGCCGCAGGGCAAGAGGCCCTTCAGCCCCACTTACCACAACATCCACGCCCTGATGCAGGATGGCGACAAGCTCTATGTGGGCATGTACATGGGTGGGCTGGACATCATCGACCTGAAGAGTGGGGCGGTGCGCAACTACATGCCCTCCACTTCGTCGCAGTCGCTCTACGCCACGGGCATCTATGCCATCTACCGCGACCTCAGGGGTGAGGTGTGGATAGGCACCACGCTGGGGTTGAACCGCTACCTGCCCGCTACGGACAACTTCGAACGCGTCTTCATGACGCACCTGGCCGACATCTCCTGCATCACCGACGATGCACGCAATAACCTCTGGGTCTGCTCCAGCAATAAAGGCCTCTTCCGTCTGGACCGCACCACCGACCGCTGGTATCACTATTCGGCTGAAGAGGCGGATGCCGCTGACCATGGCCTGCCCACCAACCGTATCTTTACCGCCTCGACCGATGAGGCCGGCGCGCTCTGGCTGGGCACCGACGGTGAGGGATTGCTCTGCTTTGACTACAAGAGCCAACGCTTCCAGCAGGTCAACCTGGGCCATCGCGTGCGCGTCATCTACAAGATTATTCCCTACAAGCACAAACTGTGGCTCACGACAAACCAGGGCCTTTACCTCTACGATACCGATACGCAGCAACTCTCGCTCTTCAACAAGGAAGACGGGCTGCAGGAGAATGCCTTCTTGCCCAACAGCGGACTGATACAGCCTGACGGCACCATCTTCATAGGCGGCATCAACGGCTTTAACCAGTTTAACCCCGATCGGATGGTCTATTCGGCTGCGGCTAGTCCGCAGGTAATCATCAGCAACTTCCAGCTCTTCAACCAACCCGTCCAGGTGGGTGGCGAGCGTTCGCCGCTGGAGCAATCCATTACCTATTCCGACGAACTCACCCTGCGTCACGAGCACAACATCTTCAGTCTGCAGGTGGCCATGCTGAGCTACATCAACCCCTCGAAGAACCTCTACCGCTACCGCCTGGAGGGACTGGAGAAGGTGTGGACCGAGAGCGATGCGGCTCCCCACGTGAGCTACACCAACCTGCGTCCGGGGCGCTACACCTTCCGCGTGAGCGTCTCCACGGGCAACGGCCAATGGACGGAGGATGCCCTGCGCCTCTCCATCCGCGTGCTGCCCCCCTGGTGGTTCTCGCCACTGGCGCTCGTCAGCTACCTGCTGCTCTTCTTTCTGGGACTCTTCCTGCTCTATTGGCGCCTGGTGCAGCGGCAACGCGAACGGCTCCGGTTGATGGCCATCGAGAAGGACCGCGAGGTCTATCAGAGTAAGATTGACTTCTTTACCCTGATGATTCACGAGCTGCGCACACCGCTCACGCTTATCCTCGGCCCGCTCCGGCAGGTGCTGAAGGAGGGAGGCAGTGTGGAGGAGGCTCGCCCGCAGTTGGAGATGGCCGAACGCAACGGGCAGCGCCTCACCGATGTGGTCAATCAGCTGATGGACTTCCGCAAGAGCGAATCGGGCGAGATGTTCATCCATATGGGCTGTGTGGAGCTGAAGGGGGCATTGACAGCCATCGTGCAACGCTTTGAGTGGATGGCCCGTTCGCGCAACGTGCAGCTCCTCACCGAGATGCCCGAAGGCGAATGCTTGGCTTCTACCGATGCTGAGGCTTTCAATAAAATGGTGAGCAACCTGCTCAGCAACGCCTTGAAGTTTGCCTCCTCGCGCATAGTCATTGCGCTCACTCCCGCTTCGGAAGGGGAGCGATGGGAACTGCGCGTCAGTGACGACGGCATCGGCATTGCCCCCGAAAATCAGGAAAAGATATTCAATGCCTTCTATCAAGTGAAGGCGAACCGCCCACAGGACTACATCGGTACTGGCATTGGCCTGGCCCTGGTGAAACGCCTCATCGCCGTCACCGGTGCCACCATCCGCATCGAGAGCGAAGTAGGTCACGGTACATCATTTATCGTCAGCCTGCCTAAGGGCGAGCGCCAATCCGCAGAGTGCTATTCGGCAGAGCCTCAATTTACAGAGCCTCAATCTACAGAGCCTCAATCTGCGGGGTGCCTTACGGAGCAATCCCGTGAGGAGGGAGTACGCACCGAGTATAACGAGGAGAAGGCTGCATGCGGCAGTCAGCCAGGCCACCAAACCGACGGGGCTGTTACAGCACAGGACCGCATCCTGGTGGTGGAGGATAATGACGATATGCTCCGTTTCCTGCAGGGCATCCTCTCTTCGCGCTATGAGGTACGCTGCGCTACCAACGGCAGCGAGGCATTCAGCGTGATGGAGCAGTGGCAACCCGAGTTGGTGCTGAGCGACATCATGATGCCTGTGATGGACGGCATGGAGCTGTGTCGCAGGCTGAAGAGTTCACTCTCCACAAGCCATATCGCCGTGGTGTTGCTTTCTGCCAAGTCCAACCCCACCAGTCAGGTGGAAGGGTTGGAATACGGTGCCGACCTCTACCTGTCCAAACCCTTCACTCCTGAGGTGTTGTTGGCCCAGATAGGCAGTCTGCTCCACAATCGTGCCCTGCTGCGGCAGCGTTACCGCAACGAGCCGTTGGCTCTGCCCGAGCTGACCACTACTGGCTCCGGCATTGACCGCGACTTCATGCAGCGCCTGGATGCCACCATCGAGGAGCGCCTCACCGACGACACCTTCAATGTCGAACAGCTGGCCCAGGCCGTAGGGGTATCGCGCACCGCTCTCTTCACCAAGACCAAAGCCCTGATAGGCCTGACGCCCAACGACTACATCCGCCTCATCCGGCTCAAGAAGGCCGCTGCCCTGCTGGCCGGCGGCAGCGCCTCGGTGAGCGAGGCCTGTTATCAGGTGGGCTTCTCCTCGACGAGCTACTTCAGCAAATGCTTCCAGAATCAGTTTGGCATGACCCCGGGTGAATTCAAGCAGAGCAGGGGCGCAGCCAGCGGAAAGTGACCATCCGATAGCGGTAAACAACCCGCGTTCCAACATTGTACTAACGCCATTTGTACGTTGTACTAACGCCATTGATCTATCGTTCCAACACTGTTCGGATGTCGTTCGCGTGGTGTCAGAACGTCTGATGCTTTTTTCAGCGCAATCCATCTCTTTATTTCAGCGCACGTTACTTGTGCCGTAGGGTTGATATGCCTTCTCTCTATGATGTGGGTGGCCGTTTGTTATACCCTCTGCAATGGCTAATTGGTATGGCCGCACGAGGTCGGTAACGTGACTGACCTAGGTCGTTCACTTGACCGACCTCGTGCGACCACCTGACAGAACAGTATAAAGGGAAGTGAAATAGCTTACTGTCTGTGCATTCCAAGCGGATAACCGCGCAGACAAAATAAGCCCGATGCGTCGTGCGGTAATGCACTTCGCATCGGGCTTACTGCCTGAGAGAGCACAACGTGCTACAGCCCTAAGTCCTTGTAGGTACGCGGGGCAGGTACGCCGGGCAGGGGCTTGCGCTCCTTGAGCTGCTGCAGGGCCACCTCGATGGCCTTGAGGAGCTGCTGGTCTTCGCCTGCGGCCTCGCGGATGGGGTCGTTGTCAATCAGGATGTCGGGATCTACCCCGTGGTTCTCCACAATCCACTGGCCCGTCTTGGCATCGTAGTTGGTGAAGAAGGGCACGCGGATGTCGGTGCCGTCCATGTAGGGCAGCGAACCGCTGATGCCCACAATGCCGCCCCACGTGCGGGTACCGATTACGGTGCCCAATGCGTTGGCCTTGAAGCTCCAGGGGAAGAGGTCACCGTCGCTGGCCGAGTACTTGTTGATGAGCAACACCTTAGGTCCTACGTGCGTCGCATCGGGGATGGTGCCTACCTGGGTGGAGGTACGCGACATGGTCATGCGGTAGGGCTTGCGGAGCAGACGCTCGATAATCATGGGCGATACGTTGCCACCACCGTTGGCGCGGTCGTCGATGATGAGAGCCTCCTTGTCGAGCTGCGGATAGAAGTAGCGGGCAAACTCATTGAGTCCCTCGGGACCCATGTCGGGGATGTAGATGTAGCCGATGCGGCCGCCAGAGGCCTTCTCTACGGTGGCGATGTTGCGCTGTATCCATTCGTAGTGGGTCAGGGGATATTCATCGGCTGTGGGCTTCACCACAATCCTGCGGCCACCCTCGGCAGCGCGGCTGTTGACGGTCAGTTCGGTCAGTACCCCGGCCTTGCCGACGAGCAGCTTGTAGATGTTATCTACGCTCTTAGTGGAGACACCATCCACGGCGGTGATATAATCTCCTTCGTTGACATTTAGTCCCGGCTCAGCCAGCGGCGAGCGAAGAGACTCGCTGTAGGGAGCGCCCTGCAGGATGTGGCCAATGCGGAAGTAGCCGCTCTTGTCGGCCTGCAGCTCAGCACCAAGCAGACCCATGGGGATGCGTTTCGCCTTGGGATACTCTCCCGGATTGACGTAAGCGTGGCCGCAAGCCAACTCAGATATCATCTCACCGATGACGTAGTTGAGGTCGAGACGGCTCTTGACGTAAGGCAGCAGCACGGCATACTTCTCCTTGATGGCTTTCCAGTCGATGCCATGCATGTTCTCCAGGTAGAAGCCGTCGCGGTAGGCACGCCAAGCCTCATCGAAGATTTGTGCCCACTCCTGCGGGTAATCTACGGTAGCTACCAGTTGGGAGAGGTCAACGGCCTGATCGGCATTGAACCTACCTGTAGGGATGCGGTCGGCCACGTAAATCTTGCTGTCGCGACGGGAGAAGAAGAGAGCACGCCCGCCGCAGACGCTCATCGGCGCATCGCACACCTTGGTCTCTTCACGACTCTCAAAGTCATAGACCTTGGTGCCACCGCTGCTGTACCAGAGGTGCTTGCCGTCGCAGTAGAAGTTGCCGTAGTAGCCAGCTTCCAAGGGGAGCTTGACGATGCGGGCCGTGAGGCCCTCAGCATCCACCTTCACTTCTGCAGGGGCTTTCTTTGCATCTGCTGACTCCTTGCCTTGTCCTTTGCCGGCAGCTTGACCCTTGCCACCCTTGCCGGCAGCTTGGGGAGCAGCCTCATCGGCAGCAGCACCCTTCACCTCCGAGTCGCGGGGGAGGAGCGGAGAGGGGGTTTCCTTTTGCAGCATGGCCATGTAGATGCCGCCCATGCGGTTGTAGATGTGGTTCCACTCCAGACGGCCGTAGTTGGGATTGAAGTCGCGGTCGGAGCTGAATATCAAGTATTTTCCATCCTGACTGAAGGCGGGGGAGTCGGAGTTGTACCAACGTTCGGTGACGGGTACCTCACGCTTGGTAGCCAGTTCGTAGAGATAGACCACCGACATCTGGTTGGCCGCGGGACGGGTGTAGCTCAGCCAGCGGCTGTCAGCCGAGATGGCCACATCCCACAGCTCCTGTTCGGGGCAGGTAAGCAGCACCTCCTTGGCAGCCGTGGCGGCATTCACGCGCACCAGACGGTTCTTGCGGTCGGTATAGAGGAGCCACTGGCCGTCGGGGGTCCACTGGATGGAGCGGATGTAGGTGTCGTTGCCCTTGGTCAGTTGGCGCGGCTCACCCCCTTCGGCGGCCTGCAGCCAAAGCTCCGTCTCGCCGGTGCGGTCGCTGATGTAGGCGATCTGCTTGCCGTCGGGGCTGACCACGGCATCACGTTCGTGAGCACCCGGGGTGCGGGTGAGGCAGCGCGTCACGCCCTCCTTGACCGGCACGTCAAACACCTCGCCACGCGCCGTGACATAGACGCGCTGCCCGTCGGCGCTCAGGTCGGCAGCGGTCCACCGGTTAGCCACATTGATGCGTTCCGTACGGGCCTGCAGGTTGTCGGCATGGAGCGTGATGTGTATCTGCTCGCTCTGACGCGTCTTGGGGTCGAACTTATAGAGGTAACCACCCTTCTCGAAGACAATGACCTGCCCGTTGGTCGAGGGGAACTTCACGTCGTAGTCGGTGAAGTGCGTCACCTTCTCCGTCTGACGGGTGCGGGTGTTGTAGCAGAAGAGGTTCATCGTCATGTCGCGGTCGCTGGCAAAGAAGATCTCCTCGCCGATCCACATGGGGAAGATGTCCTGCGCGACGTGTTCCGTGATGTTGGTCACCTGCTTCTGCTTGGCATCGTAGATCCAGATGTCATCGGCCATGCCGCCACGATAGTACTTCCAGGTGCGGAACTCGCGGAATACGCGGTTGTAGGCCAGCTGGCTGCCATCAGGCGAATAGCAGCAGAATCCCCCTTCGGATAGGGGCAGGGCAGAGGGCATTCCCCCCTGGGGAGAAACGCTCCAGAGCTGTCCGACGAATCCATCGCCTGTGCGGTTGCGGAAGAGGATCTGTTTGCCGTCGGGGCTCCAGGCCATTACCACGTTGTTGGGTCCCATGCGGTCGCCCAGGTCATCGCGTCCGTTGGTCTGCGTGTAGGTGATGCGTTGCGGTTCGCCCCCTTCAGCGGGCAGGGTATAGACCTCCGTATTGCCATCATACTGCGCACTGAAGGCTACGGTGCGTCCGTCGGGCGAGAAGCGTGCAAAGATCTCGTTGCCCACATGGGCCGTGAGTCGCCGGGCCTCACCACCCGTGAGAGGGGCGGAATAGAGGTCGCCGGCAAAGGAGAAGACCACCACCTCACCGTTGGTGGCGGGGAAACGCAGCAGGCGGGCCTCATCGGTCGAAGGCGCTGCCGTAGCTGCCTGGGTTGCTACGAGCAACCCCATCAGAAGTAAATGTCTCTGTTTCATCCTATTCAATTTTGGGATTATGTATTAATTTTGGGATTATAACCCGTTTATTTCAGCTCTGAGGGACGGAGGCCGAAGGAGCGGCAACTCAAGTCATCGATTTTGACGGCCCAGACGCGCACGTTGCGTATGGCCGGGGGCGCCATGCGGCAGTCGTTGTCCGTGTAGCGGCGCATCAGGAGCTGCAGGACGCGCTCCTTCTCATCGTAGTCGTCAATCAGCTCCACCGTACCACGGCACACGGCGCTGCGGCTCTTCATACTGTAGCTGCAGGCTATCTGCTGGTGCATATAGACCAGCTCGTCGCCCTCGCAGAAGGTGATGCAGACCCGTGGGTGGGCCGTGACCATCGCCTCCTTGCTGCCTCCGGCTCCGGAGTGCAGGTAGATGATGTCGCCCTCGCGTACAAAGTTCATCGGGATCACGTAAGGATTCCCCTCCAGGTCAGTCAGTCCCAACATGCAGTAGGGACACCGGTTGATGATGGCTGTAATCTCCGCCTCATCGGTTATCTGTATGGTCTTCATTATTTATATATAATTGGAGTTTCGCAAGTTAAAACTTGCTCTTAGTAAACGAGTTGACAAGTAAACGAGTTGTTAGGCTTCTACCGAATTAACCAGCTTGTACAAGAGGACTATTAACTTGTCAACTTGTCAACTTGTTAACTAACAGCATGTCGGAGACATGCGAAACTTAAGTTATCTAATTATTCATTATTCCCTTTTTCCTTATAGATGGCGAAGTCCAGCTGCTTGCGCTCCAGGTTGGCGCGGGCTACCTTGATGGTCAGCTCGTCACCCAGGTTGTAGGTGCGGTGCGTGCGACGTCCACGCAGGCAGTAGTTCTTCTCGTCCATCTCGTAGTAATCGTCGTCCAGGTCGCGGATGGGAATCATGCCCTCGCATTTGTTCTCATTCAGCTCTACGTAGAGGCCCCACTCCGTCACGCCCGAGATTACACCCTGATAGACCTGACCCACATGCTCCGTCATGAACTCCACCTGCTTGTACTTCACGCTGGCCCGCTCGGCTGAAGCCGCCAGCTGCTCCATCGCACTGCTGTGCTCGCAGAGCGCCTCGTACTTCTTCTCTGTCACCGTATGGCCACCCTCGTCGAGGTACTTCGTGAGCAGGCGGTGAACCATCATGTCCGGGTAGCGGCGGATGGGCGAAGTGAAGTGCGTGTAGTAGTCGAATGCCAGACCATAGTGGCCGATGTTATGCACCGAGTAGCGCGCTTTCTGCATGGCGCGGATGGAGACCGTCTCAATCAGGTTCTGCTCCTTGCGGCCCTGCACCTCGTCGAGCAGGCGGTTGATGCTCTTCGATACCTCACTCTTATTGCCTGCGGTACGGATTTTGTAGCCGAAGCGGGCAATGAACTGCTGCAGGTTGTCCAGCTTCTCCGGGTCGGGCAGGTCGTGGATGCGGTAGGGGAAGACCTTCGCCTTCTTGCCCTTCGGCACACGCCCTATCTTCTCGGCCACGGTGCGGTTGGCCAGGAGCATGAACTCCTCCACCAGCTTGTTGGCATCCTTGGAGACCTTGAAATAGACGCTCAGCGGCTTGCCCTTCTCATCAATCTCAAACTTCACCTCGTAGCGGTCAAAGTTGATGGCCCCTGCCTTGAATCGCTGTTCACGCAGCAGCTTCGCCAGCTTGTCCAGTTGCTGTAGCTCCTCCGCATAGTCGCCCACGCCCGTCTCCAGCCGATCCTGCGCCTCCTCGTAGGTGAAGCGGCGGTCGCTCTTGATCACAGTGTGTACGATGCGGCTTGCCTTCACCTCCGCCCGCTCATTCATCTCAAAGATGACACTGTAGGCCAGCTTCTCCTCATCGGGCCGCAGCGAGCAGAGGAAGTTGCAGAGTCGCTCCGGCAGCATAGGGATGGTGCGGTCCACGAGATAGACCGAGGTGGCCCGCCGCTCGGCCTCGCGGTCGATGAGCGAACCCTCATGTACGTAGTAGGTCACGTCCGCAATATGCACCCCCACCTCCCAGAGTCCGTTCTCCAGACGGCGGATGGAGAGCGCATCGTCAAAGTCCTTCGCATCGCGCGGGTCGATGGTAAAGGTGGTCACTCCCCGGAAGTCCTCCCGTCGGGCCAACTCCTCGTCAGGAATTGCTGCAGGGATGCGGTCAGCCGCCTGTTCCACCTGTTTGGGATAGACATAAGGCAAGCCGTACTCGGCCAGGATGGCGTGCATTTCGGTGTTGTTTTCGCCCGCCTTGCCCAGGATGTCCACCACCATGCCGATGGGATTCTTCGCCTTCTCGGGCCACTCCACCACCTTCACTACGGCCTTGTCGCCGTTGCGTCCCCCCTTCAGGTTCTCCTTGGGGATAAAGATGTCGTTGGCCAAGGTGCGGTTTTCCGTCACTAGGAAGGCGTATCCACGGGTTACCTCCAGCGTGCCGACAAAGGTGTCGTTGGCCCGCTCCAGGATCTCCACCACCTCGCCCTCGGCCATTCGTCCGTGACGCTTGGCGTAGTAGGCAATGCGCACCCGGTCGCCTGCCATGGCATGGGCCGAATTGCGTTCGGCGATGAAGATGGGTTCACCCCCCTCATCGGGAATGAAGCTGTTCTTGCCGTTGCTCTTGCGTTGGAAGATGCCCGTCATCTCCACGCCCCGGCTATTGAGTCTGTATCGGTGCTTCTCCACTTCGCAGAGGTAACCATCCTCAAGCAGTTCGTCCAGGATGTCCATAGCGAGCATCTTGAGGGGATGCGTATTGAGTCGGAGCTGCTCAAAGAGTTGCTTCAGGGAGATGACCACACCCTGCTTGAGGTGGAAAAGGTCGAGCATGGCCTTCACAAGCTCCTTCTTGGTCATCCGCTTGCCCGCCTTCTTTTCTTTCTTCTTACTCATACGAATACGATTTTTGCTGTTTTCAGATACAAAGAAAACGATTTTTTGTGAGATATGTTCCTTTTTACGCGCTTTTCTACATAATTTCACTCAACTTGCATGTTCTTTCGGCAAAGAGACGTATCTTTGTAGCGGATTTGAGATACACTTGTAGCTCGTAGCTCGTAACTTGTAACTGTAAATATGACGATTAGCGACGAAAAAAAACGGGAGAGGGCGATTTACCGCGTCACGCTGACAGGCAGCGTGGTGAATCTGTTGTTGCTGGTCTTCAAGTTTGCCGCAGGCATACTGGGACATAGTGCAGCCATGATGGCTGATGCGGTGCATTCGCTATCCGACTTTGCTACCGACCTTATCGTGATGGCCTTTGTGCGCATCTCCTCGAAGCCCGAGGACGAATGTCATGCCTACGGTCACGGGAAGTATGAGACGTTGGCCACGGCCATCATCGGTACTGTGCTCTTTGGTGTGGCGGTGGGTATCTTCTGGAATGGCTTGCATGCCATCTACGATGTGATATGCGGGCAGGAGTTGCCTCAGCCAGAGATGCTGGCGCTGGTAGCTGCCCTGCTGTCAGTTGCACTGAAGGAGTGGGTCTATCGCTACACCATCCGTGTGGGCAAGCAGGTGAGGTCGGCTGCCGTGGTAGCCAACGCCTGGCATCATCGCAGCGATGCACTCTCCTCGATAGGTACCACAGTAGGTATCGGTGGGGCGGTGCTGCTGGGCAGCTACTGGACTTTGCTTGACCCACTGGCTGCCGTGGTGGTGAGTCTCTTCATCGCCCGCGTATCGGTGAAGCTGCTGGTGCCCTGCGTGGATGAGTTGCTGGAGAAGTCGCTCTCGCCCGAAGTGGAGGAGACTATCCGGGGTATCATCCTGAAAGAGCCTGGGGTGAGTCAGCCCCATCACTTGCGTACCCGCCGCATCGGCAATGCCGTCGCCATCGAGGTGCATATCCGCATGGAGGGCTCTCTGCCGCTGACTCAGGCTCACGAGGCCGCCTCAAGTATTGAGCGTCAGCTCAAGCAGCAGTTT
The DNA here is from genome assembly GCA_945831575.1 of uncultured Mediterranea sp. Lineage (GTDB taxonomy): Bacteria > Bacteroidota > Bacteroidia > Bacteroidales > Bacteroidaceae > Bacteroides. Next base: position 50,593 of record CAMACX010000016.1, read on the forward strand.
GGTCCCAACACCTTCGTCAGCATCCATGTGGAACCGCTGAAAACAGCTACAAGTGGGAACCCTAATCAGTAAACACTAATCACTAAAAGAAGATGCAACCAACACCTAGTATATTGATTACCGGAGCCAGTGGATTCATTGGTAGTTTCCTTGTGGAGGAGGCAGTGAAGCGTGGCTTTGAGACCTATGCGGCCATCCGCTCCACCAGCAGCCGGGCCTACCTGCAGGATGCCCGTATCCACCTCGTTGAGCTCGACATGGCCCATCCTGCACAGCTGGAGCAGCAACTCCTTGCGCAGGCAGAGCAGAACGGAGGAGCCTTTGACTACGTGGTACACTGCGCCGGAGTGACCAAATGTATCAACCCGGCTGACTTTGAGCGGGTCAACTGCCAGCAGACCCGCACGCTGGTCGATACGCTCATCCGCCTCGGTCAGATGCCGCGTCAGTTCCTCTTTGTCAGCACCCTGAGTATCTTCGGCCCTATCCACGAACAGGATTACACCCCGATTACCGAGCAGGATACGCCTTGTCCTAATACGGCTTATGGCAAGAGTAAACTCCATGCTGAGCAATACCTGCAGTCGCTGCCGCAGCTGCCCTACGTCATCTTCCGTCCCACGGGAGTCTATGGCCCGCGCGAAAAGGACTATTTCCTTATGGCCCGCTCCATCAAGCAGCATGTCGATTTTGCCGCCGGCTTCCGTCGTCAGGACCTCACCTTCGTCTATGTGAAGGATGTGGTGCAGGCCGTTTTTCTGGCTATCGACAAGGGGGTGACGCGCAGGGCCTACTTCTTGGCTGACGGCTGTGTCTATCCCAGCCGTACCTTCAGCGACCTGCTTCGCCGCGAGCTGGGCAACCCCATCGTGATTCGCTTCAAGAGCCCGCTCTGGTTGCTCAAGCTGATCTGCACCACCGCCGGATGGATAGCCGCCCGCAGGGGTACCACTAGCACCCTCAATCCCGATAAGTATCGCATAATGAAACAACGCAACTGGCAATGTGACATCTCCCCAGCCGTCAAGGAGTTGGGCTATCGCCCCGACTACAACCTCGAACGTGGCGTGAAGGAGACCGTAGCTTGGTATAAACAACAACAATGGCTCTAAATCTATTTAAAATAACCGACGAGGGCAAAGGACTCTTTGCCGTAGAGAAGATTTCGCTCCTCTACAATCTCCTCACGTCTATCCTGATAGTCTGCCTCTACGGCGAGATGGACCACCCGGGGCAGATGTTGATAGACCGTGTCTGCCTGGCAGCTCTCACCTTCGTGCTGATGTACCTCTACCGGCTGGCCCCTTGTAAGCTGACCGCCTTTGTGCGTGTGGCGATACAGATGTCGCTCCTCTCTTACTGGTACCCCGACACCTTCGAGTTTAACCGCGTCTTTCCCAACCTCGACCACCTCTTTGCCTCCGCCGAGCAATGGCTATGCGGTGGACAGCCTGCTGTGTGGTTTTCGCTCCGTTACCCTCAGCTGTGGATCAGTGAGGCACTCAATATGGGTTACTTCTGCTATTATCCGATGATTCTCGTGGTGGTGGTGTGGTACTTCCTCAACCGCTTTGACCTCTTCGAGAAGGTCTCGTTTGTGGTGGTATGCGGCTTCTTTATCTATTACCTCTTTTATATCTTTGTTCCCGTAGCCGGTCCGCAGTTCTACTTTCCGGCCATTGGCATGGACCGCGTGCTGCAGGGTAGTTTCCCCTCGATAGGCGACTACTTCCACCACCATCAGGAGCTACTCCCCGGCCCGGGCGATGCGCACGGTTTCTTCTACAGCCTGGTGGAACACTCGCAGGAGGTGGGCGAACGACCCACTGCGGCCTTCCCCTCCTCGCACGTAGGCATGAGCACCATCCTGATGATCATGGCCTGGCGAGGCAGCAAGCGGCTCTTCGGCATCCTGCTGCCCTTCTACCTGCTGCTCTGCTGCGCCACGGTCTATATCCAGGCGCATTACCTGATTGATGCCCTGGCCGGATTCATCTCAGCCTTTGGCATCTATATCGTGGTGACGTGGATGTACAAGCGCTGGTTTGCCACCCCGCTTTACCTATCCCATACTCTCTAGGGGAAGCGTCTCGAAGATGCGGTACAACTCCTCCTTCGTCTCGGCACGCAGCATGGCGATGCGGGTGTCGCGGAAGTTGGGAATGCCCTTGAAGAGGGGACTGGCTGCCAGATGGCGACGCACATGGAGTATGCCCCGGCGCTCGTCGAGCAGGCGCACACTGTCCTCCACCTGTTGCCGCAACACGTCCAAGCGCCACTGGGCAGACAGCGGGGGAAGCAACTCGCCCGTAGTGAGGTAATGCTTCACCTCCTTGAAGACCCAGGGGCGGCCAAAGCTGGCACGACCTATCATGATGCCATCCACTCCATAGCGGTCGAAGCACTCGCGGGCGCGTTCGGCTGTGGTGACATCGCCGTTGCCGATGATGGGGATGTGCATACGGGGATTGTTTTTCACTTCACCAATCAGGGTCCAGTCGGCCTCGCCCGTGTACATCTGTGCCCGGGTGCGCCCATGGATGGTCAACCCCTGGATGCCGCAGTCCTGCAGTTGCTCGGCCAAATCGACAATCACCTTGTGGCTCTCATCCCATCCCAGTCGGGTCTTCACCGTAACGGGTACCTGCACCGCATCGACCACGGCACGGGTTATCTCCAGCATCAAGGGGATGTTCTGTAGCATCCCTGCCCCGGCCCCTTTGCCTGCCACGCGCTTCACAGGGCACCCAAAGTTCAGGTCAAGCACATCGGGCCTGGCCTGCTCCACGATACGGGCCGCCTCCACCATGGTCGCTACGTCGCGCCCGTAGATCTGGATGGCTACAGGCCGTTCCTCATCGCTGATGCGCAACTTCTGCTCCGTCTTCGTCACCGAGCGGATCAGTGCATCGGCCGAGACAAACTCCGTATAGACCATATCGGCCCCGAACCGCTTGCACATCAAGCGGAAGGCAGGGTCGGTCACATCCTCCATTGGTGCCAGAAGTACCGCCTCACGGGGCAGCTCCACATTTCCTATTTTCATCTGTCGTTTTCTTCCTTTTGGGGTGAATATGCACAATTGCGGCGCAAAAGTAGTAAAAGAGGTTGGGATTTTAAATAATTCATTGTACTTTTGCCGAAAAAGATACGGAATGACCACACATCGCATAGAAGATTTTGAAATCATGGCCCCTGTGGGGAGCCGTGAATCGCTTGCCGCTGCCATCCAGGCGGGGGCTGACAGCATCTACTTTGGCATCGAAAACCTCAATATGAGGGCCCGTTCGGCCAACACCTTTACCATTGATGACCTCAAGGAGATAGCCCGGACCTGTGAGGCGCACGGCATGAAGAGCTACCTGACGGTGAATACCATCATCTACGACACCGACCTGCCACTGATGCGTACCATCATCGACGCAGCCAAGGCAGCCGGCATCTCGGCCGTGATTGCTGCCGATGTGGCAGTGATGAACTACGCCCGGCAGATAGGCCAGGAGGTACACCTCAGCACACAGCTCAACATCAGCAACGTAGAGGCTCTGCGCTTCTATGCACAGTTTGCCGACGTGGTGGTGCTGGCTCGTGAGCTCAATCTGGAGCAGGTGGCTGAGATACACCGTCACATCGTGGAGGAGCAAATCTGTGGTCCCTCGGGAGCGCCCCTGCGCATCGAGATGTTCTGCCACGGTGCACTCTGCATGGCCGTGAGCGGCAAGTGCTACCTCTCGCTGCATGAGATGAACCATTCGGCCAACCGAGGGGCCTGTATGCAGGTGTGCCGCCGCTCCTATGTGGTGCGCGACAAGGAGACCGACGTGGAGCTGGAGGTGGATAACCAATACATTATGTCGCCCAAGGACCTGAAGACCATCCACTTCATGAACAAGATGATGGATGCTGGGGTACGGGTGTTCAAGATTGAGGGACGTGCCCGCGGTCCGGAGTACGTTCGAACGGTGGCCGAATGCTATAAGGAGGCGGTCCGAGCCTATGTAGAGGGCACGTTTACCGACGAGAAGATTGCCCGGTGGAACGAGCGGCTGGCCACGGTCTTCAACCGAGGCTTCTGGGATGGCTACTATCTGGGTCAGCGCCTGGGCGAATGGACCAAGAATTACGGCTCGGCAGCTACGGAGCGTAAGATTTACGTGGGTAAGGGCATCCGCTACTTCTCCAACCTGGGTGTGGCCGAGTTTCTGGTAGAGGCTGCCGAAATCAGTGTGGGCGATAAACTGCTCATCACCGGTCCCACGACCGGCGCAGAATTTGTCACGCTGGAGGAGGCCCGTGTCGATCTCAAGCCCGTGCAGACGGTACACAAAGGAGAACATTTCTCGATGAAGTCGGTCAAGATCCGTCCCAGCGACAAGCTTTACAAGCTGGTCAGCACCGATGAGTTGAAGCGGTTCAAGGGGCTGATTGAGTGATTAGTGATGAATGTTTAGTGATTAGTGATGAATAAAAACTCAAAACAATATGCTGAAACACGTTGTCATGTGGCGCTTCGTGGAGGGCGCCGAAGGAAAAAGCCGTAGTGAACATGCCCAATGGATGAAAGAACATCTGGAGGCCTTGGTGGGCGTGGTGCCCGAAATTCGTGCCCTGGAGGTGGGCATCGACTGCAACAGGGGAGCCGCGGCTTATGATGCGGTGCTTATCTCACTCTTTGACGATGCCGAGGCGCTGAAGCGTTATAAGAACCACCCTGCTCACCAGGCCATCAGCACCCATTGCAAGCAGGTGAGGGAGAGCCGCACGGTGGTCGATTATGAAGTGTGATTCCTTATTATATAAATAGCAAGATGGAGAAATACATTCACGAACTGACGATGAAGGTGCGCGACTACGAGTGCGACCTTCAGGGCATTGTCAACAATGCCAACTACCAACACTACCTAGAGCATGCACGTCATGAGTTTCTGTTGGGTACAGGCACCAGCTTTGCGGCCCTTCATGAGCAGGGGATAGATGCCGTGGTGGCCCGCATCACCATGGCCTTCAAGACTCCGCTGAAGAGCGGTGACGAATTTGTCTGCCGCCTGGCCCTCAAGAAGGAGGGCATACGCTACGTCTTCCTGCAGGACATCTTCCGCAAAGCTGACAACAAGGTGGTACTCAAGGGTGTGGTTGAGGCCGTGAGCCTCGTCCATGGCCGTCTGGCCGAGAGCCCCGAGCTCAACCAATTGCTCGCCCCCTACTTGCCTGCCGAGTAAGCTCTTATCATCCTATTCACTCAACCGTAACCTCATACAACCCTCAAGCCATGAACCGCGAAGAACAAGTCTGCAGCATTGCCCTTACACTGTGCGAAGGCATCGGTCACATTGGAGCCAAGCGCCTGGTAGAGAGCGTAGGCAGCGCCACTGAAGTCTTTGCCCGCCGCAAAGAGTTACCCACACTGATTCCCGATGTCCGTCCTGCGGTAATCGAAGCCCTGGACGATAAGGAGGCATTCCGCCGCGCCGAGGAGGAGTTGCAGTTTGCCGAGGCCCACGGCATAGAGTGCCTCACTTTGAAGGATGAGGCCTATCCCTCGCGTCTGCGTGAGTGCGAGGATGCGCCCATCGTGCTCTTCTTCCAGGGGCATACCGACTTCAACCGGCTGCATGTAGTGGCCATGGTAGGCACACGCCATGCCACCGACTATGGCTGTGAATTCTGTGCTGAGTTTATCCACGACCTGGCTGCCTGCTGCCCTGATGCACTCGTCGTAAGCGGACTGGCCTACGGCATCGACATCCACAGCCACCGCGAGGCCCAGCGCAACAACCTCTCCACTGTGGCCGTTCTGGCCCACGGATTGGACCGCATCTACCCCTATGTACACCGCCATACGGCGCAGGAGATACAGGCTAACGGCGGACTGTTGACCGAATTTCTCACCCATACCAACCCCGACCGTCAGAACTTCGTGCAGCGCAACCGCATTGTGGCCGGCATCAGCGATGCCATCATCGTGGTGGAGTCGGCCGCCAAGGGAGGTTCGCTCATCACGGCCGGACTGGCAGCCGACTACAACCGCGACTGCTTTGCCGTGCCCGGTAGGCGCAACGACACCTTCTCCATGGGGTGCAACCAGCTGATACGTGACAACAAAGCGCAGATTCTGCTCAATGCAGAAGACTTCGTCAAGGCAATGAACTGGGGTACCCCGAAGCCCCGGGTCAGTCATGTGCAGCGTACGCTTTTCCTCGACTTCACTCTCGAGGAGGAGCGCATCATCCAGATTCTGACCAAGCGGGGCGACCTCCACATCAATGCCCTGGTGGTGGAGTCGGGTATCCCCATCAACCGCATGAGTGCCCTGCTCTTCGAACTGGAGATGAAGGGCGTAATCCGTGCCAACGTAGGAGGTTCGTACCATCTGCTGGGGTAATGGAGAAGATTATTCTACAGGAAAGCCTTATATTGCCTGGTCGTAGAATGAATTACCTGTTATCTTAGTTGGAGACAGCTGTATTTTCTAAATATTCGCCTGCTGTTGGTGGATAGCAATATAACCTATACCTTTGCACGCACAATAGAAGCAAAAGAAACAATACAAAGTATAACTAATTAAATAAAAGAAACCATGTCAAAAGTCGCTCAGAGTCTCACCGAACTGGTGGGCAACACTCCTCTCCTGGAGATTAACAACTTCGTCAAGAAGCATCAGCTGAAAGCTCGCATCCTGGTCAAGCTGGAGTACTTCAATCCCGCAGGCAGCGTAAAGGACCGCGTGGCACTGGCCATGATAGAAGATGCCGAACAGCAGGGCCTGCTCCAGCCCGGAGCCACCTTGATAGAGCCTACCAGTGGCAACACGGGAGTAGGACTGGCCTTTGTATCGGCCGCCAAAGGGTATCACCTCATCCTCACTATGCCCGAGACCATGAGCATCGAGCGCCGCACCTTGCTCAAAGCCCTTGGTGCCGAGTTGGTGCTGACCAGTGGGTCGGAAGGCATGAAGGGAGCCATCGCCAAGGCCGAAGAGCTGAAGCAGCAGATACCCGGCTCACTCATCCTACAGCAATTCAACAACCCGGCCAATCCCGCTGCCCATCGCCGCACCACAGGTGAGGAAATCTGGCGCGATACCGAGGGCCAGCTGGATATCTTCGTGGCAGGTGTAGGCACGGGAGGTACCGTAAGCGGCACGGGCGAAGCATTGAAGGGGCATAATGAAGCAATCAAGATTGTAGCCGTAGAGCCTGCCAGCTCCCCCGTGCTACAGGGCGGTAATCCCGGTCCGCATAAGATACAGGGTATCGGAGCCGGCTTTGTACCCAACAACTACCACGCCAACGTGGTCGATGAGGTCATCGGTATCGAGAACGATGAGGCCATGGAGACCAGCCGCGAACTGGCCCGCACCGAGGGCGTATTGGTAGGCATCTCATCGGGTGCCTCCCTGGCCGCTGCAGTCCGCCTGGCCCGTCGTGCTGAGAATGTAGGCAAGACCATCGTAGCCCTCCTGCCCGACACCGGTGAGCGCTACCTCTCCACACCGCTCTACAATTTCTGAACTCGGTAATCAAAATATTTAACAGACTTAACACTAGACTGGCGCATTGGAAGATTGGCCATAGCTCGAAGGAGGAGACGCAACCACGCGGTTGTTCGTCTCCTCCTTCTCTATGGTAGGTCAATGGTGAGGCTAAAGTAACTAGGGGGTGAACTCGATTTGAACTCGATTTGAACTCGATTTGAACTCGATGAAAAATTAGAGATTCATCGACTTCAAATCGAGTTCAAATCGGCTTCATTACGGAGGAACATTAGAGTCATCCTAGAGGAGGGATAGTGGGACTACAGGGTACCTTCAGGGTAAACTAGAGTTCAATAGGTCGCAATGAATTAGTAAAATATTCTAACTATTCCAGTCCATTGGATGGTTACAGCTCCAGCCGGTTGACTATCTTGCCGTCGTAGAGGCGGATGATGCGG
>CAMACX010000017.1 GCA_945831575.1 uncultured Mediterranea sp.
CACCGATAATCTTCACAGAGTTCTTGTTGGCGCCTACGGTACCGTCAGCACCGAGGCCGTAGAACTTGGCTTCGAACATGCCGGCACCACCCAGGGCAATCTCTTCCTTCTGAGGCAGCGAGGTGAAGGTCACGTCGTCGATGATGCCCACGGTGAAGTGGTTCTTGGGTTCGGGCAAGCCGAGGTTCTCATACACAGCCAGAATCTGAGCAGGCGTGGTGTCGTTAGAACCCAGACCGTAGCGGCCACCTACGATGACGGGAGCATCGGCCTGGCCGTAGAAGCAGTCCTTCACGTCGAGGTAGAGGGGTTCGCCGTTGGCACCCGGCTCCTTCGTGCGGTCGAGCACGGCAATGCGCTTGGCCGTCTTGGGCACAGCAGCCAGGAAGTGCTTGGCTGAGAAGGGACGGTAGAGGTGAACAGCCACCAAGCCCACCTTCTCGCCCTGGGCGGTCAGGTAGTCAATGACTTCGCGGATGGCTTCCGTTACAGAGCCCATGGCGATGATGACGCGCTCAGCATCGGGAGCACCGTAGTAGTCGAACAGGCCATACTGACGACCGGTGATCTTGCTGATCTCGTTCATGTACTCCTCCACGATGGCGGGAACGGCATCGTAGTAGTTGTTGCAGCTCTCGCGGTGAGTGAAGAAGGTGTCGGGGTTTTCGGCCATACCACGGGCAACGGGGTGCTCGGGGCTCAGGGCACGGCTGCGGAACTCAGCCAGCGCCTTCTGGTCGATGAGCGGAGCCAGGTCGTCGTTCTCCAGCATCTCAATCTTCTGGATCTCGTGCGAGGTACGGAAGCCGTCGAAGAAGTTGACGAAGGGCACGCGGCTCTTGATGGTTGACAGGTGGGCTACACCGGCCAGGTCCATAACCTCCTGTACGGAGCCTTCAGCCAGCATGGCGAAGCCCGTCTGACGGGTTGACATCACGTCCTGGTGGTCGCCGAAGATGCAAAGTGAGTGCGAAGCGAGGGTACGTGCCGATACGTGGAATACGCAGGGCAGGAACTCACCGGCAATCTTGTACATGTTGGGGATCATCAGCAGCAGGCCCTGAGAAGCGGTGTACGTGGTGGTCAGGGCACCAGCCTGCAGCGAACCGTGTACGGCACCGGCGGCACCGCCTTCTGACTGCATTTCCTGTACCAGGACTGTCTCACCGAAGATGTTCTTGCGGCCTTGGGCAGCCCATTCATCTACGTATTCTGCCATCGTAGATGAGGGAGTGATGGGGTAGATAGCAGCCACTTCTGAGAACATATACGAGATATGCGCAGCGGCCTGGTTGCCATCACAGGTGATGAATTTTTTTTCTTTAGCCATAATTTAACAATTAATTGTTGGGTTGTACGATTATGTTTTATTATCTCTGTTTCTGTTTTTCTGTTCAAAATAACATGTACCTTACTTATATTATATAGTTTGTGTGCGCCCACGGTATGCGGGCATCAGTAGAGGAATCCGAGCAGCCACAGCGGGATGAGGTTGCCGCGCCCCAGCTCTGCCTTGTGTAGGATGTAGGTCACACCCGGGTTGTTCTTGATTTTGGTACCTTCGGGGCAGATTTTGAAGGGCATCACGTCATCTACGATGAAGGTGCAGTTCTTGTCGCCCCGGTTCACCTTGTGGTCTTTCCAGAGGGTGTTGACGAAGAAGGTGTCGAGCACGTCCTGGTCCTCCACCTTCACGGGGTAGATGGAGTACATGAGGTTGCTGTTGTGGAGCATGATCTTGGAGGGCTTCTTGGGGAACTCCTCACCGGCAGGGAAGATCATGTTGATGAGGCGTGCGTCGGCCAGGTACTTGATGTAGTTCATCACCGTGGCGCGTGAGGTCTCGATGTCTGCGGCCAGCTGGCTCACGTTGGGTGCCTGTGGACCATCCACGGCGAGCTTGTAGAGCAGCTTCTTGATCTTGTGCAGGTATTTGAGCTCAATCTGCTTGAGGAGGAGGATGTCCACCTCAATCATCATGTTCATCGTCTTGAGCAGGTTCTCCGAGAAGTTGCGTTTCTCCAGGAAGAAGGGGTAGAAGCCGTGGTGCAGATAGTCCTGCAGGTAGGCTGTGGGGTGCGTCTTGGAGAGGATGGTCTTGGCGATGTGCTCGTGGTCAGAGAGGATCTCTTCGAGCGAATAGGCGGGGAAGTTGTTGCCCGTCATCAGGTTGAGGTACTCGCGAAAGGAGAATCCGCGCAGGTTGTAGCTCTTCACGATGTCGCGCAGCTCAGCGTTCTCCTCCTTGAGGCGCATCACCGAGGAGCCGGTGAATACAATCTTGAGCTTGGGGAAGCGGTCGTAGCAGGTGCGCAGCTCCTGGCTCCACCCCGGGTGCTTGAACACCTGGTCGATGAGCAGCACCTTGCCCCCACGGCGGTGGAATTCGTAGGCAAAGTCCACGATGCTGTGGTCGGAGAAGTAGAAATTGTTCATGTTGATGAAGAGGCACGAGCGGTCGGTGCCGTACTTCTCCTTGGCGTATTGCAGCAGGAAGGTGGTCTTTCCCACGCCACGGGTACCTTTGATGCCGATAAGACGGTCGCTCCAGTCGATTTCGTCCATAAGGGCACGGCGCACAGGGGCGTTTGTGTGCTCAACGAGATATGCGTGTGTACGATAGAATGCTTCCATTTTGTAACTTATCAGCTTATCAGGGCACAAAGGTAGTGCATTTTTTTAGAAATGCAAAGTAGAGTTAGCAAAAAACTATTTTCTCCGTGAAATAATTCTAAAACGTGGTGCGATTATCGTATAATGTACGCGCGGAAGCGGGTGTCGGACTGGATGGGAGTAAGGGGGAGGTAGCCGCTGACGGGCCGGCCGTGGGCATCGCACCGCAGGGGATGCTGCCGCTGGTCGTTGGCATGGCGCTGCTGAAGCTGGGTGGATGAGGCAGAACCTTCTACTATGAAGCGCCACGGTGATTGGGTGCCTTCGCGGCTGGGGGCGTGAGGTGCAAGCAGGCGGTCGTAGAGACGGCGGGCCACGAGTCCCATGGTGGGACGGGGATTGACTTCCACGTCAGGGTGGAGGGCGAGGGTGCCGCTGTCGGCTTCGCGGTAGATCATCATGTCGATGCCTACGGGACCACCCAGGGTGGGGTATTGCTCTTCCAGTAGATGAAGGTGGGTCTGCTTGGCCTCTTCGATGAGTGTCGGGTCAATCAGTTGGGCGAGGTGATGGAGGATGGTTTTGTCAGAGGCGAGGAGGTTGCTGCGGTAGGCCCCTTCAGCGGTGGTCTCGAAGAGGGAGTAGCCGGTGAAGCAGGCTCGGCCTCCCGGGGAGAGGTAGAAGAGGAGGGCCAGGTCGGCCACCTTGTCGTAGAGCGGTTCCATATCGATGGTCTCGCCCCGTTCGGTGCGCCGCATAATCCATTGGCATAGCTCTGATGAAAGGGGGAGAGAGGCAGGGCGACACCAGCGGTGGCCTCTACCGCTCGACGAGTACCCCTCCTTGAGCAAGAAGCCTTGGCTGAAGAGTCGGGTTTCGTGGACCAACAGCTCTTCTGCCTCATTCATATTGTGGATGGTGAAGTGGCGTTGCCGGGCAGAGCGGAGGCCACGGTCCATCAGCTCGCGGTCCAGATGCTCGAGGTTGGTCTTATTGCCCAGGGCATAGCGCAGGGGAGCAGCGGCCTCTTCTTTGGGGCAACTCACGCCCCAGTGGCGCAGCTTGGCAAAGAGGGTAGGGTTCCATCCCCAGGGGGTGAAGGGTAGGGTGTTGTAGTCTGAGAGGGGGCATGATGCTTCATCCACGGAGGGACGCAGTGTGCGCAATTGCTGTGGCAAGAGCACCGCAGGTAGCTTTAGCCAGGGAAACAGCGAGTGCAATTGCTCCATGAAGCCAGATGGAGGCAGCTCTTCTACCAGCACGCCATCCCCTTCACCGCCCAGCCAGAGCGGCAGCAGCGCCAGGTCACGCGCCATCTGCCGCACAGGTGCCGGTGCGATGTAGAAGGAGGATTCGCCCTCCCTCAAGGCCATCTCCGTATCAGGATTGAAAAGATAAATCATACCGCCTTGACACGGCCTTAGAAGTTGTACTTCACGGCCAGGGTGGGGTTGATGTAGAAGCTCTTGTCGCTGGCGCATTCGGGGAAGATGAAGTGGTTGCTCACCTCAATCTCCGTGCCGATGGAGAAGTGCTTGGTGGCGTTGTACCACAGCTGAGGTTCGGTGAGGAGCACCAGCTGGCCGTGACCGTTGGCCTGCTCACCGCGCCACAGGTCGATGAAGCCCGAGCAGGTGCCTTTGCCGCCGGCAAACGTCACACCCCATACGCCCGTCAGCTGGAATGAGGCGTAGGCTTTGCTCTCCTTGTACTTCATAAAGTGCTTGTACATGGCCTGTACGGACCAGGTGGCCGAGAAGTCGCTGTTGTGGCCATTCCATGCCGGACCCACGAGCACGGCATTCTGGAAGCGCGTGCCTCCGCCGTCCTTGAAGGTGGTCATGCCGCCGTCGTACTCGATGTGGGCAGCCAGCGAAGAGCTTGGTGAGGTGGAGGTCAGCGTAAACTCGCGTGAGATTTCGGTGTAGGCACCCTTCATGCCGTCGTGGTACATGTCGAGGTCAATAAACCAGAACCAAGAACCTAGCTGGTCGGCCTTGAATTGTTCGAACGTGAGGGTTACCATCTGTCGCGTCCTCTCTTCATCGGAATAGATCTTGCGTCCAAAGTCGTAGTGCACTTGCAGGTTTTGTGCCTGAGCCAGCGCCGCCATGGCGCACAGCAGCATCATGAGAATGTTCTTTTTCATAACTTTGTTGAATATAATCTTAGTTTTGAATATTGTCTTTTTGTTTTTGAATATTGCCTTTTTGTTGAGTCATTATTCCACTTTCTTGGGCAGGGTCAGCTCCAGCAGCAGGGCCAGCAGGAAGACCACGGCCACGCAGTTGTCGGCAAAGATGGTCTTCACCATGTCAGGGAAGATGCTGAAGAGCGACGAGGCCTGCGTGAAGCCCAGTCCCACGCTGAGCGAGATGCTCACGATGATCATGTTGCGCTGCGTGAAGCCGCTCTTGGCCAGCATACCGAATCCGGCAAAGAGGATGCTGCCGAACATCATCAGCGTGCAGCCACCCAGTACGGCCTGGGGTATCGTGGTGAGCAGGATGCCCACGGCGGGGAAGAGGCCACCCAGGATCATGATGACCGCTCCTGTGGCTATGGCAAAGCGGTTGATTACCTTGGAGATGGCTGCCAGTCCTACATTCTGTGAGAAGCTGGTGATGGGGGTGCAGCCAAACAGGCCCGCTACGGAGCTGACAAAGCCGTCGCACGACACGGAGGCTCCCAGTTCGCGTTCCTTCACCTCACGGCCCAACGCGCTGGAGCAGAGGGCCGAGGTGTCGCCGATGGTCTCCGTGGCCGATACCAGATAGACGCAGAAGATGGCCAGAATGGTGCCGAGGTGAAATTCGGGCGTGAAGGGGAGCAGCTTGGGCAGGGCCACGATGTCGCTCTCCTGGAGGGCCGAATAGTCAATCAGTCCCATGCAGAGTGCTACCACATAGCCCACGATCAGCCCCATCAGGATGGAGAGCGAACGCAGGAAGCCGCGTGCATAGACATGGGTCAGCAGGCAGGTGAAGAGGGTGACCGTGCCTACGATCCAGTGGTGCAGCTGGCCGAAGTCGGCTGCCCCTTGTCCGCCGCCGAAGCTGTTGGCACCGATGGGGAGCAGCGAGAATCCGATGGCGGTGACCACCGTTGCAGCCACCACGGGGGTGATGAAGCGGGTCCACGCCTTGGAGCAGAGGCCCAGGCAACCCTCCAGGATTCCGCCCACGATGACGGCTCCCATCAGCGTGCCCATGCCCTGCGTGGAGGCGATGGCGATGGCCAGCGAGAGGAAGGTGAAACTGATGCCCATCACGATGGGCAGGCGCGAACCGATGCGCCATACGGGATAGAGCTGAATCAGCGTGCCGATACCGGCTATCACCATGCAGTTTTGTACCAGGTTGGCGCTCAGGGCCGGGTCGATGCCCACCACATTGGCCAGGATAATCATCGGAGTGATGTTGGCCACAAACATGGCCAGCACGTGCTGCAGTCCAAAGGGGATGGCCTGCTGCAGCGGCACACGACCATCCAGCGAGTAGATGCTTTGATTGCTCATATCATTCTGCAATAATTTATATCAGTCAGCATTAATTTATATCCGTCAGCATTCCATCGGCCGGCCTCTTATCCTTGCTTCAGGCTGGTGTTGACCAGCGGCTGCTGCGGTTGCTCCCTGAAGCGGATGGTCTGAGTCTGCCACTCCATCGACTCGATGATGGCGATGGACTCCAAGCGGTAGCCCTCGGCACGCAGTTCGCGGCCACCCTTCTGCTGCCCCTTCTCGATGGCGATGCCGATACCCACCACCTCGCCACCGGCTTGCTTCACCAGGTCGATGAGCGCATGGCAAGCCTCGCCATCGGCCAGGAAGTCATCAACTATCAGCACCTTGTCCGTAGCCGAGAGGTAGGGCTTCGAGACAAATACGTTGTTGTGGCGCTTGTGGGTGAACGAGAAGGCCTTCGACACGTACTTGTCATCGGTGCTGTTGGCAGTCTCGCTCTTCTTGGCAAACACCACGGGCACATCGTAGAGGTGGCCAATCAGGGTGGCAATGGCTATGCCGCTGGCTTCGATGGTGAGCACCTTGGTCACCTCGATGCCACGGAAGCGGCGTTTAAACTCGTAGGCCATCTGTCGGATGGTATCTACATCAATCTGATGGTTGAGGAAACTATCGACTTTCAGGATATTGCCCTCTTTGATAATTCCGTCGCGCAGAATCTTTTCTTCCAGGAAATTCATGGTTCTTACAGCTTAACTCTTCGTACTTTTATTAAATTTTGTGCAAAAGTACGATTAATTTTGAAACCATCAAGCATTCTTTTGTATTTTCTCTAAGCTTGCGCTATCTTTACACCCCAATAAGCATAAATAGAATCAGTATTACTTGTAGCTTGTAGCTCGTAGCTAACACTCGTAGCTCGTAGCTAAAAAAACAGCTCGTAGTTGAAAAAAAACAAAAAGAGATGAATGCAAAGACCATACCCTATCTGCTGGCTGCCCTGTTGGGGCTGAGCCTTGCCATGAGCGGCTGCGGCGAGGACCGCTGGGCCGCCTATGCCACACAGACGGCCACCGACCGCTGGATTGACGACACCATGCGCGTGTGGTACTACTGGGCAGAGGAGATGCCCGAGTCGAAGAACCTCAACTACTTCCAGGCTCCGGCCACCTTCTTCAAGGGGCTGCTCAACGCCAGCGACAAGTTCTCGTCTATCGACAGCCTCTACACCACGGGTGCCGCCACGAGGAGCATAGGCTCCACCGACTACAGCTACGGCTTGGAGTACAGCGTGACCAAGGTCAACGATACGGCTTACTATGCCCACGTGCTCTACACCGTGGCCGATAGTCCTGCCGGTGAAGCCGGCTTGCAGCGTGGCGACTGGGTGATGAGCCTCAACGGTGCTCCCCTCACCAAGAAGAACTACACCGCGCTGCTGGGAGGACCGGCTGCCGAGATTACGGTGGGGCACTACGATGCCGAGTCGAAGCAAGTGGTGGCTACCGGGGAGAATCCTCGACGGCTCCCTGCGGCACGCGCTGTCGATGATAACCCCGTCCATTGCGTCAAGGCGTTTGACCTTGGTAATGGTACCCGCGTGGGTTACTTGGCTTACAATCACTTCACCCCCGGCATGGCCTACAGCGCCTCGGCCACGGGCAGCGCCACCAACTACGACGATGACCTGCGCCAAGCCTCCACGCAGCTGGCAGAGGCAGGCATCAGCGAACTGGTGCTCGACTTGCGCTACAACAATGGCGGTTACGTCAGCTGTGCCCAGCTGCTTGCCACCCTGCTGGCCCCTGCCTCTGCGCTCGGTCAGCCCCTGGCCCTGCTGGAGTACAACGCCCGGTTGCAATCCGTGGAGATGATGCTCGATGCCTCCCGCATCGGTCAGGGTACCAACCTCGACCTCAAGCGCCTCTTTGTGCTTACCTCGGGCGAGACCGCCTCCGCCTCAGAGATGGTCATCAACTGCCTGATGCCCTACCTGGAGGTGATCCAGATAGGCACCACCACCGTGGGCAAGAACATGGGTGCCCGCAGCTTCGACAATGCCGCGCAGATGGTGACCATGACCCCCATGATTTGCAAGATTTACAACGCCCTCGGCAAGAGCGATTACGACAAAGGATTCTCTCCCGCTTCCTCCTTGCGCATGGACGAGAACAGCTACCTGGCCAATTTCTTCCCGCTGGGCAATCCTGAAGAGGCTCTCCTTTCCGCCGCCTTATCCTACATCGCCGGTGAGTCAGGGGGTGATGCCAAGGGCGATGCAGCATCCAGCACCCGTAGCAGTTCATTCACCTGGAGCGCAGCACCGCAGGTCAAGCTGGAGCAGATAGCCACCAGCCTCACCCGCCGCGCCACTAAGGGCGTGATGATAGAGTAACAAGCATTACACACGTTCCGGTCAGGTGCGGACATTTTTCCGCACCTATCCGGACAAATGTCCGCACCTGTTGGGACAGTTCTTTTTGCAGCTACTTGACGTCTTTTACGTAGCGAATCTTTTTCTCAGTTGTTTTACCAATGATATTGACCCACTCCTTCTTGAAGTTCCAGGTGTCGTCATCATTCGCTTTACCATCGCCGTATGTGAGCGAATGAGAGAAGTAGCTGCAACACAGTACTTGGTGGTCTCCAGTCCACCAGTCACTATCCTTGATATAGAGGGCCATCAAGGCGGCTTCGCGGACGTTGGGGATGCGGTAACCCTCCTGGGTAACGGGCGAGTTGCCGGCATCAAGCATGCTCTTGACGTTCTCGTAGGTGTAGGAACTCGTGCTCACATCGCCCGTGACAAACTTCTTGTAGAGGCGGCTCATCTCGTTGGTCTCGTCCGATGGCTCCAGCTCACGCGAGGTGTAGAAGCGGATGGACTTCTCGTTGATGTTGCTCAGGTCGAATGTATATACCGCACTACTGCCTGAACCCTCTTGACTTACTTTGAACAGTTCATCGGGAATGTTGCTCTTATTCAGGATGGTGGTGGTCGTAGGGTCTGTCATGCCGAGGTTGCGCATACAGCGCATCGTGAGGATTGGTTGTTTGCCCCATGATGCGGTGTAACCACCTGTGGAAACACCTTCCTCAGCCCACATCCGGGTGGGGTAGTACGTTCCTGTTCTTGCATCATAATATTGGGTGCTTGCAATGACGTGGCTACGCCATTTGTGGGAGCCATTGAAGCGATCGCTACTGTTATCCACAGTACCCTCTGCGTCGCGCACACTGGTGGGGTAGAGCTGGGCATCTTGGGCCAGACCCAGGTCGCCCATGAAGAGGCCCACGAGCTGGTCGGTCGAAGCGATGTACCAGCGCATCTCTTCGGGGTCAATCTTGCCGTTGCCGTTGTTGTCGCGGTTGCGCATCAGCACGGAGTAGAGCATGGAGAGGTAATCCTTCCTGAGGAAGATGATGCCGTTGTTGTCATAGTCGTTGTAGTCGTTGGGGCGTGCGTAATCCAGGTAGGTGTCCCAGGCGATGGAGGAGTCATAGCTGCTGCCATTGATCAGCCGGAGCAGACAGCAGGTGTTGTAGAGCCCGTTGTATTGGTCGTCGTTACCCCGGTTATTAGCGTAGGTGGCATTTGGGGTAATATCTCCTCCGCTAGCGAAGCTCTCCCCCGGATGGAAGAAGAGGTGGTAATCGAGCGTCTCATCGACCTGCTCGCAGCCCCAGGCGGTGGCCAGGGTGGGGTTGTTGATGTTGTAGGGGGTCTGGATGGAGCGTTGGCGCAGGGTGATGACGCTCCCTGTGGCGGTGCTCTCCCCATCGAGGCTGCGCTCGCTGTCGCAGAGGATGTGCATCATGCGGTTGGGCTGGTTGACAAACTCCTTCCAGAGTTCGGGCCGCTTCTCACCCGTGATGGGGTCCGCCTCGTAATAATATTCGTCGATATAGACCGTGCAGTAGATGCGGTGGCGCTTGTACTTGGTGGGGTCGTCGGGGAACTTGGCTTTCAGGGCAGGGTCTTCTTCCTCGATGAACCGGTTGGGCTGACCGTTGTTGAGCTTGCGCGTCTCCTCCTTGATGAACTCGGTAAACTGGATGACATCCATCAGCCCGTCCTCGTGCGTGGGGTAGGTGTAGCTGTCGCCCGGGTAGGAGCGGTTGTTCTGCGAGTAGCAGCCGGTCGTGCCATCCACCTCATTGACCTGGAAGTGTACCCACTTATAGTCCATACCCGAGGGAATCTCGGTGTCGCCCACCTTCTCTGGCACGCCCTCCTTGCCGAAGGGGGTCTTGACATACCAGGTTACGGTCTCGGGCTTGATGTACTTGGCATCGAAGCAGAAGACGCGCTGGCCGTAGTGGGCATCAAAGGTGAAGATGCTCTCCTTGGCGATATAGACGTTGCCCGTGGCACCGGAGTTCTTCTCTTCCACCTTCGTGGGGTCATTCATTTGCGAGGAGGTCACCTCCGCCTCGATGTTGTTGAGTCCCTTGATGGTGATGGTGTAGGTGTAGGAGTGGTTGCGGAGGATGTCGTAGTCGTCTTTGTCGGAGGCAAAGTCGCCCAGATGGATGTAGTAGAGTACGTCGGCGCAGAGCTGCTGGGTCTTGGCCTCGTCGCTCACGTCCACGTCCATGATGACCTGTCCGCGTATCTCCAGGTAGGTGCCCTCCTCGGGGGCATACTCCCAGAGGCCGCTGGAGGTGTCGTAGGCACCGGTCGAGGCGCTCTTGATGCGGCGGTCGCGCAGATGGAAGTTATTGCTTACGGTTAGCTTCTTGGCTTTGCTCTCCCGGTTCTCCATCATGTAGAAGGAGAAGCTGTTGACGGTGCTCTCCACTTGCGTCGGGGTGCCTTTGTTATCGTAGGTAAAGTTCTCCGTGCTCTGCCCTTCGAAGGTGAGTGTCTCGGTGTTGAAGTAGCCAGCGGCGTCGTAATCGTCGGTCTGTGGAACGACGTAGCACCCTTTGGGCACGTTGACCACGCGCCATGACTCGGGGACAAACTCTTTCAGGGTCTGTTTGGTCGTGATGCCCGATGCGTCGGTGCTGCTCAGTTCGTGTTTGGTAGCTACGCGTACCTTGACCGTAATCTTGGCATCGAGGCGTGTCAGCTGCACCGTGGCATCGCCGCCCTCTGTGGCGGTAATGGCTCCGTCGCTGCTGATGTCCACTCCGAGCCTTCCTTCCATGGGGAAGTAGCCATTGCGCGAGGTGATCTCTTGGTTGAGCTTGGCGGTCAGGTTCTGCAGGTCGCTCTCCGTGCGGATGAAGTTGAGGCTCTCGGGGGAGATGTTCACCATGTCGGCATCAATGTTGGCTATCATGTAGAGCTTGGCGTTGGTCACCTCAGGGGCAAAGATGCGTGCCGAGCCTTTGGTCTGGGTGATGAGGTTGTTGTCCAGGTTCTGCACCCACCAGCTGTCTTTCAGGGAGGTCTGCATCAAAGCCTCGGTGTCCTGGCGGCTGTCAGCATCGAAGTAGTGTACGTAGAGGCGGTTGCCCGAGGCGTCGAAGATAAAGAGGAAGAAGTTGGCTACGCGCGATTCGGGCACGATGTCGAGCGTGGCGCGTGTCGTGACCTTCACCTCCTGCCGTGCCGTGGAGCTGAAGCGCAGCGTGGCCCAGGTCTTGGGTCCTGTCTCAGAACTGTGGGCATCGCCGAATGTGTCGTCGCTGCAGGCCGTGCAGAGGCAGAGCAGCAGCATCCATGCCGCTGCCAGCAGGTGGGGGTATCTGGGTCCAGATGGTCTCATCATATCGAAGGTTTTTGTCATAGGTGTTTCCAATATTATTCGTAAGTAATCTCTTCGTTCTTGGTCGTCCAGGGATTGACTTCAAACTTGAACTTTCCCGAGTATTCGTTGTAGGCTACGGTGACGAGTACGTTGATGAAGTCGTTGCGGTTGATTTGCGTCACGGGTGTCACCACCGCCGTCTGCGCGTCGATGGTCTTCAACTCAATGTCGGCATCAAATTTCGGCTCGATGACTTTCTTCTTGATGGGGTAGAGGTGGAATTGTGATCCGGAACTAGTATCATGCCATCCGGCAACCATATCTTGTTGACCCCCATAGACGTTGATGTAGTCACCTGAGGAATTATCTTTGTTGCCTACACTTGATTTCATGCAGAGCTTGCCGTTGTTTTCCGAAAAGGTGAAATAGGGACTCTTAGTGGCCAGGAGAGATATATTGACACTTCGCTGCGGTGTGCCGATGTATGGTTGTCCTCCCGTAGCGCTCTTGATGTAGAATCTGTAATTGTTCGCTTGGTACGCTTCCAGCTCCCAGACGTGCTTGAGATCTCCACCTCTGAAGGCCTCCACCACATCGGTGAGCTCCACATCTGCGCTCCCCACGGTTGAACCGTTATTGATTAAATAACGATATTGGTTGTTCTGATTCTGCATGGCGTAATGGGTGATTCCGCTGTCCCATGCGCTCTTCAAGGCGGAGGTGGTGCCGATGGGGGTAGTGGTAACCAGTTCATACCCTTCCTTGGAGGGAGCGCCTACGTAGGCTACCTTCAGGCGATAGGTGTAGGTCTGGTTGGTGCTGTTTTTGCTCTCCAGCATGTAGCTGTCGAAGATGACGGCGCTCTGGTTGGCTCCGCTGCCGTTGCGCTTGGCGATGGTCTGGTTTGCTACAAATGGCTTGATGGCCTCTGTGGAGGTGACCGTGGGGCTGCCGACAGACATTCCCGTGAAGCGGCTGTCGAGGTTGTCGGGGTTATAGAAGAGGTAAGCCTCTTGCTGGGCGAAGTAGTCGCAGAAGCTCAGCTCCTGGACCGTGAGGTCTTGCGAGTCGCTGTTGTTTTGCACCTCGATGCGGATGCGTGAGTAGGTGCGGAGCAGTTCGCCCGTCACTTCGTTGTTGCCGGGGTGGAGGTCAATGTGCTTGACCAGCACCAGCGGCTGCGGTTGCTGCGGGCAGATGTAGTCACCTCCTGCGGCAATCTTGTACTGGATAAAGTCGTTGTATGTGCTGGTAAAGTTGGCAATGCCGCCGCTTGCAGCTGCTGCATTAAAGGCGGTGGTGATCGTGCTTATCTTGGTCTGTAAATCCGTCAGCCCTGAATAGCTTTTGCTGCTCAGCGTCGTGGCTGAGTGATTGGCCACGGCCACCAGGGTGTAGCGCTCTCCCTTGAGGCGCTCCACCGAGCTATCTGCAGCGCCATGCAGCGGGTGCAGGTAATTGAAGCTGGCTACCGCTGCCGTGGTGCTGATGCTGTTCTCTCCCTCATCGGCTTTGGGGTCCTTTATTATGTCGCTGCTGCCAGCCACCAGGTTGCGATACCCCACCAGGGTACCGTCTTTGTCCATTAGGAAGAGGGTCACGTGGTAGAGCATTTGCCCATCTACGGCCTTCTGCCAATCGTCCCAGCCCGAGGGGTCGTCATCATCGGCGATGCCTCGGGTGTGGATGCTGATATGAGGTACGGAGAGGCTGACGGAGAGGTTGGCCCATTGCTCCTCTTCCTGTTGCTGGAGGGGCTGGTCGCTGCTGCAGGAGCTGAGCCACGGCAGGGCGGCGAGGAGGAGCAGCAGGGCGCTGAGGGGATGGTGAAGCATATTCATAGGTCACGGGGTGTTATTGTCTAGAATGAGATGTCGTACGACGAGTTGAGGCGGTTCCACGGCGCGATGCTGAGGGTGAGCTTCAGGTCGGTACGGCTGATGGTGATGGTATAGGTGTAGCGGTAACTGGGTATGAACAGCGTGCCGCTGGCGTTGGCTCCAGCCGCATCGGTGCCTGTCACCTGGGGCAGCTGTACGCTATAGGCCACACTACCGCTTCGCCCGGTGGTGAAGTAGAGGCGCACGTTGCCCGTAGAGCTTTGCGGCGGGATCAGGAGCCAGCCGTCGTTCGTGGCATAGCCGGCACCCGTGGAGCTGTTGGCGGCATCGGTATAGGCTACGGCCTTCTCCGACTCATCGGCATCGCTCTGATTATCCTTCTTGAAGGGCAGTCCGCTGCCGTGTGCCCATTCGTAGAAGGGGACTCCCACACCGGGGGCGTAGGTGAGTCGCCAATCGAGCGCTTGGGGCGTGTTGGGCTTGCCACCGACATCGTCCGTGGGGTCCGTATCGCCATAGACCATCAGCCCCACGGTATGGAGGGCATTGGCCGCATCGTTGACCAGCCAGCAGGAGGTGAGCTGGTCGGTGTCGTCGTAGTCGTAGCTGAACTGAAAGCGAAAGCGCAGCGCCGACAGGGTATGGATGAATTGGAGCGGCACGGGTTCGGAGAGGTCATAGCTCTTGGTATCCACCGCGTTGTATGCCACCATCAGGTCCTGCTGCATGGTCTCGCAGTTGTAGTCAATCATGAAGAGGTCGGCATCCGAAGAGCTGACCACCGCGCTGTTGAGGCTCTGCGGGTAGTAGGCCCGGAAGGTGTATTCGCCACCGATGGCCCAATAGAGGTCGGTGCCCTCATAGTTCCAGTGGCTATGGGGGTTGCCATCCGCTTTGTCGAAGAAGGAGAGCTTGGTATTGCCAAACACGTTCTTCGAGGTCTGCTCCGTGCCGCCTATGTTGATGGTATAGTCGGCCCAAATGCCGATGCTCTGTCCGCCCGTGCTGCAAGCAGCCTTCAGGCCGGTGGCATCCCCAATCAGTCCACGTGTATTCCCTTTCATTCCCTCTACCGACTCCACGTCCCATCGGATAGGTATATTGCTCAGAGGGGGTGTCTCGGGTAGAGGCTCTGCATCGTTGCCGTTGCAAGCAACCATGCACAGCACGACCCACCCACCTGTCCAGCGCCATGTCTTTCCAAGCAGACCACGCAGCGAAGAGAGAAGCATCTGTATCATGTCGTCAAAGATTATGGTGTAAAAGCATTCAAGGGGGTAACCCGCAGGGACGCTATCCAGCGGTCCCCACGGGTTGAAAATGGTTTCTTTTAGATTTTAGATGTCTATTTCACTAGAATCATCTATCCAGTTCTCAACAGAAGGAGCAAAGTAAATCTTGTCCAAAGCGAAAATAATCGTATAGGTATAGCGCGTGCCAATTTCCCATTTTGGTGTAAGGCTCTTGATTCGAACCTCTGCTGATTGATTAATTTCAGCACTGTCCTTAGACTTTATTGTATAATTGACCGTAATAATTGCTTCATCACCCAATGTCTGAGGTAACAGTATTAGGTCGTTAGAAGTCTGATTTGATCCATCTGTAAGTTCTTGAGCAGTACCACCATTGTATAAGACTTGTTGAGTTTCTGTCGTTTTAGGATAAGCTCTATAAGCTGTCGATATCTCATCTGTTTGATTGGTCCACTCAGGGGCTGCGTCGTATGAAGCTCCATCTGTAATAGTCTCTTTAAAATCACCCTTAGATTTTACTTTATTCACCGTAATGCCAGTTAAAGTAATTATGGTATTCACATCATAATCTTCATACAGCTTGACCTTAAACTTGATGCTTGAAAGAGCATGATAGAACTTAATATCTACACCATCATACATAGTGTTCGATCCAACTGTACTTGTTGTCTTGTTGTAAGCGCGATCGCTGTACATCAAGTCGTATTGATTGCTTGCCGTTCCATCTACTGTAAATCCTGTAATGGTCAAGCCATTGGCTCCATAATTGAATGTGCCTGCTGCATCAGCTGGAGAATAGGCAGCAAAGGTCAAATAGCCATTCTTGGGCCAATAATAGTTTGTTTCAGGTGCCCATGCTCCATTACCTGGAGTAGTTCCATCATCAATTCCTGCGTCATATTTGACTTTAATGCCGGCTCCACCAGTACTCATATACCATTTGGCACTGTTGCCAGTTGCATCCCACTTTGTATAGCTTTCCGGAGTCCAAACAGCATAGACACAGAATGCTTCATCGGTAGGATATGTCCCCACTATTTCGCCAGTATGTACTACCGCTTTGGTCTGCGAATACATTACTGGGGCATTGAAAGAAATCGCCTTCCCACTGGGGGTAGCGTCGATCGACGGACTTTCGTCACTCACGCAACTTGCCAGCGCTACGCTCGACATGGCTGCCAAAAATAATAACTTCTTCATACGTTTTTTGTTTTGATTGGTAAAACATTATTTTAATTGTAATCTTTTTGTTCTTTCAATGCGATCAGATGGGTATTTCGCTGTTGATGTCCTCCCATTCACCGACGTCGGGCGTGAAGCCGCCTCCGTCGTCCATGGCCGGCGGTGGGGTGATGACAATCTCGCGGTCCAGGATGATCCATTGCTGGTCCTTGACCTGGGGCGTGTCAAACATCGGGGTGATATCCATCGTCTCCACCTGCGAACTGCCGTCGGGCTTGATGAACTCAAACGTAATCTGCAGGTGGGTGTATTCGGCGGGCAATTTGCCAAAGGTGTTGAATGTGCTGTAGATGATGGCTGTGCGGCCTTCGCCTGCCTCGTGGCCCTCTGAGGCCTCTGTGCGCGTCTGCGGCTCGTCGTCGTACTCCACGGAGAGCATGTTGAAGAAGATGGCCACGGGGTCGTCGGCATGCATCGTGCGGCTGGTCACGCCCTTCGAACCGGCCAGGCCCGTGAGCAGCGAAGCCGAGGAGTTGACGTACTCGATGCCCCGCACGCGCACCTGCATGTAGTAGCTATAGACGATGGATTCGGCCCGCAGCCAGTGGCCATCCGCCTGGCGCACGGTGTCCATGCGGTCCAGGTAGGGGAGGGTCAGCCCTTGGCGCGTGGAGACAAAGAGGTGGTCGGGCTCATAGACCAGCTTCTCTTCCTGCGCGATGGCACGCACCCCGGGCATCGAGGCGTAGTAGTAGGAGGCCACGGGGTTGGTGTAGGCCGTCGCGTCGGGGTAGGAGCCTTCGTGGGCTATCACCGTCGATTCGGTGCTAAAGTTGTAGATCATCAGCTCATACTGTCCCGGTTCGGCGGTGATGTAGCCGTCGAGGTAGAAGCCTTGCTCGTCGCTCCCCGTGTGCTGCAGGTAGGCATCCGTCACCACCTGCCCCGTGCCCGCCTGGCAGAGGGCCACACGCATCACCTTGGGGCGCTCGAAGGTGGGGTGCCACAGGGCGTTGTTGTAGAAGCCGAAGGTGACGTTGCGCAGGGACTCGTCGATATAGACCCGCACGTAGTGTACGTTGTTGAGGTCCACGAGCGGTCGGTGCTCGCAGCCCGTGAGCAGGAGCAGCAAGGCGGTGCACAGCAGACAGCAGAAACGGCCCTTCATAGCACACCTCCTTTCTTCCTGGTCTTCACCAGGATGGGCAGCACGAGCGCCACCTCCGCCTTGGTGGGGCCCACGTAGTGCCAGGTGCCCGTCTTGTTGCGGTCGCGTATCAGCAGCTCGTAGTCTTCGGTGGGGAAGTAGTGGCGGTAGGGGATGGAGGCGTAGCCCACGGAGAGGGAAAGCTCCAGGTTGAGCCGCCGTCCGATGGGCATGGCGTAGCCGTAGGTCAGGCCTGCGCTCCAGAACTCCCCCTGGTAGCAGTAGCGGCGCTTGCGCTCAAAGTCCCATTTGCCCCCTTGGCCGTAGAGGCCGAGGAAGTGGCCCATCAGCTTGTCGCGCTTCACGTGCTTCGGGTCGGCGGGCCTCGGCATGGGGCGGAACCACCAGCGTGCCTCGCCGCCGATGCCCAGGAAGCGCATACAGTACTTGTTGTTGTTTTGTCCGCCACGCCACCAGGGGAACTGGTGGTAATAGAGCAGGGAGAAACGTTGGCTGAAGGGGACCTCGATGGCAAAGTTGAGCCACGTGATGGCATCGTAGAGCAGGTTGCTCTTGATGGCCACCACGGTGTGTCTATCCTCTATATAATAGGCCGATGGCTTGATAGGGGGGGGGTAATAAAGAGGGGGCCGGACAGGGAGTCAGCGTAAGCAGGTAGTCGGCTTGCGGCGGCAGTTCCAGTTCGAGCTTAGGCAGTTGCCCCCAGACGGCTATCCACGTGGCGTAGCGCAGCTGCGGCATGCATTGCTTGACCAGCGTGCGCCACGAGCGCCCTTGGTTGAGCCGCTTGAGCTGCTGCTTCTTCTGCTCATCGGGCAGGGAGGAGGTCAGGATCTGGAGCACCTCGTTGCGGTCTGCCTCCCGGTAGCCGAGCAGGGCCTCTTCGTAGAGCCCCTCCCAGTTTTCCGCCTCAGGTCGGAGGTGGATGAGGCTGTCGTGGAAGGTGCTCCCTTCGGGAAGGCGCGAGAGGATGTAGCGCTTGGCCATCTCGCCGCGCTTGTCGGCCAGGTATCTGTTGCGACGGAAGGGCCCTTCGGGCGAGGCGTAGGAGTAGATGACGATGCTGTCCATCCGGGGTGAACGGGCGAGATAGCGGTCTATCTCGTGCAGGCGATCGGCGTTGTCCATGTAGCTGCTGTCGATACGGGTGCTGTTCACGCGGTAGAAGATGCGGTAGCGCATCGTCCCTATCGTGTCAGTTGCCGTATGGGGAGGGGCATCCTGCGCCCTCAATACGCCGCAACCCATATAGAGCAGAAGCAAATATGTCCAAACATATTTATTCATGGTCTGTTTTAGCCAATACTGTTCAAAAAATCTTCATCCAGGCTTATGGTTCTTTAATTAAACGCTGCAAATGTAAATTTTCTCCATAAAACTTGCAATTTATTATTATAGCAATTGTAAATAATTAAACTTTTATTATATTTATCGCATAACTTTAACCATCACGGAGGGGCGGAAAGGGGGGGGAGCCCTGCGCTTTATTTGTCTTACCATATCTTGAATGGTATTCCGAGGGCTTCAAACTGTGGCTTCACTCTTTCGAGGATTGCGCGGTCTTCCTCTCTTTCTACGGTGGCGTCCATGCGCTCGATGTCGCGCTTCAGGTCGATCAGGCCGTGGTAGTGAAGTTCGATGAACTGAAATACAGGAGGGGCATCTTCGGTGATCTGCTCGATGTTGATGAAGTTATCTACCGTAAGGGCGTTGCTGAGTATCTTTTCGGCAATATAGAGGTATAGCCCGATGCCGTCCATCCTGAAGAGCGCATTCTCGGCATGCTTCAGTCCCGGGATGCAGGTGGCTCGAATCCTGTCGGTACGCGTCGGTATGAGGTGCGAGCAAGCGCCGAAGTTGAGCGAGTCGCCAAAGCAGAGCGTGGTGCGGTGCATCATACGCTCTTTCCGCAAAGTCATCACTACGCTGCCGTATTGGAAGATAAGGCTGTAGTTGAGTATCAGCTCCCTGTGCATGTCAGGGCTTGTGAGGTAGCCATATTTGTGGAACTCCCAGGGCTGAAGGGTCTCGGGGTCTTGGCCAAACAATATCCGGGTCACTTCCTTGCGCGTCTCCTTGTTTTGTCCCTTATAGACATCGTCGGAGAGTTCCAACTTGTTGCGCAGCCTTCCATCCTTGAGTATGCTTTCGAGCACATCGGTCTGCACGCGCAGACAGAACGCCCCCTTATCGACGATCTGGCGTATATATTCCTCGATTACCACGCTGACCATATTGAAGTAAGGCAGCTTTTGCAGTTGCTTATAGTACCGTTCCTGATGTTGGTCAAACCGTGCCAGCGTCTTTGGCATAGCAGCTTGCACACTGCTTTCAGATGTGTTTACTTTCTTCATATGCTTATCGTTAGAATTGGTTTTGCTTCCTTCTCCTTCCTTCCTGCCTGCAAAGGTATGAATAATATCCATACCGACCATCATATTACAGCAAATCCCTCGCTCCTGACCTTGCAGAAACGAGGGAAATAGCTGGCTGTCGTCGTCGGGGGAGAGGGGGGAGAGGGTTTACTCCATGCCGCCGCCCTGGTCACCGCCGCCTTCGGTACCCGTGGACTCATCCTTGAAGATGGCGCTGAGCGTCTTGTCGGCGGTCATCACTATGGAGCGGGTGGCGTTGGTGTCGCCGTCGCTCCACTTCACGAAGGAGTAGCCGCTGTTGGCCGTGGCCGCGATGCTTGCCGTAGCGCCCTGGTCATACTGACCGGCACCCGTCACCTGTCCGCCTGCGGCGGGGTTAGCGCTCAGCGTGAGGGTGCGCTTGGTGGTCGTCCCGGAGCCGCCGGAAGGTGGGGTGGTGGAGTCGCCGGCACCCTGGGGAAGGTTGATGACGTTGCTCTCGTCCATGTACTTGTAGAGTACCTGGGTGATGTTGGAGAAGCTGTACTGCCGCTTCAGCTTCTGGATGTACTGGTAGGCCTCCGTGCCCTTCTCGCCATTCGCCTCCGAGGGCTTGTTGGCGTTGAGCCAGGCGGTGGCCACAGCCTGACGTGCTGCAAATCTGGACTGCTGAGCCAGCTGCTTCTCCGTGGCCGGACCCTTGTAAGGGTTGACGAGCTTGGCGAGCCGGATCTTGTTGCTCGAAGTGTTGGTGGCGAAGTAGTCGTTCGAGCTGCTACCGTACTTGCCGCTGATGCCCTTGATGACATCGATAGGAGTGATTTTTGCCATGATAAACTGGTTTTAAATCGTTAAACAAAATAGTTACCTCTGTGAGTCTGAATCCTTCGGGATGCTCTCGGCAACGAGAAGTCTTCGAGATGCCCTCGGGATTCGTTCGAGACGCGCGCTTGTCCTTGAATCACGTTGCAAAGTTACGGCATCCCGTTTTGGCATTGATGCGATACCGTACGTTGCGTGCGATTTGAGGACATTATGCCGTCATGGTTCGCCCAGGTGGTCGATGATCATCCGGACCTCGCGGGGCGAGAACCATTTGGCACTCTTCCTGTAGCCTTGTGCCTCAAGGGCCTCACGCAGGGGGGTGCATCGGTTGATCCACGACATCAGGTGATTGACCGCCGAGTGGGGATTCTCCGAAGTGGGGAAGTAGCAGAGTGCCAGTTCCTTCTTCGTGTAGCTGCGAATGGCGAAGTCATCCATGGCCGGCCTCCTTTCCCATTGAGAGGTAATACTCGCTGTAATCCTTGCATCCGGGGGGCAACTGATGATGCTCTAGGTTGGGCAGCAGCTGCTGCAACTGCAGGAAGAGCCTTTCGCCCGGAAGGTCCCTGTCCGGAAACATGTGGAAGGTGGTCTTGAGCCTGGCACTCAGCCCGGAGAGCGTCTCCACATCCGACGGCTTCAGGAGTGTGGCCGAGGGGATGGCTATCGCCTTATGACCCGAGGAGAGCATGGCCCAGCAGTCCGAACAACCTTCCGTGATGTAGAGCGGTTCACCCTCCTTCAGCATGCGGATGACGGGCAGATTGTAGATGCTGCACCTGGCGCCTTGGGGGAATCGGAAGCGGGGAGTCCCCTCCCGGCCTCCCTCAGAAGGAGAGGCTTTCCGATAGTCGAGGTTCCGGTTCTGGATGCCTATCAAGTGGCCCTCTTGGTCGAAGTAGGGAATCTGAAGCCAGTTCACGCCCTGCCTGTCCTGCCATGAGGTGAGCCGGCACCAACGCACCACGCGGACATCAAGCCGACGCTCCCCGTACAGGAATTCACAGGCGCTCTCACTCAGCCAAGGACGCTCAAAGAACCGAGCGTAGCGACTGGCGTCGAATGGCCTTTGCGGGTCAGAAGGCTTCTGGGGGTCGAGAGGCCTCTGGGTGTCAGACGGCTTCTGCGTGACAGCAGTCCGCGGACTCTCCAGCGGTCTGTGTTCCTCGATGAGGATGTTGTTCTCGTTGGCCAGCCAGCGGCAGGCATCGCGGAAGTCCTTCCCGAGGCGGCGCATCACCAGGTCGATGGTGCCCAGCGACTCATTCATGCACGCGAAGCAACGGCACGTGTTGCGCCGCAGGCTGAACGAGAGGCTGGCATGATGGTCCTCATGGAACGGGCAGAGGCTCTTATGCCTGCTGACCCGGAGTCCAAGTCGCTCGGCGACCACCTCAATGGGCAGGTCGCGGAGCTTCTGAAGTGCTAGCTTGTCCATGGCATCACGCATTTTTAGATCCAAGAAGATACTCCTCCGTCTTTGTGTAGAGACCGGTCTGCTTGCTGTAGGTGATGAACTTGCGGAAGACCCACTTGTACAACTGATTCTTAGTGCCTTCTTTACTCTTGCCGAGGTTCTCGCGGAGCGCTTCCAGCTGCGACTCGTTGAATGTGTTGGGCAGATTGTCCAACAAGTTCTTCGGGCCACGGCGCTGCGCCTCGCTCATCGTATCAGCATCCTTTCCCAAAAGGTCGGCGAAGATTTGCATTTTGCTCCAGATGTCATGATACGCAAGCCACTCTACCAGGTCTCCCATGGCACGACTCCATGTCTGGTTATTCAGAATCCACATCAGGCAACCAGCCTTCCAGGCCGAAACCAATGCACGTTTTGAGATGTCCCACAGCAGGTCGTCGTCTGCGAGGTCAGCCAACTGTGCCATGTCCTCCGCCAGCTTGTCTGTCAACTTGTTCAAAGGCTTGATGATATAGCGTCCCTTACAGATATCGAGACGAACAAGGTACTCGTCCAACTTCTTAAGGAACTCCTCAGAATACTTACCCTGACGAGGGATTCTCCCATCACGACTGGTACGTGCCTTGTAGGAGAAGACCATACGGCCAAAGGTGCCGTTGAAGAGGTCGTTCCTGTAGAACTTGCGTGCAGCAAACGGGGTCGAGGAGATGGTGATGTTGGTGCGCAGGAGAGGATTGCCCGTCACACCGTCGGCCGTGGCACGCAGGGCACCTGCACGCTGTCGGTCGTAAATGTTGCGAATCATCTGACTCACCTGCTTGTGGCCACC
Source organism: uncultured Mediterranea sp. (assembly GCA_945831575.1). Taxonomy (GTDB): domain Bacteria; phylum Bacteroidota; class Bacteroidia; order Bacteroidales; family Bacteroidaceae; genus Bacteroides. The sequence goes on from CAMACX010000017.1 coordinate 22,648, forward strand.
GCACATACGGTCGGCCATCTCCACCTCCGGCATGTTGAGGTACTGGGTGCGGCCACCCAACTTCTCACACGCCATGCTGTTCTGGATGTAGGCCGGGTTGGTCACATCAGCTGGCGGAAACCAAAAAGCTACGTCGGGTCGGGCTGGCTTCTCCTTGTTGGCCGACTTGGTCTTGACCTGCTTCTGCCACTCCACGAGTTTCTTCAGCTCGGCATCATCGTGCGCACGGAATGAACGGCAGATAGCTTCCACCCAACCGTTCAACTGCCCTTTGTTGCAGCCGGAATCAGCCACCAGATTGGCCATCATGCCGCACAACTCCATCCAGACGTTGCTTGGATGCTGAAATTCTGCACCCGACACATGTGCGCCAAGGATAGGGAAAAGCATTGGGACAAGCGGTTCATGCATGTCTTTGGACACTTGCGTGAGCATAAACTTAATGAATTCTGTGCCCTTGCCAAGTGCTGGCATCTTAGGGGCTTTGGTACTTGAAATATCGTATTTCATTGAAAAACTGCTTTTTAGTTGAATAATGAGTTGACAAATCTTCCAGATTCCAATTCTTCCAGTTATTATTTTGATGTTCCACTCTCCTCTAATATTATATATAACTATCTAATTATTAAATAGTTACAAAGTCTTTAAGAAGAGGTTTGGCCTTCCAAAATTAATTGGAAGAAACTGGAATTGGAAGATGCTGTCTGTTGATACTTACTTGCTGTCGCCTTCCTCTACAAGGCCAATGAGCGCATCACGCAGTTCGCGCATCACGCCGATGGCGTATGAATCGATGCTGAAATGCTCATCCCTCTTCATGGGTCTGAAGTTGGGGCGCAGCGTGCCATCATCGCGGCGCGTGATGGTGATGTACTTGCCAGTGAACACATGCGGGTTGCGCTTGCCGGTGGTAGTGGGCAGCATCTCCACGAAGGTGTAATGGTCTTCCGTGTCGCGAGTCAGTACACCGGTATAGCCCTTGCCAAGTTGAGTTAATCTGTCCCTGCGAAGGAACGTCTTCACATCGACACACAGGTCGGTGTTAACCTTTTTGTTGTAGCAACCTTGCTCCTTATTCCTATTAGTAGGAGGGATTGCGGGTGTCATATTTGTAGGCATGACAATTGTCCTTTCCGGCTGTACCCTCGGTTTCACACAAGGGGAGCCTCACCTCAGCACTGCGAGAAGTGAAACAGGCCTACGGACCATCGCATGACCATTTTCTCCGTTCTGAAGCTGATGCAAAGGTAGTGATTGTCATGATAACATCCGCAGATTGTACTGATAACGTAATATTCTGTATATTAGTCTGTTGTACACTGTTTTGTTCCCTGTATCAGATTCTTTTGGTTCACGGTTTTATCTTTTGTGTTGGTTGTGTTTGGTAAAATCAGAAATAACTCATTTTATGACAAAACAAGATAGTTATGATACAAAACTATCCTAACTAGACAAAGTATTGTTCCAACCATCAAAGTTTTGGTACAAAAAAAGGATTGACCACAAGTGTGACCAATCCAATACTGTACGAAAATATGTATTCTGAAATCAGAAGTTTACGGCACAACGCTCTGATGATTCATCCTTGGGAGCATATTTATCTATTATTCTTTCGATTTTGTCCTGGAACGTCTCATGGTCAAGGCTAGATTCTGCTGGTTTGTGCCGCATGATATTCTTGGCATTATTTACCGCATTGGTCTTTACAGGAGGATAATCACCCTTATACGTTTTATTGAAATACTCTTCAACGAAGAGTTTTACTTTGTCGTCCTGTGTTGTCCCAATGCCACACCATAGCATAAATGAAGCAACACAATATGCGGAGTGCTTATCTCTATGCTTTCCCTTATGCGCATCCTTCTCCAGCTCATCGAAGTGCAGGATTGCAATGCGTGCCTTTTGGACGAGTTCTTCATTATCTGCCCCGAAGAGTATTTTCTCAACGTCGGTCATGTCGTTTCCTTTGCTCAGTTCAGATTTCACAACGTAGATTTGCCATTGTGAAATGTCGGGTTTATGATAATTAGCACATATAAATTCAGGCAATGAGCCTGCTTGCTTCTTCCTTCTTTCCATCTCCGAATCAGGGGCTATCTTGTGCTCTTTGAATGTCCGGACCATCATTCTGCTATTATTCAACATTTCGTCGTAGCATTTGTTGTAAATATTGATACATTGTTCAGGGTTGTTTCTGATGGCACTTTCTTCAAGGATAATCATTCGACATAATGCCATGCTCTTGATGAGCTCCATAAAGAATTCTTCAAGCTCCTTGTATAGCGTCTGAACACACATGTCATACGTCTCAAAGCCAAATAGCTGTTCACTATAATAGTTGTTGACCAATTCCGAACGTTTGAATACCGAAGGATGTTGTTCTGCCGTAGGTGGCAATTGCTTTCTGACAGTACGACAAAATTTTTTATATATTTTCTTCGAACCGCTAATGGTGCTTCTTATCCTATTAAATAGTTTCTCCGCTGAGTCGAAGCACTTGTTGTTGTCTGTTGCATATTTTTTATTGAAAGTTAAGGCAAATTTTGCAAGAGCAAGATGTTCTCTGCTCAATTTGGATTTGTACTCACGGACATACTCTGTTACTCCAAGAACCTCGTCCTTGGAGAGGTGGCAGTCATATATTGCATTCAGATACTTGCCCTCTTCAAACTTCTCGGCTGCTTCAATAATCATTTGCAATCCTTGCTCGTTTTTTTCAACAATTGTAGAATATAGCATATTTTTATTGTATTATTATTGATAATTTCTATTTTTAGTCTCACAGCCCATTGTCAATTATTCATTGCTCAATTATTCATTGTTCATTTTTCATTGTGCAATGGGCTCCACCTTGGCGAGCTTCAGCAGGTCATAGCCTTTGATCTGGGCAATGACAAGATGCAGCTGGGTGCCGCGTGTCATCTGCTGCACCATCCTGCCCTGGGCATAGCCGCGTATCTGCTCCTCGGCTTCGCTCCATTGCTTCTCTGCATCGGCATCGGTGGCGGTCATCGGCAGGTATTTCAGCTCGATGATGTAGGAATGGCGGATGTCGGGATAGCGGGAGAGGTCGGGCATCAAGAAGAAGTCACAATACCCATGGTTCAGCTCCACCTCGGGACAGGTCAGATAGTAAGGATTGAGGGTCAGCAGGGCATTCATGAACCCCTGTAGGTTGCGCTCGCCCTGGATGAGGCTGCGCACCGAGGTGGTGTCGTGATACTGGCGGCAGATGCACTCCATCATCTCACGCCACTGGCCACGATATGCAGCAAACCGGAAAACATCATCAAGGTCACCAACCTTCAAGGGCTGTATCTTGTTGTATTCCACAAGCAGATAGTTAAAATACTGTTCGCGCACATTGTTGTTGGGGATACCGAGTATGGGCATACCTTCCTCCATTCCTTTGATTGTCACCATGCCGTAATAGAACAGCAGGCTCTTGAACATGTTCGGGTCGGTGAGCTGGTTGGCGGGGAAGGAGCGCTTCACCCGGCCGTAGGTATATCCGTTCTGGGCAATCTCCAGGAGCACGCCCTTGCGGTCGCCCTCTATTTTGTCAAGGCGCACTATGCGGTCGAGCTTGGCGTAGTCGGTCCTGGTGTTGGGGTCGATAAGGTCATCGGGAGCCTCGCCGTTCAGCAGGAAACTCTTCAGGTAGTAGAGCACCATGTCGGTGTTGAATACATGATGCCCCTCCACATTGGCATACTCCGAGAAGCAGTAGCCGTCGTACCACGGGCGCATGGCCCTCAAGGTCTCCTCCTCATCCAGCGAGAAAGCCCCTGCCTCATTGTAATAACGGATAATCTCGCGCACCTCCTCGTCGCTGAAGCCGAGCATCCCGTTGAACTGCTTCTCCAGGGTGAGTGCCGTGGCGATGTTGTAGCCGCTGGTCACGTCGTCCATCGTCACAGGGCTGACCCCCATCATCAGGATGCGGGTGAAGCTGCCCTTGAACTTCTTGAAAAGGTCGCGGTAGAAGCCCTCTGCATGGGTCATGGTATGATATACGGCTTCGCCATGCTGGTTGAGGACATTGTTGGTGAAGTTGTCGTATTCGTCGATGATAAGGTATGACTTGACGTTGTTTGTCTGGAATTTCTGATGAACATAGTTTACGCGGTCGCTTGTCGATTTCAGCTTGTTGTATTCATCCACATAGCTTTCGGGATAATATTGGGCATAACGTGATACGAAGTCACCATACATCAAGTCGAGATACCCGTTGACATTCTCTTCAATCGTATCCTTGGTGCCTCCGGGCTTCGAGAAGTCAAGCCTAAGCACCTGGTATGCATTACGCTCGGGAGTGGGGTGGCTGCCCACGTAGGTGTCTCCAAAGAGAAGTCCGAATTTGTCCTTGGCCTCGATGTCGTAATATGACTCCATCATCGAGAGGAAGAGGCTCTTGCCGAACCGGCGCGGACGGATGAGGAAAAGGAAATGTCCAGCCTTCTCCATACGTTCAAGATACTTGGTCTTGTCAACCAAAAGTAACCCCTCGCGCTTCACCTGCGCATAGTCCGAAATGCCATACGGCAACAGTTTGTAATTTCCCATAATACACCTTCTGGTTAGAGGATTCACTTATTTTTGTTTGCAAAGCTACGCAATAAATCCCCAACAGCCAAAGATTTCATCGGATTTCTGCAAGCAGAGAAGGGTCAGAGCAGGGTGAGGGTCAGGGTCAGAAGGGACAGGTACCGCTGACCCGTCTCAGGAACCACAGATTACAAGGGTCAGGGTACCTGTCCCTCTGACCCTCTATCAATTCAATTTCGTCGAACTCACGTTACATAATTGATAATTGACAAATTATAATTGATAATTGGTAAAAAAACGGCAAAATGTTTGATACTTATAGACATTTGACCTATCTTTGTGCATTCATTCAATAAGTTATTATCGTGAAAAGAAGACTATTCCTATCCATCGCACTCCTCAGCACCTTAGGCCTGAGCGCACAGCAACCCAGTATCTCACCCCTTCCCCAACAGGCAGAATGGGGCAAGGCAGCCTTTCCGTCCTCTGCCTCCTTCCTGCTTGTCGGCGATGCACAGGCCGATGCCGATGCAGTGGCCCTGCTCAAGGAACACATCTCCGTGGTACAGGACAAGAAGGCAGCCGGGAGCATCCGTCTTACCATCGGTGAGGCCAATGACAAAGCCGTCGGCAAGTACAAGAAACTCATTCCCGCCCAACCCGAGGGCTACTATCTGAAGGTGACGCCCGGGGAAGTCGTCATAGCCGGCCGCGATGGGAGCGGAACCTACTATGGCGTGCAGACCTTCCTCCAGATGGCGGCACAGCCCCAGGTGACGGAGGTCGAGATGAAGGACTGGCCCAGCGTGGAATGCCGTGGTGTCATCGAGGGCTTCTACGGCAATCCCTGGAGCCACGAGGACCGTCTGCGGCAGTTCGACTTCTACGGCAGACAGAAGATGAACGTCTATGTCTATGGGCCCAAGGACGACCCCTACCACCGTGCCCACTGGCGCGACCCCTATCCCGAGGCTGAGGCCAACAAGCTGAAGGAGCTGGTACAGGCCGCCCACCGCAACAAGGTGCAGTTCGTATGGGCCATACATCCCGGAGGCGACATCCAGTGGAATCTGAAGGACTCCGTGGCCGTGGTCAGCAAGCTGGAGAAGATGTACACCCTGGGCATACGCACCTTTGCCGTCTTCTTCGACGACATCTGGGGCGAGGGAGCCAAGGGCGACAAGCAGGCCGGTCTGCTCAACTATGTCACCGATGAATTTGTGCGCAAGCATCCCGACGTGCAGCCGCTCATCATGTGTCCCACGGAATACAACAAGGGCTGGGCAGGCAAGGAGTATCTGCCTACCCTGGGCACGAAGATGTACCCCGAGGTTCGCATCATGTGGACGGGCAACAGCGTGGTGGATATGATTGAGGAGGATGACATGCAGTGGATCAACAACCAGATCAAGCGCAAGGCTTTCATCTGGCTCAACTATCCCGTCAACGACTACTGCCAGAGCCGTCTCCTCATGGGCAAAACCTACGGCAACGGACAGAACATCAACGACATGGTGAGTGGTTTCTGTTCCAATCCCATGGAGTATGCCGAAGCCTCCAAGGTCAGCCTCTACAGCATTGCCGACTACACCTGGAACATGCCTCAGTACGATGCCCAGAAGAGTTGGCAGCGGGCCATGGACTATCTCATGCCCACCTGCAAGGAGGCCTTCCGCTTCTTCTGCCAGAACAACGTGGACTTGGGCAAGACGGGGCACGGCCTGCGGCGTGAAGGCGAGAGCCCTCAGTTCCTCAAGTCGGGCCAGTCGCCTCTCTTCGACTTCATGCTGCTCGATGCCTCGGCCGATGCGCTGCTGGCCGACAGCGTGAACCATCCCGAGATGTTGCGAGAGATAGGCCCCTGGGTAGAGAGCATGAAGCTCCTGGCACACCGGGGCATGCAGGTCATGCAGATGTCGATGGCACTGGACAAGAAGGACTCCGTGGCATTCATCGGACACTACAAGGCCCAGGCATCCATCGAGCAGAAGCAGAAGGCCATCACGAGCCGCGACTTTGAGGGCAGCATCGTCAAGGCCAAGCCTGTGGTGAGCGGCGACGTCATCACACCCTGGGTGAACGAGACTTGCGCCAACTTGGTCAAGGCTTACAAGAAGGAGTACAAATACGGACTGGACGCCTTCCCCGTGCAGAGCATCGAGGACGGCGAATACTTCATCAAGGTGAACGGCGAATATCTCACCAACGCCCAGGCTGCGGCCGACAGGGTGGGGGACTATCCCGTCTTCCAGAGCGAGCGTGACGGCATCAATCCCCAGCGCCAGCAGTGGGTCATCGAGCAGGAGCCCAAGACGGGACGCTACAAGATAACCAACAAGCAGGACGGGCGCTACATCAACGAGATGGGTACCTTCTGGCACAACAAGGACCTCAATCCCTACGATGCCGACTGGCACACCTTCATCCTCACGCGCAAGGACGGCAGGTGGAGCATACAGAATGCCGGAAGTGCCGGAAAGAAGTTCTGGAGCCGCTCAGGCAACCGTCTGGGAAATACCGACAACGAATCATTTATCTTTGAAATAGAAAAGTAACACAATGAATCACATCAAGAGTGTGGCGGCATGTACGGCCGCCACACTCTTACTACCCCTGGGAGGCCAATAGCTGCATGCCCAGTCAAACATTACCCCCGAAGTACTGAAAACACTGGAATCGGCCCAGACCCACACGCCCTCCGACCATGCCCTCCGCAATGCCGTCAGCAGCAACAGCATCAACAAGATGGCTCTCGACCCCTCTGACCCTTTACTTCGTGTAAGCCTGCTCGTGTACACCGGCTACGGCACGGCCGCTGGGGTCGTTCTTGCCTTGGAACGAGGCATCCCAGGCCAACGCCTCGGCGGTGGAGCAGGCCACGCTCGGCACGCTCGGTACGCTCCGCGCGGCACTCTCGCTGGGGAAGTGCTCTTCGAAGATGCTGCGGTAGTAGTACTCCTCCTTGTTCATCGGCGGGTTGATGGGGAAGCGATCGGCGGCATGGGCCATCTGCTCGTCGGTGACGGCGGCGGCGGTCATGGCTTTCAGGGTGTCAATCCATGAGTAGCCTACGCCGTCGCTGAACTGCTCCTTCTGGCGCCAGGCCACGCTCGCGGGCAGCATGTCGCTGAAGGCCTCACGCACCACCTTCTTCTCAATCTCACGCCCCGGACACATCTTGGTGGCAGGGTTGATGCGCATGGCTACGTCGAGAAACTCCTTGTCCAGGAAGGGCACACGTCCCTCCACCCCCCAGGCCGAAAGGCTCTTGTTGGCACGCAGGCAGTCGTAGAGGTGCAGTTTGCTGAGCTTGCGGACCGTCTCCTCGTGGAAGGCCTGCGGAGTGGGGGCCTTGTGGAAGTAGAGGTAGCCGCCAAATACCTCGTCTGCGCCTTCACCGCTCAGCACCATCTTGATGCCCATCGACTTGATGACGCGGGCCAGCAGGTACATCGGAGTGGAGGCACGCACGGTGGTGACATCGTAGGTCTCGATGAAGTAGATCACGTCGCGGATGGCATCGAGGCCCTCCTGGATGGTGTAGTTGATCTCGTGGTGGACGGTGCCGATGTAGTCGGCCACCTCGCGTGCCTTGATGAGGTCGGGGGCACCCTTCAGGCCCACGGCAAAGGAGTGGAGCTGGGGCCACCAGGCATCGCTCTGACCGCCCGTCTCGATGCGCTTGGCGGCATACTTCTTGGCTATGGCGGAGATGACGGACGAGTCAAGGCCACCAGAGAGCAGTACGCCGTAGGGCACGTCGCTCATCAGCTGGCGCTGCACGGCGGCTTCGAGGGCATCGTGTACGGCCTTGACCTGTGCCTGATGGGCAGCGGGGTTTTCGCCGCTGGTGCCGTGGCCACGCTCCGAGGCCGGGGTATAGTTGTCCTTCACCGCCTCGTAGTCCATCCAGTCGCGTTGGTACCAGCGGGTCATCTTGCCCTCGCGGCTCCAGTAGTAGTGGCCGGGGAGGAAGGGCTCGTAGGAGTCGCAGAAGCCTTCGAGCGCCTTGAGCTCGCTGCCGAAGTAGATGCGTCCCTCGTTGTCGCGTCCGATGTAGAGGGGGATGACGCCGATGGGGTCGCGGGCGATGAGGTACTCGTCGCGCTCCTCGTCGTAGAGGGCGAAGGCAAAGATGCCGCTCAGTTCCTCCAGCAGGTGGATGCCCTTCTCGCGGTAGAGGGGGAGGATGACCTCGCAGTCGCTGCCCGTCTGGAAGTCGTAACGACCGGCATAGCGGGCACGGATGTCGCGGTGGTTGTAGATCTCGCCGTTGACGGCCAGTACCTGCTTCCTGTCAGATGAGAAGAGAGGCTGTCCACCCGACTGGGGGTCAACGATGGAGAGGCGTTCGTGGGCCAGGATGGCTGAGCCTCCCTCGTAGATGCCGCTCCAGTCGGGCCCACGGTGACGTATCTTCTGGGCCATCTTCAAGGCCTTCTTTCTTAACTCTGGGGTTTGTTCCTTGATATTGAATATTCCTGCTATTCCGCACATATTGCTTTAAGTATTTGATTATTTGAGTATTTAAGTATTTAAGTATTTGAGATTTTGAGATTTTGAGTTGACGGATAGCAACCACAGATTGCACAGATTCATACGGATTGGCACGGATATTTTATTTAAAACAATCAATCTGTGAAAATCTGTACATACCGTGTAAATCTGTGGTTTCTAATCACTACGAAAGGTATTGGTCGATCTCCTGTGCTACCTTGCGGCCGTGGGCCAAGGCTCTGACTACGAGGCTGGCACCGTTGGCGGCATCGCCGGCCACGAAGACGTTGGCAGGAAACTTCGGCTGCTCGGGCTTGAGGAAGCCCATGGCCAGCAGTACCATGTCGGCCTCGATGACCTCCTTCTTGCCTGTGGGCTTCATCACGGGACGGCCACCGTCGGGATTGGGCAGCCACTCCACCTCCTCGACCTCGACACCGGTCACCTTGCCGTTCTTGCCGATGAAGCGGTTGGAGGCCAGGCTCCAGCGGCGGGTACAGCCCTCTTCGTGGCTGGAGGTGGTCTTCAGCACCACGGGCCATTGCGGCCAGGGGGTGGCGGGGTTGTGGCCCACGGGAGGCTGAGGCATGATCTCAATCTGCGTCACGCTCACGGCTCCCTGACGGATGCTCGTGCCGATGCAGTCGCTGCCCGTGTCACCACCGCCGATGACCAGCACCTTCTTCCCCTTGGCATTGACCAGCTCCTCCTTGCTGAAGCTCTCGCCATCGAGGATGCGGTTCTGCTGCGAGAGCATCTCCAGAGCAAAGTGTACTCCCTTGAGTTCGCGGCCGGGGATGGGGAGGTCGCGGGCCGTGGGGGTGCCGGTGCAGATGGCGTAGGCATCAAATCCCTGGGGGAGCTGCTGCACATCCACGGTCATGCCCATCTCGAAGTGGATGCCTTCGGCCTCCAGCACCTTCATGCGGCGGTCGATGACGCTCTTGTCGAGCTTGAAGTTGGGGATGCCGTAGCGTAGCAGACCGCCCGGATGGGGCTTGCTGTCAAAGAGGGTCACCTCATAGCCCTTGGCATTGAGGCGTACGGCGGTGCTCAGTCCGGCAGGACCGGCGCCGATGATGGCCACGCGCTTGCCGTTGCGCTCGGGTTTGCAGGGCACCACGTACCCTTCGCGGAAGGCTGCCTCGGCAATGGCGGCCTCATTCTCGCGGATGGTGACAGGCTCCTCGCAGGAGAGCTTCAGCACGCACGACTTCTCGCACAGGGCGGGGCAGATACGCCCCGTAAACTCCGGAAAGTCGTTGGTCTGCGTCAAGATACGGTAAGCCTGCTGCCAGCGCCCCTTGTAGAGTGCGTCCTGAAACTCCGGGTCCTTGTTGCCCAGCGGACAGGCCCAGTGGCAGAAGGGTACACCGCAATCCATGCAGCGCGAAGCCTGCAGCTTGCGGTCGTGACTATTGAGTGTCTGCTCCACCTGCGTGAAGTCGGTGATACGTTCGTGTATCGGACGGTAACCCGCCTCCTGGCGGGGAATATGGAGAAATGCTTTTGGATCGCCCATAATGATTGATGTTTTTTTTGTTTTTAGTTGTGTTTTTTGAGGGGGAGAGGGGGAGAGGGAGGTAAATGGAGATAAAGGGAGATATCACTCCGCTTCGCTCCGTTCAGGGAGATAAATGCCAATAGTTGCGAAGCCAATGGCCTATCTATCGGCCTAACTATCGGCCTTTATCTCCCTTTATCTCCCTTTATCTCCCTTTATCTCCCTATTATCTCCCTATTATCTCCCTTTACCTCCTTACAAAGAAACCATCCCCCCTAATAATCCCTCTGCATATCCGCTATCTTCTGTTGCAGCTTGCGCATCTGCTCCTCCTGGAGCACCTTCTTGTACTCGATGGGGACTACCTGGATGAATTCCTCCACGTAGCGGTTCCAGTCGTCGAGCATGGTGCGGGCCAGCTTGGAGCCGGTGTAGAGGTAGTGCTGACGAATCAGCTCGTGCAGCTCCTTGCGGTAGGAGGCCTCCTCGATGAGGCTCAGTTCCACCATCTCCATGTTGCAGAAGTAGTCGAAGTTGCCTTCGCGGTTCCATACATAGGCCACACCGCCGCTCATACCTGCGGCAAAGTTGCGCCCCGTCTCGCCGAGCACCACCACGCGGCCACCGGTCATGTACTCGCAGCAATGGTCACCCACGCCCTCTACGACCGCAATGGCACCCGAGTTGCGCACGGCGAAGCGTTCACCCACGCGACCGTTGATATAGACCTCGCCCGAGGTGGCTCCGTAGAGCAGCGTATTGCCCGCGATGGTATTCTTCTCGGCCTCGAAGTTGCTGCGCACGGGAGGCATCACCGCGATGCGTCCGCCGCTCAGCCCCTTGCCCAGGTAGTCGTTGGCCTCGCCCTCCAGCTTGAAGTTGATGCCCGGCATCAGGAAGGCACCGAAGCTCTGACCGGCCGAACCCTTGAACTTCACGTTCAGCGTCTGCTCAGGCAGTCCTTTGGCTCCATATCGCGTGGCTACGGCACCCGAGAGCATCGCTCCCACGGCACGGTCGGTATTGGCGATGGTATATTCGAGCGACATCTCGCGCTGATGCTCCAGCGTATCGGCTGCCGCACGCAGGATCTCCACATCCTTGACCGTGTCGATGCCATGCTGCTGGTCGATGACGTGGTGGATGGCAGCCTCGTTGTCAATGCGGGTCAGCAGTCGGCTGAAGTTGATGAGTTCATGCTTCTTTACCCCGTCGTCCGGCTTGCGCACGATGAGGTCGGTGCGGCCGATGATCTCGTCCATGCTGCGGGCGCCAATCTCGGCCAGGTACTCGCGCACCTCCTGAGCCAGGAAGGTGAAGTAGTTGACCAGGTATTCGCTCCGGCCGAGGAAGCGCTTGCGCAGTTCGGCATTCTGCGTGGCCACACCCACGGGGCAGGTGTTCTGGTTGCACTTGCGCATCATCACGCAGCCCAGCACGATCAGGGCAGCGGTGGCAAAGCCGTACTCCTCGGCACCGAGCATGGCCATGAGCACCACGTCGCGGCCCGTCTTGAGCTGGCCATCTACCTGCAGCATCACCTGTCCGCGCAGACCGTTGAGCACGAGCGTCTGCTGCGTCTCGCTCAGTCCGATCTCCGGAGAGATACCCGCATAGCGGATGGAGCTGGCAGGGGAGGCACCCGTACCACCCTCGGCACCCGAGATGACGATGAGGTCGGCCTTCGCCTTGGCCACACCGGCGGCAATGGTGCCTACGCCACTCTCGGCCACCAGCTTCACGCTGATCTTGGCGCGCGGATTGACATTCTTCAGGTCAAAGATGAGCTGGGCCAGGTCCTCGATGGAGTAGATGTCGTGGTGGGGCGGGGGAGAGATGAGCGAGATGCCCGGTATGGAGTGGCGCGTGCGGGCGATCACCTCATCCACCTTGAAGCCCGGCAGCTGTCCGCCTTCACCCGGCTTGGCGCCCTGGGCAATCTTGATCTGTATCTCGTCGGCATTGACCAGGTATTCGGTCGTCACACCGAAGCGTCCGCTGGCCACCTGCTTGATGGCGCTGCGCATCGGCGTGTCGAAGCGGGCGCTGTCTTCACCGCCCTCACCCGTGTTGCTGCGGCCATGCAGCTGGTTCATCGCGATGGCAATGGCCTCGTGAGCCTCCTGGCTGATGGCGCCAAACGACATGGCTCCCGTCACGAAGCGGCGTACGATGTTTTCCACTGGCTCCACCTCATCGATGGCGATGGGGTTGTGCTTGAAGTCGAGGAAGTCGCGCAGGAAGATGGGCTTCTCCTTGCTATCTACCAGGTGGGTGAACTCCTTGAACTTCTTGTAGCTTCCCAGACGGGTGGCCAGCTGCAGCGTGCTGATGGTCTCGGGGTTCCAGGCATGGGCCTCGCCATCCTTGCGGAAGGCATAGAGACCGCGGTTGGGCAGCAGAGGCATCTCCTCGTCGATGGAGCGCCCTGTGCCTCCGGCTTGCTGGAGCTGCTCTTTGCGGAAGGCGGCCAGCCCTTCGGCATGTAAGGCGATGGCATCGCGGGCCACTTCATCGAGGCGGATGCCGCCGATGGTGGAGCGCAGTCCGCCGAAGTAGGCATTGCTCAGCTCCTCGCTCAGTCCCACAGCCTCGAAGATTTTCGCACCGCGGTAGGAGCGGATGGTGCTGATACCCATCTTGCTCATGATCTTAAAGAGGCCTTTGCAGATGGCCTTGATATAGTTCTTCTCCGCCGTGGCATAGTCGAGCTGAATCTCGCTGCGGGCCACCAGCTTGTCGAGCACGGCAAAGGCCATGTAGGGACAGAGGGCGCTGGCACCGAAGCCCAGCAGCAGGGCGGCGTGCATCACCTCGCGGATCTCACCGCTCTCCACGACGAGGGCGGTCTGTACGCGCTTGCCTACCGAGATGAGGTGATGGTGGACGGCGCTCACGGCCAGCAGGGAGGGGATGGCGGCATGGTCGGGGTCGATGTCGCGGTCGGAGAGGACGATGTAGTTGACCCCCTCGTTGACCGACTCCTCCGCCTTGCGGCAGAGTTCGCTGAGGGCCTCTTGCAGGGCGGCCCGTCCGCGTGAGGCCTCGAAGAGCATGGGCAGCTTCACCGTCTTGAATCCCTTGTAGCGGATGTTGCAGAGCAGGTCGAGCTGCGTATTGGTCAGGATGGGGTGGTTGAGGCGCACCATCTTGCAGTGGCTCTCGTTGGGGGTGAGGATGTTCATGCCCACGGCACCGATGTACTCGGTGAGCGACATGACCAGCTCCTCGCGGATGGGGTCGATGGGCGGGTTGGTGACCTGGGCAAACTGCTGACGGAAGTAGTTGAATAGCAGTTGCGGCTTGTCGCTCAGCACGGCCAGCGGGGTATCGTTGCCCATGGCGCTAATCGGCTCGGCGCCGTTTTGGGCCATGGGGGTGATGATCTTCTCCACATCCTCCTTGGTGTAGCCGAAGCTACGGAGGTTAGCCTCGTAGTGAGGCACGCTGTGGGCCACCTTGCGGCCACTCTTCAGCTCGTCCAGCTCGATGCGGTTGGCAGCGAGCCACGAGCGGTAGGGCTTGGCATCGGCCAGCTGGCGCTTCAGTTCGCCGTCATAATAGATTTTGCCCTCCTGGGTATCGACCAAGAGGATTTTGCCCGGTTGCAGCCGTCCCTTCTCCTTGATGTCGGCAGGCTCGAAGTCCATGACACCCACCTCGCTGGCTACCACCATGGTATCATTCTTGGTGATGAGGTAGCGGGCGGGGCGCAGGCCGTTGCGGTCGAGCATGCCGCCGGCGAAGCGTCCGTCGCTGAAGAGCAGGGCAGCCGGTCCGTCCCACGGCTCCATCAGGATGGAGTGGTACTCGTAGAAGGCCTTGAGCTCCTCGCTGATGGGGTTCTTCTCGTTGAATGATTCAGGTACGAGCATTGCCATGGCGTGGGGCAGGCTGAGTCCCGACATGACGAGAAACTCCAGCACATTGTCGAGCGAGGCGCTGTCGCTCATTCCCGGCTGTACGATGGGGCGCAGCTCCTTGATGTCGCCCAGGGTGGGCGTGGAGAGCACGCTCTCGCGGGCCTCCATCCAGCCGCGGTTGCCCCGGATGGTGTTGATCTCACCGTTGTGGGCCAGCAGACGGAAGGGTTGTGCCAGGCCCCAGGTGGGGAAGGTATTGGTCGAAAAGCGGCTGTGTACCAGGGCCAGGCCGCTGGTGAAGTAGCTGTTGGTCAGGTCGGGGAAGTAGCTGCGCAGCTGCATCGACGAGAGCATACCTTTATAGATGATGTTCTTGGTGGAAAGTGATACCACGTAGAAGTCATTGCGTGTAGGGATGGAGGAGCGGCGCACCTTGTTCTCGATGCGCTTGCGGATAAGGTAGAGCGTGCGGTCGGCCGTCTCGCTCTCCTGGAATCCGGTGACGAAGATTTGCTTGATGTCGGGTTCGGCGGCACGGGCCGATTCACCCAGGATTTCAGGACAGGTGGGCACGTTGCGCAGGTGCATCAGGGTGAGTCCTTCGCGCTCGATCTCCTCGATGATGATGCTGAGTATCTCCTGCTGGTCCTTCTCCTCCTTGGGCAGGAAGAGGAGGCCGGTGCCGTAGCGTCCCTTCTCGGGCACGGGAATACCTTGCAGCAGGATAAATTCGTGGGGTATCTGCAGCATGATGCCTGCACCGTCACCCGTCTTGTTGTCAGCTCCCTCCGCGCCGCGGTGGCGCATGTTCTCAAGCACCTTCAAGGCCGACTCCACCAGTTCGTGCGACTTGCCTCCCTTGATGTTGACAATCATGCCCACACCGCAGGCGTCGTGTTCGTTGGTTGCATCGTAGAGCCCCATTCTCTGAGGCTGCCGCAGAAGCGTGCTAGCTTTTGTTTCGTTGCTAAATAGTTCTTTTTTCATCGTTCTGTGGTTACTTTGTAAACTAATATACCTATTTTGCTTATCAAAATGCTCGGCAAAGATAGGTGATTAATTGCAAAGTGACATGCTCTTTCGTCTTCTTCTTTTATCTTAAATCCTTGCTTGCGCTGCCGAAGTTATGGATTAAGTATTTTATTGCCTGTTATCCTATCGGATTGAAAGCGTATAATGGTGAATTGCTTTCAAACTGTAAATTTGAACTTTTGAAATGAAATTTTTCTGATTAATTACTTTTTGCTGCAAAATCCATAGGAAGCAGTACTTATGATAAAAAATATGCGAAAAAGATGACTTTATGTTGCAATGATATGACAAAGATTCGTTATCTTTGCACGCAAAATCAAGTAAACGATGAAAGAGTACAAACGGCTATATAATATATATAGGTATAAGATGCAGCTTTGCGTCTCCTCCCCGTCGTTTTCCTTTTCTTGGCGTTTTCCTTTATTTGCTCTGTTTATCTCCCCGGCGATGTTGTTTCAGTCGCGACAGTGGGGGATTTTTTTTGTCTTATCACGAACTGAAAAACAACTAAATGATATCGTATGGAACCGTTAAAGCATGAATGTGGCGTGGCGATGATTCGCCTACTCAAACCGCTGGAGTACTACCAGCAGAAGTATGGCACGTGGATGTACGGCCTCAACAAGCTCTACCTGCTCATGGAGAAGCAACACAACCGGGGGCAGGAGGGAGCCGGATTGGCCTGTGTGAAGCTCGAGGCAAACCCGGGCGAGGAGTATATGTTTCGCGAACGGGCAATCGGCTCGGGAGCTATCACGGAGATATTTGGCACGGTGCAGAGCCACTTCAAGGAGCTTACCGCAGAGCAACTCCACGACGCGGAGTATGCCAAGCGCTGCCTCCCCTTCGCGGGTGAGGTCTATATGGGGCACCTGCGCTATTCCACGACAGGCAAGAGCGGATTGCAGTATATTCACCCCTTCCTGCGACGCAACAACTGGCGGGCCAAGAACCTGGCCCTCTGCGGCAACTTCAACCTCACCAACGTGGATGAGATCTTCGCACGCATCACGGCCATCGGACAGCATCCGCGCAAGTATGCCGATACCTACATCATGCTGGAGCAGGTAGGCCATCGCCTGGACCGCGAGGCGGAGCGGCTCTTCAACTTGGCCGAGGCCGAGGGACTGACGGGCATGGGCGTGACCCACTACATCGAGGAGCATATCGACCTGGCCAACGTGCTGCGTACGAGCAGCAAGGAGTGGGATGGCGGCTACGTGATGTGTGGTATCACCGGCAGCGGCGAGAGCTTTGCCGTGCGCGACCCGTGGGGCATCCGTCCCGCCTTCTGGTATCAGGATGAGGAGGTGGTGGTGCTGGCCAGCGAACGGCCCGTGATACAGACTGCCTTCAACGTGCAGGCCTCTGACATCCATGAGCTGCTGCCGGGTCAGTCGGTGCTCATCAGCAAGGCAGGCAAGGTGCGCACCGTGCAGATCAATAAGCCACGGGAGCTGAAGCCCTGCTCCTTCGAGCGCATCTACTTCAGCAGGGGAAGTGACGTGGACATCTACCGCGAACGCAAGCTCCTCGGCGAGAAGCTGGTGCCCAGCATCCTCAAGGCCGTGGATAACGACATCGACCACACCGTCTTCTCCTTCATCCCCAACACGGCTGAGGTGGCCTTCTACGGCATGCTGCAAGGACTCGATGAGTACCTCAACGAGGAGAAGGTGCAGCAGATTGCCGCCCTCGGCCATAACCCCAGCCATGAGGAGCTGGAGCGCATCCTCTCCCGGCGCATCCGCAGCGAGAAGGTGGCCATCAAGGACATCAAGCTGCGCACCTTCATTGCCGAGGGCAACAGCCGCAATGACCTGGCTGCCCACGTCTATGACATCACCTACGGTAGCCTGGAGCCGGGGGTGGACAACCTGGTGATTATTGACGACAGCATCGTGCGTGGCACTACGCTCAAGCAGAGCATCATCAGCATCCTGGACCGCTTGCACCCCAAGAAGATTGTCATAGTCAGCTCTTCGCCTCAGGTGCGCTACCCCGACTACTACGGTATCGACATGGCCCGCATGAGCGAGTTCATCGCCTTCAAGGCGGCCATCGAGCTGCTCAAGGAGCGGGAGATGAAGGACGTGATTGCCGCAGCCTACCGCAAGTCGAAGGAACAGGTGGGGCTGCCCAAGGAGCAGATGGTCAACTACGTGAAGGAGATCTACGCCCCCTTCACCGATGAAGAGATTGCACAGAAGATGGTGGAGCTGCTCACCCCCGAAGGTACGCAGGCTAAGGTACAGATCGTCTATCAGCCCCTCCAGGGCCTGCACGAAGCCTGTCCCAACCACCCCGGCGACTGGTACTTCAGCGGCGATTATCCCACCCCCGGTGGGGTGAAGCTACTCAACCAGGCATTCATCAACTACATCGAGCAGGTGTATCAGTTTTAGGGGGGAGAGTTGTTGAGCTGTTTAGCTATAAGCTTGTAGCTAAATAAATAGATACTAATAACGAAACACAATATGAGAAAAGCAACATTGATTCTGAGCGACGGTTCGCGCTTCTGCGGGGAGTCGTTTGGCTATGAGAAACCGGTGGCTGGTGAGGTGGTCTTCAATACGGCCATGTCGGGCTATCCGGAGAGTTTGACTGACCCGTCGTACGCCGGTCAGCTGATGACGCTCACCTATCCGTTGGTGGGCAACTACGGGGTGCCTCCCTTTACCATCGAGGAGAATGGGATACCTACCTTCATGGAGAGCGAACGCATCCATGCGGAGGCCATCATCGTGAGCGATTATTCGCAGGATTACAGCCACTGGAATGCCAAGGAGAGCCTGGCCGACTGGCTCAAGCGCGAACAGGTACCGGGTCTGACGGGCATTGATACCCGTCGGCTCACCAAGGTGCTGCGTGAGCATGGGGTGATGATGGGCAAGATCGTCTTCGACGATGAGCCGGACAACTGCCCCGAGGCTACCTACGCCGGGGTGAACTATGTGGATAAGGTGAGCTGTAAGGAGGTGATACGGTACAACGAGGGGGCTCCCAAGCGGGTGGTGCTCGTGGATTGCGGCGTGAAGGCCAATATCCTGCGCTGCCTCATCCGTCGCGGTGTGGAGGTCATCCGTGTGCCTTGGGATTACGACTTCAACGGCCTCTCCTTCGATGGCCTCTTCATCTCCAACGGTCCCGGCGACCCAGATACCTGCGAGGCTGCTGTGCTCAACATCCGCAAGGCCATGGCCAACGAGCAGCTACCCATCTTCGGTATCTGCATGGGCAATCAGTTGCTGTCGAAGGCTGGTGGGGCGAAGATTTACAAGCTGAAGTATGGCCATCGCAGCCACAATCAACCTGTGCGCATGGTGGGTACAAACCGCTGCTTCATCACCAGTCAGAATCACGGCTATGCGGTCGATAACAACACACTCGGTGCGGATTGGGAGCCGCTCTTCATCAACATGAATGATGGTTCCAACGAAGGCATACGCCACAAGCGGAATCCCTGGTTCTCCGCCCAGTTCCACCCCGAAGCCTGCTCCGGTCCTACCGACACGGAATTTCTCTTCGATGAGTTCCTGAAGTTGGTAAAAGCATGACAACAAGTCAACTAGTCAACTTGTTTATGCGTCAACTTAAAAACTTATAAACTCAAAAACTCAAATATGAAGAACGATAAGATAAAGAAGGTGTTGCTCCTGGGGTCGGGCGCACTCAAGATTGGCGAGGCCGGTGAGTTTGACTATTCCGGTTCGCAGGCCCTGAAGGCCCTCAAGGAAGAGGGTATTGAGACCGTGCTGATCAATCCCAACATCGCCACGGTGCAGACCTCCGAAGGGGTGGCCGACCAGATTTATTTCCTGCCCGTCACACCCTACTTCGTGGAGAAGGTCATCGCTAAGGAGCGGCCCGATGGCATCATGCTGGCCTTTGGCGGACAGACGGCCCTCAACTGCGGTGTGGCGCTCTACAAGGAGGGTGTGCTGGAGAAGTATGCTGTGGAGGTGCTGGGTACCCCTGTGCAAGCCATCATTGATACGGAGGACCGCGAGCTCTTCGTGGAGCGGCTCAACGAGATTAACGTCAAGACCATCCAGAGTGAGGCGGTGGAGAATGCCGAGGATGCACGCCGTGCGGCAGCTGCATTGGGCTACCCCGTCATCGTACGTGCGGCTTATGCCCTCGGCGGACTGGGCAGCGGATTCTGCGACAACGAGGAGCAGCTCAACGTCCTGGTTGAGAAGGCCTTCAGCTTCTCCCCGCAGGTGCTCGTGGAGAAGTCGCTCCGTGGCTGGAAAGAGGTGGAGTATGAGGTGGTGCGCGACCGCTTTGACAACTGCATCACCGTCTGCAACATGGAGAATTTCGACCCACTGGGCATCCATACGGGCGAGAGCATCGTCATCGCGCCCTCGCAGACACTCTCCAACACGGACTATCACAAGCTGCGCGAACTGGCTATCCGCATCATCCGCCACGTGGGTATCGTGGGTGAGTGCAACGTGCAGTATGCCTACGACCCGCAGAGCGAGGACTATCGCGTCATTGAAGTCAACGCCCGCTTGAGCCGTTCGTCGGCGCTGGCTTCCAAGGCAACCGGTTATCCCTTGGCCTTCGTGGCTGCCAAGCTCGGCCTGGGCTATGGTCTCTTCGACCTGAAGAATTCGGTGACCAAGACTACGAGTGCCTTCTTTGAGCCGGCCCTCGACTATGTGGTCTGCAAGATACCGCGCTGGGACCTTGGCAAATTCCATGGCGTGGACAAGGAGCTGGGCTCCAGCATGAAGTCGGTGGGCGAGGTGATGGCCATCGGACGCACCTTTGAGGAGGCCATTCAGAAGGGACTCCGCATGATCGGCCAGGGTATGCACGGCTTTGTGGAGAACAAGGAGTTGGTTATCCCCGACATCGACAAGGCCTTGCGCGAGCCGACTGACAAGCGCATCTTTGTCATCTCCAAGGCGTTTCGTGCCGGCTATACCGTGGATCAGGTACACGAGCTTACGAAGATTGACCGTTGGTTCCTCGACAAATTGATGAACATCATGCGCACCAGTAAGGAGCTGGAGCAGTGGGGGGCTAACCATAAGCTGCTCATCGACCTGCCCAACGAGTTGCTGCGCCGTGCCAAGGTACAAGGCTTCAGCGACTTCCAGGTGGCCCGTGCCATCGGGTATGAGGGCGACCTGGAGGAGGGGGCACTCGTGGTGCGCTCCCACCGCAAGCAGCAGGGCATCTTGCCCGTGGTGAAGCAGATTGATACCCTGGCAGCCGAATACCCTGCCCAGACCAACTACCTCTACCTGACCTACAACGGTGAGGAGCACGATATCGACTATCTGGGCGACCACAAGAGCATTGTGGTACTGGGGTCTGGTGCCTATCGCATTGGCTCCAGTGTGGAGTTTGACTGGTGCGGTGTCCAGGCCCTCAATACCATCCGCCGCGAGGGTTACCGTAGCGTGATGATCAACTACAACCCGGAGACGGTCTCGACCGACTACGATATGTGCGACCGACTCTACTTTGATGAACTGACCTTTGAGCGGGTGATGGATATCCTCGAACTGGAGAATCCCCACGGCGTGATTGTCTCCACGGGCGGACAGATACCCAATAACCTGGCCATGCGCCTCGATGAGCAGCAGGTACCCATCCTCGGCACTAGCGCCAAGAGCATCGACAATGCCGAAGACCGCGATAAGTTCTCGGCCATGCTCGACCGCATCGGGGTGGATCAACCCGAATGGAGCGCCCTCACCTCGATGGACGACATCAATCAGTTTGTCGCCAAGGTGGGCTTCCCGGTGCTGGTGCGTCCCTCTTACGTACTGAGCGGTGCTGCTATGAACGTCTGCTCCAACCAGGAGGAGCTGGAACGCTTCCTTCAGTTGGCTGCCAACGTCTCCAAGAAGCACCCCGTGGTGGTGAGCCAGTTTATCGAACATGCCAAGGAGGTGGAGATGGATGCCGTGGCCCGCGACGGCGAGATTATTGCCTACGCCATCAGCGAGCACATCGAATTTGCCGGCGTACACTCAGGTGATGCCACCATCCAGTTCCCTCCTCAGAAGCTCTATGTGGAGACCGTGCGCCGCATCAAGCGCATCAGCCGCGAGATTGCCCGCGAGCTCAACATCTCCGGTCCCTTCAACATACAGTACTTGGCGCGTGACAACGACATCAAAGTAATCGAGTGTAATCTGCGTGCTTCACGCAGTTTCCCCTTCGTGAGCAAGGTGCTCAAGATTAACCTCATCGAGTTGGCAACCAAGGTGATGCTCGGCATTCCTGTGGAGAAGCCCGATAAGAACCTTTTCGACCTCGACTACGTGGGCATCAAGGCGAGTCAGTTCTCTTTCAACCGTCTGCAGAAGGCCGACCCCGTGCTGGGTGTGGATATGGCTTCGACGGGCGAGGTGGGCTGTATCGGCAGCGATACCTCGTGTGCCATCCTCAAGGCGATGCTCTCCGTGGGTTATCGTGTGCCGCAGAAGAATATCCTTCTCTCTACTGGTACCCCCAAGCAGAAGGTGGAGATGCTCTCGGCTGCCCGTATGTTGCAACAGAAGGGCTATCGGCTCTTCGCTACGGGGGGGAGCAGCAAGTTCCTGACGGAGAATGGGGTGGAGAATACGCTGGTCTATTGGCCGAGCGAGGAGGGCGAGCCGCAGGCACTCGACATGCTCCACCGTAAGGAGATTGACCTGGTGGTCAACATCCCCAAGAACTTGACGGCCGGCGAGCTGGACAACGGCTACAAGATACGTCGTGCAGCCATCGACCTCAACATTCCGCTGATTACCAACGCCCGTCTGGCCAGCGCCTTCATCGGGGCCTTCTGCTCGATGAGCCTTGATGACCTGGCCATCAAGTCGTGGGCCGAGTACAAATAACCTATAGGGGCATCCCTTATTGAATGCCTAGGGGCCTTATTGAATACTTAGGGTCTTTATTGAATCATTTGGGGCCCTTATTGAAGACAACGTAGGATGACCGCTTCCGTAGTCGATGCGTCGATGCGGAAGCGGTTGTCTATACGGCGTCCCACCACCCAGACGATATCCTCTCCGCAGCAGAGCACGTACTGCTGCCTCTTATGATGGAGCGGCACCTTGCAATCTGTGAGGTAGTCGCTCAGCTTCTTGCGTCCCTTCATACCGAAGGGGACGAACCAGTCGCCCTCGCGGCAGAGACGCAGGGTGAGGGGATGCTTCAGTTTAGCGGCATCCAGACAGGCCACTTGTGGAGAGCGTGAAGGCTTGAATCCTGCTGTCAGGGGAATGCGCTCTTCTTCAATCCGAGGGGGTGCAAGTGGGGTGCAAGGTTCGATGTAGAGCAGCTCACGGTCCTTGATGACCTGATGAGTCTTGCTATAGAACGTGCGGCCCGAAGGACCGCTGAGCGATTGGCAGATGTCACGCACCTGGGCGCTGTTGAAGCCGCGCGGGGCAAGTAGCTCGTGCAGGAGCAACTGAGGTGAGCCTTCAGAGAGCAGCTGTGGAATGGGAATCTGCAGGGCCTCCGTTGCCGAAGTAGTAGATGGGGTGTCCGCTGTGGCCGAGATGCTGGTCGCTGAGCCGCTGAGTTGTTGCAGCTTTTTCTCCATGGCGTTATGGTAGAACTCGGCCACTTGGCGTAAGTGCACCATTGTATCGCTTAAGGAGTTGCGGACCGATGGGTTAATCTGTTCCATCAGGGGCAACAGGTTGAGGCGAATCTTGTTGCGTACGTAGTGATCCTCCAGGTTGGTGCTGTCGGTGACGTACTCCTGCCCGATGGCTTGGAGGTAATCCAGTATCTCTTGGTGCGTGAGACAGAGCAGCGGACGCACCACGTGGCCGTTACGCGGCACGATGCCCGTCAGTCCGTCGATGCCCGTGCCGCGCATCAGGTTGATGAACATCGTCTCCAGGCTGTCGTCACGGTGGTGCGCCACGGCCACGGCTTGCATCTCCAGCGCACCGATGAGCTGTGCAAACCAGTCGTAGCGCAACTCCCTGGCAGCCATCTCCACGGACAGATGCTCCTCTTCAGCATGGCGTAATGTGTCAAACCGAACCGTGTGGAGAGGCACCTCCAACCGCTGGCAGAGTGAGCGCACAAAGGCTTCGTCGCGTTCAGACTCCTCACCGCGCAGCTGGAAGTTGCAGTGGGCTGCCTCGCAGCGGTAGCCTAGTGAGAGCAGCAGCCGGAGCAGAGCCACCGAGTCACTTCCGCCACTGAGTGCCACCAGTACCCCTTTGCTGCTATCCAGCAATCCATTTTCCCCAATAAACCGCTTCACGCGCTGTCTGTAATCCTCGTATTTCATTGTTCTGTTTTCGCTTCGTAATGTTTGTAGCATCGGCAAAACTACAAAAATCTTCGCTATTTTGAAGAAAGAGGAATAAAATAGTTGCTTCGCTGAGAGAAAAAAACTATTTTTGCGCGAAATAATGGTATAAAGAATGAATCACTTTACCCGCATAATCCTTCTCCTCTGCCTGATGGCCTCTGTGCTGACGGCTCAGGCTCAGCGACGCAACAGCCGCTACAACGAATACATCCGTCAATATGCCCCTCTGGCTGTGGAGCAGATGAAGCGTTACAAGATTCCGGCCAGCATCACGTTGTCGCAGGGACTGCTGGAGAGTGGGGCAGGGATGAGTACCTTGGCCCGCAAGAGCAACAATCACTTTGGCATCAAGTGCCACAGCAACTGGCGTGGCCGGCGTGTCTATCACGATGACGATGCCCGCGGAGAGTGCTTCAGGGCCTACAGTCACCCACGCGACTCCTATGAGGACCACTCCCTCTTTCTCCGTCAGGGGCAGCGCTACGCTTTCCTCTTCAACCTCAAGATTACGGACTACCGTGGATGGGCCAAGGGGCTCAAGAAGGCGGGCTATGCCACCGACCCTTCGTATGCCAACCGCTTGATTACCATCATCGAGGACTACGAACTCTACAAGTACGACTCTCAGGGATTGGGCAAGCGGGCTGCCCGCCAGTGGGAGAAGGAACTCAAGAAGAAGCCCTGGCTACTCAATCCCCACAAGGTCTATCTGGCCAACGGCATTGCCTACGTCGTGGCTCGCAATGGAGATGAATTCCGTGTATTGGCCAAGGAGTTGGGCATCAGCTGGAAGAAGCTCGTCAAGTACAACGACCTCCACCGCGACTACACCCTCGAGGATGGCGATATCATCTACCTGAAGGAGAAGAACAAGAAGGCCACGAAGAAATATACCTATCACATCGTGCGCGACGGTGACTCCATGCACAGTATCTCCCAGCGCTACGGCATCCGCTTGAAGAACCTCTATAAGATGAACCGCAAGGATGGTGACTACGTGCCAGAGGTTGGTGACCGTCTCCGCCTTCGATAAAAAATAGGAGGTAAATGCCTCAACTATTGAGCATTTACCTCCTAGGTCATTTTCTTTTTACGTCATCTACCTCCTGCGTGATGGGGAGTTGACTTCTAGTCTTCGTTTGGTCAGTTGGCGTTCTGGATTTTCTTCGTCAGTTGGCGTTCTGGATTTTCTCCCGGATCTTGGTGAGGTAGCGCTTCATGCCCTCAGCATCTTTGTTGGAGATGATCTCCAGAAGCTCCTTCAGCTCGATGCGGATTTTCTCCACCTGAGCGGGTGTGCGGGGATTGAAGAGAATCTCTTGCAGCAGATAGTCGTCCTCGTTGAGCAGGCCACGGGCAATGGCCAGGTGCTTCTTGAAGGTGGTACCCGGAGCCTCTTGATGCTTCATCACGGCCGAGAAGACAAAGGTTGAGACGAAGGGGATGGAGAGCGAGTAGGCCACCGTCTCGTCGTGCTCCTCGAAGCTGTATTCGAAGATGTTGAGCCCCAGTGTCAGGTAGAGGTCCTTGAAGAAAATCTTTCCCAGGTGGTCGCCCTCGCTGATGATGATGGCATTCTCCGTAGAGAGCTTGTCGAGGTTGGCAAAGGTGGGGCCAAACATGGGGTGAGTCGATACGTAGCGGAAACCGCTCTCCTCGTAGAACTCCTTCAGGCCGGTCTTTACCGAAGCGATGTCGCTCAGGATGCACTCCTTGGGCAGTACGGGGAGTACCTTGCGGAAGGCATCAAGGGTATATTTTACTGTGGCGGCATTGATGACCAGCTCGGGCTTGAACTCCTCGATCTCCTCCAGCGTGGTGAAGCGGTAGGTGTTATAGACGAAGCGCAGCTGCTTGGGGTTGACGTCGAATACGGCCGTCTCGTGCTGGAAACTGAGTACATCGGTGAAAAAGGAACCCATCTTGCCGGCTCCCAAAATCAATATCTTCATGCTGTCTGTGGGCGATTAGTTCTTGTTGATGATCTCCATCTGCTGGCGTACGCTCTCTTCGTGGATGGCTTCAAATACTTTTTTGATGAATTCGGGGTCCATGCCGCAGAGTGCTCCCTGTGAGCCACGCTTGTCGAGGATCTCATTGTAGCGACCGGTCTGGAGGATGGTCATGTCGTGCTCCTTCTTGTAGGTGCCAATCTCGCGGGCAATGCGCATCCGCTTGGCCAGCTCTTCGATGAGGTTGTTGTCGCACTCGTCAATCTGCTTGCGCAGTTCGGCCAGGTTCTCAGTGGTCTGCTTCTCGGTGCGGATGACGAGCAGGTTGAGGATGTAGTCGAGTACGTCAGGCGTTACCTGCTGTTTGGCATCGCTCCAGGCACAGTCGGGATTGCAGTGGCTCTCTACAATCAGTCCGTCGAAGCTCAGGTCCATGGCCTGCTGGCAGAGCGGTGCCACCAGTTCGCGCTTACCTCCGATGTGGCTCGGGTCGCAGAGGATGGGCAGGGCAGGGATGCGGCGGCGCAGCTCGATGGGGATGTGCCATTGCGGCAGGTTGCGGTAGAGCTTCTTGTCGTAGCTGCTGAATCCACGGTGGATGGCTCCAAGTCGCTTCAAGCCGGCTCCGTTGATGCGCTCAAGGGCACCAATCCAGAGCTCCAGGTCGGGGTTGACGGGGTTCTTGACCAGCACAGGTACATCCACTCCCTTCAAGGCATCAGCAATCTCCTGTACGGCAAAGGGGTTGGCGGTGGTGCGGGCACCTATCCAGAGGATGTCAATGCCAGCCTTGAGGGCCTCATAGACATGCTTGGCGGTGGCTACTTCGGTAGCTACGAGCATGCCCGTCTCCTTCTTGACAGCCTTCAGCCAGGCGAGTCCTTCTACGCCAATGCCTTCGAATCCTCCCGGCTTGGTGCGTGGCTTCCAGATGCCAGCACGGAAGATTTTGATGCCGCGGTCAGCCAGCATCTTGGCTGTCTCCATGACCTGTTCTTCAGTCTCTGCGCTGCAAGGTCCAGCGATGACCAGTGGCCGGCGATCTTCGATGCCCGGCAACTGCAATTTCTCAAGTTCGAGTTCCATATTGTTTTGAGTTTATGAGTTTTTGAGTTTATAAGTTTATGAGTTTTTTAGAATTTTAGTTTCTTGATTCTTTCCAGGGCTTCCTTCAGCTTGTGGTCCTTACAGCAGAGGGAGATGCGGATGTAGCGCTTGCCGTTGCTGCCAAAGATGAATCCGGGGGTGAGGAAGACGTGGGCTTCGTGGAGCACCTTCTCGGTGAGTTGCTCTACGTCGTCGTAGCTGTCGGGGATGCGGCCCCAGAGGAACATGCCGACCTGGTTGTCGTCGTAGCGGCAGCCCAGGGCCTCCATAATCTCGCCTGCCAGCTGTCGGCGGTTGCGGTAGTTGCGGTTGTTGCCTTCATACCAGTCGGCCTCACTCTGCAGGGCAGTGGCTGCAGCCAGCTGCATGGCGCGGAACATGCCGCTGTCGATGTTGCTCTTCACCTTCAAGACCCATTGCACAAACTGGGCATTGGAGGCCAGCATGCCAATGCGCCATCCGGGCATGTTGTGGCTCTTGCTCATCGAGTTGAACTCTATGCAGCACTCCTTGGCTCCGGGTACGCTGAGTATGCTGATGGGATGGTCGTTGAGGATGAAGCTGTAGGGATTGTCGTTGACGATGATGATGCCCTTGCGACGGGCAAAATCCACGAGGCGCTCATAGAGCTCGGGGGTGGCATTGGCACCGGTGGGCATGTTGGGGTAGTTGGTCCACATCAACTTGATGCGGCTCAGGTCCATCTGCTCCAGCTGTTCGAAGTCGGGCATCCAGCCCAGCTCCTCCTTGAGGTCGTAGTGGACCACCTCGGCACCAAGGATGCTGCTCAGCGAGGTGTAGGTGGGGTAGCCGGGGTTGGGTACGAGTACCTGTTCACCCGGGTTGACAAAGGCCAGCGTGACGTGGAGGATTCCCTCCTTGGAGCCGATTAGGGGCTGTATCTCGGTAGCGGGGTCGAGCGTCACGCCGTACCACTTGAGGTACCAGTCGGCAAAGCTCTTGCGCAGTTCGGGTATGCCGATGTAGGGCATGTAGCCGTGTCCATCAGGATTGTGTGCTTCGCGGCAGAGGGTGTCGATGGTCTCTTGCGAGGGGGGCATGTCGGGACTTCCTATGCCCAGGCTGATGACGTTGAGTCCTTGGGCATTCATCTGGGCCACCTCCTTGAGCTTGCGTGAGAAGTAGTATTCGCTCACGCCGTTGAGGCGGTCGGCTGGCTGGTAACTGTGCAGCGGTGCGGTGGCTGCATTATTGGAATTGTTCATATTCTCCTAATATTTTAAGTTCTTTGGTCAGGGGGCTGATGGCGATGATGGACTGCTTGTAGCGCAGGACATTGTCAAATACGATATCGACGTAGAATTGGTACTCCCACTCGCGTCCGATGATGGGGAGTGACTGGATCTTGGTGAGGTTGATGTGGTAGAACGAGAGGATGGAGAGCACCTGCGAGAGGCTGCCCTCTTCGTGGGGGAGGCTGAAGACGAGGCTGGCCTTGTTGACCTCCTTGCCGCGGTGACGGTTCAGCTCATCCACCTGCCAGGGGTCTGCAATCACGAGAAAGCGGGTGAAGTTGTGCTTGTTGGTCTCGATACTGGATGCCAGGATCTTCATGCCGTTACGCTGGGCGGCGGCTTGCGAGCAGATGGCTGCATGGCCGTGGAGTTGCTGCTTGCTGATGAGTTCGGCGCTGAGGGCTGTGTCCTCGGCCTCGACCACCTTGAGTGTGGGGTGCTGGTTGAGGAACTCACGGCATTGCATCAGGGCGATGGGGTGGGAGTTGACCTCCGTCAGGTCGGCCCAGTCTTCGGAGGGAAGGCAGACGAAGCAGTGGGAGATGCGTAGCTTGTGCTCGCCGACCACCTGGAGTCCGCTCTGCTTGAGCAGTTCGTAGTTGTGGAGCAGGCTGCCCGCGATGGTGTTCTCAATGGCACAGAGGGCTATCACCTTGTTGTCGTGGAGCACCTGGTCAAACACCTCCTCGAAGGTGGCGCAACAGATCAGTTCCACCTCTTCGCCCTGAAAGTACTGGTGGGCTGCGATGTCGTGATATGAGCCGAGGGCTCCTTGTATGGCTACTTTTTTCATCGTTCTCTTTTACATTTGTGATATAAAAAAATCCCGCCTCTATGGGGTAGAAGCGGGATTCCGTATCGGTTACTTAATCTTTATTCATCCTTGGTTCTTAAGCGTCACTGTCACTTGACACATACAAACTCCCGCTCTACTTTTTGGCTAAAGTAAAAGTAATAATAGAATCCGTATGTGCTGCTAAATCGCTTCATCTGATGCTTACTGTTTTTAATTCACGTGACAAAAGTAGTGCTTTTCTTTCAAAAACAAATAAAAAATCCACTTTTTTTTCATTTCAGCTGAAAAAAAGTGCTATTCAGCGCCCTTTTCGGCGGCAGAGGCTTGCTCTTCAGGAGCATTTTCTTGCTTCTCTGTAGTAGGGGCTTGCTCTTGCTTCTCTGTAGCGGGGGCTTGCTCTTCGGCGGCAATCTCTTCCTCTACGCGGAGGTTGAAGTAGTCTTCCAGTTCCTTCTCAGCCGAGCCATCCACATTCTGCAGGTCGCGTAAGATGACTCCGTTCTCCAGCAAGGCAATGCGGCTGCACACATCGACCGTGTGATTGAGGTTGTGGCTGGAGATGATGACCGTGGCATGATGCTCCTCGTTGTAGCGCTTGAGCAGGTGCTTGATGATGCTCTGGCTGCTGGGGTCAAGGAAGTTGAAGGGCTCGTCGAGGATGAGCAGTTCGGGGTGGTGGAGCATGGCGGAGATGATGCCGATTTTTTGCTTGTTGCCCATGGAGAAGTTGCGGATGTACTTCTTCTGTCCCAGCACTTCGCCGTTCATGAAGCGTTCGAAGGGCTGGAGCCGCTGATCGACCTCCTCCTTCTTGAGTCCATACATCTTGCCGATGAAGTAGAAGTACTCCTCGGGAGTGAGGTAGTCGATGAGGAATCCGTCGTCGATGAAGGCTCCGGTGAAGGCTTTCCACTCTTCGCTCTTCTCCACGGCGAGGCCCTTGAGGGTGACGTGACCTCGGTCGGCCTGGAGCAGGTCGAGAATGAGGCGGAACAGGGTGGTCTTACCGGCTCCGTTGTTTCCCACGAGGCCGAGCATTTCGCCCTGAGCTATCTGGTATTGCTCGATATCGACAGCCAGCTTGCTGCCGAATCGCTTCTGTAATTGCACGATGTTTATCATAATCAAATAATGGGTTATTGCGTTTTCGTTGTGGTGGTATGCGCCGGGTGTGACTTAGCGTTGGCGTGAGTCACGGAATCCCTCCATGTTCTCGTAGCGGCGCTTCATAAAGCGGTGATAGACATTGCGTATCCAGTACTTGGAGGTAGCCATGAAGAGGATGCCGATGCCAATAAGGATAAGCGAGGCCATGTCGGGGCTGACCATCACCTTCAGGAGCGAGTTGATGATGAAGGGAATGAAGAAGGCCCCAGCCGCGATGAGGTTCTGCATGCCGGTACCGATGTTCTGACGGCTGGTGACCTTGGCGTTGAGGTTGAGCGTCTTCTTGTTGATGACGGCCAGCTGGAACAGCATCCAATAGACCGGGCCGGGCACGAAGAAGAGCCAGCCCAGGCAGGTGAGGAAGGTGATCTTGCCGGTGAAGACGGCGGGCAACATCAGCAGGAAGGGGATGATGAGCACGGCGCTCCAGAGGTAGTACTTGGCGCGGAGCAGCGAGTAGATACTCTCCTTACGGCTCATCAGGCCGTCGATGTAGTTGCCCTCGTAGGCCATCAGTCCGCTCAATCCCTGCACGGCGCAGATTACGAAGCAGTAGAGCACAAAGAACTCCCTCATGCCGCCCTGGTAGGTGTCGCTGAAGCTGAGCAAGAGGCTGAACATCAGTACCACGGCAGCTATCATGTAGAGCATCTTCTTGGTCATCTTGTTGCGCATGTAGAGCTTGAGCTCCAGGCGCATGTATTCGCCAATCTCACCGAAGCGGTTGAGGAAGCGGTACTCGGAGACCTTGCCCACCTTCTCGGTGGTCTCCTCCACCTTGCTGATCTCGGCATAGACCATGCGCTGCATCAGCACGCGGTTGATGAGCAGCAGCAGGAGGATGGCTACGGCCATGCCAAGGAAGGTGGGGATCTGTCCCTGAATGAATCCTTCACCCAGGTTCGTGCTCCAGTCGTAGAGGGGACTGTCGTCGGGAATAAAGAGGGCACACCCCAGAGCTCCATAGACCGCTGCGGGGAGCAGCAGCCACCAGATGCGTTCACCCATCAACGTCCGGCAGAGCAGGTACCAGTAGTTGTTGAAGAGCATCAGCAGCCAGATGCCGATGCAGTAGGTCAGCAGGCCCCAGATGCCGTAGAAACGGGTCACCGTGAGGATGCCGAAGGGCACGTAGAAGAAGAGCCACAGCAGGTTGTAACTGCTTAGGCCGGAGCGTACCAGCAGGATGTCGATGAGGCGATGCTTGCGGATGGGCAGCAGCACGTAGGGTTTCATCTCCTGCGTGGGGGTCTTCTGGAAGGCGAAGCGCATCAGGAAGTCGATGGCCATCACGAAGACGAATCCGGCGTTCATCACGTGGTAAGGCTCTTTGGAGCCGCCGTCCATGGCGAAAGCAAACATGGTGCCAAAGAAGATGAGGTAGCCTATCCAGAAGAGGGCCATGAAGTACATCCAGAACTTGGCAAACCGGTTGGTCTCGAACATAGGGTTGCGCTTGTCGGCCAGCTTGCGGTGCTTACGCAGTTCGTTGTAGAGTGTAAACATGATATGTGTGTATTAAAATATGAAGCGGCACCACGGCGCTGACGAGAGTGACGTGATGCCGCTTTTTTGAATCAGTGGGAGTGCACAAAGCTTACTTCTTCTCCTCAGGTGCCGTCATGATGACAGTAATCTTGTTGCCCTGCTTCATCAGGTCGGAGGCAAACTTGGCCACATCCGCAGCGGTGATGGCATCGAGGGTGGCCTCGTAGTCCTTCGTCAGGTCAATCTGCTCGAAGCAGTAGCTGTCCAGCACGTTGAGCCAGTAGTTGTTCTCCTTCTGGTTGTCGGCAAAGCGCTTCTGCAGCAGCTTCTTCGACTTGTCCAGCTTCTCGGCCGAGGGACCCTCTTGCGTCATCTTGACAAAGAGCTGGTCGATGAGGCTGTTGAGGTGGTCCTTCTTGGCAGGGTCGGTCTGATAGACAATCTGGAGAATGGCTTCAGGCTGCGGATACTTACTGAAGTTCTGCATGCAGCTTACGCCGTAGGTACCACCCTCCTTCTCGCGAATCTCCTCGGTGTAGGTGATGTTGAGCGAGTTGACGAGGATGCTGAGCAGCTGCTGGTTGCGCAGCGTGTAGTCCATCTTGCCGGAGTAGAGCATGATGTTGGTGGCCATGGGAGTCTGCTGCTCCTTGGCGTATTCGTTGAAGAATTGTCCCTTGCGGATGTTCATCTTGTGGTCAACCCACTGGCCCTTCTTGCCCGTGGAGGGAAGGGAGCCGAGGTAGGAGGCGATGAGGGGCTTGGCGGTGGTGAGGTCGATGTTGCCCACGAAGAAGAAGGTGAAGTCGCCGGCATTGGCGTAGCGCTCCAGGTACATCTGATAGACGCGATCGAGGCTGACCTGGTCAATCATGTCGGCCTTGAGGTTGATGAATCGGGGATGATTGCCGTACATGGCGTAGCCGATGGAGTCGTTGATGGAATAGACGGGGTTGGCCTCGGCGCTCTCCAGCTGGGCCTTGGTGCGGCTCTTCCAGGACTCAAAGGCTTCGGCATCCTTGCGCGGGGCGGTGAAGCTCAGATAGACGAGCTGCATCATGGTCTCGAAGTCCTTGGGCGAGCAGCTGCCGTTGACTCCCTGGGTCAGCTTGCCTACGTTGGCATGTACGTTCACCTTCTTGCCGGCCAGCATCTTGGTGAGGTCGGTGTTGCTGAAGTTGCCCACGCCGCTTATGTCCATGATCTGGCTCATCACGGTGAAGTTGAGTTTGTCAGCATCCTCGAATGCGTTGGTACCTCCGAGGCTGTAGCCCTTCATCAGGATCTCGTCAGCCTTGTAGTCGGTCTGCTTCACATAGACCTTGATGCCGTTGCTCAGTGTCAGCTCGGTGGCTCCGAAGAGGGCATTGGTCTTCTCCGAGACGATCTTGCCGCCCTTGGGGGCTTCGCTCATCAGGGGTTCGTTGCTCACCTTGTCCTCATAGGGCTTCACGTCGAGGCCCTTCATGCCCTTAAGCAGGGCAGCAATCTCCTCCTTGGTGGGCACGGTCACACCCTCCTTCTCAGGAGCTGCAATGAAGACGGCCTGATTCTCCTCGCTGATGAGGTTGGCTTGCTGGATGGCTTGGTTGATGGCGGCCAGGGGGATGTTGGGGGCTATCTGGTTCATCGTGGCATACTCATACTCGATGCCGGGGATGGGCTCGTTGCGGAGGAAGTGGTTGACGTACTCCTGCACGTAGCGGTTGTTCTTGGTCTTCTCGCGCTCGTTGTAGCTTGACTCCAGCTGCTGCAGGTACTTGGCGCGGGCGCGGCTGTATTCGCCCTCGGTGAAGCCGTAGCGACGTACGCGCTCCAGTTCGGCGAGTCCGGCTTCGAAGGCCTGCTTCATGCCTTCGCCCTTGCAGCCGATGCTCAGCGTGAAGGCACCTTTGCTGCCGCTGAGGAAGTAGTCGTCATCGTAGGCCCCGGCATAGACGAAGGGTGGATTGGCGCCCTGACGGATCTCGTCGAGGCGGGCATTGAGCATCGAGGAGACCATGTCAAGGATATAGTCCTGCAGCAGGTACATCATGTTGCCCTTGAGTGAGTCTGGGAACAGCTCATGCTTGAAGAAGAGCATGATGCTGGGGTCGTTGACCTCCTTGTCCTTACCTATATAGATAAGGGGCTCCTTGTTGTCGCCCACGGGGAAGACGGTGCGCTTGGCAGGATTGACAGGGGCAGGTACATCAGCCCAAGTGCGCTTGATGTTGGCCTCCATGGCATCCACGTCGATGTCGCCCACGATGATGATGCCCTGCAGGTCGGGGCGGTACCACTTCTGGTAGTAGCTGCGGATGGCC
>CAMACX010000018.1 GCA_945831575.1 uncultured Mediterranea sp.
AGTTTCCGGCCTCATCGTAGGGGCGTAAAGCGTAGAGGGGAAACGAGGGCGTTAAAAAGCAGAAACCTGTTCGAGCGAAGCGAGTTTTTTCTGCTTTAGCCCGACTCCCCTCGGAGTAGCCCCGGAGGTGCAGCCGGCGGGTTTTCTCTTTGCTTCTTTCTCTTTTGCCCGTGCAAAAGACGAAAGAAGGAGTAACTTAAAGAAGCGTTTCTGCTTCTCTTTTCGCCAAAAGAGAAATAAAGAATACCAAACAACTCAAATAAAAAACAGAATGAAGAAATTATTCCTATTGGCAGCCTTTGCGCTGACCGCCATGCTGACACAGGCTCAGCAGGCATTGTGGGGTGGCTCACAGATCGTCTCCCCCGAAGTACACGACAACAACACCGTAACCTTCCGCCTCAAGGCTCCCAAAGCTGTCAAGGTGCAGGTGACGGGCGATTTCCTGCCCACGCAGAAAATCAAGACTCCCTTTGGCGAGTTCGATGGCCCCGGCTATGCCGACCTTGTGGAAAAAGAGGGCGTATGGGAATGGACCACACCCGAGCCGCTGAAGCCCGAACTCTACAGCTACACTTTCTTAGTGGATGGACTGAGAATCAACGACCCGAGCAACGTCTATATGATTCGTGACGTGCAGAGCGTGACCAACGTCTTCATCATCGGCGGCGAACGGGCCGACCTCTACAAGGTGAACGACGTGCCCCACGGCAACGTGGCCAAGGTGTGGTACAACAGCCCCACGGCCGGCATGAAACGCCGCATGACGGTCTATACGCCTGCCGGCTACGAGGAGAGCGGCAAGCGCTACCCCGTCTTCTACCTGCTGCACGGCATGGGTGGCGATGAGAACGCCTGGAGCGAACTGGGCCGCGCGGCTCAGATTCTCGACAACCTGATTGCCCAGGGTAAGGCGAAGCCCATGATCCTGGTGATGACCAACGGCAACATCTCGCAGGAGGCTGCACCGGGTGAGACCAGCAACGGCTTTGTGGCTCCCAGCATGCAGCTGCCCAAGACGATGGAGGGCTCATTCGAAACCGCTTTCCCCGATGTGGTGAAGTACATCGACAGCCACTACCGCACCATCCGGAGCAAGAAGGCCCGTGCCATTGCCGGCCTCTCGATGGGTGGTTTCCACTCGCTCCACATCTCCAAGCAGTACCCCGACATGTTTGACTACGTAGGCCTCTTCTCCGCTGCCATCCTGCCCGACCAGAAGATGGATTCGCCCATCTACCAGAACTTTGACGCCAAACTGGCCACCCAGTTTGCCAAGAAGCCCGCGCTCTACTACATCGCCATCGGCAACACCGACTTCCTCTATAAAGCCAACTGCGACTACCGCAAGATGCTCGATGAGAAGGGCTACAAGTATGAGTACTTCGAGACGGGCGAAGGCCACATCTGGAAGAACTGGCGCATCTACCTCACCGAGTTTGCGCCGAAGCTGTTTTAGTTTTTTTAGTTACGAGCTACGAGCTACAAGTGTTAGCTGCCGTTGCTTGCGATTGATTGCGAGTTACGGGTTACGGGTTACGCTTGCTGGCTTGTGGCTTGAGTAAGAGCGTTCAGCAAATTGGGGGGATGGATCATATTCCGCTGCCTCTACCTTCTTTACTACACCTTTTTTAATTATTGACACGATGAAAAAAGAAATCTTATTCGCAGCCGCAGCTGCTCTCTTGACTGCTTGCGGCCCTTCAGCCCCTCAGCTGGGCAAGGCATCACTCGATGAGGTGATTGCCGCCATGACATTGGAAGAGAAAGCCCACTTAGTGATCGGCACGGGTATGGCCGGCTTCTCGGGCGATAGTGCCGTCATCGGCTCCACCAAGAAGCTGGTGCCCGGTGCCGCAGGTACCACTTATCCCATTGAGCGCCTGGGCATCCCGGGCGTGGTGCTGGCCGACGGTCCTGCCGGCTTGCGTATCGACCCCACCCGCGAAGGGGATGAGGCGACCTATTATTGCACGCATTTCCCTATTGGAACTTTGCTGGCCTCGACCTGGGACCAACAGCTGATGGAGAGTGTGGGGCAGAGCATTGGCAACGAGGTGCTGGAGTATGGTGCCGACGTGCTGCTGGCTCCTGCCCTCAATATCCACCGCAACCCGCTGTGCGGACGCAACTTTGAGTATTACTCCGAAGACCCCGTGGTGAGCGGCAAGATGGCTGCGGCCTATGTGCGTGGCGTGCAGAGCCAGGGCGTGGGCACCAGCATCAAGCACTTCGCCTTCAATAATCAGGAGACCAACCGCATGGCCAATGATGCCTTGATCTCGCCCCGTGCCATCCGTGAGATTTACCTCAAGGGCTTCGAGATTGCCGTCAAGGAGAGCGAACCCTGGACGGTGATGTCCTCCTACAACTACATCAATGGCACCTACACCAGCGAGAGCAAGGAGCTGCAGACCACCATCCTGCGCGATGAGTGGGGCTATAAGGGCATGGTGATGACCGACTGGTTTGGCGGTAAGGATGCCGTGGCACAGATGGAGGCCGGCAATGACATGCTGCAACCCGGCAAAAACGAGCAGTATGAGGCCATCGTCAAGGGTGTGCAGGAGGGCCGCCTGGATGAGAAGGTGCTCGACCGCAACGTGCGCCGCATCCTGGAGCTGATCCTGCAGACCCCGCGCTTCAAGGGCTATGCTTACAGCAACAAGCCCGACCTCAAGGCCCATGCCGAGGTGACACGCCAGAGCGCTACGGAGGGTATGGTGCTCCTGGAGAACAGGAACAACACGCTCCCCCTTGGCGCTGAGGTGAAGAAGGTGGCCCTCTTCGGCTGTACCTCCTACGACTTCATTGCCGGCGGTACCGGCTCGGGCAATGTCAACCGTGCCTATACCGTGTCGCTCCTCGAAGGCTTGAAGAACGGTGGCTATCAGGTGGACGAATCCTTGAAGCCCGTCTATGAGGCCTACATGGCTGCCGAGAACGAGAAGAACAAGCCTGAAGGCCCCTTCGCCATGTTCATGCCTACGCCG
Source organism: uncultured Mediterranea sp. (assembly GCA_945831575.1). Classification (GTDB taxonomy): domain Bacteria; phylum Bacteroidota; class Bacteroidia; order Bacteroidales; family Bacteroidaceae; genus Bacteroides. Next base: position 2,994 of record CAMACX010000018.1, read on the forward strand.
CGCCCCACGGAGATGACTCTCACCCCTGCCCAGCTGAGTCAGCAGGTAGCAGCCAACGACGTGGCTCTCATCACCCTGGGCCGCCTCTCGGGTGAGTTTATGGACCGCACCTCGGCCGACTTCAACCTGAGCAGGGAGGAGAACAAGCTGATTGCCGACGTCTGCAAGGCTTTCCATGCCGCGGGCAAGCGGGTGGTCGTGGTGCTCAACATCGGCGGCGTGATTGAGACCGCCTCGTGGAAGCAGCTGCCCGACGCTATCCTGCTGGCCTGGCAGGCCGGACAGGAGGGTGGCAACAGCGTGACGGACATCCTCAGCGGCAAGGCCTCACCCAGCGGCAAGCTCACCATGACCTTCCCCGTACGCTTCGAAGACCATGCCTCGTCGGCCAACTTCCCCATCGACCAGAAGGCCAACATCGACATCACCAACAGCGGAAGCAAACAGATGAGCACTCGCAACGTGGACTACACCCTCTACGAGGAGGACATCTATGTGGGCTACCGCTACTTTGACACCTTCCAGAAGGCCGTCAGCTATCCCTTCGGCTACGGCCTCTCCTACACCACCTTCGCCTACAGCAACGCCGCTATCCAGGCCGAGGGCGACGACTATATCGTGACCCTCAACGTGAAGAACACGGGCAAGGTGGCCGGCAAGGAGAGTGTACAGCTCTACGTCACCGCTCCCGATGCCGCAGCGCACAACAAGCCCGCCAAGGAGCTGAAGGCCTTTGCCAAGACCTGCCTGCTGCAGCCGGGTGAGACCGCTGCCCTGACCCTGCGTGTGGCCGCTGCCGACCTCGCCTCTTTCTGCTGCAAGGAGAATGCCTGGAAGGTGGCTGCAGGTACCTACCAGTTTATGGTAGCTGCCAGCAGCCGCGACATCCGCGCCACTCTATCGGCTGAAGTGGCAGCCTCTTCAACTGCCGTTCATCCGCTCTTTGCCCAGCCCGCCCAGCTCACCACGCTCAAGCGGTAAGATGACGGAGATTCTTTGCAAATGATACTGACACTGTAGGGGCGGGATATTTTCCGCCTTGAATACCCAGCTTCATCATGTAAGTTGCGGTGTTTAGGGACGGGAGATGTCACGCCCCTTCAAGTTATGACGATTTTGGTTTGCAGATTCCAAAGCTTATCACTACCTTTGCCCCCTGTAAACACAAATAATAAACATAAAACGATTACAAAACCATGAAAAGAGTATTCCTCTCTTTGCTGGCAGCAGCCAGCTTGCTGACAGCAACGGCGCAGGCTCCACAGAAGCCTGCCATACCCCGTGACGAACAGATTGAACAGAAAATTGAGCAGCTGCTCAAGAAGATGACTCTCGATGAGAAAGTGGGGCAGATGTGCGAACTCACCATCGATGTCATCCAAAAGCGCGTCAACCCCTTCATGGGCCTGCAACCCAACGAGGTGACCCCCGCCTTCCTGAAGAAACTTGTTAAGCAATACAAACTGGAGAAGGAGTTCGACGTGAAGAAGCTCGAACCCTCGCAGGACCTCATGATGCGCCTCTACATGCGCATCCAGGAGATAGAGAATGCCAAGGGCTTCCAGATAGATGAGGCCAAGCTCGACTCAGTCATCACCAAATACAAAGTCGGCTCCATCCTCAACGTGCCCAACAGCCTGGCCGTGAGCGTGGATGAATGGCAACGCATCATCAAGCGCATCCAGGAGAAGTCGATGAAGGAGATAGGCATTCCCTGCGTCTATGGCGTGGATCAGATCCACGGTACCACCTACACCCTGGGCGGCACGCTCTTCCCGCAGGGTGTCAACATGGGTGCCGCCTTCAACCGTGCCCTGACGCGTGAAGGTGCCCGTATCTCGGCTTACGAGACGAAGGCCGGAAGCATCCCCTGGACCTATGCCCCCGTGACCGACCTGGGTCGTGACCCTCGCTGGCCGCGTATGTGGGAGAACTACGGCGAGGATTGCTACCTGAATGCGGAGATGGGACGTGAGTCGGTGATCGGTTTCCAGGGCGACGACCCCAACCACATCGACAAGTACCACGTGGCCGCCTGCATGAAGCACTTCATGGGTTACGGCGTGCCTGTGAGCGGCAAGGACCGCACCCCCTCCAGCATCACCCCGCAGGACATGCGCGAGAAGCACTTCGCCCCCTACCTGGAGATGGTACGCAACGGCGCCCTCTCGGTGATGATCAACTCGGCCATGAACAACGGCCTCCCCTTCCATGCCAACTACGAGTTGCTGACGCAATGGCTCAAGGAGGACCTCAACTGGGACGGTATGATTGTGACCGACTGGGCCGACATCAACAACCTCTACAGCCGCGACCACATCGCCAAGGACAAGAAAGAGGCCATCAAGCTGGCCATCAACGCCGGTATCGACATGTCCATGGACCCCTACAGCTGGGACTTCTGCACCCTGCTCAAGCAGCTGGTGGAGGAGGGCGAGGTGCCCATGAGCCGCATTGACGATGCCGTGGCCCGCGTGCTCCGCATGAAGTACCGCCTCGGCCTCTTCGAGACTCCTTATTATGATAAGAACGACTTCCCCCTCTTCGGAAGCGCAGAGCACGCCGCTGCAGCCCTGCAAGCTGCTGAGGAGAGTATCGTCCTGCTGAAGAACGAGGGTATGCTTCCCCTGGCCAAGGGCAAGAAGCTGCTGCTCACCGGCCCCAATGCCAACTCCATGCGCACGCTCAACGGCGGCTGGAGCTACTCCTGGCAGGGTGACAAGGCCGACCTCGACATCTGCGGAGGTGCCTACAACACCATCCTCGAAGCCTTCACCAACAAGTTTGGTGCGGACAACGTCCTCTACGAAGCCGGTGTGACCTACAAGCAAGGTGGCAACTGGTGGGAGGAGAATGCGCCCGAGATTGAGAAGGCCGTGGCCGCTGCCGCAGGGGCTGACATCATCGTGGCTTGCATCGGTGAGAACTCCTACTGCGAGACGCCGGGCAACCTCACCGACCTGGTGATGTCTGCCAACCAGCGCAACCTCGTCAAGGCGTTGGCCGAGACGGGCAAGCCCATCATCCTCGTGCTCAACGAGGGCCGTCCCCGCATTCTGGCCGACATCGAGCCGCTGGCCAAGGCCGTGGTGCATGTCATGCTCCCGGGCAACTACGGTGGCGATGCCCTGGCCAACCTCGTGGCCGGCGACGTCAACTTCAGCGGCAAGATGCCCTTCACCTACCCCAAGGAGATCAACTCCCTCATCACCTACGACTACAAGCCCTGCGAACACATCGGCAAGGCCATGGAGGGTGCCTACAACTACGACGCTCAGGTCAACGTGCAGTGGGCCTTCGGCTACGGCCTCAGCTACACCACCTACGCCTACTCGAACCTCCGTACCGACAAGACACAGTTTACCGCCGACGATGTCATCACCTTCACGGTCGATGTCAAGAACACGGGTCGCGTAGCCGGCAAGGAGAGTGTATTGCTCTTCAGCAGTGACCTCGTAGCCTCGCTCACGCCCGACAACCGCCGCTTGCGCAACTTCGAGAAGATTGCCCTCCAGCCGGGTGAGACGAAGACAGTCACCCTGAAGCTCAAGGGCAGCGACCTTGCCTTCGTAGGTTACGACGGCAAGTGGATTCTCGAAGCCGGTGACTTCCGCATCCAGGCCGGCGACCAGGTGCTCAACATCACCTGCACCGCCACCAAGAAGTGGGACGAGCCCAATAAGTAATAATTAGGAACAAAGGATAAGGTTCAATCCCCGACACTGCTCCTCCATGTGGGAATGGTGTTGGGGATTGCTGTTATCCGGATTCTGACTAGTTATCAGATTCCAGTTCTCTCTCAATTTCTTCAATGGTAGGCAAGCTGCCTCGGAAGTCTTTGGGCAATGCCGCCCCAGTTCGTAGTCTGTATTGTAAGCATTCGACAAACTACCGGTAGTCCTACCTATATATAAAATACAATAGTAGCTACAATCATATCCTGACTGTCGCTGCTATTGTGTTTTGTTGTAACTCTATGTTGTGTCTATATCATTTAGTCTTCATCATGACAGATTCCGGATGTGTGAGTTTCCACTTATGTGGTAGCAGTTGTAATAGTTCGGCAAGGTTATCCAAACTTCTGGATAATCTTGCCGAACGGCACGTACGGTGGTGTGAAAGGCCGGTAAACGTGAAAGTAGGATTCCTTCAAGATCCCAACCACATACAAAACAATCCAAGAACAATTAAAGATAATGAACGAATAAATAATCCAAAGCCAAATCGCGTGCTTTTTCATCGATTTGGCTGTGATATGAGCTATACTTTAGCCAAATCGCGCGTTTTTTCATCGATTTGGCTAAAGTATATTTGGTAAATCGGAAAAACAGTCCTAACTTTGTCTCCCGAAAAAATGAACTGTGAATGGTGAATGAACTGTGAATGGTGAATGGTAAATGAACAGCGAATGGTATGGAAACTATTATCGGAAGAAAGGATGAAATCAGACAGCTGACGGATTATTATAATTCCGGCAGGGCAGAGCTGATTGCCCTATACGGCAGACGACGCATCGGCAAGACCTATCTCGTACGCAACGTGTTTCGTGACCGGTTCTGCTTTGAGATGTCTGGCTCCATCGGAGCCGGCAGTGAGGCACAGATGTCCAACTTCGTGCATGCGCTGCATGACTACGGCTATACGGGCGATGACTCTCCCAAGACATGGACGGACGCATTCTTTGCCCTGCGCGCCTTACTCAAGGAGCGCATAGGGAAAGGAGAGCGCCTGGTCCTGTTCATCGACGAGCTCCCGTGCCTTGACACGCCGAAGTCGGGATTCCTACAGGCCTTTGAGCATTTCTGGAACAGCTGGGCTTCCGATCACAGCGAGATTATGCTCATCGTATGCGGGAGCGCCACGTCATGGATGGTGAGCAACCTGATAGACAGCCACGGGGGATTGCACAACCGCATCACCCATGAGATGCACCTGGCACCGTTCACGTTGGCAGAGACGGAGGAGATGCTGCTTGCCGGCGGGTTCGCATGGCCCCGTCTGTTGATCTTGCAGGCATACACCATCATGGGAGGCGTGCCCTATTACCTGGGCTTATTGGAAAAAGACAAAAGCCTGGAAGCCAACATCGACCGTCTGTTCTTTGCCGAACGCGGTGAGCTGAAGCGGGAGTATCAGCGGCTGTACGCATCGCTATTCAAGAACTCCGAGACCTACATGAAGGTGATTGAGGCCCTCGCCTCATGCAAGCAGGGCTTGACGCGCAAGCAGATAGCGGAGAGAATCAAGACCGCCTCAGGAGGTTCGCTCACAAAAGTTATCAAGGAGCTGGTCAACTGTGACTTCGTCAGGGGATACAACACGCGAGAGAGGAAAATCAAGCAGAAGGACCAGATATACCAACTCACCGACCTCTACACCCTATTCTATATGCAGTTCTGCCACAAGGCAACTACGGACGAACATTACTGGACGAACATGATGGGCAAACCGCTGCAAAACACCTGGTATGGCCTTTCGTTGGAACGTGTCTGCATGTTGCACATACAGCAGATAAAGAAGCGCTTAGGCATCGACCGCATTCATACGGAGTACTATTCCTGGAGAAGTCGCGAGTCAGTGCCCGCCGCACAGATTGACCTGATCATCGAAAGGGCTGACAACCTGACCAACGTGTGTGAGATAAAGTATTCGCAGCTGCCTTACACCATCACCAAAGAGGAGGAATCGCGCATCCGTAACCGCATAGCCGACTTCGTCAGCGAGACAGGCATCCGCACAGGCATCCTGCCCACGATGATTACCACCTTCGGCATCCGCCACAACGCCTATTCCTCCATTGCCCAGGCAAGCCTGACGATGGACGACCTCTTCGAGTGAGGCAAGAGGAAGGGAGGATTCAGAAGCCGTCGTTCAGCAGGGCGCGTGTCTGTACGTAGCTAGGTTCGTAGTATGCGCTGGTATTGTAATCGTCGATGACATCGCAGATGGGTGCATCATACACCCGGCGGATGGCTGCCAGGAGGTTGTCCTCCTCGTTGACCGACTCGATGAGGCGTGCATAGACCTTGCCCATCTGCGTGGGAGATGGCACCTTGTCGGTATATTGCGGGTCAACGCGTGTGACGTCAAAGTCCCCATTCTCCATGTGGTACTCCTCAATCCACTCCTCCTCTACCTGCAAAGGATTCAGGCAATGGGTAGCTTGAGCCACCGAGAGCTCATGGTAGAGTCCCTCTTCACCTAGCTGCGCCACCACGTACCTGTTACGCTGGTGCAACCGCCTGGCCACGCGCTCAATCATGTAGCACACGAAATAGAGCTCGTTGAAGCCAAGCTCCTCATCGGGGAAATACTTGTTGGTCATAAGCTATAATAGGATTTAAAGGACAATGTCTTAAGTGCTCGATCAGTACAGAATAGGATTTGGTGAGTAGGCCGTTTAAATCGGGCGAGTGCCCAAAAAGCTTCACGTGAGATGCGTCCCGAGAGGAAATCCTCTACATAATCCCATACTTCATCGTCAGCCATCGGCCCTTCTACGATATCGAAAGCATGGCTTTCTCCATGACGGCAGTTTGCCACAAAATCCAGCCATTCCTCACTCATTTCTGGAAATGACTTCACTTTAAGCTCCGAATGAGGCGTATAGTCATATACGCAGACAATGTGCTTCGCTTTCTTTGTTAAAGCCCATCGTTTTGCTTGCTGTTCGATTTGTGTGCAATAAAAGCCAAATCCAAAGTCCTTATTGAAGCCGGCAACTCTGATTTCAGGGTGCCGCACTATTACATTGCTTCCGTGGTAGAGTATCATACGCTTCTCATCTCCCTATGGTTTATTGAAGTAATCTGTCTGCAAAACTATATATTTTTATCGAAATGCACAAATATTCCCCTGGGTTTTCTATACGTTTCTTTTAGTGTTCCTTAGAGAAACTAATGAGATGATAAGGGGACGTTGTAACCAATATAAGTACCGGACACCAATAGTAGCTCAGTAGATACCTCCTAGCTCCATTCCAATTTAGTTGGTACAGGTCTTGTATATTGCAGATTAAGGATGCTATATAGCAGTTTTAAACAATTTCAAGATACTATAATTTAATTATTAGTTTCTTTTCTTTATCTTTGCGCCAATTTCCATGGGTTGAAGTGTCAACTCGTGGAAAGGACATAGAACGTAAAGGTGTTATTGATATTATCTTCTGTAATGAAATTCTCGCAAAATTCCATTTAGAGTGAAGATGATAGCGATAGCACCACACCTGTGATATATATGTGTCATATCTGGAAGATATGGCTTCAGTATATTATCATCATGGTGTGGGCTATTGTTTTATCCACTCTATGGGCAATGCGAGAAGCCTCATTACAGGATAAGACAGTAAGTTCCCACACCTTTTATTTATAACTGCTTCTGTCTGGGAATTGGGAGGCTTAGAAGTAACCTATATTATGACAAATACTTACCAACCAGAATTTGATTTTTTAGCTTGTCATTATGTTTTGCCCTTTGTCGCAAGATGGAGGAAAAAAATATATAAATATAAACGGAAAGGGTGTGATGAGATGTCTTATGTATTTGATAAGTTCATTTATGAGTATATTATATACTCCTCTCTAGTAAATGTAATCAAACCAGAGGGAGCAAAACATCTTAACGATTGTGCGTATTGTACACAGGTCATGGCTGATTATATTGTGACAAATAGTGATAAAGACATTATTAACAAACTATCAGAGCCTGTTGGCTGTCTCATCAATATTATTGATACCAAACATTTTAGCGTTGTTTCGTCAAGAAATAAAGACCCTGAACTTAAGAAGAATTGGGAGCAGGGTAGTAATATACAGCGATTGACCGCTTTATTGGAGACACTCTATTATTTACGTTGTAACTTGTTTCATGGTCAAAAGGAGTATTCTCTTGAACAGGTTAATTTGTTAAAACCAGCAGGTGAGTGTCTTTGCATAATTAACAAGGCTATTGTGAATATATATAAGGCTTATAAAGAAGAAATGTTTAATAATTTAATAGATGAGTAATATGAAGCGACTTGTGATGACCTTTCTCATGCTTTTTGTTTTAATCGGCATATCTTATGGACAGAAAAAAGGATATAACTCCAATTTTACTTCAGTTTACGAGATTCAAAGATATTATGCAATTAATATTGCTCTTCTAGACCCTATAGAGGGTGAATACGATGTGGATTTTTCAGGTGAGTATATAACTCCTCTTATTCATGATTATTTGGATCGAGACAACTTTAAAATATGGATAACATGTAATAACAATGAATACACGGTTTATGTTAATAATGGCGGTTTAAAGAAAAGCAGGAATTTGAGAATTCAGTCTATTGGGGAAACAAATGCATATACTTTCTTTTTTGCTACTACGCCAACTCGTATTTACCTTCAGAATTTGAACCATTTTATAGCATCACTGCATCTTAATAACTATTCTGCTTCTGTATTTAGAGGAAAAGAGACAGCAGCTTCCGTAAATATTCTTCCAGTTTATGACTGCATAAAGGTCTATCCTACTATGTCCATGTATGCAGATGCTGTGAAAAGGCAAGAAGAGGAGGAGTCTAAGCCCTCTTCGTGGACAGGAACAGGGTTTGCTTTGGCCAATAATCATCTTGTTACAAATTACCACGTGGTGGAAGATGCAAAGAGCATCTCCATTTTGGGTGTGAATGGTGACTTCAATACTCAGTATAAAGCGTCTATTATTGCTTCGGACAAAATCAACGATTTGGCTATCTTGAAAGTTAATGGTGTCGATATCTCAACTGCGAGCATTCCATATGCTGTAAAGACAACCATATCCGATGTGGGTGAGGAGATATTTGTTCTAGGTTATCCGCTTACTTCAACAATGGGTGATGAGATTAAGTTGACAACTGGCGTAGTGAGCTCAAAGACAGGTTATCGCGGAGATGTGGCTCTATATCAAATATCAGCGCCTATACAACCTGGTAATAGTGGTGGTCCGTTGTTTGATAGTAAGGGCAATGTGATTGGTATAGTTTCAGCTAAGCATAAGGATGCTGAAAATGTTGGATATGCTGTTAAGTCCTCTTATCTGCGTAATTTAATGGAAAGTTCATTGTCTTCTAATATACTTCCGCAAGTTAATCGTGTAGCAACTCAGAATTTAGCAGGAAAGGTGAAGTCTGTCAAGAATTTCATCTACTATATTGTATGCTCTAGTCAGTATCAAAGTGATATGCCCGATAAGCCAAAAACTGAAAGTAAGCCAAGAACTACAAAGAGGCCGAAAAACTTTGATTCAGATTCTAATATATCTTCTTCCGAAAAAGTATATGAGTATCCACACGTAGCCACTCCCAAGTCACAACACCTACTACTTGAATCTGTTGTGTTAAATGAAACGGAGACGGTATTAACTCTTTCGGCAATTAATAGATATGAAGATGGATGGATGAATATGGATAAAAATGCTTTCATTGTAGCAAATGGTGAACGATATATATTGACCAAGGCAGAAGGAATAGCTATTTCACCAGACAAAACATATTTTTCACACCGTGGAGAACGGAAAACTTTTAAGTTGCATTTCCCTGCAATACCAAAGTATATTAAATCAATTAATTTCTTTGAGAGAGTGGATAGCGAATGGCAATTATTGGGAATTCTATTGGAGTGATATTTCATCCATTTGACAACAATTACAAAGGTCGTAGGTCTAAGGTAACTCCGTAGTAAGTCCGAAGCTACTCCCAAGTAACACTAATCCAGGTCTAATCCGGAATCAGAGATTGATTAGACCTGGATTATAGGTGGATTAGAGCAGGATTAGAGCTGCAGCAGAGGAAGCGATGAGGGACCTCGGTACCCAGGTGAATGCAGATACGATTGTGGGTGGACTTGCCCAGCCGTCTGCGTCCATAGACAACCAACAATTTGCCTTTGCAACCCCTTATGGCCGTCTCCAAGCGATTCAGTTCCTTCTGCCTGTCGATAAACTTCATAAAAGAGAAGATTTGTAATCTTGAAAGCACTACTTTTCGGAAAGCTATGCCATGCTTATTGACAGCTGAATCTTCACGGCTGAGAGGTTAACTCCCCAGCCGCGCAGGTCAAACACTTTAGCTGTGGAAGTCAAACACTTCAGCTGTGAGGAGTTAATCCTTCAGACAGGCTCTCTGCGCATGGTTTGCTTGCATTATTTGCAGCTAGAATAGTGCCTATTATCAATCCTATCTAAGCACCTTTCAAAATCCCTTTTCTATTATTCAATATCAATCTAATACAATCCTTCACTCCGAAGATTGGCGCTATTTTACTCCGAACTTTGGCGATTTTGGCTTCATGTCTAGGGGTGGCTGAAACAGCTGAAGCGAGGGCAGGGGGCCTTGTGTATGGGGCACTCCCTGCTCTCGCTTCTTGTTTTTGCTATGGCGCTAATGCCAGCTGACTACTTGCGGTAGCCGCACTTGGGGCAGACGCCCTCTTCGTTGAGCGCGATGCCGCAGAGCGGACAGCGGTCAATCTGATTGCGCGTCTCAAACTCGCACGAAGCGGCATTCACGCCACTGGTGAAGGTGATCTTCGCGATGTTGAGCTTGTCCTTCAGCAGGTCATAGACAATCTTGATCATGCCTTCCACGGTCATCGTCTCCTTGGTTACGACAAGGCGGGCATCGGGATAGGCGGTGGCCAGCTCGGTCTTGAAGGCCTCACCCTTCATCGTGTTCTGCGGATGGCCGTTGCGGATGCCTTGCTTGTCATACACGTCGAGGATGGCGGGCAGCAGGGGGTCGTCCTGACGAAGAATCAACGCGTGGTCGAAGTTCTTCAGCAGGCTCCATGCCACCTTCTGAATCTCGTTGCAGGGGTAAACCATGTTCACTCCTTCGTTCACTGTGTCTTCTACCTCGATGGTGAGCACGCCGGTATGGCCGTGAAGGTACTGTGCCTCGCCCTGGAAGCCGTAGAAACGGTGGGCATACTGCAAATCAAATGTGGTAATACTTCTCATCTTTCTGTTCTCCTTGATTTTAAAGGTTAATAGTTGTTGCTTAGCGAAGGGCCGGAGCCCTTAACTCGTTGCCAAAGATACCTACTTCTGGGTAGTTGTGCAACAGACATGGGCAATAGGAGTATAGACAGTATCTATACAACCTCGTGGATTTCAAAATTACTTTGTATCTTTACCCCCGAAATAAGACCTTTTATGCCGTTACTGATATGAACTTACAACAATTGGAATACATCGTAGCCGTGAGCAGGGTGCGTCACTTCGCCAAGGCGGCCGACCAGTGTGGCGTGACGCAACCCACGCTGAGCGCCATGATTCAGAAACTGGAGAACGAGCTGGGTGTGAAGCTCTTTGAGCGTACCTCGCAGCAGGTCAGCCTTACGCCCATCGGCCAGAAGGTAGTGGCTCAGGCAGAGGAGGTGCTGGCTCACGTCTCGCGTCTGCACGACGTGGTGGAGGAGGAGAAGCATTCGCTGAGCGGCACTTTCCGACTGGGCATTCTGCCCACTATTGCCCCTTACCTTATTCCCCGCTTCTTCCCCCTGCTGAGGCGGCAGCACCCTGAGACCGACCTGCGTGTGGTGGAGATGAAGACCGAGGAACTCTACAGGGCTATGCACAAGGGCGAACTGGATGCTGCCATCCTCGTAAAGCTGGGTGAGCGCAAGGAGTTCGACCAGCAGACGCTTTACTATGAGCAGTTCCTGGCTTATGTGGCCAGAGGCAGCAAGCTGGCGCAGGCCTCCTCCATCCGCACCGAAGAGTTGCAGCATGAGTTCTTATGGCTGCTCGACGAGGGGCATTGCTTTCGCGACCAGCTCGTCAAGTTCTGCCGCCTTAAGTCGGCTGAGGAGAGCAAGAAAGCCTACACCTTGGGCAGTATCGAGACCTTCATGCGCATGGTGGAGAGCGGTCAGGGTGTCACCTTCATCCCTGAATTGGCCCTGGAGCAGCTCACCCCCTTGCAGCGCGAACTGGTACGTCCCTTCGCTTTGCCGGTGCCCACGCGGGAGATTGTTTTGGTCACGCCCCATGAGTTTGTGCGTCATGCCTTGCTTGAGCTGATTCGTCAAGCCGTGGTGGCTTGCGTCCCGCCTCATATGCTTTCGCTGCAGAGCATGCAGCAACGGATTTGATGGTTTCTCTTCTTTCGGGGCCGTTTTTTTGGCCGTGTGGGGAGAACTTCCTAATTTTGCAGCCTGTTAATGCATTAAATAAGAATAAGGAATGAAAGAAAGAACAGAAGCAGACTTTAAATCTGCAACTGCCGGTGGCGACAAGAAGTTGTTCATCGAGACCTACGGCTGCCAGATGAATGTGGCCGACAGTGAAGTTATCGCCTCCATCATGCAGATGGCGGGTTATGGCATGGCGGATTCGATGGATGAGGCCGATGCGGTGTTCATGAATACCTGCTCTATACGCGACAACGCGGAGCAGAAGATTCTCAACCGGTTGGAGTATTTCCACACGCTCAAGACGAAGCGCAAGGGAAAGCTCATCGTGGGCGTATTGGGTTGTATGGCCGAACGGGTGAAGCAGGAGTTGATTGACCATCACCACGTGGACCTCGTCGTAGGTCCTGATGCCTACCTCTCGCTGCCCGACCTGATTGCTGCCGTGGAGGCGGGCGAGAAGGCCATCAACGTGGAACTCTCCACCACCGAGACCTACCGCGACATCATCCCCTCACGCATCTGCGGCAACCGCATCTCGGGCTTCGTCTCCATCATGCGTGGCTGCAACAACTTCTGCCACTACTGCATCGTGCCCTACACCCGCGGGCGGGAGCGCAGCCGCGACGTGGAGAGCATCCTCAATGAGGTGCGCGACCTGCAAGCCAAGGGCTTCAAGGAGGTGACCCTCCTGGGGCAGAACGTCAACTCCTACTGCTTCACTCGTCCTGACGGTGAGGATGTGACCTTCCCCATGTTGCTCCGCCTGGTGGCTCGCGAGGTGCCCTCCATGCGCATCCGATTCACCACCTCCCACCCCAAGGATATGAGTGACGAGACCCTGCACGTCATAGCCGAGGAACCCAACGTATGCCGCCACATCCACCTGCCCGTGCAGAGCGGAAGCAGCCGCATCCTCAAGCTGATGAACCGCAAGTACGACCGCGAGTGGTACCTGGAGCGCGTGGCAGCCATCCGCCGCATCATCCCCGACTGCGGCCTCTCCACCGACATCTTCTCCGGTTTCCACAGCGAGACGGAGGAGGACCATCAGCTCTCGCTGAGCCTCATGGAGGCCTGCGCCTACGACTCGGCCTTCATGTTCAAGTACTCTGAGCGCCCGGGTACCTACGCCTCCAAGCACCTGCCCGACGACGTGCCTGAGGAGGTGAAGATACGCCGCCTCAACGAAATCATCGCCTTGCAGAACCGCCTCTCGGCAGAAGCCAACGCCCGCTGCGTGGGGCAGGAGTACGAGGTGCTGGTGGAGGGCGTGAGCAAGCGGAGCAAGGAGCAGCTCTTCGGACGCACGGAGCAAAACCGCGTAGTGGTGTTCGACCGAGCCGGCCACCACATCGGCGAGCTTGTACACGTGCGCATCACCTCCAGCAGTTCGGCCACCTTGATTGGTGAACCGCTGGATTGAAGGCAATTGAGGGCTTTTCTCTTAAAACTACTTAACGCCGGCGCACTATATCCGCAAATATTACTACTTTTGCGCCAAATTTAGGTGTAGTGTGCCCGTATATATGAAGAAATTTAGTTTAAGCCAATGCCCCCTGTGCGGCCATGATCAGCTTGAACCTGTCCTGACGTGTGTAGATAGTTACGCATCGGGGGAGATGTTCAAGCTGTGTCGTTGTGCACATTGCGGTCTCCTGATGACGCAGGATGCGCCTGCCGAGGAGGAGATTGGCCGCTACTACGAGGCCCCCGACTACATCAGCCACACCGACACCCGTCAGGGGATGATGAACCGCGTCTATCACTGGGCACGCCGCTACATGCTTCGCCGCAAGGCACAGCTCGTGGAGCGCGAGGCACACGCCACGCAGGGACGGCTGCTCGACATCGGCACCGGCACTGGTTATTTTGCCGCCGAGATGACGCGCAGGGGTTGGCAGGTGGATGCCGTGGAGAAGAGCGCCCAGGCACGGGAGTTTGCCCTGAAGCACTTCGGCCTCAAGGTGTTGCCCGACCATTCGCTTGGCACCCTGCCCGAAGAGGCCTACCGTGTGGTGACCCTCTGGCACGTCATGGAGCACCTCTACGACCTCAACGCCACCTGGGAGCGCATCCACCAGCTGCTGGAGGAGCGCGGGGTACTGATCGTGGCCGTGCCCAACTGCACCTCGTGGGATGCACGCAAGTATGGAGCCTACTGGGCCGCCTACGACGTGCCCCGTCACCTGTGGCACTTCACGCCTAGCACCATCCAGCAGATGGGCATGAAGCACGGCTTTATCCTGGCTGGACGTTTCCCCATGCCGCTCGATGCCTTCTACGTCTCCATGCTGAGCGAGAAGCACATGCACCACAAGGGGGCGTTCCTGCGCGGATTGCTGGCTGGCATACCTGCCTGGTGGGCCTCATTGGTGCACAAGGAGCGGAGCAGCTCCATGATTTATGTATTCAGGAAGAAAATAAGAGGTGGAGAGCCGAGGAAGGAGGAAGACAGCAATGGGCAATAAGAGACGTGAACATCGCTCCTCGGGCAGCGGTATGCAGAACTTTACGGCCGGTGTGAGCATCCTGATGGTGCTCCTCGTACTGGGATTGGTGGTCTTCTTCGGACTCACCGCACGCAACCTGTCCGTCTATGTGCGTGAGAACATCGGCTTCTCCATCCTGCTGAGCGACGAGATGCGCGAGGGCGACATCGTGAAGATGCAGCGCCAGCTCAACCAGGAGCCCTACGTCAAGCAGAGCGAATACATCTCCAAGAAGCAGGCCCTGAAGGAGCAAACCGAGGCCATGGGCACCGACCCTGCCGAGTTCCTGGGTTACAACCCCTTCAAGCCGAGCATTGAGGTGAAGCTCAACAACCGCTACGCCAATTCCGACAGCATCGCCCTCATCGTCAAGACGCTCAAGAAGAACAAATACGTACAGGAGGTGACCTACCCCAAGGACCTGATGGATGCGGTCAACAAGAACATCCGAGGCATCAGCCTCTTCCTGCTGGCCCTGGCTGCGGTACTCACCTTCATCAGCTTTGCGCTCATCAACAACATCATCCGCCTCACGGTCTATTCCAAGCGTTTCCTCATCCACACCATGAAGCTGACGGGTGCCAGCTGGGGATTTATCCGCCGTCCCTTCGTGCGTCGCAGTGTGGTCATGGGGGTGATTGCGGCTCTCTTCGCCGACGCGATGCTCTGGATCGGGGCACAGCGGTTGCTGCAATGGGAACCCGAGCTCTCGGCCGTGGTCACTGCCGAAGTGATGTTGCTGGTATCACTGGCTGTACTCCTCGCGGGCATCGTGCTCACCTGGCTCTGTGCCCTCTTCTCCGTAGGTCGCTACCTGCGCATGAAGGCATGCGAGATGTACTACATATAGTGATGCACGCCGGGCAATGGGTAATCTATTCACGCTACGCATAGATGATATGTATATATAATAAGGTATAAGAAAAAAAACAATAATAAGAATGGATAAGAACAAATTTGCTTTCGACAAGATGAACTTCCTGCTGCTGGCTGCCGGTATGGTGGTGGTCATCATCGGCTTCCTGCTGATGATGGGACCTTCATCGTCGCCCGACCATTTTGAGCCGGACATCTTCAGCGTGCGCCGCATCAAGGTGGCCCCCATAATCTGCCTGATTGGCTACATCTCAATCATCTATGCCGTGGTGCGCAAACCTAAGCAACCCAGCAAGTGACCCAATAAGTAACCCAATAAGTAACCCAACAAACAACGCAACAAGTAACCCCTAAATAACAACGAATCGTAATGAATGTATTTGAAGCTTTAATCCTTGGCTTGCTCCAGGGATTTACGGAATACCTGCCCGTGAGCAGTAGCGGCCACCTGGCCATCGGCGCTGCCCTGTTTGGCATTGAGGGAGAAGAGAATCTGGCCTTTACCATCGCCGTTCATGTGGCCACGGTGCTCAGCACGCTGGTCATCCTCTGGAAAGAGGTGGCTTGGCTGCTCAAGGGAGCTTGCCGCTGCCGGATGAACGACGAGATGCGTTACCTCATCAATATCCTGGTGTCGATGATTCCCATCGGTATCGTGGGTGTCTTCTTCAAGGACCAGGTGGAGGCCATCTTCGGCTCCGGACTTCTGGTGGTGGGGTACTGTCTGCTCTTGACGGCTGCCCTGCTGACCTTCTCTTACTACGCCAAGCCCCGCCCCAAGGAGCACATCACTCCGGGTGCAGCGTTCGTCATCGGTTTGGCACAGGCTTGTGCCGTGATGCCCGGCCTCTCACGTTCAGGCAGCACCATTGCCACCGGCCTTTTGCTCGGCATTGACAAGGCCCGCCTGGCGCAGTTCTCCTTCCTGATGGTGATACCGCCCATCCTGGGTGAGGCCCTGCTCGACACACTCAAGATGATGAAAGGCGAAGAGATTGCCGGTGACATCCCCATGATGTCGCTCGCAGTGGGCTTTGTGGCTGCCTTTGTGGCCGGTTGTGTGGCTTGCCGCTGGATGATCAACCTGGTGAAGCGCGGCAAGCTGATTGGCTTTGCCATCTATTGTGCTATCGTGGGCCTTCTGGCTCTGGTATTTGCTTAATCCGTGAAGTAAAGGATGAATCTCAAGGAAGGAATGGTGGATTGCAAGAAGGACATGATGGATTTCAAGGAAGGTGAGATACTGTGCTTCGACAAGCCCTTGGGGTGGACGTCGTTCAAGGTGGTGGGTCATGCGCGCTACCACCTCTGCCGTTATCTGGGGGTGAAGAAGCTCAAGGTGGGTCATGCCGGCACGCTCGACCCCCTGGCTACCGGTGTGGTAATCGTCTGCACCGGCAAGGCTACCCGACGCATAGAGGAGTTGCAGCAGCACACCAAGGAGTATGTGGCCACGCTTCGTCTGGGAGCCACCACGCCGAGCTTCGACCTGGAGCACGAGATTGATGCCACCTATCCCACGGAGCACATCGACCGCCCCATGGTGGAAGAGGTGCTCAAGCAGTTTGTAGGCGAAATAGAGCAGGTGCCCCCTGCCTTCTCTGCTTGCATGGTCAACGGCACCCGTGCCTACGACCTGGCGCGGAAGGGGAAGGTGGTGGAGCTCAAAGCCAAGAAACTGGTGATAGATGAGATTGAATTGCTGGATTGCTCCCTGCCCGACATCACCATCCGCGTGGTATGCAGCAAAGGCACCTACATCCGCGCCCTCGCCCGTGACATCGGGCAGGCCCTGCAGAGCGGAGCTCACCTCACGGCCTTGCGTCGCACCCGTGTGGGTGACATCCGCGTAGAGGATTGCCTTAATCCCCTGAAATTCAAGGAGTGGGTCGAAGCACTCCCGCCAGCGGAGAACAGTGATTAACTTCAAACTTGTAGCTCATAGCATCAACTTGTAGCTCGTAACTTGTAGCTCGTAGCTGAAAATCGTAACTCATAACGACTGACAACAATATGAAATTATCTCAATTCAAGTTCAAATTACCCGAAGACCGGATTGCCCAGCATCCCGTGCAGTATCGTGATGAATCGCGCCTGATGGTGCTCCATCGCAAGACGGGCGAGATAGAGCACCGCATCTTCAAGGACATCATCGACTACTTCGATGAACACGATGTGTTTATCTTCAACGACACCAAGGTATTCCCCGCACGCCTCTATGGCAACAAGGAGAAGACAGGTGCCCGTATCGAGGTGTTCCTGCTACGCGAGTTGAATGAGGACTTGCGCCTGTGGGATGTGCTCGTGGATCCTGCCCGCAAGATCCGTATCGGCAATAAGCTCTACTTTGGTGAGGACGACTCGATGGTGGCCGAGGTGATTGACAACACCACCTCGCGTGGCCGCACGTTGCGCTTCCTCTACGATGGGCCGCACGATGAATTCAAGCGCGCCCTCTATGCCCTGGGTGAGACCCCGCTGCCCCACAGCATCATCAACCGCCCCGTGGAGCCGGAGGATGCCGAGCGCTTCCAATCCATCTTTGCCCGCAACGAAGGAGCTGTAACCGCTCCCACGGCCAACCTGCACTTCAGCCGCGAACTGATGAAGCGCATGGAGATCAAGGGCATCGACTTCGCTTTCATCACGCTCCATGCCGGTTTGGGCAACTTCCGCGAGATTGACGTGGAGGACCTGACGAAGCATAAGACTGACTCCGAGCAGATGCTGGTCAGCGAAGAGGCGGTGAAAATCGTCAACCGAGCCAAGGACAACGACCGCCAGGTGTGCGTGGTAGGTACCACGGCCATGCGCGCCATTGAGAGCACAGTGAGCACCGACGGACACCTCAAGGAGTATGACGGATGGACCAATAAGTTTATCTTCCCGCCCTACGACTTCACCGTGGCCAACGCCATGGTGTCCAACTTCCACATGCCGCTCTCCACACTGCTGATGATCGTGACGGCCTTTGGCGGTTACGAGCAGGTGATGAATGCTTACGATGTGGCACTCAAGGAGGGCTACCGCTTTGGTACGTATGGCGATGCCATGCTCATAACAGACAAGTAAATGTACACCTACTACATCGGCTTAGGCAGCAACCTGGGTGATACCCGTGAGCACCTGCTCCGTGCGGTGGAGCTGATGAACCAGCGCATCGGGCAGGTGACTGCGCTCTCGACATTCCACGAGACGGAGCCGTGGGGCTTCTGCTCTGCACACCGCTTCCTGAATGCGGTGTGCTGCGTGGAGAGCACATGTCCACCGCTGGAGATGCTCCGCGAGACGCAGCAGATTGAGCAGCTGATGGGGCGGAAGGAGAAGTCGGTTGATGGGGCCTATCACGACCGCATCATCGACCTTGACCTGCTCCTCTGCTTTGACGAGAGCCGGCAGGAAGTGACCCTCGACACCCCCCAGCTGAAGCTGCCCCATCCACTGATGAAGCAACGTGACTTTGTGATGAACCCCTTGCGCGAGCTGATGGAGTACGCAGAATAACAGAAGAACAGAACAGATGCAAACCATGAAAATACCCTTTTGGCCGGTCGTGATCGGAACCGGCTTTGGCAGCGGCTTCTCCCCTGTAGCCCCAGGTACCGCAGGTGCCCTGCTGGCCACACTGATGTGGTGGGGCGTGGGCTTGGCAGTCACCCCCTCTATGCAGCTTTGGCTGACCGTAGCTGCCATCCTGCTCTTTACCGGTGCAGGTGTGTGGGCGGCCAACCGTCTGGAGCCCTTCTGGGGCGAAGACCCCTCGCGCGTGGTCGTGGATGAGATGGTGGGCGTCTGGCTTCCGCTGCTGGCAGCTCCTTGTGGCAACTGGGGCTATGCATTGGCTGCATTTGCACTCTTCCGTCTGTTGGACATCTTCAAGCCACTCGGCATACGCCGCATGGAGGCACTGCCCCACGGCATCGGGGTGATGATGGACGACATCCTGGCCGGTGTCTATGCGTTAATTCTCTTGATTGGAGCACGATGGGTGATGGGGTGAAGCAAGTACGGACGCACGGGAAGTGGTACCACGCGCTGGTCACCTTCCTCAAGGCGCAACTGTCGGCACAGCTGGCCAGCTTAGTGGACTTTGTGACGACGGTGCTCCTGGTAAAGTGCTTTGCCCTCTTTTACCTCTACGCTACGCTCATCGGCTCGGTGGTGGGCGGCATGGTCAACTGTGCCATCAACTACCGCTGGGTCTTCTCCGACAGCCATTGCAAGAGCCACTTCATCGTGATGAAATACACCTTTGTCTGGATTGTCAGCATCGCGCTCAACACCTGGGGTACCTACTTCCTGACCGAATGGCTCACCCGGATGCCCTGGCTCAACCGGCTGCTCTCTTCCTATATCGACGACCTCTTCATCTTCTCCAAGATTGTGGTGGCCGTACTCGTGGCCCTGCTCTGGAACTACCAGATGCAACGCCTCTTTGTCTATCGCAATCTTTTTGGAAATAGAAATCATAACATACAAGAACATGAAATATAGAGACTTTTTGCAACAGCTGATCTACAAAATCATCAATCCGCTGGTGCATGGAATGATTAAGGTGGGTATTACCCCCAATTTTATTACGACTACGGGGTTGGTACTCAACATCGTGGCAGCTGCACTCTTCATCTACGCCGGGGCCTGCTGCCCGGGTGAACTCACCTACGTGGGGTGGGGCGGAGGCATCGTGCTCTTTGCCGGCCTGTTTGACATGATGGACGGACGGGTGGCCCGCGTGGGCAACATGTGCTCCACCTTTGGTGCCTTCTACGACTCGGTGCTCGACCGCTACAGCGAACTCTTCACCTTGCTGGGTATCTCCTATTATCTGTTGCTCAACGGCTACCTCTGCGGGTCGGTCCTGACGAGCATTGCGCTGATTGGCTCGCTGATGGTGAGCTATGTGCGTGCCCGTGCCGAGGGACTCGACCTGGAGTGCAAGGTGGGGCTGATGCAACGCCCTGAACGTGTGGTGCTGGCTGCCCTTGGAGCCATCTTTACTGGTGTGTTTCAGGATGTCACGGCTTTCGACCCCATGCTGATTCTGATTGTGCCGATGGGCCTCATCGCCCTGCTGGCCAATGCCACCGCCTTCTACCGCATTGCCCACTGCCGTCGTCTGCTCAACAAGTAAAGCCATGCCTACTACTGCTCGCAACTCCTCTTGGCAACTGCCGACACGACGTGAGACGCTCCTCACCCTGGGGCTTTCTGCCATTTTCCTGTTGCTTACCGCGCACTTCATCGGCTTGCGGAGCGACCATTTTCTGATGACGGGCCTCTTCCTGGCGCTCTTCTTTGCCTCACGGCTCACGCGCAAGCTGGCGGTGGCGCTGCTCCCCTTCGTGGTCTTCGCCATCTCGTACGACTGGATGCGCGTCTATCCCAACTTCCGAGTCAATCCCATCGACGTGCAGGGACTCTATGAGGCCGAGAAGTCGCTCTTCGGTTTCCTCTCTGCCGGGGAGGTGGTGATCCCTTGCGAATACTTTGCACGCCACCATGCTGCCGTGGCCGACCTCTTTGCCGGCATCTTCTACCTCTGCTGGGTGCCTGTACCCATCGCCTTCGGGGTGTGGCTCTACTTCACAGGGCGACGCGAACTCTACCTGCGCTTTGCGCTCGTCTTCCTGCTCGTCAACCTGCTGGGCTTCTGCGGCTACTACATCCATCCCGCTGCCCCACCTTGGTATGCGATGAACTACGGCTTTGAGGCACAGCTCGGTACGCCAGGCAATGTGGCCGGATTGGGACGCTTCGACGAATTGCTGGGTTGCACCATCTTTGAGGGCATCTACGGGCGCAACGCCAACGTCTTCGCGGCCGTACCTTCGCTCCATGCCGCCTACATGGTGGTGGCTACCGCCTATGCCGTGATGGGTCGCTGCAGCCGCTGGCTGGTGGGACTCTTTGCCTTCATCATGGTGGGCATCTGGTGGACAGCCATCTATAGCGGACACCACTACCTCATCGACGTGCTGCTCGGCATCACCTGTGCCCTGCTCGGCGTGCTGCTTTTTGAGCAAATCCTGATGCGGACAGCCCCCTTCAAGCGCTTTATGGCACATTATTCACACTATATTTCTTAAAAAAACAGGCCGCAGAGATACACCGTATCAGAAAACGCTGTATCTTTGCGGCCAAGAAACGACGGGTGGAAAGATTTGAGTAGCTTGCAACCACCGAAAAAAATGCTAAAACACATTTCCTCTTCCCCAAAAAGAGCAGGTGTTTCAACTTGCATCATTTCCACACCAAAGTTTCACATAACTGAAAAGAATACGAGACAACAGGTTTACAAGTCAACTTGTCAACTTGTTAACTTGTCAACTAAATTAATTTCAAACTAAAACGAGTTATGGGATACTTATTCACATCCGAATCGGTGTCAGAAGGACACCCCGACAAAGTGGCGGATCAGATTTCCGACGCTGTGCTTGACAAACTGTTGGCTTACGACCCCAGTTCGAAAGTAGCTTGCGAAACGCTGGTCACTACCGGACAGGTAGTGCTGGCCGGTGAAGTGAAAACCAAAGCGTACGTTGACCTCCAGCTCATCGCACGCGAAGTGATTCAGAAGATTGGCTATACCAAAGGAGAGTATATGTTTGAGAGCAACTCCTGCGGTGTGCTGAGTGCTATCCATGAGCAGAGCCCCGACATCAACCGGGGCGTGGAGCGCGAGGACCCCATGAACCAGGGTGCCGGCGACCAGGGCATGATGTTCGGCTACGCCACCAACGAGACGGAGAACTACATGCCGCTCTCGCTCGACCTCGCCCACCGCATCCTGCAGGTGCTGGCCGACATCCGTCGCGAAGGCAAGGAGATGACCTACCTGCGTCCAGATGCCAAGAGCCAGGTGACCATCGAATATGACGACAACGGCACGCCCGTGCGCATCGACACCATCGTGGTCTCTACACAACATGATGACTTTATCCAGCCCTCGGGCAACAGCGAAGCCGACCAGCTGAAGGCCGACGAGGAGATGCTGGCCATCATCCGTCACGATGTCATCAATGTCTTGATGCCCCGTGTCATCGCCTCCATCCACGCGGAGAAGGTGCTGGCCCTCTTCAACGATGACATCAAGTACTTCGTCAACCCCACGGGCAAGTTTGTGATAGGCGGCCCTCACGGCGATACGGGCCTGACCGGACGCAAGATTATCGTCGATACCTACGGCGGCAAGGGTGCCCATGGTGGCGGTGCCTTCTCGGGCAAGGACCCCTCGAAGGTGGACCGTTCGGCGGCTTATGCGGCACGCCACATTGCCAAGAACCTCGTAGCTGCCGGTGTGGCCGACGAGATGCTGGTTCAGCTGAGCTATGCCATCGGCGTGGCACGTCCCATCAGCATCTACGTCAACACCTACGGTCGCAGCCGTGTGCAGATGACCGACGGCGAGATTGCCCGCAAGATTGACGAGCTGTTTGACCTCCGTCCCAAGGCCATCGAAGACCGCCTGAAGCTGCGCAACCCCATCTACCAGGAGACCGCTGCCTATGGCCACATGGGTCGCGAGCCGCAAGTGGTAACCAAGCATTTCCGCAGCCGTTACGAAGGCAACAAGGAGGTGACCGTGGAACTCTTCACCTGGGAGAAGCTCGACTACGTGGAGCAGGTAAAGCAGGCCTTCGGCCTCTGAGCCGCATCGCAAATAATTAAATGAGATTAAAAGCGCTTTCGAATGCCGTTCGAAGGCGCTTTTTGTATGAAAATGGACCTTTTTTAGGACGTTTGTATCGCTGTAAGCTAAATCTTTTGCTTACCTTTGCGCCCAAAAGGTCTCGTGTGCGCAAACGAGCACCCTATGGCCCCTATTTTATTATGTATTTATCCGCTTTTATCGCATGAAGACGAATTACGAAATCCGCTATGCTGCCCATCCAGAGGATGCGCGCGCTTACGATACCGACCGCCTGCGCCGGGACTTCCTGATTGAACGGCTCTTTGCCCCCGATGAGGTTAACATGGTCTATTCGATGTACGACCGTATGGTGGTGGGGGGAGCGATGCCCACCAGCGAGGAGCTGCCGCTTGAGGCCATTGACCCGCTCAAGGCACCCTTCTTCCTGACCCGACGGGAGATGGGCATCTTCAACGTAGGAGGTCCTGCCCTGATCAAGGTGGGTGGAGAGAGCTTCCAGCTAGCGTACAAGGAGGCACTCTACCTGGGTCGGGGCGACCGGCAGGTCTTCTTCTCCTCACTGGATGCCGAGTGCCCTGCTTTACTCTACTTCAACTCCCTGCCTGCCCATTGCAGCTACCCCGACCGGAAGATAACGAAGGCAGAGGCCATCGTGGCCCGCATGGGCAGCGCCGAGGAGAGCAACCTGCGCTGCATCAACAAGATGATCGTCAACCAGGTACTCCCTACCTGCCAGCTCCAGATGGGTATGACCGAGCTGGCCCCAGGCAGCGTCTGGAACACCATGCCGGCCCACGTACACAGCCGCCGCATGGAGGCCTACTTCTACTTCGAGGTGCCCGAGCGGCAAGCCATCTGCCACTTCATGGGCGAGGTGGAGCAGACCCGTCACCTCTGGCTCAAGGGCAACCAGGCCGTGCTCTCGCCCGAATGGAGCATCCACTCGGCCGCCGGTACCTCTGCCTACACCTTCATCTGGGGCATGGGCGGTGAGAACCTGGATTATGCCGACCAGGACTTTGCGTTCATCACCGACTTACGCTAAGCCAACGCCGCACGAAGCGGGATTAACTGAAAACAATTCATTCATATTTCAATAACCATTAAAAACATCTATTATGGACAAGTATTTGAACTTCTCTCTGGAAGGTAAAGTGGCTCTGGTCACGGGCGCTGCTTACGGTATCGGATTCGCTATGGCAGAGGCTCTTGCTGAAGCAGGTGCAAAGATTGCATTCAACTGCCGCGGACAGCATCACCTCGATCAGGCCCTGGCCGACTACAAGGCCAAAGGCATCGAGGCTCGCGGCTACATCTGCGACGTGACGAAGGAGGACGACGTGAAGGCTATGGTGGCTGACATCGAGAAGAACCTCGGCACAATTGACATCCTGGTCAACAACGCCGGTATCATCAAGCGCATCCCCATGCACGAGATGGCGCTCGAAGAGTTCCAGCAGGTCATCGACATCGACCTGGTGGCTCCCTTCATCGTATCGAAGGCCGTCATCCCCGGCATGATCAAGAAGGGTCACGGCAAGATTATTAACATCTGCTCGATGATGAGCGAACTGGGCCGCGAGACCGTCTCAGCCTACGCTGCTGCTAAGGGCGGCTTGAAGATGCTCACGCGCAACATCTGCTCGGAATATGGCGAGTACAACATCCAGTGCAACGGCATTGGCCCGGGCTACATCGCAACGCCTCAGACGGCTCCCCTGCGTGAGCCGCAAGCCGATGGCAGCCGTCATCCGTTTGATTCCTTCATCTGCGCCAAGACTCCCGCTGGCCGCTGGCTGTTGCCCGAGGAGCTGAAGGGTCCTGCCGTATTCCTGGCTTCTGACGCATCGAATGCCGTGAATGGCCACATCCTCTACGTAGATGGCGGTATCTTGGCTTACATCGGCAAGCAACCCAAATAACCTGCTGACGTAATGAAGAGACCGATGTGTTATCTGCTGGCTGCGCTGCTCCTTGGAGCCTGTGCGCAGCCCAAGCAGCAACTCACCATCAGCGTGAGCAACGACCTACCCCTCCACCGTACGGGCGAACTGGTGGAGCTCTCGATGGAGCAGGTGACGAAGGAGCTGAAGTTGAAGGAGACGGACGATGTGGTGCTGACTGATGCCGAAGGGCAGGAGCTGCCCTATCAGCTGACCTACGACAATAAGCTGGTCTTTGCAGCTGATGTGCAAGCCACCTCAGCTGCTTACTACACCCTGCGTCCCGGTACCCCATCGGTACAGCAGAGCGTGATAGCCTGCGGCCGTCAGTACCCTGAACGGTTGGATGACATGGCGTGGGAGAACGACAAGGTGGGTTTCCGTGCCTATGGCCCTGCGCTGCAGGCCCGTGGCGAACGGGGATTCGGTTACGATCTCTTCCCCAAGCGAGGTACCTCCGAGCCGGTGCTGGAGACACTCTATGCCGAAGAGCTCGACTCCCTGCATTGGGTGAAGTACCGCGAACTGATGGCCCAGGATAAGGAGAAGGCACGCGAGTACCTCACCACCTTCTCTTATCACTGTGACCATGGCTTCGGCATGGATTGCTACGCCGTAGGCTCTACGCTGGGCGGCGGTGTGGCTGCCTTGCTGGAGCAGGGTGAGATTGTCTATCCCTGGTGCTACGACACCTACGAGATTCTGGATAACGGACCACTGCGCTTCACGGTGCGGCTCACCTTCAAGCCCATGACCGTGGGCTGCGACACGGCTGTGGTTGAACACCGTCTGATTACGCTCGATGCCGGTTCGCACCTCAACCGCACGGTGGTGACCTACGAGGGACTCACACAGGCGCACCCCATCGTAGCTGGCTTTGCACTCCACAATGCAGAGCCTGTGGTAGTGGCCGACAAGCAAGAAGGCTACATCACCTATGTGGATCCCACGACAGGCCCCAACCAAGGTGAGATCTATGTGGGTGCTGCCTTCCCCGTCCGCTTGCAGCAGGCAGGTACCGTGCTCTTCACCCCTGAGGAGCGTAAGCAGCACAGCAATGCCTACGGCCACCTGCTGGGCGAAGGCATCTATGAGCCGGACGGCCAGTTCCTCTACTACTGGGGCTTCGGCTGGAACCGTTCCGACATCCAGGATGCCGCTGCGTGGAATGCCTACATGAAGGAGTTCACCCTCAAGATGAACCATCCGCTGCTGGTTAGTGTGAAGTAAACACCACGTGAAAAGTAAAGTCTAGAAGTGCTGGCAAGCTGTTCTTGTCAGCACTTCTTTTTGCTCCTCATGTGGTCGCACGTCGTGCGGTCACATGGCCGACCTAGGTCGGTCAATTGCGTGACCTAGGTCAGTCACTTGACCGACCTAGGTCGGCCACCATAAGAAACTAGTATAAATGGTGATGCGATGTTAATCTGTTAGGTGAGCAGTAGGTTATTGCTAGTCATGGAAATCGAAGTCAAAATGTATTTTGCCTTTGTATTTCGCTCGATTTGCACTATCTTTGCGGCCAGTTAAGAACCGATTACAGCGATTTGATCAGATGGTATTGAATTATATTTGGGTAGCATTCTTTGTCGTGGCCTTCCTGGTGGCACTGTGGAAGTGCTTGGTGATGGGAGATACGGACATCTTTACGGCTTTGGTTAACAGCACGTTTGACTCGTCGAAGACGGCCTTTGAGATTTCGCTCGGACTGACGGGCATACTCTCGCTTTGGCTGGGCATCATGAAGATTGGCGAGCAGAGCGGCATGATCAATGCCTTGTCGCGCTGGCTCAGCCCTGTGTTCTGCAGGCTCTTCCCTGAGATTCCCAAGGGGCATCCGGCCATGGGAAGCATCTTCATGAACCTCTCGGCCAACATGCTTGGGCTGGACAATGCGGCCACGCCCATGGGACTCAAGGCGATGAAGGAGCTGCAGGAGCTGAATCCCAAGAAGGATACGGCCACCAATCCGATGGTGATGTTCCTCGTGCTCAATACTTCTGGACTTATCCTCATACCGGTCAGCATCATGATGTATCGCTCGCAACTCGGGGCGGCACAGCCTACCGACATCTTCATCCCCACGCTGATTACCACGGCCATCTCCACCGTGGTGGGCGTCATCGCGGTGAGCGTGGCCCAGCGCATCAACCTGCTCAACCGCCCCATCATGCTCCTCATCGGAGGCATCAGCCTCTTCTTCGCCACCATCATCTGGCTGCTTGGCAACCTGGGGCGCGACGAACTGGGTGTCTATTCCACGCTGATAGCCAACGTGCTGCTCTTCTCCATCATCCTGACCTTCATCCTCTGGGGCGTGTGGAAGCGCATCAACGTCTATGACGCCTTCATTGAAGGGGCCAAGGAGGGATTCACGACGGCGGTGCGCATCATCCCTTACCTGGTGGCTTTCCTGGTGGGCATTGCCGTGTTCCGCACCTCGGGGGCCATGGACCTGCTAGTCAACGGCATTGGCTGGGTAGTGGGTCTCTTCGGAGTAGATACGAGCTTTGTGGGTGCGCTCCCCACGGCACTGATGAAGTCGCTCAGCGGCAGCGGGGCCAACGGGCTGATGATTGACACGATGAAGCAGTATGGTGCTGACTCGTTCGTGGGTCGCATGAGTTGCGTGGCCCGCGGCGCTTCCGACACCACTTTCTACATCCTGGCGGTCTATTTCGGCAGCGTAGGGATAACAAAAACCCGCAATGCCGTGACATGCGGGTTGATTGCTGACCTGGCCGGTATCATCGCGGCCATCGTGGTGAGTTATTTCTTTTTTAGTGATTAGGGGTGCATTAATCACTTATCATTAAACACTATTTTCAGTGCCTGGTCTTCGGCGGCTTCCATCTGTTCGCGCTCGCCGGGGCCTTTGTCGTTGATGCCGCAGAGGTGGAGGATGCCGTGGATGATGACGCGGTGCAGCTCGCGGCGATAGTCGCCATCGGCAAACTGCTCGGCATTGGTGCGCACGGTGTCCAGGCTGATGAAGAGGTCGCCGCTGATGCGCGGGCCTTCGGTATAGTCGAAGGTGATGATGTCCGTATAGTAGTCGTGCTGCAGGTACTGGCGGTTCACTTCCAGGATTTTCTCGTCGTCACAGAAGATGTAGGCCACCTCGCCCACGCGCTTGCCGTAGCTGGCAGCCACCTGCTTAATCCATTCCGTTACTTCACGCTTTTTGATGTCGGGCATTGGGACATTCTCGGTCTGATAGGTAATCATCTTTAGGGTCTAGTGATTAATGATTAGTGATTAGGGTGCTGGCCAGCTCGGGGCTGATGGAGTTGCCTACGTTCTGGCAGGCATCAGAGGCAAACTGTATGCCGCAGGCCACTATCTGGTCCCACTGCGCTTCGCTCAGGTTGGCGAGGTCGTCGTAACGCACGTCATACTTCAGTAGGCCGTAGATGATACCTGCATTGAAGTTGTCGCCCGCGCCGATGGTGCTCACCGCCTGGATGGGTGGGATGGGATAGCTCTTCTGTACGGAGCGTGTGCGGAGTGTAATCTCCTCGCTGCCGGCTGTGCAGAGGAAGTTGGCGCAATAGAACTTGATCTTGTCGCGATAGATCTTGTCGGCATCCTTCGAACCGTACATGTAGAAGAAGTCATCGGTGGAGCCACGCACGATGTCGGCATACTCCAGGTTCTCGATGATGGTGGGGGCCAGCTTGATGGCCTCCTCCTTGTGCGACGAGCGGAAGTTGGGGTCGTAATAGACGATGGCGTGCATCTCGCGTGCCCGCTCCAGCAGTTCCGTAATCTTGTCGCGCAGCACGGGGTTGAGGGCATAGTAGCTGCCTACGATGACGATGTCACTCTCGTTGATGGTGGGGAAGTTGACGTCGAGGCGCTGCTTGGGGTAGTCCTTGTAGAAGATATACTCCGCATCGCTACGGTCGTTGAGGAAGGCGAGCGATACGGGCGACTTGCCGTCGGGGAAGACGTTGACATGCTCCGTGGAGAGGCCGTTGTCGCGCATGAATTGCAGGATGATGCGGCCCACCTGGTCGTTGCCCGTCTCGCTGATGAAGCAGACGGGCACGCCGGCACGGGCCAGAGAGACGATGCCGTTGAATACCGAACCACCGGGCACGGCAGCTGTGGGCTTGAGGTCGCGGAAGATGATGTCGAGGATGGTCTCGCCGATGCCGATTACTTTTCGCATAACTCTCTTGATTTTTCACCTAAATAGCCGCCGTGGTGGCGCTTGGAGTACTCTTCGATGGTAAATCCTGTGCGCTTCATGGTCTGCACCACCAGGATGTCACCGATGACGGTCATGACCGTGGTCGAGGTGGTGGGTGTCATACCCAATGTACACACCTCATCGGGATGTCCTGTAGGCAGGCAGACGGTGGCCTCCTGGGCCAAGGGACTGTCAGGATTGCCTGTGATGACAATGTACTTCAGCCCGGGATTCAGGTTGTGTGCCAGCTGGGTGAGCTCCACAATCTCGCGCGTCTTGCCCGAGTTGGAGATGAACAGTAGCAGGTCATTCTCCTGCAGGATGCCCAGGTCGCCATGTTGCGCCTCGCTGGGGTGCAGGAATACGGAGGGGATGCCTGTGGAGCAGAAGGTGGTGGCTATGTTCATGGCTATCTGTCCGGCCTTGCCCATACCCGAGGTCACCAGCTTGCCTTTCTTGCGATGTACCTGCTCTACAATCAGTTCCACAGCCTTTTCGTAGGCATCGGTCACCGGTATGTTGGTCACGGCTTCAGCCTCTTTTCTCAGAAGTTCTTGAATTGATGCTATCATTTTTACGTTCATTTAAAGGTTATTCCTGCCAAGGTGTTTCGCTGAGCTTACACATTGACAACTGCAAATATCTGCAATTTTTTACAAACTACAATAACTTTTGTTGTATTTTTGTGGCCAATTTATCAACCTACCGTAATTTGTATGCAGAACGACTTGTTTTTCACTACTTATCATACCCATACGCTCTCCAATGGACTGCGCCTCGTGCATCTGCCATCGCCTTCGCCCGTCACTTATTGCGGCTTTGCCATTGATGTCGGCACGCGCGATGAGCGCCCCGATGAGCAGGGCATGGCCCACTTTGTGGAGCATACGCTCTTCAAGGGGACACAGCGCCGCAAGGCCTGGCATATCCTCAACCGGATGGAGAACGTGGGGGGCGACCTCAACGCCTACACCAACAAGGAGGAGACGGTGGTCTATGCCGCATTCCTCAATGAGCACTTCGCTCGGGCAGCCGAACTGCTCACCGATATCGTCTTTCATTCCACCTTCCCTGATGCCGAGCTGACCAAGGAGACAGAGGTGGTCATTGATGAGATCCAGAGCTACGAGGATACACCTTCGGAACTCATCTTTGATGACTTTGAGGATCTGATTTTCAAAGGGCATCCGCTGGGGCACAACATCCTGGGCACTCCTGAGCAGCTGAAGCAATTTAACTCTGAGAAGGTCAAAGCCTTCGTGGAGCGCTACTACCATCCGGACAACATGGTCTTCTTTGTCTTGGGCAACTACGCCTTCCCCCGCATCGTCAAGCTGATGGAGCGGCTAGCTGGTGCCGAGCCTGCACGAAAGCGGTGCGATGTACGTCAGGCTCCACTGCCCTACGAAGCTCGGCAGCTCATTGTGGAGAAGGAGACGCATCAGAACCATGTCATGATCGGTGCCCGGGGCTACGATGCCCACAACCCCAAGCAAACCGCTCTCTACCTGCTCAACAACATGCTGGGAGGACCCGGCATGAACAGCCGCCTCAACCTCTCGCTGCGCGAACGGCGTGGATTGGTCTATACCGTGGAGTCGAATCTCACAGCCTATACTGATACAGGCACCTTCTGTATCTACCTGGGGTGTGATGAGGAGGACCGCAAGCGCTGCATCCA
Organism: uncultured Mediterranea sp.; assembly: GCA_945831575.1. GTDB lineage: Bacteria > Bacteroidota > Bacteroidia > Bacteroidales > Bacteroidaceae > Bacteroides. The sequence goes on from CAMACX010000018.1 coordinate 33,981, forward strand.
GCTCGTGGGCAAGGAACTGAACCTGCTCCGTCAGCGCAAGCTCACGCCCTCACAGCTCGCTGCTGCCAAGAAGCAGCTGATGGGACAAATCGGTGTGGCCTCGGACAACTTTGAGAACATGGCGCTTTCGATGGCCAAGAATTTCCTGCACTACAACACCTTTTCGCTGCCTCAAGCAGTCTGCCGCAGGGTGGAGGCCCTCACGGCCGAGGAGCTGCTTGAAGTGGCCCATGAGATGTTCTGTCCTGAGCATCTCTCGACACTAATCTATGCGCCTGCGGAACACTAGCTCTTAGTATGTCATCGCCAGTAGGGGCAGGCTTTCAACAAAATTGCAGTATCGTCCATTCGAACCTGCTTCGAAGCCTTTTCGAACATCGTTCGCATTCGGTATAAAAAAGAGCATCCCCCTTCTGAACAGAACCTGTTGCTCAGAAGGGGGATGCTATTGTTTTGTATCTAATTGAGATACCTGTTTACTTCTGGCTTTGCAGCTTCAGCACGGCCTTCTTCAGTCCGGGAGCTGAGGCTTCGAGGATGATTTCACCCGGGCGTTCGGATGCGGCCACGATGGCTGTCATCATGCCGCTGAATACCTTCATCTTCGGAGCCTGGAATGACTCCAGCGAGGTGCTGTTGCCGTTGGCACCGGCACGGTAGCTGCCTGCGCCTTTTACCTTGAAGCGAATCTCGTTCTCAGCCAGCGGACAGAGGTTGCCATCCTTATCCACTACTTTCACCGTGACGAAAGCCAGATCCTCTTCATCGGCTTTCAGCTGGGTGCGGTCAGCCACCAGTTCGATGTGATGGGGAGCACCTGCTGTGTGCAGTTCTTTCTCGCATACGGGCTTGCCCTGCTTGTCGTAGGCCACCACCTTCAGCGTGCCCGGTTCGTAACGAGTATCCATCCACATCAGACGGTAACGGCTTTGGCGCTTCAGGTCAGCGGTAGAGGCTGAGTCAGCACTATTCTCTACGTTGACGCTCAAGTCCTTGGTACGTCGGCCTTGACTCTTACCGTTGATAAACAGCTCGGCCTCGGGGTAGTTGGTATAGACAAACACAGGAGTTACCTCTCCCTCACGTCCGGCCCAGTTCCAGTGGGGCAGGATGTGGAGCGTCTCGGCCTCGGGATTCCAGTGGCTGCGATAGAGGTAGTAGCGGTCTTTGGGCAGACCGGCCAGGTCGATGATGCCGAAGAGCGAGGAGTGGCTGGGCCAATCGGTATAATAGGGAGTCGGTTCGCCCAGGTAGTCGAAGCCGGTCCATACGAACTCACCGATGCACCAGGGCTTCTCCTCGTGCCAGATCCAGTCGTCCTCGGGCAGGTTACTCCATCCGCAGTGCTCTACATCGTAAGAGGAGGACTGATGGTCGGGATATTTCTGCATCGAACGGCGCTCTACGGGGAACTTATAGACTCCGCGTGAGCTGACGGTTGAAGCGGTCTCGCTACCCAGGATGATGCACTGCGGCAGCTTCTTGTAGTTTTCGGCATACTTGTGGGGGCGGTAGTTGAATCCAGCCACGTCCATCGTGGCAGCCATGTTGTTGTTGACCACGGCATCGGGGGCATCCATACCCTGGGTGACAGGGCGGGTGGGGTCATAGCGGTGGCAGATGTCTTGCAACATGCGGGACAACTTCGGGCCACGGTTGCCATTCCACTGGTCCGGCACCTCGTTGCCGATGCACCACATCACCACAGAGGGGTTGTTGCGGAAGTGGCGCACCAGGTTGGCCAGGTCCTTCTCCACCCATTCATCGAATACCTTGTGGTAACCGTTCTGCACCTTGGCAGCTTTCCATTCGTCGAACGACTCAGCCATCACCATCATACCCATCTCGTCGCAGGCAGCCACCAGCTCGGGGGCAGGCATGTGGTGGGAGGTACGGATGGCGTTGCAGCCCATATCCTTCAGGATGCGTATCTGACGGCGGATGCCGGCCTCATTGACGATACCACCCAAGGGACCCAGGTCGTGGTGGTTGCAGACGCCCTTAAACTTGGTCAGCTTGCCGTTGAGGAAGAAGCCTTTGTCGGGGATGATCTCAATCGAACGGATACCAAAGCGGGTGGTCACTTCGTCACGCAGGGTGTTACCCTCAAACACTTTGGTCTCTGCGGTATAAAGCACGGGGGTCTCCGGTGACCAGAGCGAAGGCTGCTTGACCACAAAGTCTTGTGCAAAGAAGGTGCCATCCTCCTTCGTGCCGGGACGTCCATCCTGGGCTACCTCTTTGCCCTCAGCATTCAGGATGCGGGTCTCAATGCGATAGTCAGCCACACTCTTGCCGGCAGGTGCGCTCCACTCAGTCTCCAGATGTACGCGGGCAAACTCCTGCTTCACTACGGGTGTCGTGAGGTTGGTGCCCCATACGGGTACATGCGCCTTCTCCTGGATGCGCAGATGTACGTTGCGGTAGAGTCCGGCACCGGGGTACCAACGTGAAGATTCTACCTCGTTTTCCAGACGGACGGCCAAGGTGTTGGTCTCTCCGGCCTTCAGGTAGGGAGTGACATCAATGGAGAAGGAGTTGTAACCGTAGGGCCAGAAGCCGGCCTCCTGTCCGTTGACATAGATGCGGGCGTGGCTCATAGCACCGTCAAAGAGCAGGGTGGCTGTCTTTCCTTCCTTGAAGTCAGGGGCTTCAAACTGCAGGCGGTACCAGCCTACACCCACAAACGGCAGACCGCCTGTGCGTCCGGCATGTTCCATCGCCTCCTTCTGTCCGTCCTGTGCGATGGCTACATTCTGCTTGTCATTGTCAATACTGAAGGGGCCATAGATGGCCCAGTCATGGGGTACACTGACGGATTGCCACTTGCTGTCGTTGCAGGTCACGGAGGCATTCTCCGCCCGATCCTCGCGGGTGAACTTCCATCCCTTCTTGAAGGTCTGCTCGGTTCTGACCTGTGCCTGTGCCCATAAGGGGAGAGCCATCAGGGCTATCAACGCGAATTTGCTTATTGTTCTCATAGTGATAATGAATATGTGATTAATAATTGAAGACGATTTCGCCGGTATTAACCAACTCATCGTGAGTCATTCGGAATCCTTTGTGACGTTGTCCGTCGCGACTGATGCCCTTGATGTAACCCTTTGAGTCCGTGGATGCCTTGCGGAGCACCACCTCATCACGGCCGTAGAAGCGCTTGTCAAGCTTCAAGGTAATCTTGTCGAAGACGGGAGCGGTCAGCGTGTAGTCGGGTGTGGCAGGGCAGTCGGGATAGAAGCCCATCATGCTGAAGATGGCCCATGCCGACATCGTGCCGGTATCATCGTTGCCCGGGATACCGTTCGGACGGTCGGTAAAGTACTTGTCGAGCAGTTCGCTCACCAACTTCTGGGTGCGCCACTCCTCGCCGGCGAAGCGGCTGAAGAGGTAGGGATAGGCAATGTCGGGTTCGTTGGCCGGGTCGTAGAGTCCCTCGTCAAATACCCGCTGCAGCTTATCCACAAAGGCTTTCTTGCCGCCCATCAGTTTGGCCAGTCCCAGGATGTCATGGGGTACATAGAAGGTGTAGTTCCAGGCGTTGCCTTCGTGGAAACCGGGACTGGGGGCGAAGTTGGCCCCCTCCATCGGGTCGAAGGGAGAGTAGAACGTACCGTCGGGCAGTAAGGGGCGCAACGTGCCATACTCCTTGCTGTAGTAGTGCTTGTAGCCCATCGAGCGGCTGAGGAAGAGCTTGGCATCCTCCTTCTTGCCCAAAGCCTGTGCCATGCGGTAGAGGGCATAGTCTGCGATGTAGTACTCCAGCGCGTGCGATACGGAGTTGTCGTACTGATCGCGCAGGGGCACATAGCCCAGGCTGTAGTAGTCATCCGCGTCCGGACGCATCAGGTTCTCCTTGCCCGGCATGGTGGCCGACTTGCGCATGGCCTCGTAGGCGGTCTCGATGTCAAAGTCACGCAATCCCTTCATCCAGGTATCTACAATGACGGGAATGGCAGGGTCGCCCTCCATGGTCAGCGTCTCGCGTCCGAAGAGTTCCCACTTGGGCATCCAACCGTGCTCGCGGTACATCTCCACCATGGTGCGCACCATGTCGAGCTGTCGGTCGGGGAAGAGGAGCGTCATCAACTGATGCACGTTGCGGTAGGTGTCCCACAGGGAGAAGACCGTGTAGCGGTTGCCCTGCACGGTGCGGATCTGGTCCGACTCCATGGCGGGGTAACGTCCATCCACATCCTGCAGGATGTTGGGGTGGATAAGGAAATGGTAGAGTGCGGTGTAGAAGACACGTCGTTGCGCTTCGCTGCCCCCTTCCACGAGGATACGGCTCAGGTCATCATTCCAGGCCTTGCGGGCTGCCTCATGCAGTTGGGCAAACGACCGGCCTTGCTGTTCTGCTTCCAGGTTGCGGCGGGCACCCTCGATGCTGACGAATGAGACACCCATGCTCACTTCCACCTCTTCGCCCTCGGCGGTATCAAAGGTGAACCATACGCCGATGTCGTCACCGCTCATCTCCTTGGTATAGCTTGCATAAATCTTGCGTGTGCCGGAGGTATTGTCCCATTGGGCTTCCACCCCCATCTTGCGCATCTGCTTCCAATAGCCCTGCGCGCGGGGAGTCTTATGCAGACGCATGACGAAATAGACGGGGAATACGGCGTTGGGGTTGTAGCAGAAGGTGCCGAGCAGCTTGCTGCCCTCAATCTCCGTGTCACTCACAAAGCGTACGGTGGCACCGCTCTCGTTGGTCAGGCCTTCACCCAGGTTGAGCAGCACGTGCCCCTCGCCGGCAGGGAAGGTGAAGCGGGCGCGTCCCGTGCGGGGCGTAGCGGTCACTTCGGTCTTGATGCCGTATTTGGTGAGGATGTTACTGTAGTAGCCGGGAGTGGCCTGCTCCTCTTTGTAGGTGCTGCCATACTCTTGGTAGTTGACGTTCAGCGGACCGGTGGTCGGCATGAGCAGCAAAGAGCCCAGCTCAGGGCAACCCACGCCACTTAGGTTGACGTGCGCATAGCCGGTAAAGAAGGTGTTCTTGTATTCATAGCCCGTGGACCACCAGCGGGTGTCTTTGTCGATGTTGCCACCCTCTGTCCCCATCACATTGAAGGGCACTACGGACATCAGTCCCTGCGGGCAGACAGCGCCCGGATGGGTGGTGCCGTAGTTGGTCGTGCCGACAAACGGGTTGACGTAGTCGATGGGTTGCTTCTCTCCCTCGGCCATCAGGGTTGTGGGGAAGAGAAGAGTCATTGCCAGAAAGGTGTAAGCCAATATTCTGTTCATACGGTGTACGATTTAATAGTTTACATAGGTTGGGTAGCGACAGTTACTCCACGACAATCTCATCGGTGAAGATCCATCCGCCCAATTGTTTGTCTGACTTGGCTTGGTAGTGGATGTAGCGCATCTTGGTCGCATCGCCCTGCCAACCGTAGCGGTCGATGCTGTAGATGGTCTCTTTATCCACCTGCCGGGTCACCCGGGTCAGTTCGGTGTAGTCGGTGCCATTGCTAGAAGCGGAGATAATCACCTCTGCAGGTCGGTAGATTTCCGGTCCCACCACGTGCATGAAGTCGGCGCTGATGGCGTGTATGTCCATCTCTTCACCCAGGTCGATGGTCACATCCAGGCGGTTGCGTGAGATGAATCCCTGCCAGCGTCCGTCGTTGTTGGTCCATCCACCCCGGATGCCATCGGTCAACGCAGTTTCACCTTGAGCCTTGTAGCTATTGTTGTAGGGGGCATTGTAAGTCACCTTCTTGCCGAGGGCTTTGTGGTTCAACGGAGTTACAGACTCCGGGCGTTCGCCTACCTCATCCTTCAGGGAGAAGGGATGGTAACCAGCTCCTTGCAGCCACTCCACTTCGCGTAGCGCCAGTGCGTGAAACTTCTCATACGATTTACGTGTAGGTGCGCTCCACGCCACTTCAGCCAATGCCAGCAGGCGCGGATAGGTCATCTGCTCATAATGCTCGTCGGTGGGGATGTATTCCGCCCAGAGGTTGGCCTGCACGCCATAGATGAGTGCAGCCTCTTCTGCAGTAAGTCCCGCAGGAACGGGGTCGTAGTCATACACCTTACGCAGGGGCAGGTAGCCTCCGATGGCCTCGGGCTGCGTCAGGGGAGAATCCTGGTAGTTGTCGAAGTAGCAGTAGGTTCCGGGAGTCATGATGGCGCGGTGGCCCTCCTTGACTGCTTTCAGGCCACCCGTCTCTCCTCGCCAGGACATGACGGTGGCGTTGGGGGCCAAGCCGCCTTCCATGATTTCGTCCCATCCCAGCAGCTTACGTCCCTTCTCGTTGAGGAAGCGTTCGATGCGGTGTATCAGGTAGCTCTGCAGCTCGTTGACGTCTTTCAGCCCCTCCTTCTTCATGCGTTGCTGGCATTTGGGGCAGGTTCTCCAAGCCACCTTACCCGCTTCGTCACCTCCGATGTGGATGTATTCCGAGGGGAAGAGCTCCATCACCTCGGTCAGTATGTCCTGAAGGAAGGTGAAGGTCTGCTCGTTGCCCACGCAGAAGTCTGCATTCTTGTAGGGCTCGCCGGCACACGACACCTCGGGATAGGCGGCCAGAGCCTCTTCGGAGTGGGCCGGCATCTCAATCTCGGGGATGAGCGTGATGTGGCGTGCAGCGGCATATTGCACCAGTTCACGAATATCCTCCTGGGTGTAGTAACCTCCGTGTGCATTGGGGTCGCTCTCTTCGCAATACTTGCGTCCACCGGGCTTGTTCCACCACCCTTTCCATACCGCTTCCGGTCGCCAGGCGGCCAGTTGGGTCAAGCGGGGGTATTTCTTGATTTCGATGCGCCATCCGGCGGCATCGGTCAGGTGGAGGTGTAGGCGGTTGAGCTTGTAGCGGGCCATGGCATCAATCTGGCGCATAACAAACTCCTTGCTGCGGAAGTGACGTGATACGTCCATCATGAAGCCACGGTAGGCAAAGCGTGGGCTGTCCTCGATGCGTACGGCAGGTATGCGCCAGGAGCCTTCAGCGGTCGGCTCGGCCAGCTGCAGCAGGCTCTGTAGTCCATAGAAGAGGCCGGCATCCGAGGCAGAGCGGATGCAGATGGATGCAGGCTCCACCGTCAGGGAGTAGCTTTCTGGCGTATTGCTTCCGGTTTCACTCTTCTCCAGGAAGATGGCCTGCTTGTCTGCTTTGCCTTCGCTTTCCAGGGGACGTTGTAACAGGGCTGGAGCCGTCTGCAGATAGGCTTCAAGCCGTTCTTTTTCCTCACCGGTCAGGTTGGTCGTGAGTTTGGTGTTGTTCTGAACTACAAAATGTCCATTTGCTGGAATCACCTCTTGTGGGACGGGGATGATGCCTTCCGCCTGTGGTGCGGAAGAGCATGCGCTTCCACACCACAGGATCGTAAGACAGCATACACCGAGTTGGAATATTCTATTCAGTTTCATGCTTCTTGGTTTTCTAACATATTATTTCCATTCGGCAGGCTGGTCGGTCATGACCAGTTGCAGGGTGCCTCCCTCCATCAGCTGGGTATGGGTGAAGAAGGGGTTAGGCAACGGCTGGCCATTGAGGGTAGCCGATGCGATGTACTTGTTGCTTGCCGAGTTGTTGACTGTCTCGATACGGAACTGCTTGCCGTTGGGCAGTTGGATGGTTACTTTGTCAAACAGCGGACGTCCGATGGAGTACTCCGGCAGACCCGGGCAAATCTGATAGAAGCCCATAGCGTTGAGGATGTACCATGCCGACATCTGTCCGCAGTCTTCGTTGCCTGAGAGTCCGTTGGGGTCGTTGAAGTATTGGTTATGGAGCACGTTATCGACCAGTTCCTGAGTCTTCCACGGTTCTCCCACCTTATTATATAGATGGAGAATATGGTGGCTCGGTTCGTTGCCGTGAGCATACTGGCCAATCAGGCCGGAGATATCGGCTGATACCAGGTCACCCTCCAGCGCGGAGTCGGCGGTAAAGAGTGAATCCAGCTTGCCGACGAAGGCATCACGTCCTCCCATCAGCTCTACCAGTCCCTCTACATCGTGGGGTACAAACCAGGTCCATTGCCAGGCGGTGCCTTCGCAATAGTCGTCTTCGCGGTGGTTGCTCGAACGGGGGCTGAACGGTGTACGCCAGTTGCCCTGCAGGTCCTTGCCACGCATGAAGCGCACGCTGGGGTCGAAGTAGTGGCGGTAGCCCTTGCCCAGGTCAGCATAGCGCTGTGCCACCTCCTCATGGCCCAGTGCACTGGCCAGCTGGCTGATGCACCAGTCGTTGTAGGCATATTCCAGTCCTTTGGCCACCGCCTCATTCTCCTTGTCGCAAGGCACGTAGCCGATGCTGTTCTTGTAGTACTTGGAGATGGGCATCAGAGCCGCATGCTTCAGGTATTCGGTAGTAGCAATGGGGGCGATGGTGTCGTATTCAGCACTACGCAGGCAGGCTTTCAGGGCCAGTTCGGCATCAAAGCTGCGGTCACCCTTCATGTAGGCATCCACGATGACGGGCACCGCATGGTAACCAATCATCGTACCGGTATAGTTGCCGGCCAGCTCCCACATCGGCAGGATGCCTCCCTCCTGATACTGAGTGAGCAGGGCCTGGATGTAGCGGCTGTTCTGTGCCGGATCCACGATAGTCAGCAGCGGGTGCAGGGCACGGAAGGTGTCCCACAGCGAGAAGATGGTGTACATCGGCTTGCCTGCCTCGGCAGTATGCACCTCGCGGTCCAGACCACGGTAGCGCCCGTCCATGTCCGTAAAGAGGCTGGGCGAGATGCCCGTATGGTAGAGCGCAGTGTAGAATACGGTGCGCTGCTCCTCATTCTGCGTGTCGATGTCGATTTTGCCCAGGTAGCGGTTCCAGTCGGCACGGGCGGCTTCCTTGACGCGGTCGAAGTCCCAGTGGGGAATCTCCGCCAGATTCTTTTCAGCTCCTTCCGCATCAACCGACGAGAGAGCCACCTTGACGAGCACCTGCTCCCCTTCGGTGGTGGCAAAGTGCAGCAAGGCCTTCTTCACCGGCTTCGGGCGGCGTCCGTTGGCCTGCTGGATGGTATCGGTAATGATGTCGCAGGTGAAGGGCTTGGAGAAGACAGCCTGGAACCAGACGTCATGCCGCCAGGCCCAGCTGTTGGTGTTCTTGTAGCCACGGAGGGTCGAGTCGTTGACCACTTCGAGCGACAGGGCGCGGTTGTACTGTCCCTGCAGGGAGTAGTCCAGGTCGAGGATGAATCCGGCCTCATCACTCTCGGGGAAGGTGTAGCGGTGCATGGCCACGCGGGACGATGCAGTCAGCTCGGCTTGCACGCCATAGGTGTCAAGCTGTACGGCATAATAGCCCGGAGTGGCCACCTCCTTCTGGTGCGAGAAGCGTGAGGCATAGGGCAGGGTCTGCTCATCGGTGGGTTGACCAATGCGCTGTTGGCCCACGGTAGGCATCAGCAGCACCTCGCCGTAGTCACCGCAACCCGTACCGCTGAGGTGCAGGTGCGAGAAGCCGTTGATGATGCTGTCGGTGTCGTAATAGCCCGAGCAGGCATCCCATCCCAGGATACGTGTGTCGGGACTGGGATGAATCATTCCGCTAGGCACCACCGCACCCGGATAGGTATGGCCGTGGCCACCGGTACCGATGAAGGGATTGACAAATGCGGCATAGTCTTTGGTATCAGACTGTGCCGCACAGCTTGCAAGGAGCAGAGTCAAAGCTGCTCCTTGCAAGAAGTGGATAGGGGATGGATATCTCATAATCGCTGATTATTCGATGGTGATTTCATCGACAAAGAGGAAACCTTCGTTGCCCTTGCCGCCATGCCATGCGGGAATGGAGTGTTCGGACAGACCTACGATGTGTACGAAGCGGGTCTTCACAGGGTCAATGGCCAACTTGTGCTCGTAGAGACCGTTGCGGTCGCTCTCTTTCATGGCAGGATAATTTTCCTCGAACACCTTGGTGAACTTTTCACCGTCGTCAGATACCTCTACCTTGATGCCGCGTACGTCGAAAGTCCAGTCGCCCTTCTCCACGTTGGTCGTGAAGGCGATGGAGGAGATCTCCGTAGCCTCCTTCAGGTCGATGGTCACATCCATGTCGTTGCGGTAGAAGGCAATCCAACGGCCCGTCTTGTAGTTACGGTTACCCTTCAGACCGTCGGTCAGGGTAGTGATGCCCTTGAATTGGTAGCCTTTGTTAACCGGCTGGTTGGCGGTGATGGGCTTGCAGGTTGATTTGCTGAATACCACCTCCTCAGAGAGCACGCGGCTGTTGCCATTGGGGCGGACAGCTACGGCCTTGAAGGTGCAGTTCTGGTCGATGCTGACTACCTCACCAGCCTGTGGAGAGGTTGCCGTGGGATCGCTACCGTCGAGCGTGTAGTGGATGGGAGCGTTGTCGATGGTCTTCATGCGTACATCCACCTTGCCCGTCTCGGCATTGGCCTCAAACTCAGCACTTACGTCAAACACGTGCTTGGCATAGTTGTAGCCCAGTACGTCATACATCTTGATGAGCTGCGGCAGACGGCTGAGGAAGCAGTCGTAGTTCTTCTTCTCGGGTTGGCTCCATTGCACTTCGCAGAGAGCGGCGAAGCGGGGCAGTGCCATGTACTGTACCTGAGCGAAGGTGGGCATGTACTCTGTCCAGATGTTGGCCTGTACACCCTTGATGTACTTCTGCTCTTCGGGAGTCAGTGCCTTCGGCATGGGTTCGTAGCTATAGACGCGCTCTACGGGCAGGTAGCCACCGATGGCTTCAGGCTCGTTCTGCGTGTCCTTGCTCTGGTAGTAGTCGAAATATAAATAGGTGTTGGGGGTCATGATGACGTCGTGGTGCTGACGGGCAGCCTCGATGCCACCACCTTCACCGCGCCATGACATAACCGTAGCGTTGGGTGCCAGACCGCCTTCCAGCGTCTCGTCCCAACCGATCATCTGACGGCCATGCTTGTTGAGGAACTTCTCGCTATGATTGATGATGAAGCTCTGCAGGTACTCTTCGGTCGAGTGCTTCTTGTCGCCCTTGATGCCCAGGGCCTTGGCGCGTGCCTGGCACTTGGGGCAGGTCGTCCAGCGCGTCTTGGGGCATTCGTCACCACCGATGTGGATGTATTCAGAGGGGAAGATCTCCATCACTTCAGCCAGTACATCGTCGATGAAGGTCAGCACGCTGTCGTTACCGGCGCAGAGCACATCTTCCGATACACCCCAGATAGTCCATACCTCATACGGGCCACCCGTGCAACCCAGGTGCGGATAAGCGGCCAGGGCAGCCTGCATGTGACCGGGCAGGTCAATCTCGGGGATGATGGTGATGTAGCGCTCAGCAGCGTACTTCACGATCTCGCGGGCCTCCTCCTGAGTATAGAAGCCACCGTAGGGCGTGCCATCGTACTTGCCGCTGTTGTGACCGATGACGGTCTCCTTGCGGTTGGCACCGATTTCGGTCAGGCCAGGGTATTTCTTGATTTCCAGTCGCCATCCCTGGTCGTCGGTCAGGTGCCAGTGCATGCGGTTCATGTTGTGGAGGGCCATCATGTCGAGGAAGGTCTTCACCTCTTCTACGTTGAAGAAGTGGCGGCTTACGTCGAAGTGGGCTCCGCGGTAGTCAAAGCGGGGAGCATCCTTGATTTCCACTGCCTGGAGCGTGGGGGTGCTGCCTTGCAGTACGGGGATGGCTTTGCGCAGGGTCTGGATGCCGTAGAATACACCGGCTTCGCTGGCACCGTTGATGATGACACCGTCACCATTGACGCGCAGCTTATACCCTTCGGGCTTGTCAGAGGCAGCGGGATCGACCTGCAGCAGGATATTGCCTTGGCCATCCTGTCCGGCCTGGATAGCGTAGTCTCTTCCCGTAGCCGTCTTCAGGTAGTCAGCCAGGTAGCCGGCATTGCGCTGCATGGCCTCGTTGCCTTCGGGATAGATGATTTTCACGCCGCTTCCCAATGAGAAAGCGCCTCCTTGGGGCTGTAGGTTCACCTCCTGCGCAGCAGGAATCACTTGGTAGTTCGCTTCGGTCTTTTGGCCGCTGCAGCCACTCAGCCAGCAAGCCAGGGCAACCAGAGTTGCCGATTTCAAAATGCTTTTCATTTAATACATGTATTTGGTTATCGTAATATTACATTCCATCACTCAGAGGCATTATATATATAAAACATCTGAGAAACAGTAGGTTAATTTGGTTTTTTCAAACAGACAGGACAAAGGTAGAAATTAATTTAGAGATAACCGCACCTTTTGAGGATTTTTTTTAAATTATGTGCATTTTGGGCTGAAAAACTGTTTCCTCGCATAGAAATTTTTGTTTCCTCGCGAGGAAGCAATTGTTGCATCGTGTCGTCATGGCATAAATTGCGCAAGGCTCCTCAGCCAGCTCCAGAGCATTCTCCATCTCAAATCCATGTCGGCAAGCCACGGCCAGGCCGGCGATGAGCTGGTAGAGGTCGGCCGAACCGTCCGGCGAGCGCATCTTTACCGTCTGCTTCTGCGTGGTGTCCAGGTGACTCTCATTTTGGGGGTGGGTGGTGCCCGTTTTGTTCATCACGAAGAGGTGCTGTATCTGTTGCAAAAGTGGCTGAAGAGTATTTGATTAGGTCAGATTATTTTACAATATGGAAAATTCCCTTTTTTACTGGAATACGTGGCGTGGGAAGAGGGAGGCAGCATAAGCCCTCTGCTCCACGTTCCCTCTTCCTCTAGGGCTAGTCTATGGTGAGTCTAATGTTCCTAGGGGGTGAACTCGATTTGAACTCGATTTGAACTCGATTTGAAGTCGATGAAATAGTAGAGATTCATCGAGTTCAAATCGACTTCAAATAGGCTTCACTTCGGAGTCAGTTTAGAGTCACTTTAGAGTTAGTTCATAGGAACGGTAGGGTGGCTTTATCGTTAGCTGATGGTAAAACGTAGTCTGCTGTTATGTAAAATATCAAAACATATACAGTTTGCCAAAATGTTTTGTGGAAAATATCCGATAATACGCCTATATCAGTATAAGACACCTAGGGGTTGATGGCTCCGCTGGGTAAGGATGCCATGACCTACGGGCTAACGGGCATCGATAGGGTGACCTTCAGGGTCACGGGAGGAGCGTTGCTCTTGCTCGCGGGCGGAGATGGAGCGGTAAGGCAACTTGTATTATTTTAACTGATGATGATACTTGATTAGCAAATGCCATGGCTGCTCTTGCGCGGCTCATCGAAACAGTTTACCTTTGACTGCTTTTTTTAACCAACATAATCATTAAATATATGCAAGACAAGCAGTTCGGCTACTTTGATGATACGCATCGCGAATACGTGATCACCAACCCTCAGACCCCATGGCCCTGGATTAACTACCTGGGCAATGAGGATTTCTTCTCATTGATTTCAAACACGGCAGGAGGCTACTCTTTTTACAAAGATGCAAAATTTCGTCGCATCACGCGCTATCGTTACAACAGCGTACCGATGGACAATGGTGGCCGCTACTTCTACATCCGCGAAGGGGAGCGCGTGTGGAGCCCCGGATGGAAACCCTGCAAAACTCCCCTTGACTTCTACGAATGCCGCCACGGCATGAGCTATACCCGCATCACAGGCCGCAAGGAGGAGGTGGAGGCTTCGGTGCTCTTCTTCGTTCCCCTCGGCATGAAGGCCGAGGTGCAGAAGGTCACGCTCACCAACCGCTCCTCACGTCCCCGCCAGCTACAGCTCTTCTCCTTCGTGGAGTGGTGCCTCTGGAATGCGGCTACTGACATGGAGAACTTCCAGCGCAACTTCTCCACCGGCGAGGTGGAGGTGGACGGCTCCGTCATCTTCCACAAGACGGAGTACAAGGAGCGTCGCAACCACTATGCCTACTATAGCGTCAATAGCTCCATTGCAGGGTTTGATACCGACCGCGAGTCGTTCATCGGGCTCTACAACGGCTTCGAGGCCCCCCAATGCGTGGTGGCCGGCAAGCCATCGAACAGCATCGCCCACGGCTGGAGTCCCATCGCCTCGCATTGCATCGAGCTGGAGCTGCAACCCGGTGAGAGCCGCGACTATATCTTCGTGCTGGGCTATGAGGAGAATGACCAGGAGGAGAAATTTGCTCCGGCGGACGACTCCCTGCTGCAGAGCACCCCTTCGTGCCCCGTGGTGAACAAAGCCAAGGCGCGTCAGACGCTTGCTGCCCTGGCTACCGTGGAGCAGGTGGATGAGGCTTTTGCCGCCCTGAGGCACTACTGGGACCAATTGCTCAGCATCTTCAGCGTCCAGACAGGCGAGGAGAAGCTCAACCGCATGGTCAACATCTGGAATCAGTACCAGTGCATGGTGACCTTCAACATGAGCCGTTCGGCCTCCTTCTTCGAGAGCGGCATTGGCCGGGGCATGGGCTTCCGCGACAGCAACCAGGACCTTGTGGGCTTCGTGCATCAGATACCCGGACGTGCCCGCACGCGCATCATTGACATTGCTTCCACCCAGTTTCCTGACGGAGGTTGCTACCACCAGTACCAGCCCCTCACCAAGCGGGGCAACAACGACATCGGCGGCGGATTCAACGACGACCCCATGTGGCTCATCTTCGGCACCACGGCCTACATCAAGGAGACGGGCGACTTCACCATCCTTGACGAGCCCGTACCCTTCGACAACCAGCCCGGGTCGGAGGTGTCGCTCATGGAGCACCTGCGCGTATCATTCAATCACGTGGTGGAGAACCTGGGTCCCCACCGCCTGCCTCTCATCGGGCGTGCCGACTGGAACGACTGCCTCAACCTGAACTGCTTCTCGGGCGACCCCAACGAGTCCTTCCAGACCACCGAGAACAATACGGAAGGTTCGAAGGCCGAATCGCTCATGATAGCCGGCCTCTTCGTGGTGTGCGGACGCGAATATGCCCTCCTCTGCCGCCGCACGGGACGTGCCGAAGAGGCTGTCCGTGCCGAAGCCTGTGTGGCCGACATGGTGGAGGCGGTCAAGCAGCACGGCTGGGATGGCGACTGGTACCTGCGGGCCTACGACTTCTATGGTCGCAAGGTGGGTTCGAAGGAGAACAAGGAGGGACAAATCTTCATCGAGAGCCAAGGCTGGTGTACGATGGCCGGCATCGGACTGGAAGAGGGTCTGGTGGAGCGGGCACTCGACTCCGTGAAGGAGCGTCTCGACTGCGAGCATGGCATTGTGCTCAACAATCCCCCCTTCACCACCTACGTGATGGAGTATGGCGAGATCTCCACCTATCCTGCCGGCTACAAGGAGAATGCCGGTATCTTCTGCCACAACAACCCCTGGGTCATCATCGGTGAGACCGTGGCGGGCCGAGGCGACGATGCCTGGGAACACTACCGCAAAATCTGCCCCTCCTATACCGAGGAGCACAGCGCCCTGCACAAGGTGGAGCCTTACGTCTGCTGCCAGATGGTAGCCGGCAAGGATGCGGCCCGTCCCGGCGAGGGCAAAAACAGCTGGCTTACAGGTACAGCCGCCTGGATGTGGTACGCCATCACCCAATACATCCTCGGCATTCATCCCACCTACGACGGGTTGGCGATAGACCCCTGCATCCCGTCCGGTTGGAAGGAGTTCAGCGTGAAGCGTCTTTTCCGTGGGGCCGAGTATGACATCCTGGTGCAAAATCTGCGCGGTGTCTGTCGGGGTGTGACCTCCGTCACGCTCGATGGCCAACCGATAGAAGGCAATCGGCTGCCCCTCTGCAACGGTGGCCTGCACCACGTAGTAGTAACCCTGTAACCGCGTTGCCAGCGTCCTTACAACCATCATATACTGTCCTTATGACAATAATATATCGTCCTAACGACTATAATATATCGTCCTTATGACAATCATATACTGTCCGAACACGATTCAAATATCATCCGAACGCCATTCAAATATCATCTGCACGCCATTCAAATATCATCTGCACGCCATGAGAAAATGTCATTTCCTCCTCCTGTTTTTGCTGCTGACTTCCATCGGTCTTTCTGCCCAAGTGCGGCAACGGCTCTCTCTGGATGAAGGGTGGGAGTTTGCCTTTGGTGATGCCTCATCGCCCGAACGCGACTTTGGCTGCGGCACCGAGTACTTCAACTACCTGACCAAGGCGGCCTCGATACACAACGAAGGCCCCTATTCCCCCAAGTTCCAGCCGGAGAAGTGGGGGAAGGAGTGGACTACGGTCAGCCTGCCCCACGACTGGGTGGTGAGCCTGCCCTATGCCGCCGAGGCCAGCCACAGCCACGGCTACAAGCAGGTGGGCTACCGCTATCCATCCACCTCGGTGGGGTGGTACCGCAAGCACCTGCCGATAGCTGCCGAAGAGCGTGGGAGCCACTTCATGTTGCAGTTTGACGGCATCTTCCGCGATTCGCGGGTATGGATCAACGGTTTCTACCTGGGCGGTGAACCGAGTGGCTATGCCCAGCAGACCTACGACATCACAGAGTACCTCAACTACGGGGGCGACAACCTGATCTGCGTGCGGGCCGATGCCACGCTGGAGGAGGGGTGGTTCTACGAGGGCGCCGGCGTCTACCGCCACACCTGGCTGGTCAAGACCCATCCCCTTCATGTAGCCCCCTGCGGCACCTTTGCGCAGGTGGAGTTTCCCGACCAGGCGGGTTGGAGCAAAGCCGTCGTACAGCTGCAGACCACGGTGGACAATCAGGGCCTCACCCCCTTGTCCTACCGGCTGGTCCATCGCCTGCTCGATGCGGAGGGCAAGGAGGTCGCCACAGCGACCCATGCGGGAGGCGAACTGCTGGCCAAGGCATCGGCCACTTCCACCTCCACCCTGGAGGTTAACCAACCCCACCTCTGGAGTACCGATTCACCTTATTTATATCATATAGCGACCGAAGTGTGGCAGGAGGGTCAGCTGACCGATACCTACACCACCCGTATCGGCCTGCGCCACGTGGCCTTTGATGCCGACCGCGGCTTCCTGCTCAATGGCCGTCCACTCAAGCTCAAGGGGGTGAATATGCACCAGGACCATGCCGGCGTGGGGAGTGCGATGCCCGATGCCCTCCAGCGTTACCGCCTGCTCAAGCTCAAGGAGATGGGCTGCAACGCCTACCGGGCCAGCCACAACCCCATGACGCCCGAGACCCTGGATGCCTGCGACGAACTGGGCATCCTCGTGATTGAGGAGAACCGCCTGACGGGCATCAACCGCGAGCACCTCCGCCTGCTGGAGCAGATGATACGCCGTGACCGCAACCACCCCAGCATCATCCTCTGGAGTGTGGGCAACGAAGAGTGGGGCATCGAGTGGAAGGAGCAGAGCGAATGGATTGTGGCCTCCCTGCGCGAGTATGTGCACCGCCTGGACCCCTCGCGCCTGATGACCGTGGCCACCAGCGGAGGCCCCAACATTGTGAAGCCCGCCGATGTGGCCGGCTACAACTACATCCTGCAGAATCCCGTGGAGCAGCACCGGGCCGACTATCCTACACGCTGTGCTGTGGGCACAGAGGAGACCAGCGGTTGCGGTACCCGTGGAGTCTATTTCCCCGATGCGACGGGGTCCCGTATGCCTGCCATCAACCGTTCACCCCAAGGGCCCGACAGCCTCTACAACTGCATTGAGCGAGGTTGGCAGTTCTACGATGCCCGTCCGTGGCTGGGCGGCCTCTTCTACTGGACCGGCTTTGACTACCGTGGCGAGCCCAATCCGCTCAAGTACCCCGCCACCGGTTCGCAGTTTGGCCTCTACGACTACTGCGGCTTCCCGAAGGACGAGGTGTGGTACCTCAAGGCGTGGTGGACGGACGAGCCCGTGCTCCACCTGCTCCCCCATTGGAACCTCCAAGGCCACGAGGGCGAGCTTATCGACGTATGGGCCTACAGCAACTGCGACGAGGTAGAGCTACGAGTGAATGGCCGGAGCTATGGCCGTCAGCCGATGCCCCGTGGTGGTCACCTCAGCTGGAAGGTACCCTACCAGCCCGGCCGCCTGCAGGCCATCGGCTATAAGCAAGGCCGCCGTCAGCTCACCACCGAGGTACGTACCACCGGTCCCGCCATGCGCCTCGTGATTGCAGAGGAGTATGCCCAGAGCAATTGCCACATCTACACCGTGCAGGCCGTGGATGCCAAGGGCCGTCTGGTACCCGATGCCTGTATCCCCTTCCAGGTCAAGGTGGAGGGCGAGGGTGTGCGCATCCTGGGGTGTGGTAATGGCGACTCCGCCTGGCAAGCCCCGGAGCAACCCACCGATGCCAAGGGGCAGGTCATGCACCTGCAGACCTTCAACGGAGTGGCTCAAATCATTCTACAAAATGGTCAATCTTTCGCATCAGTACCAATTATTACATGTGAAGCCCTAAAAAAAGACAAATAATACCTTTGCAATCTAAAAAAAACGACTACTTTTGTCGGCGAAGACAAAAATTAAAGAAATCACCATGGAGAACCAAAACTACATTTTACACGAGATAACTCCCCTCTCTGACCGCGACTGTTTCTACATTGCCGACCGTACGAAGACGGAGTTTACCTACCCCATCCACAGCCACGTGGAGTATGAGCTCAACTTCATCGCCCATGGTGCAGGCGTAAGGCGCGTGGTAGGTGACTCGTCGGAAGTGATAGGTGACTACGACCTGGTGCTCATCACGGGCAAAGAACTGGAGCATGTCTGGGAGCAGCACGAATGCCATTCGCCCCTGATCCGGGAGATTACCATCCAGTTCTCTTCCTCCTTCCTCCATAGCAGCCTGCTCCAGAAGAATCAGTTCACCACCATCCGCAACATGCTCGACAAGGCGCAATGCGGATTGGCCTTCCCGATGGAGGCCATCTTCAAAATCTACAACCGGCTCAACCTGCTGGCTACCGAGGAGCAGGGGTTCATGGCCGTGATAGACTTCCTGACCATCCTCTACGAGTTGTCGCTCTTCGATGATGCACGCCAGCTCTCTAGCTCATCGTTTGCCAAGATCGAGACCGTCAACGAGTCGCGCCGTGTGCAGAAGGTGCAGCGCTACATCAACGCCCACTACCAGGAGGAGATCCGTCTGGGTCAGCTGGCCGACCTGGTAGGCATGACCCCCGTGGCCTTCAGCCGCTTCTTCCGCCTGCGCACTGGCAAGACGCTGTCCGACTACATCATCGACATCCGCCTGGGATACGCCACGCGGCTGTTGGTCGATTCGGCCCGCACCGTGGCCGAGATCTGTTACGACACAGGCTTCAACAACATCTCCAACTTCAACCGCATGTTCAAGCGCAAGAAGGGCTGCTCGCCCAAGGATTTCCGGGAGAACTACCATAAGAAGAAGAATCTCGTGTGAGTTACGGGTTACGTCTTCCCGCTTCATGCGGGACAAGGGGACTCATCAACTTAAATAGATTAAACATAAAAAAACAACAACATCATGACACGACTCAAACTGATGGGCTTCTTCCTGGCCATCTTCCTTCTGGGGTCCACTACCTACGCCTGCTCGGGTGGCGACTCTGACACACAGACCGAGCAGAAGCCCGACCCAGACCCGACACCTACTCCTGAGCCTGACCCCGAGCCGGAACCGGAGGCCGTACCCGGTCCCGATGCCAACCGCACTCCGGGGATTGATGCCACTTCGCCTGCGACAGTAGCCAAGAGCCTGGGCCTGGGATGGAACCTGGGCAACCAACTGGATGCGCACAGCAATGGCGACCCCGATGAGACCGCGTGGGGCAACCCCAAGGTGACACAGGAAGCCATCAAACAGGTGGCCAAAGCCGGCTTCACCACCATCCGCATCCCCGTGACCTGGATCAACAAGGTAGGTCCCGCTCCCGACTATACGATTGATGCCGCTTGGCTCAACCGCGTGGCCGAAGTGCTCTTCTATGCCGAGAATGCCAACCTCAACGTCATCCTCAACACCCATCACGACGGGGGCGACAGCAAGTACTGGCTCAACATCAAGGAGGCCGCCAAGGACGAGGAGGTCAACCAAGCCGTCAAGGCCCAGCTCACGGCCATGTGGACCCAGATAGCCACCAAGTTCAAGAACAAAGGCCACTTCCTCATCTTCGAGGGGATGAACGAGATTCAGGATGGCGGCTGGGGCTGGGGCGAGAACCGTGAAGACGGAGGCCGCCAGTATGCCGTGCTCAACGAGTGGAACCAGGCGTTTGTCGATGCCGTGCGTGCCGTGGGCGGGGAGAATGAGCAACGTTTCCTCGGCATCCCGGGCTACTGCACCAATCCCGACCTCACCATCGAGCACCTCGTCCTCCCCAAGGACCCTGCCAACCGCCTGCTCGTCTCCGTCCACTTCTATGATCCCTACACCTACACCCTGGAGTGCAACTTCTCCCAATGGGGCCATACGGCTCAGGCCGGCAAGAAGGAGACGTGGGGCGACGAGAGCAATGTAAAAGAGGTCTTCGGCAAGCTCAAGGCGAAGTTTATCGACCAGGGCGTGCCCGTCTATCTGGGCGAGATTGGTTGCGTACACCGCAGCAACGAGGCCGACGAGGCCTTCCGCCTCTACTACCTGGAGTACGTGACCTGTGCCGCCCGCACCTACGGCCTGGCCCCCATCTATTGGGACAACGGTTCCGACAAGGCCGGCCGCGAATGCTCCGGGCTCTTCAACCGCACCACGGGTGCCTTCCTCAACAACGCCGAGCAGGCCGTCAACGCCATGCGCCGGGGAGTCTATGGCTCAGGAAGCGACTACACCCTCGATGCCGTCTATCAGAGAGCCCCCAAGAATTAGGCTTGTTACAACTTGATTACGATTAGATAAAATAGTATCGGCATAATCTGAGCATTAGCCCTATTTTTGCATCCGAAATTCAAAACCAACAACATCTACCATGAGGATAAGACAATCCATCATCTGGCTCTTATTAGCCTTCTTTGCATTGCCCGTGGCCGCTCAGGTCCGGGGTAATGAGATTAGTGTAGTGGTATCTCCCGACCATGCCGACTGGACGTATGGCCTGAAGGAGAAAGCCCGATTCCGCGTGCAAGTCTATAAGGCACAAAACCTCCTCCCGGGAGCCGTCATTGACTACGAGCTGGGACCCGAGATGTACCCCTCGGAGAAGAAGAGTGCGGTAGCCCTGCCCAAGGGCGAGACCACCCTGACCGCCTCCCTGAGTCAACCCGGGTTCCTCCGTTGCAAGGTGTGGGCCCATGTGGATGGCCGCACCTACGAGGGACTGGCCACCGCAGCCTATGCCCCCGGGCAGCTGCAACCCACGTCGCAACTTCCTGCCGACTTCATGGAGTACTGGCAGCATACCCTGGCCGAGGCCCGCAAGGTGCCCCTCGACCTCCGCATGAAGCCCCTGCCCGACCGCTGCACCTCCACCGACCAGGTCTATGAGGTGAGCTTCAACACCAAGGCCGGCGGCCACCGCTTCTACGGCATACTCAGCATTCCCAAGGCCGAGGGCCGCTATCCCGCCATCCTCCGCGTGCCCGGAGCCGGCATCCGTCCTTATACGGGCGACACCTATACCGCCCCGGGCCGTTGCATCACCCTGGAGGTAGGCATCCACGGCATCCCCGTCACGCTGGAGCCATCCACCTACGATGCCCTCTGGGGTGCGCTCGACAACTACTGGACCTTCCGCCGCGAGAGCCGCGATGCCATGTACTACCACCGCGTGATCGTAGGTGCCCTCCGTGCCGTCGATGTGATCTGCTCCCTGCCGCAGTACAACGGTCAGGCCCTGGCCGTCACAGGCAGCAGCCAGGGAGGCGCCTTGAGCATCATCACCGCCGCCCTCGATGCGCGCGTCACCTGCCTGGCCGCCGTCCATCCCGCCCTCTGCGACCACGAAGCCTACTTTGCGAAGCGTGCCTGCGGCTGGCCCCACTACTACAAGACCTATGGTGAGCCCACCCCGACCGAACGAGAGACCCTCCGCTACTACGATACGGCCAACTTCGCCCACTTTGTCAAGCAGACGGGTTGGTACAGCTGGGGCTACAACGACGAGGTCTGCCCTCCCACCTCCATCTATGCCGCCTACAACGTCATCCCCGGCCCCAAGGAGCTGCAGCTCTACCTGCAGACCGGCCACTACTGGTATCAGGAGCAGTGGGACACCTGGCAGGAGTGGATCCGCCGTCAACTGGGACTTTAGCCTGTTGAAGCGGGGATTTTTAGAAAAAATCAAGAGATTTACTAACAGATGCTAATATTATATCAGAGAAAGATAAAATAGTATCTGTATGTTTCCTCTATAAGCCCTACTTTTGCAGTTGGAAAATAAGAATAGATAATATACTTTGTTAAACCATTTAAAACCCCATTAATTGCCGTAAGCGTCCAAAAGTGGTATTAGGAATATAGCATAAATAGCCCGTACCTTTGCG
>CAMACX010000019.1 GCA_945831575.1 uncultured Mediterranea sp.
TCCTGACCGCCACAGGCCGTTTCGCCTACCGCCGTGAAGACGGAGTGTATGTCGTACCAATAGGCTGTCTGAGGGAATGAGTGCCGGAGGCTCACCCATACCCTCAGACATCTTCAAGAATCTCATCCACCTGCTTTGAACCAGGAATAAGGTTGTTACTCGGAGAGGACAAGGCGGAAGCCGAGGTTGTCGCCGCGGAAGCCGGGCGCATCGTAGTTGCGATACGACGAGCGGCTGCCCCACGCGTTGACGTCCCAGCTACCACCACGGCCCACGCGGTCAGTCCCACTTGTCGCGCCTGTAGGATTAGTCTGCGCACCGCTGCTGTAACTGCCATACCAGTCCTGACACCACTCCCATACGTTACCTGTCATGTCGTAGATGCCCAGTTCGTTGGCTTTCTTCGTCTTGACAGGGTGAGTCTTACCTCCACTATTGCCATCATACCACGCCACCTCGTCAATGTTGCTGCTGCCGCTGTATTGCGTGTGGCGGCTCTTGTTCCCGCCACGGGCGGCAAACTCCCACTCAGCCTCAGTCGGCAGACGGAATCTCCTTTTTGTCATTTCGTTCAGCTTGCGGATGAACTCCTGGCAGTTGTTCCATGAGACTTTCTCCACAGGAAGATCATCACCTTGCCAATGAGACGGATTGCTGCCCATCACCGCCTTCCACAACGCCTGCGTCACCTCCGTCTCGCCGATATAATACGATGAAAGCGTCACCTGATGTGTCGGCTTTTCGTTTATGCCATACTTCTTCATCTCCTTTGTCGCCCCCATCGTAAACGTGCCGCCGTCCACCTTCACCATATTGAACGTAACACCCTTGACGATAATAGAGGCTACAGAACCTGTAAGGCTGGCACCTTTTGTGAGGCTTCCGCTCATGGTGGCCTGCTGGTTCTCCTCAACCGTCACGCTGCCGGTATAGTCCGTATAACCCTCTTTGCATATCTTTATGCTGTGCTTGCCAGCCAAAACATTGCTGAACACATCCGGACTCTTGCCCAGGAGCGTGTTGTCGAGATAGACCGCTGCATCAACGGGCTTGTAATCCACCAACAGCGAGCCGTATGATGCCTGCAAGGCGGGAATAGTAATCGTTTCTGACTGCTGCTTTGCCAGTGAAACCGTTGTCGAGAAGGGACGGTGCCCATCTTTTTTCGCTTCCACAAGATAAGTACCGGGAGTGAGTTCTCCCTTCCACCGGTCAGCCCCCTTAAACTCCTCATTGACATATATCTGAGTGCCTGAGGTAGTAGCCTTGATGGACAAAGAGGCCCTTACCGACTGCAGAGTAACGGGAATAGTGATACGCTCCCCCTTCATCTCCACGGTGCCCGACACAGAGGAATAGGCATCGCCGGCCTCCACCCTATAGCTATGAGTGCCGTTTTTGAGAAATGTCTTAAACGTACCGTCTGATTCTGTAGCTGTTGCTCCTCCATTGTCTATCGATACTCGTGAAGAAGTCGGCGTGATGTTCATGACGAGGAAACCGCCCTTCGACTGCTGAGTTTGTGAGGGAGTGCTTCCGGTGAGTACCGTCAGCCGGTAGGCGCAGCCACTCTCCACGCGCTGTACGCCATAGTCAGGGAAATTCACCGCGAGAGGCACGTAGCTGTCATGGCGGATGGTAATCTGCCTGCTGCCTTCAGTCACATACACCAGATACTCACCCGTGTTATACACAGGCTTGCCGATGGTGTTGCCGTCGAACACCACCCCCTGCAAGGCAATGCCCACGCGAATCACGGCACACGGTCTGTCGTTGAGATCATTGCGCGGCTCGGTGCGCGCAATGAGGTCAGTGGGCAGGAGCTCGAAGGACTTCACCGTCAATTCCTGTGAGTAGCCACTCGCCATGGAAAAGAGAAATAGAATTAATAAGAATAATATTATCTGTTTCATCCTAATCTTTGTTATTACCGTGCGATGCCGCACTTATTCTTCATTTTTGTTAATGGATTCATATCCCCGTGACCCCTATTAAATAGATGCCGGTGCAAAATTAGCAATAATCTTTCATTTTTCCCTGATTTAGTCAGAAAGAAATAATAAGATATAAGGAATCGGGTTCTTTTCAACGAGGTCAATCCGCACCAAACATGAACCTGAATGCTGCCCGGGCCTACCTCTACGACAACTACCATGAGCATTACCTCAACCTCCGCGCCTTCCCCGACGACATCAAGCTGGCCGTATGGGAGCGCCAGCACCACGGCGGACAACTGCCAGATGCTCTGCCGTCACTGCAACCGCACCAAGGGGACCTCGTGATGAGAAGGGAGGTCCTCAGCAGCCACAGATGTTAAATGTAGCTAATATGTGCTCTATTTCCTTTGATTCGCTTGGTCGAGTGTAACGTAATCGTTACATTTGCAGTGTCAATTAAACACGTTCTTTGATTTATGAAGTATTCAGAGTTCTACAAATTGATTGAGACAGCTGGCTGGACAATCAAAAAGGGGACAAACCACTACAAGTATGTTCACCCCGACTTTGACTACTTCATCCCTGTAGGTCGTCATAAGTCGCAAGAGATACCGAAAGGCACTCTCGACAGCATGATGAAGAAGGCAGGGCTGAAGAAGTGAAAGAACAGCACCCGCCTTGGTAAGGTGGGTGCTTTAATTGACAAACTGATTTGTAAACCTACATGAGATGAAGAAGATGAAGAAGATTAAGGCAATTATCGAGAAGTCGGACAGCGGAGGCATCTCTGTCTATTCCGATGATGTAAACGGTGCTTATGGCTTCGGTCTGAACGAACAGGAGGCGAAGAGTGACTTTCTTAGTGTGCTGGAGGAGCAGGCCGGATATTACAAGGAGAAGCACGGGGAGTTGCCCTCCTGGTATGCTGACGGCTATCAGGTGGAGTACTTCTATGACTTGAGCGGGTTCTTCGAAGCCTTTCCCTTCATCAACGCCAGCCGGTTTGCCAAGGAGATTGGCATGAACGAGTCCGTGATGCGTAAGTATAAGGGCAAGATCGTCACGCCGTCCGACAGACAGAAGGCCATCATCCAGGAGCGCTACCGGTCCCTGCTTCAGAGGATGGAACAGGTCAGGTTCTGACCATCTTTGCGCATCCCGTCAGCCGCAAGGCTGCTGACAGCATATCAGAGAACCCTTAATTGACAACGAAGGAGCGTACCGGTCATCAACCCGTGTACGCTCCTTCCTTCTTACTTACTGTGGTACTCCTGCGCAGCCTTAGCCTCCTGCAGCTGGTCCACTACGGCTCCTGCTTGTCCTTGTTGTTTTCTTGTTCCATACTTTACGTAATTATAGATTGACAGCGTATCTGTTCACACTTCTTTGGCTGCATGCGGTTTATCTCCTGATATACCGCATCAATATCCTCGTCACTCAATCCAAGCTCACGCACGGCACGGTGTACATTCTCGTGCCAAAGATAGGTATTCTGAGCGTTCTCCGAATCATCCGTAGCAAACATTAACACTACTCGTTGACGGAATTAAATTAGTGCGTACTTAATTCGTCCTATGGGTCACCCCCCCTGACCCTCCCTCTGACCCTCCTGCCGCTCTTAGATGCCGATTTTTGCATAAAATAGACGTTCTTAGGTGCCGATTTCTGCAAATTATTTATTATCTTTGCCCCCGATATTTACAAAATGGATGATTATGAGATACCTGCAAAGAAACATAGACGACGAGCTGATATCCTGGAGTAAGGACAAATACATGAAGCCCTTGCTGCTTCGGGGTGCCCGCCAGGTGGGAAAGACATCTGCCGTAAGACACTTGGCAGAGCGTTTTGAATATTATGTGGAAATAGACCTGAACGCACGGCAGGACCTCCATCCCCTGTTCAACAGCGGATATAGTCCTCAGCAGATATGCCAGCAACTCTCACTCATCGTAGGCACACCCGTGGTCGAGGGACGTACATTGCTGTTTCTGGACGAGATCCAGTCCTGTCCTTCCGCCATCAACTCCCTCCGCTATTTCTATGAGCAATTGCCGCATCTCCATCTCATAGCGGCTGGTTCACTGCTGGAGTTTGCACTGCGCGACCTTCCCTCATTCGGGGTCGGAAGGGTCAGGTCGCTGTTCATGTATCCCTTCTGCTTCCATGAGTTTCTGCTTGCTCTTGGACGGGAGGACCTGGTTGATGTAATCAGCAAGGCTTCTCCCAACCAACCGCTGTTCGACATCGTACACAGGAAGATTCTCGACTATTTCCGACTTTTCCTGATCATTGGCGGTATGCCAGAATGTGTGGTGCAGTATGTCGAGACGCAGGACCCGTTGCTGTGCCAGCGGACCTTGAATGAACTGCTGGTGTCCTACGAGGATGATTTCAAGAAATATCATTCCAGGGTTCCTGAGAGTTTGCTGAAGGATGTCCTTCGCTCCGTAGCACTACAGGGTCAAGGCAAGTTTGTCTATTCCCAGGTAGATACAACCTTTAAGACACCACAGATCAAGGAGGCTCTAGAAATGCTGCAGATGGCAGGACTGATATACTCGGTGGTGCACACAAGCGGCAACGGAGTACCTCTGTATGCCGAGGCAAACGAGAAATACAGGCGATACCTGTTGATGGACACTGGACTCCTGCAACGCTTGCTTGGACTCAGCCTGCAAGACATACTGATGTCTGATGACCTGAAGATGGTGAACCGTGGAGCACTTGCAGAGACCTTCGTGGGATGCGAGCTGGTGAAGACGGCATCTCCTTATGCCACCGACCCTCTCTACTGCTGGCATAGGGAAAAGAAGGACAGCAACGCCGAAGTGGATTTCGTGATTTCCATGAATGGAACGGTCGTTCCAATTGAAGTGAAGAGCGGAACCAAAGGTTCAATGCAGAGCATGAGGCTGTTCCTTCACGAGAAGAACCTGGGCTTTGGCATTCGCACTTCTCTTGAGAATTTCGGAAAACTGGACGATACACAGATAGTGCCGCTTTATGCCATCGGAGATTATGTCAGAAGGAGTCAGGGGTCAGGTATCCTTTGACCCTCCATCAACAGGCGGCATCACCCCTGCCGGCTGAGCGTCAGGTCGGCGAGCAGTACGGCGTGCTCCTGCTGGGATTCGTCCGACGCATCCTTGGGACGCCATGCCACGATGAAACGGATGGAAGCTGCCGTCACCTTGTAGCCCCTTTCTGCCCAGAGGCTCAGCTCCGCCTGCATCTTCTGCGACAACAGGGCTACGGGTGTGCCTTGATCACGGGCATAGAGGTAGTTATGGTCAAAGCGGAGCGGTTCACCGGGTCGGAGCGCAAGGACCTGATTCTTCCTGAACCGGAAGAAACCCAGGTTCACATCCTTGTACGACAGTTGCAGCACAATCTCCTGAGGCATCTCATACTGCTGCTGGCATACACAGTGCCTGTCCGCCGGCAGACGGCTGAAGAGCGGGCCATCCGCATGGATGAAGAGGCGCGTCTTGGCACGGGTCATCCCCACATAATAGCGGCGAAGCACCTCATCCGTAAGGTGGGGAGGCTGTGTGATGAGCAGATAGACGTCGTCAAACTCCCGCCCCTTGGCCTTATGGATGGTGGAGACTACCACTTCTGCACCCGAGAGGTCGCAGAAGTCCTCCAGGGAGGATTCGAAGACATACTCCTTGAAGTCGGTATGATACTTGGCCTTGTTGGTCTGCTCGAACAGCGTGATGCAGCGCTGCAGGTAGTGCAGGCTCTCCGACGTGGCATACTGCTCAAAGGTCTTCGCCTTCGCCTCGCTCCACACTTCATCCGGGATGAGGGGCGTATGCGTGCCTTGCTCTACGAGCTTGAGGAACATGCGTACTTCGGCCATGTTCCAGAACCGGAAGCCCTCCATGCTCTGCACCAATTTGCAGCTCACTCCCTGCTTGCGCAGCAGAGCCACCAGGATGACCGCCTCCTCATTGGTCTGGGTCAACACACCGATAGTGCCTCCTCCCCGGTGCGCCAGCAGCTCTTCGACCAGCGGCTGATACATCGCCGTGCGTGCGACGTGGTGATGGATGCTGACAAATCCCTCCTGCTGGCTCATCGAACGGAGCGGCGAGCGCTTCATCCGGCCTCCTATCCCTGCCACAAAGGCGTTGGCACACTCCACCACATGCTGCGCACTGCGGTAGTTGTCGGTCATCTCCATCAGCCGCCCGCCGGTGGCCTGAAGCAGCTGGGCCATGTAGCGGGAATCAGACCCCCGGAACTCGTAGATGTTCTGGTCATCATCGCCTACGGCCACTACGCGCATCTCTTCGTTGGCCTTCATCAGGGCACACACCAGGGCATACTCCTCGGCATTGATGTCCTGTACTTCGTCAATGACCAGCACCGTCTTGGCTATCCGGTTAGGCTCCACTTCGCCATCTCTGATCTGCTGTGCCGCACGGGCTACCACATCCTTGGCATCGTCCAGATTGCCCACCCGGCCCAAGAGGTCGAAACAGTAAGAATGGAAGGTCTTGATCTCCACGAAGTGGGCTGCATTGCCTATCAGCCCCATCAGCCGCTGCTTGAACTCCATGGCGGCTGCACGCGAGAAGGTGAGCATCAGCAGTTGCTCATGCTTCACATCCTCGAGCAGGAGCAGTGAGGCCAGCTTATGCACCAAGGTCCGCGTCTTCCCGCTGCCGGGACCGGCCGCTGCCACGATGCAGCGCGAATCCTTGTCGGAGATGATCTCCATCTGCCTGGCAGAGAGCACACCGAAGAGCTGCTCATACTTCTCCGGGGTGACGTTGCGCTCTATCTGCCGCAACCGCTCCCCCTTGAAATACTTGGCGATGAACCGCTTGTAATCCATGTGGAAATAGTCCTGTACATAGTGCAGTGCCTCGTCATAGCTGCGCACCATCAGATTGGCGTATTCGCCTACGATATGCACCTGCTGAATCTTCTGCTTGTAGAACTCGCTGAGCATACGGTAGTCCTCCTGCTTGTAGCGCATCTTGTTGTCCTTGAGGCGGCGGATGTCCATCGCGTTGTAGAGTACCAGGAAGCCGCCCTCCAGCTTCAGCGCCCCTATCCTCGACAGATAGAGCAAGGCCTCCTCTACCTCTCCCAGCTGCACGCCCTGCAAGGTACCGAAGAGGTTCCGGCCATGCACCTGCAGGTCGCTGAGCAACTCCAATACGGAGAATTGGACCCCTTTGCCCTTCAGCTCATCAGCGCTCATCCGCGTGGTCAGCCTGTAGAGCCACCCGATGGCAAATTGGCAGATCTCCAGACGCCGCTCACAACGCTCCAGCGTAGAGGCCATGTCCTGCTGGCGGGTCAGCTCGACACCGCGATTGGCTTCTTCATGCTTGTGGGTATAGCCTTTCACCGTCAGGAAGAAGAGCAAAGTGCGGATGTCTTTCTCTGTGGTCATCTCCACCCCGTCCTGATGGGCATTCTCGTTCAGCTGTTTGTAGGAGATGCGGAGCGACTCGTCGGGTATATGGCTGAGGATGTAGCGTTCGAGTCGTGTGAACCGTTCCAGCAGGCGTTTCGATTTGCTTTCCGAGTCACTGGCATCGCAGAGGTAAGCGGAGATATCCTTCGAGTCGGCCAAGATACCCTCCTGCCGCATACGCTCCACGCTGGACACCACCTCGCTCTTGCTCAGTCCCAGGATATCGGCCAGATAGTCCACCCGCGACTCGGCTTCAGCATCCTGCGCCTTGGCGATGTGCTTCTGTGAGATCAGCGACTTGAGGATGCGCACGGCCTGCTCCACCTCTGCCTGCTCGAAGAGCAAGGACTCCGTGATGCGCTTGCGGGCTTCATCCACATTCTTCACGGTGATTCCCGTGGCATAGACATGGGGCACGTTGTTTCCACGTTCCAGATAGCCTGCCTGCTCCAACGCGGCCAAGGCCGTCCGTACACGGGTCTCGATGTCAGAGACCGAATCGTCCCAACCGGCCTTCCGGGCAATCTCTAGCGCCGAGCAGCAGACCCGCGTGCGCTGTCTGGTCAGCTCCTTCACTGCCTTCCATACCTGCTGTATCTCACTGATGCTCAACTTGGTCTGATTGAGCAGCAGAAAGTGCTTGTCGAGGTCTGCGTCACAGTAGAGCACATAGCAGCGGGCATCCAGCCGTGGGTCACGCCCGGCACGACCGGCTTCCTGCACGTAGTTCTCCAGCGAGTCGGAGATGTCATAATGGATGACCAGTCCCACATCCTTCTTATCGACTCCCATGCCGAAGGCCGAGGTGGCCACCATGATGCGCACGCGGTCGTTCATGAAGTCTTCTTGATTGGCTATCTTCTCGTCGGCATCCATCTTGCCATTGTAAGGCAGGGCCTTGAAGCCATCGCGCGTGAGCTTGGCTGCCAATAGGTGGGTCTGCTTGGTGCGCGAGACATACACGATGACAGGGCATGTCGTACCCGTGATGAGCGAACGCAGTTTGGTGTATTTCTCCTCATCCGTCTCAGCATGAAGGACCGAATAGCGCAAGTTGGTGCGTGTGGCCGAGGAGGCAAAGAGCCGGAGGTCCAGGCCGACCGTCTGCTTGAAGTAGTCGCAGATGTCCTGTACGACCTTCTGCTTGGCTGTGGCTGTAAAGCAGGATACCGGTATGGCCTCACGGCACCCTTTCTGCTGCTGGTATTGGCTGATGAACTTGCCGATGTAGAGATAATCCACGCGGAAATCCTGGCCCCAGGAAGAGAAGCAATGGGCTTCATCAATCACAAAACGGACGACATGACGGGCCAGCAGGATACGCTCTACCGTCTTCGAGCGAAGCATCTCGGGAGCGATGTAGAGGAGCGATGCGTCACCATCCATCACGCGCTGGATAGCCTCCGCACGGCTCAGCGGGTCCATCAGCCCATTGATGGTGACTGCATCCGTAATGCCTCGCTCTTCCAGGTTGTCCACCTGGTCTTTCATCAGGGATTGCAGGGGCGAGATGACCACGGTAAGGCCATGTACTGTACGCCCCTCGATCAAGGCTGGGAGCTGGAACGTCAGCGACTTGCCTCCCCCTGTCGGAAAGATGGCCAGCAGCGACTGATGGGCTACGGCAGCACGGACGGCATGCTCCTGGAGGGGCTCGCCTTCGTACGTACGGAAGTCCTGATAGCCGAAGTGCCGCTTCAGACCGACATGTACATCGAGCAGCTGGTGGCAGTAGCTGCATCCTTCACTACAGGGAGTATGGCGAAGCAGCCGCACCACATGCTCCACGTTGGGATAATGGTGCAGCACCCATGCCGGCGTGATGGAACGATGGTCTGTGGTGTCAATCAAGGCGAGCGCATAAGCCAGTTCGCAAGGTCGCTGACGGACGATGGTCTCCACCTCTGCATGACGGCAGATTCTTCCTTCGTAGGCCGAACGGATCAGTTCCACCAGTGTCTCTTCGCCACCGGTCTCGGCTCCTACAAAGGAGAGGAAGCCACGAAACTCCTCCTGCTGATGGAGCAGTGTGGCAAAGATGCGCTGTCGGACGGTAGAGAGTCTGCTCCATTGAGCCACCTCGTCCATGAGCAGGTCACGCGCTTTCTCACAATCGTTCACCGGATTATTGACCTGCTCACAGAGCAGTTTGTCGTCTTTCAGCAGGTGGTGATAGGGCCGTTCGGGGAAGAGCAAGGGCGATAGGTACAGCGTGTCAACCAGCCTGTATGGGCATGATGCACCACCGCCAAACAGGTATTGGGCATCATGATGGATGATGTTGTGTCCACAGACATACTCCACATCCCGGAGGAAATCCATCAATTCCCGCTTATGGGCTGAATGGAAACAGGCCCCATCCCATCTGAGCGCACCGATGTCATGAACCTTCCGGTCCTTCACTCCTGTCTCAACATCGACAAAAGCATAGCGTGAACCTGACGATTTATGGTGCTCTTCCATCTACATCTGCTTATTTCCGGGGCGTTCCTGATTAGGGGTTGGCAGGGAATATCTTTGCCGCCTTGTTGGCCGCGAGATAGGCCACGTAGGTCGTCATCCGGTAGTTGGGGAACTGGGCGTTGATGTCGGCAGCGTAGCGGTTGACCTGCCGGACGTCCTCTTCGCGCGGGGCGGTGAGGCACTCCACCTTGTCCTGCTCGGATGCCTTGTAGTACTTGAACTCCACGATGCGGCAGTCGTTGTGGAAGTCTGTGCCGGGTATGCCCGTCAGCACCAGGTCGGCACGGCCAGAGGGCAGGTTCTGCTCCAGGGCGAAGGTGTAGCAGTTGCTCAGGTAGCGGCTCAGCAGCTCGAAGAAGGAGCAACGCACGAAGTTCTCATTGATCTTGTCGAACGCCTGTGCAGGAAACTGGCCGAGATACCGCTCCACGTAGTTGTAGAAGAGGGGCTCAAACCGGCGTTCCTCCACGAAGGTCCTGTACGCCGGGACAAACCACTGGGCCTTGTCGCTGATCTTGTTCAGCTCATTGTAGTAACCCACGTAGATGCTGCGGGTGGTCAGGTTGGGCAGCGCCATCGTGAAGTGGTCCTTCAGCGTAGTCATCCCTAGGTAGAACAGGCTGATGGGATAGAACTCCGGCGAGAAGAACCGCTGCTTGTTGAACTTACTCCTGAAGTCGGACTGTGAGTAGATCATCTCCCCGTCGATGAGCAGCGTGTCGAGCATCTCCTTGGCATTCTCCAGCGAGATGGTCAGACGGCGGATCCAGCTCACATCCGTGCGCAGGTTCTCATCCACCAGTTCATCGGGGATGGATTTATTAATGGCGTACTTCTTCAGGAAGTAGGTCAGAATGGTCGAGTTGAACAGCGGTTCCGACTTGCTGAGGAAGTGGTAACCGTCATAATTGTTGAGGATAAGCGTCCAGAGCTCATCGTAATTGGCGGCTGGATTGTAAGTATCTATGACAAAACGCAGATAGTCGGCTGTCTCCTGATGGGTGAACCCCAGCATACTGATAAACTCCGACTCAAGGGTGATAATCTCAGCAATATTGAACCCGCTCGTCAGGTCGTCCATCGTCACGGGGAGTACGCCCGTGCAGAAACAGGTGCGGATGGTACCCTCGCCTATCCCGGCCTTGATGACCTTGAAGAAGGTACGCAGGAAACTCTCTCCCCGGGTCACCTCCTCATACATCGAGTCGTTATACTCCACAAGCAGCTGATTGGTGAAGTTATCGTACTCGTCTATCAGGATGTAAAGCGGAGGCAGCTGATGGGACGAGACATAGTCCAGCAGCTCGGCCAGCATCTGCGAAGCATTACCATCTGACCGGAACGTGAAGTCGCCGAAGAGGTCACGGTTATGAGCCACCGCGATTCTCACCGGCCCGCAGTTGAGCAAATGGAAGTTCTTCTTCAATTCATCCTTGTCGCGCGACATCGACATCTTGGAGAAGTCATAGCGCAGCACGATGTACTTGTTGTGATCAGCGGTGGGCTGCGCACCTATCGCCGTACCGCCGAAGAGTGCCTCGAAGCGGTCAGCCTTGGTGCGGTCATAATAGTGGGCAAGCGTGGACACCAGCAGGCTCTTGCCAAACCTGCGCGGACGAAGGAACACGGGGGCCTTGTATCGCTCCAGTTTCCGGATGTAATCGGTCTTATCGATATAGTAGTAACCACGCTCCCTGAGCTCTGCGAAGTTGGCTATCGCATACGGTATCTTGATCTCTGCCTCTGTCATAATCCCACAATGAATAGTTTACACTTTACTTTTCCACTGCAAAAATAACATGCTCTGCGCAAACTACCAAACCATTTGCCGCTTTTATTCTCGCACCAGACAGAAAGCCGCTCCTGACATAAGAGAATACGCCCTCCAGACGAGCCGCATGGCAATCTGAAGGGCGTATGGATGATATGCTCAATACGCTATGGTCGTCGAGCTGACCTTTACTTGCGGAAGGGCTATTACTTGCGGAAGGGCGGCTTCACTACGACGGCTTTCAGCTTGCGGCCACGGTTGTCGAGGGCTATCTCGGTACCTACCTTGGCGAAGGCGGGCTTCACATAGCCCATGCCGATACCTATTTTGCGTGTGGGCGACATCGTGCCTGACGTCACTACACCAATCTGCTCTCCTTCGGGGCTTAGCAGTGCGTAGCCGTGGCGGGGAATACCGCGATCCACCAGCTCGAAGCCGACCAGCTTGCGCACCACACCCTCGGCCTTCTGACGGGCCAGCTCGGCGCGGTTGGTAAACTCCTTGCCATCCACAAACTTCGTGATCCAGCCCAGGCCGGCCTCAATGGGCGATGTCGTGTCGTCCAGGTCGTTGCCGTAGAGGCAGAATCCCATCTCCAGGCGCAGCGTGTCGCGGGCACCCAGGCCAATCGGCTTGATGCCGTACTCAGCACCGGCCTCAAACACGGCATCCCAGATCTTCATCGCAGCATCGGGGTAGAAATAGAGCTCGAATCCACCGGCACCCGTATAGCCCGTGTTGGAGATGATCACATCCTTCTCGCCGGCAAAGGCACCGTGCGTGAAGTGGTAGTAGGGAATCTCTGAGAGATTGATGTCCGTCAGCTTCTGCAGCGTAGCCAGTGCCTTGGGGCCCTGGATGGCCAGCTGAGCCATGCGATCGCTGGCATTCTCCAGCTCAGCACCATCGGCATTGTGGCTCACGCACCAGTTCCAGTCCTTCTCGATGTTGGCCGCATTGACCACCAGCAGGTACTTCTCCGGCTCGTAGTAATAGACGATCAGGTCATCCACGATACCCCCCTGTTCGTTGGGGAAGCAGCTGTACTGTGCCTGACCAATAGTCAGCGCAGCCACGTTGTTGGAGGTAATCTTCTGCAGGAAAGGCAGCGCGTTGGGACCTTTCACCCAGAACTCACCCATGTGCGACACGTCGAATACACCCACCGCGTTGCATACCGTCATGTGTTCGTCGATGATGCCCGAATATTCGATAGGCATGTTGTATCCCGCAAACTCGTGCATCTTGGCACCCAGCGAGATGTGTTTCTCAGTAAACGGAGTTGTCTTCATCTTTTGAGTTGATTAGTTAGGAAGTTCTTTATTATTTATTGATATGTTGAAAACCAGATAATTATAAATTGTAAATTACCTCTCCCCTACCAGACGCACAATCTCCACCACCGTCTGCATGGCCTTCTCCATGTTGGGGATGGGGAGGAACTCAAAGCGTCCGTGGAAGTTGAGTCCGCCGGCGAAGATGTTGGGACAGGGCAGCCCCTTGAACGAGAGCTGAGCACCGTCCGTACCGCCACGGATGGCACGCACCTTAGGCTCCACACCGGCGGCCAGCATGGCCTCCTTGGCGATGTCGATGATGTGCATCACAGGCTCAATCTGCTGGCGCATGTTGTAGTACTGGTCGTGCATGTCGAGGATGACTGTGCCGGCGCCAAACTCCTCATTGAGCAGGTGAACCAGCTGCATGATGTTCTGCTTGCGTCCCTCGAAGCGGTTGCGGTCGTGGTCGCGTATGATGTAGCTCACGGTGGCCTGCTCTACGCCGCCCTCCATGCCGATGAGGTGGTAGAATCCCTCGTAACCCTCGGTGTGCTCGGGGCTCTCCTTGGCAGGCAGCAGGGAGATGAAGCGGTTGGCCATGCGCAAGGCGTTGAGCATCTTGTTCTTGGCGTAGCCGGGGTGAACGTTACGACCGTAGCAGGTGATGCGTGCCGAGGCAGCATTGAAGTTCTCAAACTCCAGCTCACCCAGTTCGCCGCCGTCCATCGTGTAGGCCCAGTCGCAGCCGAAGCGCTCTACATCAAACTTGTGTGCGCCGAGGCCAATCTCCTCATCGGGGTTAAAACCCACGCGTACCTTGCCGTGCTTGATCTCGGGGTGCTCCTGCAGATAGACCATGGCCTGTACAATCTCAGCAATGCCGGCCTTGTCGTCAGCGCCGAGCAATGTATGTCCGTCGGTCACAATCAGGTCCTCGCCGCAGTGGTCGAGCAGCTCGGGGAAGCGCTTGGGTGAGAGCACCACGGTGCCATCGGCTGAGAGCGGGATGTCGCTGCCATCGTAGGTCGATACAATGCGGGGTTTCACCTCCTTGCCGCTCATATCGGGGCTGGTGTCCATGTGGGCAATGAAGCCGATTGTGGGCAAGGGGCGGTCGGCGTTGGCTGGCAGGGTGGCAAACAGGTAGCCATTGTCATCCAGGGTAATCTCCTCCAGGCCGAGTGAGGCGAGCTCCTCCTTCAAATAGCGTGCAAATACCATCTGACCGGGCGTGCTGGGGGTCACGCCGGTTGTCTCGTCCGACTGTGTGTCGAAACTTACATACTTCAAAAATCGTTCAACTAAAGTCATAATTATAGATAAGTGTGTGAAATTCGCCCTCAAAGATACAGAAAGGGATGCAAACTGCCAAGCAATCTGCATCCCTTTTTAATATTTATTCAATTTAAAAGTGGCTGCTGCCGTCGAAGCAATGGGTGCAGACTTTGCATTTGGGCAACCCAATGGACTCTATCAGAGTCTCCAATGTATTGAATTTCAGAGAGGTAAGACCAAATCGCTTGCGTATTTCCTCCACCATGCGCTGATACTCGGGCGAACCGGTGGTGGCGTACTTGTCGAGGTTCTTATTCTCGTCACCCTCCAGCTCCTTGATGATGCGGCGGGTGATGAGCTCCAGGTCGCTCTTGGAAGCAGTAAAGCCCACGAAGGGGCAGCTGTAGATGAGCGGCGGGCACGCAATGCGTACGTGGGCCTCACGGGCTCCGTAGTCGAAGAGTACGCGCACGTTGTCGCGCAGCTGGGTGCCGCGCACGATGCTGTCATCGCAGAAGAGCACACGCTTGCCCTCAAGCATGGCCCGGTTGGGGATGAGCTTCATCTTGGCCACCAGGTTGCGCATCTCTTGCTTGCTGGGGGTGAAGCTGCGGGGCCACGTGGGGGTGTATTTGGCAATGGCACGGTGGTAGGGCACCCCTTTACCCTCGGCATAACCCAAGGCCATGCCCACGCCTGAATCGGGGATGCCGCAGGCGCAATCCACCTCCGACTCATCGGTCTGGCCCATCTTCAGGCCCGAGAGGAAACGCACCTCCTCTACGTTCTTGCCCTCGTAACAGGAGGTGGGGAAACCGTAATAGACCCACAGAAAGGCGCAAATCTGCATCTCCTTGTTGGGGGCACGCATCTGCTCGATGCCGTCGGCACGCAGGCGCAGAATCTCGCCCGGACCTACATAACGCTCCACCTCGTAGTCGAGGTTGGGGAAGCTGCTCGACTCGCTCGACACGGCGTAGGCTCCCTCCTTCTTGCCCACCACGATGGGTGTGCGGCCCCACTGGTCGCGGGCGGCAATCACGCCGTCCTCTGTCAGCAGGAGCATGGAGCAGGAGCCCTTGATGTGGCGGAATACATTCTCGATGCCATCCACGAAGTCCTTGCCCTGGATGATGAGCAGTGCGATAAGCTCGGTCTGGTTGGTCTTGCCGGAACTCAGCTCGGCAAAGTGCATGTTCTGTGCCAGCAGTTCGCGCTCTATCTCCTCCATGTTGACAATCTTGGCCACAGTGACCAGGGCGAAACGCCCTAAGTGGGAGTTGAGTACGATAGGCTGCGGGTCGGTATCACTGATGATGCCGATGCCCGAGCAACCGGGAAAATTATCGAGTTCGCCCTCGAACTTTGAGCGGAAATAGCTGCTCTCCAGATTATGGATAGCGCGTGAGAAGCAGTGCTTCTCTTCGTCGTAGGTAGCCAAACCTCCACGTTTGGTACCCAGATGTGAATTGTAATCAGTTCCGTAAAACAGATCGGTAATGCAGGCCTCGCGGGCCACCGTACCAAAAAAACCTCCCATGGGTGAGTGAATATTGTTTTAAGTTAAAAGTTATTGATTCTTGAAACCACAGATTCCACAGATTAGGACAGATTGACACAGCTCATTATTTTGATTTAATCTCAAAAAAGATAATCTGTGACCATCTGTTGCATCTGTGAAAATCTGTGGTTCCTGATATCGCGATTTGCGTAAAGTCAATTCATCAGATGTTCAGCGACTGGCGTACAGCCTGAATCTTCTTCTCGGCCTCGGCGTTGGCGCTGGCATAGCACTTGGCACAGCCCATCTCGCCCTTCACCTCGACGTAGAACTTAATCTTGGGCTCCGTACCCGAGGGACGTACAGAGATCTTCGTGCCGTCGGCCGTGAAGAACTGCAGTACATTGGATGTCTCGGGCATGTCGATGTCGCTCACGTTGCCTTCGCCGTCGGTGGCCTTCAGGATCTTGTAGTCCTTGACGAGCACTACCTTCGAGCCGCCGATCTCCTTGGGCGGGTTGGCACGGAAGCCCTCCATCATGGCCTTGATCTCGTCGGCACCACTCTTACCGGGCTTCACCACATTGACGGTGGTCTCGCGAGAGAAGCCATACTCTACGTAGATCTCCATCAGCACGTCATAGAGCGTCTTGCCCTGGTCCTTGGCCCAGGCGCAGATCTCAGCCAGCAGCGAGCAGGCCGATACGGCATCCTTGTCGCGTACGAAGTCTTCGGCCAGGAAGCCGTAGCTCTCTTCGCCGCCACCGATGTACTGCTGCTTGCCCTCGCTCAGACGGATCTCACGGGCAATCCACTTGAAGCCGGTGTAGCAGTCGCGCATCTCGACATTGTTCTTGTCGGCAATGGTCTTGATCATCTCGGTCGTCACGATGGTCTTCACGATGAAGTCGTTGGGCTTCATCTTGCCCGTGGCGATACGGTTCTTGATGATATAATAGAGGAAGATGAGGGCCGTCTGGTTACCGTTGATGAGCACCCACTCGCCCTTGTCATCCTTGCAGGCCATACCTACGCGGTCGGCATCGGGGTCGCTGGCCATCACGATGTCAGCATTGATCTCCTTGGCCAGCTTGATGGCCAGAGTCAGTGCCTCGGCATTCTCGGGATTGGGCGATACCACCGTGGGGAAGTTACCGTCCTTCACCATCTGCTCGGGCACGGTGTTGACGTTCTCAAAGCCCCACTCCTTCAGCGAGCGCGGAATGAGCGTGCGGCCTGCACCATGCAGCGGCGTATAGACGATGCTCAGATCCTTTTGACGCTTGATGACCTCGGGGTCGATGGAGATGCCGTGTACCTTCTCCAGATAGACCTTATCCACATCTTCGCCGATGATCTGGATGAGCTCCTTGTTACCCTGGAACTTGATGTCATCTACGGTCACCTTGTTGACCTCGTCGATGATGCCCTTGTCGTGAGGAGCAAGCACCTGTGCACCATCGTCCCAGTAAGCCTTGTAGCCATTGTACTCGCGGGGGTTGTGGCTGGCGGTGATGTTGACACCGGCCTGGCAACCCAGCTCACGGATGGCAAACGATACCTCGGGTGTGGGGCGCAGGTCGTCAAACAGATAGACCTTGATGCCGTTGGCCGAGAAGATGTCAGCGGAAATCTCAGCAAACTTGCGGCTGTTATTGCGGCAGTCATGTCCCACAACGACAGCGATTTGCTCCAGATTGGCAAAGTTCTTGTTCAGGTAGTTAGCCATACCTTGCGTGGCTGCACCTACGGTATAAATGTTCATGCGGTTGCTACCCGAGCCCATGATGCCGCGCAGACCGCCTGTACCAAACTCCAGGTCCTTGTAGAAGCACTCGATGAGTTCGGTCTTGTCCTCATTTTCCAACATGCGTTTTACTTCAGCTTGTGTCTCCGCATCAAATGCGGGGCTCAGCCATGATTCTGCCTTAGCAGTCACTTGCTTGATTAATTCTTGATTCTCCATAATAATATATTTATTAAAGTTAATGGGATGATTTATTTATAAAGATGCTAATCATTAATCACTAATCACTAGTCATTAATCACTAATCACCTTATACCTCTTTCCTGTCTGCTTGACATACTCTTTGAGGAACTCCTCGGAATAGCCCTGACGGATGACGCGGGCAGGCTGTCCGATGGCGTTGCGCTCGAAACGGCCATCTTTGACGCGCTTGGTCACACCGTCATTGTACTTAACGACCAGGAATTCTCCCAACTTCTTCCACGACTCAAAGGCACTTTGTGCCATCTGGTTGGTGTAGTTGGTCAGGAAGCAGACAGCCTCCTTCGGGTCCTTCTTGCAAAGCTCCTGAGCCACCTGCTCGATGCCGGGCTGGGCGGTGAAGAAGCTCTGCTCCAAGGTCTGCTGCACCTCACGCAGGTCGCCTATCATCAGGTCGTAACGGGGATAGACCATGTTGGCCACCCAGTTGTAAATCCAGAAGGCGGAGTTCCAGGAGAAGGTGATGTAGTCAGCACCATCCACCCGGGTGTAACACTCGGGCACACGGGTGGTGCAGCAATAGACGGGCACGAAGCTGATCATGTTGGCATCGTCGGTGCCAAACCAGAGCACACCGCCTACAGGGTCGGGCAGCTGCGAACGCATCTGGGCCACAAAGACGAAGCCGCTCTGCTGGGTGGAGATGGGACGCTCATTGAAGTACTCCTCCCCATCGACCTTGAAGGAGAGGGGCGACAAGCGGTAAGGGGCATGGTACGGACCGGCACCAAAGTCCTGGGAGAGGTCGAGAGGTGTGCCCTCGTAATGGTCGCGCATGGCACGCTGCACGTCCTGCACTGAAAGCTTGCGGCTAGGCTTGACGAAGAGCGGCATGGGGGTGTCGGACGTGCCCTGGATGTAGGGAAGGAACTCCTGACCGCGGTCGGTGAACATGTTGTAATAGCTCCACACGCGGGCCTCACAGAAGCGACGGGCACCAAAGTCCAGAGGGGCGTAGGCATCGGCAAAGCTGAACTCCTTGTTGACCCCGCTGAAGTAGCCCTTCTC
This sequence comes from uncultured Mediterranea sp., assembly GCA_945831575.1. Lineage (GTDB taxonomy): Bacteria > Bacteroidota > Bacteroidia > Bacteroidales > Bacteroidaceae > Bacteroides. Next base: position 18,684 of record CAMACX010000019.1, read on the forward strand.
GCGGGCAAACGAGATGACATCGCTCGAATAGAGGCAGTTGTCCTTATCACCCATGTTGAACTGGTGGATACGGCTCTGGTTGGCGTGGGCGGCAATGCAGTCATCGGGCACGCGCACTGCTACCCAGACAGCACCCTTCACGCCGGGACCTTTGCCTATCATCTCCATGATCCACACCTCATTGGGGTCGGCGATGGTAAACGACTCACCGCTGCTGTAGTAGCCATACTCCTGCACCAGGTCGGTCATCACCTTGATGGCCTGACGGGCGTTGCGTGAGCGCTGCAGGGCAATGTAGATCAGGCTGCCATAGTCGAGCACACCGGTGGTATCTACCAGCTCAGGCCGGCCGCCGAAGGTGGTCTCACCAATGGTGAGCTGATGCTCATTCATGTTGCCTATGACGTTGTAGGTCTCCTTGGCCTGGGCAATCTTACCCAAGTATTTGCCGGTGTCCCACTCGTAGATGTCAAGCAGCTCGCCCTTCTTATGCAGTCCGGCGGGGAAATGGTAAAGTTCGCCAAAGAGGCCGTAGGAGTCGGCCGAATAGGAGATGATAGTGGAGCCATCAACCGAAGCGTTCTTGCCCACAATCAGGTTGGTACAAGCCTCGGCCTCCCAGGTCACTGCCAGCAGCGCCACACAGGCGATGAAAAGACGTTTCAAGTTCATATCTATTACTTTTAGTTAATCTATTGTAGTACTAGAAGCATTAACCACAGATTATACAAATGATTACAGATGAACACAGATGTAATTTTTTCTTATACTTGCCGCGTCTATCAACTTAAGACAGTGCTAAATCTGTTCCATCAGTGGAAATCTGTGGTTTCCATGCCGTTACTTCGCCGCAGGCAAGGTGAAGAAGAAGGTGGAACCTTCACCCTCCTTGGAGGTAAACCAGAGACGACCGTTGTTCTTCTGTACGAAGTCGCTGCAGAGCAGCAGACCCAGACCGGAACCTTCCTCGTTGTTGGTGCCAAAGGTGCTGAAGTGGGTGTTGCTGTGAAGCAGCTTCTTCTGACCCTCCTCACTGATGCCACAGCCGTGGTCCTGTACGCTAATCTCAACCTCACTACCCTTCTGCTCGGCACGCAGCACAATCTCCTTGCCTTCAGTGCTGAACTTGATGGCGTTGCTGATGAGGTTGCGTACCACGGTCTTCACCATGTCCATGTCGCCCGTGACGAGCAAGCGACCAGAACCCTCGTAACGCAACGGGATGTTCTTGACCGATGCCACCATGGCGAAAATCTCGATGACACCGTTGAGGATCTCCACAAGGTCGAAGTCCTGGATTACCACGTTCATGCGGCCTATCTGGCTCTTGGTCCACTTGAGCAGGTTGTCGAGCAGGGCAAACACATCCTCTGTGGTCTGGTTGGCCGTGGTGAGCAGTTCAAACATCTCCGGGCCAATCTTCTCTGCAGGCAGGTTGAGTATCAACATATTGAGCACCATCTTGATGGAACCGATGGGTGAACGCAGGTCGTGTGCAATCACGGAGTAGAGCTTATCGCGGCCCTCCACCGTGTGCTGCAGCTCGACATTCTGACGGGCAATGGTGCGGTTGGCAGCCACCAGCGAAATCTGATGATAGACGCGCGTGATGAGTTCCTCCTTGTTGAAAGGCTTGGATATGAAGTCGTTGGCTCCTACCTGGAAGCCTTTCACGATGTCGGCCGTGCTGTTGAGGGCGGTGAGGAAGATGATGGGGATATCCTTGGTAGCGGGATTGGCCTTCATCTTCTGAGCTACCTCGAAACCATTCATGTCGGGCATCATGACATCAAGCAGCACCAGGTCGGGATGTTCCTTCTCCACTTGCGCCAAGGCCTGGGTACCATTGCTAGCCGTAGCGATAGCAAACTTTTCGTTGGTCAAGAGCACCTTGAGCAACAATACATTCGACATCACATCATCCACGATGAGTATCTTATATTCGGACGATTTAATCTCCATAATATTTTATTGAGTTTATGATTTGTTTTTAATTTTGCAATTTTATTGAACCACAGATTTCACAGATTATAGCCGATGGACAAAGATTCTATATATTATGCCAATGGGATACTATAGAGATTAAAAACTAATCCGTGAAAATCAGTGGTTTCTAATCACTTATCATTAATGATTAAAGCCCTTCCGTCTCCTTGAAGTAAGCGATGATGCGCTCAAGGCCAATCTCCAGAGGGACAAGAGGCTGCCAGTGGAGCTTCTCCTGAGCCAGGGCGATGTTGGGACGACGCTGCTGGGGGTCATCGTGTGGCAAGGGCTTGTAGATGAGCTTCGACGAAGAGCCCGTCTGCTCAATCACCTTCTTAGCCAGCTGTCGGATGGTGAACTCACGGGGGTTGCCCAGGTTGACGGGGCCGATGAAGTCATCGCCTGTGGCCATCATCTTCACCATACCCTCAATCAGGTCATCCACATACTGAAAGCTGCGGGTCTGGTCGCCGGTACCATAGATGGTGATGTCCTCGTTGCGCAGGGCCTGCAGCACGAAGTTGGAGATGACGCGGCCATCGTTGGGGAGCATGTTAGGGCCGTAAGTGTTGAAGATGCGGACCACCTTGATGCGCACGCCATGCTGGCGGTGGTAGTCCATGAAGAGGGTCTCGGCACAGCGCTTGCCTTCATCATAGCAGGAGCGGAAACCTACGGGGTTGACGTTGCCCCAGTAACTCTCCACCTGAGGGTGTACCTCGGGGTCGCCATACACCTCACTGGTCGAGGCCTGCAGGATCTTGGCATTGCAGCGCTTGGCGATGCCCAGCATGTGGAGAGCTCCGAGGAAGGAGGTCTTGATAGTCTTGATGGGGTCGTGCTGGTAATGGATGGGCGAAGCGGGACAAGCCAGGTTGTAAATCTCATCGGCCTCAATCTCTAATGGCTGCGTCACATCATGCTCCATGAATTCAAAGTGGGGATGGTCCATCAGCTCAGCGATGTTGCGCTTCGAGCCGGTGAACAGGTTGTCCAGACAGATTACATAGCAGCCGTCGTTAATCAGACGCTTACAGAGGTGAGAGCCGATGAAGCCGGCACCACCACTTACCAAAACACGTTTTATTGTTGTCATCTCGTTGTTTTTTTATAATAAATGTAGTTTGATTGGTTAAAAACACTACAAAAGTAAGTGATTCGCAACTAATATGCAAGTATGATGCAAAAAAAAAGTGCATTGACTCACAAAATCGTAAGTCAATGCACACTTTTTTAGGTCTAATCAGCCTCTTCTGGCAACTCAGTCTCTTCTACTTGGCTGTCTCTGCTGACTTGTTGGCATGGTATTCCTCCCAGATACGAGCCGCCTCCTGCACCATTTCGATGCAGGGACGCTTGGCGTAATAGGCCGGTGTGCGCTCAGCTGGAATCGGGGAACCCTCAGGAGCCTTGAGCCCCAGCAGCTCAGCGCAGATCAGGGAGCCGTTGCGCCGCTTGAACTCAGCAGCCAACTCCTGCACCAGGGTGTAGGTGTCGGCTTTAGCTTGGCTGTTGCTGCCCTCTACGGCACCCTTCTCCAGTCCGGCCAGCATGAAGAGGCCGCATGCGGCACCACATGTCATGCGCATGCGTCCGATGCCGCCACCAAAGGCGGCAGACATACGAAGCGCCTGTTCGGGCGTATAGCCATAGAGGTCGGCATAGGCCGCCACCACAGCCTGCGAGCAATTGAACCCCTCGCGAAAGAGGGCTTTGGCTTTCTCAACACGTTCGCTCATAATTGTAATCTTTATACATGCACTCCCACCCTCTTGAAGGGAAGTGGAGAGAATCCTTAATACCCCATCTGATGCAGGGCCTGGCAGAGCTGGTCAGGACAGGAGGTGGGCCTTGCTCCGCAACGGATGCCTTCCAGACGCTTCACGGCCTCGGCTGCAGGCATCCCCTCGACCAGGCGGGAGATACCCTGCAGGTTGCCGTTGCATCCGCCCCAGAAGGCTACCTGACGGATGATGCCGTCCTCCACCTCCAGCTCGATGTTGGAGCTGCATGTACCCTGGGTCCGGTAATTCAAGTACATTATTCGGCCTCTTCTTCGGGTTTCATGTTGGTATAGACGGTCTGCACGTCGTCAAACTCCTCCAGACGCTCTACCATCTTGTTGATGGTCTCGCGGTGGTCGGGTTCGATATCCTTCAGGTCGTTAGGGATGTAGGTGAAGTCACCACCCACATCTTCAAAGCCCTGCTCCTCCAAGTGCTTCTGGATGGCTGCATAGCTCTTGGGGTCGCCATAGATGGTGATGGTGCCCTCTTCATCGTCCTGCTCGTAGTCTTCATCCACGTCGAAGTCAATCATGTCGAGAATAAACTCCTCCATGTCCATACCCTCTTTCTTCTTGAAGGTAAATACACACTTGTGGTCGAAGAGGAAGGCCAGCGAGCCCATCGTGCCCAGGTTGCCACCAAACTTGTTGAAGACGCTGCGCACGTCAGCTACGGTACGCGTGGGGTTGTCGGTCAGTGTATCTACAAAAATGGCGATACCGTGAGGGCCGTAGCCTTCGTAGGTCATGCCCTTGTAGTCGCTTTGGTCCTTACCCATCGCATTCTTGATGGCACGCTCGATGTTATCCTTCGGCATGTTCTCGCGCTTACAGGTGGCGATTACCGAACGGAGTGTAGGATTGTTTTCGGGCTCCGGACCGCCGGCCTTGACGGCAATAGCAATCTGTTTACCCAGTCTTGTGAAGGTCTTTGCCATGTGACCCCATCTCTTCAGCTTAGTTGCTTTACGATATTCAAACGCTCTTCCCATGGGAATTAATAGTTTTAATGTATTGTTGTTGTTAATGTATGAATTGATTCGTTATGTCTTATCTCTGTATTACAGCAGTCATGTTATCTCAGCTTGGCACCCAGCTTGTTCTGCAAGTTGGCCACCAGCTTCTGCATGATTTTGTCAATCTGCTTGTCGTTGAGGGTGGCGTTCTCGTCTTGAAGCAGGAAGCTCACTGCGTAGCTCTTCTTGCCGGCCTCAAGGTTCTTACCCTCATAGACATCAAACAGCTCCACCTCCTTGAGCAGCTTCTTCTCGGTCTCGTAGGCAATACGCTCAATCTGGGCAAACTCTACCTGCTGATCGACGAGCAGGGCCAAGTCACGCTTGACGGCGGGGAACTTGGAGAGCTCCTTGTAGCTTACCTTGGCACTCTTGATGGCCTTCATCAGCTCCTTCCAGTTGAGGTCGGCGTAGAATACCTCCTGGTCGATGTCCATGGCCTTGAGTAGCTTCTTCTTGATGATACCAAGGGTGGCCAGGCGCTTGCCGCCACGGGTCTCGAAGCCGAGGGCTGCAGCGAAGATGTCCTCCGTGGCATGTACCTGCTGGAGGGCACCGGAGGGGATGCCCAGACGACAGAAGATGTTCATCACATAAGCTTTAAGCTCATAGACTGAACTCTCCTCGTTGGGGTGTGCCCACGAGTTCTCCACGCGCTTGCCTGTCAGCCAGAGGCCAAGGTGGTACTCTTCACTGTAGGCGTTGAGCGGATGCTCGGCATCCTTACGCTCGGTCTGATAGTGGTAGCAGTTGCCAAACTCGAAGAAACGCAGGTCAGCGTTCTTGCGGTTGGCGTTGTGGGCAATGCTCTCCAGACCGCCGAAGAGGAGCGACTGACGCATGGCGTTAAGGTCGTTGCTCAGGGGATTCATCAGCATCACCAGCTGGGCGGAGGGATAGCTCTCCAGGCCGTCGTAATAGGCGGCACGGGTCAGTGAGTTGTTGAGTATCTCGTTGAAGCCGCAGCCCACCAGCTGCTCGGCAATCAGGTTCTGCAGTTTGTTGGAGCGGTCGCACTCAACCTTGGTAGTCAGGCTCGACTTGAGGGTAGTGGGTATCTCTACGTTGTTGTAGCCATAGATGCGCAGGATGTCTTCTATCACGTCGCAGGGGCGCTGTACATCCACGCGGTAAGGAGGCACGTCGAGAGTGAGTCCCTCAGCCGTCTCTGCCACAATCTTCATCTCCAGACTGCTCACAATGCGCTTGATCTCGTCGTGAGGAATCTCCTTGCCGATGAGGTTGTGTACCTCGGCATAGGTAATCTCTACGCGGAAGGCGGCTACAGGAGCGGCACAGATATCCTTGATGTCGCTGGAAATGGACCCACCGGCCAGCTCCTTGACCATCAGGGCAGCCAGCTTGAGACAGTAGAGCACGCCGTTGGGATCCACACCGCGCTCAAAGCGGAACGAGGCATCGGTGCTCAGGCCGTGGCGACGGGCCGTCTTGCGCACCCACGTAGGATGGAAGTAGGCACTCTCCAGGAAGACATCGGTCGTGGCCTCCGTGGAGCCAGACTGCAGACCGCCAAAGACTCCGGCAATACACATGGGCTCCTCGGCATTGCAGATCATCAGGTCGCGGGCATCCAGCTTGCGCTCCACCTCATCGAGGGTGACGAAGGGGGTGTCCTGCGGCATGGTCTTGACAATCACCTGATGCCCCTTGATCTGGTTGGCATCAAAGCAATGGAGCGGCTGACCGAAGGCGTGGACGATGTAGTTGGTGATATCAACCACATTGTTGATGGGGCGCAGACCAATCAGGCGCAGCTTGTTCTGCAACCATTCAGGGCTCTCCTTGACGGTGACACCCTTGACAGTCACGCCAGCGTAGCGGGGACAAGCCTCGCTATTCTCTACACGAACCTCAATGTCAAGGTCATGATTCTCCACGGCAAAAGCCTCCACCGACGGGCGGTGAAGCGCCGTAGGAAGGCCCTGCTGCACAAGGTAAGCGTAGAGGTCGCGGGCCACACCATAGTGTGAGCAAGCATCTGCACGGTTGGGGGTAATATCCACTTCGAGCACGTAGTCGCTCTTGATGTTGTAATAATCCTTGGCCAGGATACCCGGTTGCACATCGGCAGGAAGCACGATGATGCCGGCATGGTCGGTACCGATGCCTATCTCATCCTCGCCACAGATCATGCCGTTGGACTCAACGCCTCTCAGCTTCGACTTCTTGATGGTGAAGCACTCGTCGCCGCTATACAGTTTGGTACCCAGGGTAGCTACAATGACCTTCTGTCCGGCAGCCACATTGGGTGCACCGCAGACTATCTGCACGGGGTCGCCCGTACCGAGGTTAACGGTCGTCACGTGCATGTGGTCGGAATTGGGGTGAGGCTCACAGGTGAGCACCTCGCCCACCACCAGGCCTTCCAGCCCGCCTTTGATGGATTGCACCTCATCTACGCTGCCCGTCTCCAGACCGATTGAGGTGAGTGCATCTGCCACCTCCTGAGGGGTCAACTCAAAATCAACATATTCTTTTAGCCAATTATACGAAATATTCATGTCGTTAATAGTTTATTAAATGACCTGCAAAGGTATGAAGTTTTTTTTAATATGTAGGGCTATTTGGCCCACTATTTATTTTTCAGCTTGCTGAAGCGGCTCCTGCGCGGGGGCCGGCAAGACCCAATGGAGCACGAGATAGCCCAGAATACCGGAGATGACGGTGCCGCAGATGACGCCAAACTTGGCCTGATTGAGCATCTCGGGATGAGCCGAGGCATAGGAGAGGTTGGCGATGAAGAGCGATACGGTGAATCCGATACCGCCCAGCAGGCAGACTCCGGCTATGTTCTTCCAGTTCATGCCATGAGGCATCGGAGCGATGCGGCACTTGATGGTGAGCCAGGTGAAACTGAAGATGCCGATGAACTTACCGAGCAGCAGACCGACAGCCACGGCAATGCTCACGTCGCCCACTACACCTCCGCCGCTGAACACCACGCCGGCATTGGCAAAGGCAAAGAGGGGCAGGATGAAGAAGTTGACCAGTCCATGCAGGTTGTTCTCCATCGACTGCAGCGGACTGATGACAAAGTCGGAGGCCTGCTCCACACGCTTGAGCGTGGCAATCTGCTCGTTGGTGAGCACAATCTCCTCCTTCTCATTGACAGGGAAGGTATTGATGATCTTGCGGATCTTCTCGATGTACTTACCGGCATCCAGGTTGGGGCGTGCCGGGAACATGAAGGCCAGGATGACACCCGAGATGGTAGCATGAATACCCGACTGCAAGAAGAGATACCAGATGATGACACCTACCGAGAGGTAGAGAATCTTGGCGGTGGCTCCGCGACGACCCATATAATATAGGAACGCGTAAAGCACGGCAGCAGCCAGCAGGTAACCTAAAGCCACATGGTCGCTGTAGAAGATGGCGATGACCAGGATGCCGCCAATATCGTCGGCCACGGCAAAGGCGGTGAGGAATACCTTGAGACTCAAGGGCACGCGCTTGCCCAACAGGCTCAGCACACCCAGCGAGAAGGCGATATCCGTAGCCATCGGGATAGCACAGCCACGCATCTCGTCGCCACCCGAGGGCACCAACAGGGTGAAGATAATCACGGGGAGAATCATACCGCCACAGGCGGCGATGATGGGCAGGCTCGCCTTGCGGAAGGTAGAAAGCTCACCCACGAGCAGTTCGCGCTTGATCTCCAAGCCTACAGAGAGGAAGAAGATGGCCATCAGGCAGTCGTTAATAAAGTCGAGCATACGGAGCGGATGACCTCCGTGGGAGAAGAGGTTGAAGTCGCCCACACAAAGATAAAGCTCCTGGCTGAGGAACTGGTTGTAGTAAGGGGCCAACGGAGAGTTGGCCACTACCGCCGCCACAATGGCGGTCACGAAAAGAAGAATACTGGCAATCAGATTATGACTGATGCGGATTTTTATAAGAGATTTCATGCTATATAATGATTTTTTATTGGTCACTCTTCACGGCAAGGGAAGGGGAATCAATCCAGCTTGAGCACTGCGAGGAAGGCCTTCTGAGGTACCTCCACGTTGCCAATCTGCTTCATGCGTTTCTTACCCTTCTTCTGCTTCTCCAGCAGTTTGCGCTTACGGCTCACGTCACCGCCGTAGCACTTGGCCGTCACGTCCTTGCGCACCTGCTTCACCGTCTCACGGGCAATGATCTTGGAGCCAATGGCGGCCTGGATGGCAATGTCAAACTGCTGGCGCGGGATGAGCTCCTTCAGCTTCTCACACATGCGGCGGCCAAAGGCCTCGGCATTGTCGAAGTGGGTCAGCGTAGAGAGGGCATCCACAGGGTCACCGTTGAGCAGGATGTCGAGCTTCACCAGTTTAGAGGGGCGGAAACCGTTGGGGTGGTAGTCAAACGAGGCATACCCCTTGGAGATGCTCTTCAACTTGTCGTAAAAGTCGATGACGATCTCACCCAAAGGCAGGTCGTAATAGATTTCTACGCGGTTGCCAGAGATATACTCCTGCTTGACCAGCTCACCCCGCTTGCCGAGGCAGAGGGTCATGATGGGACCGATGTAGTCGGTTGCGGTGATGACACTGGCGCGGATATAAGGCTCCTCGATGTGGTCTATCAGGGTGGGGTCGGGCATGCTGCCGGGATTGTGTACCTCCATCATGTGACCCTGCTTGTCATACACATTATAAGATACGTTGGGCACGGTGGTGATGACGTTCATGTCAAACTCGCGGTCGAGGCGCTCCTGCACAATCTCCATGTGGAGCAGGCCGAGGAAGCCGCAACGGAAGCCGAAGCCCAGGGCCACGGATGATTCGGGCTGGAAGGTGAGGCTGGCATCGTTGAGCTGGAGCTTCTCCAACGAAGAGCGCAGGTCCTCAAAGTCCTCTGCGTCGATGGGATAGACACCGGCAAAGACCATGGGCTTTACCTCCTCGAAGCCGGCAATGGCCTTGGCGCAAGGACGGGCGATATGCGTGATGGTATCGCCCACACGCACCTCGCGCGAGGTCTTGATGCCTGAGATGATATAGCCCACGTCGCCGGTACGTAGCTCCTTGCGGGGCACCATATCCATCTTGAGTACACCAATCTCGTCCGCATCATACTCCTTGCCTGTATTGTAGAACTTCACTTTGTCACCGGTGCGTATCACGCCGTTCTCCACCTTGAAGTAGGCGATGATGCCCCGGAAGGAGTTGAACACAGAGTCGAAAATCAAGGCCTGCAGCGGTGCCTCCTCATCTCCCACGGGATGGGGCACCCGCTCTATGACAGCCTGCAGAATCTCCTCCACACCCATGCCGGTCTTACCCGAAGCGCGGATTATCTCCTCCCGCTTGCAGCCCAGCAGCTCCACAATCTCGTCCTCCACCTCATCGGGCTGGGCGCTGGCCATATCACACTTGTTGATGACAGGGATGATCTCCAGGTCATGCTCAAGAGCCATGTAGAGGTTGGAGATGGTCTGTGCCTGCACGCCCTGTGAGGCATCGACGATAAGCAGCGCCCCTTCGCAGGCGGCAATCGAACGTGACACCTCGTAGGAGAAATCGACATGCCCCGGGGTGTCAATCAGGTTGAGGATGTACTTCTCCCCTTGGTAGGTGTATTCCATCTGGATGGCGTGGCTCTTGATGGTGATACCACGCTCACGCTCCAGGTCCATATCATCGAGCATCTGTCCTTCGGTCACCTGAATGGTGTTGGTGAACTCAAGCAGGCGGTCGGCCAGCGTGGATTTGCCGTGGTCAATATGGGCAATGATGCAGAAATTGCGGATATTTTTCATTCTTCTTTTCTCTTTTGATACTTTTTGGCTGCAAAAATAGGTAAAATTTTGCATTCAGCCGTTGTCTGAAAGCATTTTTATTGTACTTTTGCCCACGACAACAAGTGTGTGACCCCCATTTATGTCCGAAAGATGAGAAAACAGAGACCCACATCCGCCCTACGTTTCCGCCGCTGGAGCCACAAAGCCTATGCGGTGTTTGCCAGCATGGGCCGTTGCGTCACCATCGGACAGCTGGCCGTACACATTGCCGACCGTTCGCTCCAGAAACAGCAGTCGGTACAGAAACCCCATTCTAACAATTCATTTATGACCCTTTCAGAACTTAAAGAACGGGTGCTCGCGGGAGGAGAAATCTCGCCCGAGGAGGCCCTTTGGCTGGCCGGATGCTGTCCCAAGGAAGAGCTTTACCGCGCCGCCCATGAGATTACGGTGGCCTGTGCCCACCGTGAGTTTGACATGTGCAGCATCATCAACGTGAAGTCGGGCCGATGCCCCGAGGACTGCAAATGGTGCGCCCAGTCGGCCCACTACCACACCGCAGCCGACACCTACGATACCCTCCCTCCCGAAGAGTGCCTCCGCCAGGCCCTCTACAACGAACGCCAAGGCGTGAACCGCTTCTCCCTCGTGGCCAGCGGTCGCAAACCCTCCCCTACCCAACTCCAGAAAATGCTTGAAGCCACGCGCCTGATGCGCCGGCAATCCTCCATCCACCTCTGCGCCTCACTGGGTCTGATGGATGAGGAGTCGCTGCGACAGTTGCGCGAAGCGGGCATCACACGCTACCATTGCAACCTGGAGACAGCCCCTTCCTATTTCCCTACACTCTGCTCCACCCATACGCAGGAGGAGAAGCTCCGCACCTTGGAGGCGGCCCACCGTGCCGGCATGGAAATCTGCAGCGGCGGCATCATCGGCATGGGGGAGAGCATGGAGCAGCGCATAGAGTTTGCCTTCACGCTGAAGAAGTTAAATACCAGCTCAATACCCATCAATTTGCTGAGCCCGATACCGGGTACGCCGCTGGAGCATCAGGCTCCCCTGAGCGACGACGAGATGCTGACCACCATTGCCCTCTTCCGCTTCATTAACCCAACAGCCTTCCTGCGTTTTGCGGGAGGCCGCTCTCAGCTGTGTCAGGCAGCCGTGGAGAAGGCACTCTACGTGGGCATCAACTCGGCCATCGTGGGCGACCTGCTCACCACGCTGGGCTCGAAGGTGAACGACGACAAGAAACTGATTACCGAAGCGGGCTACACCCTGCCCTACTCGGCCTTTGACCGCATGCACCTCTGGCACCCCTACACCTCAACGACCAATCCCCTACCCGTCTATAAGGTGGAGCGGGCCGACGGCTGCACCATCACTCTGGAGAGTGGCGAGACGCTGGTGGAGGGCATGTCGTCCTGGTGGTGCGCCGTGCATGGCTACAACCATCCCGTGCTCAATGCAGCAGCCAAGGCGCAACTGGACAAGATGTCGCATGTGATGTTTGGCGGACTGACCCATGAGCCGGCCATAGAGCTGGGCAAGCTACTCCTCTCCATCCTCCCTCCCTCGATGCAGAAGATTTTCTATGCCGACTCAGGCTCGGTGGCGGTAGAGGTGGCCATGAAGATGGCCGTGCAATATTGGTCATCGCAACGGAAGAACAACTTCGTCACCATCCGCTCGGGCTACCATGGTGATACGTGGAATGCCATGTCGGTGTGCGACCCCGTGACGGGCATGCACTCGCTCTTTGGCACCTCGCTTCCCATCCGCTACTTTGCTCCACAACCCCACTCGCGCTTCGATGGTGAATGGGACCCGGATGACATCCTCCCCTTGAAGGAGATCATCGAACACCATGCCGATGAACTAGCTGCACTTATTCTGGAGCCTGTAGTGCAAGGGGCTGGAGGCATGTGGTTCTACCACCCGCAATACCTGCGCGAGGCGGCCAAGCTCTGCCGGGAACATGATGTGTTGCTGATATTTGATGAGATAGCTACGGGCTTTGGCCGCACGGGCAAACTCTTTGCCTGGGAGTGGGCCGGCGTGGAGCCCGACATCATGTGCATCGGCAAGGCACTGACAGGTGGATATATGACCCTATCGGCTGTGGCTGCCACCAATCAGGTGGCCGACACCATCTCCAACCAGACACCCTACTGCTTCATGCATGGACCCACCTTCATGGGCAATCCATTGGCTACGGCTGTGGCCTGCGCTTCGGTAAGGCTGTTGCTCTCGCCCGAATACGACTGGCAGGGCAAGGTAGAACGCATCCGCCTGCAGTTGGAGCGTGAACTGGCTCCTGCCCGCCACCTGCCGCAGGTGAAGGATGTGCGTGTCATCGGGGCAATCGGTGTCATCCAGACACGCCGTCCGGTCGATATGGCCTGGATGCAGCGCCGCTTCGTGGAGGAGGGTATCTGGGTGCGCCCCTTCAACTGCAACGTCTATATCATGCCCCCCTTCATCATCTCGCCCGAACAGCTCACCAAGCTGACCAGTGGTCTGATCAAGATTATGTCTGAAATCTCAACGGAGGAAGAAGGATGAATGCAATGGAACAACGAATTGCTGAGGAGCTGGCCCTGCTGGATGCAAAGGCCAACCTGCGCCGCTTGCCGCGGCTTGTTCACCACGGTAAGTGGGTGGAGGCAGCGGGATGCACCATGCTCAACCTCTCCTCTAACGACTACCTGGGGCTGGCTACCGATCAGGCATTGCGACAAGAATACCTGGATGGGCTGTCGGTGGACAGGCTGCTGTTGAGCAGCTCTTCATCACGTCTGCTGACGGGTAACTTTACCGTCTTTGAGGAACTGGAGGAGGAGCTGGCCACACGTTTCGGCAAGGAGGCCGCCCTGGTCTTCAACTGTGGCTATCATGCCAATACGGGCATCCTCCCCGCCCTCTGCACACCGCGCACGTTGGTGCTGGCCGACAAGCTGATTCATGCCAGTCTGATTGACGGTATGCAGCTCTCGGCTGCCACCTCGATGCGCTTCCGCCACAACGACCTGAAGCATCTGGAGCGTCTGCTGGAGAAGTATATTGACAGCTACGAACAGGTCTTCATCGTGACCGAGAGCGTCTTCAGCATGGATGGCGACCGGGCCGACTTGCGGCAACTCGTGGCGCTGAAAAGGCGCTACCTAGACAAGGTGATGCTCTACGTGGATGAAGCCCATGCCTTCGGGGTGTTTGGTCCCACAGGACTGGGCTACGCAGAGGAACTAGGCTGTGTGGCCGACATCGACCTGCTGGTGGGTACCTTCGGCAAAGCTGCTGCCTCGGCAGGTGCCTATGTGGTCTGCAGCCAGGCCATACGCAGTTGGCTCGTCAACAAGATGCGTCCATTTATCTTTACGACTGCCCTTCCCCCCCTGTCGGTGGACTGGACGCTCTACATCCTGCGGAGGCTGGCCTCCTTGCAGTCGCGACGCGACCATCTGACCAGATTGAGTAACAGCCTGCGCAAGCAACTGGAGGCGCTCAACATCCCTTGCCCGAGCGAAAGCCAGATTGTGCCGCTCCTGATTGGTGCCAGTGCCGATGCCCTGCTCAAGGCTGAAGCCCTGCAACGCCACGGCTTCTACCTGCTCCCCGTACGTCCGCCCACAGTCCCCGAAGGGACCTCGCGCATCCGCATCTCCCTCACCGCCGCCATGAACGATGAAGAGATGGAGCACTTGCAGAAAGTACTGGAGAACCTAGCAGCTTCACAATGAACAGTCTTCATGGAATCACAGATTTCACAGATTCAAGACAGATTCTCACAGATTACTTGATTTCGATACCATGATTCTGTGGTTCAGCGAAGGCCATCACCCATCACATTAATCACTTATCACTCATCACTATTAATTATTCATTATCCATTCAATAGATGATTCAAAAATTCCTTATACACGAGCATCACCCCCGGCTGCTGATCTTCTTTGCGGGCTGGGCAGCCGATGAGACGCCCTTTGTGCAGTACCGTCCGGCAAACTGTGACTTCATGATCTGCTACGACTACCGCGACTTGACCTGGGATGCCACCTTGACCGCAGGCTACCAGGAGGTACACATCGTGGGGTGGTCGATGGGCGTTTGGGCAGCCACCCATCTGCCCCAGCTGATGGAGCTTCCCCTGGGACGGCGGGTGGCCATCAACGGTTCACCCTATCCGGTGGATGACAGCCGAGGCATCCCACAGGCTATCTTCCAAGGCACGATTGATAATCTCAACGGACCGTCGCTGCATAAATTTCTGCGTCGGATGTGTGCCGATACGCCCGCATTCCGTGGATTTCTGGCTGTAACGCCTCGTCGTCCGCTGGAGGAGATTGGCGAAGAACTGGTCTGTGTACAGCTGCAGGTGAAGACGCAGCAGCGCAAAGATGAGGAGCCGCTACCCTTGTGGCAAGAGGCCATCGTGGGGAGCAATGACCGCATCATCCCTCCCGACAATCAACTCAACGCCTGGGCGCAACTGCAGGTGCCTGTCGTCCGCAACGACGAGGCGCACTATCATGAACCCCTCTTCCGCTACTATCTGCAAGATATATGGACAAACGATTGATAGCCCAACGCTTTGCCAAAGCCCGTGATACCTACAGCCAGGCCGCACGCGCCCAACGGCAGGTGGCAGAGAAAATGCTCCGGCTGGTGGAGAAGTATCTCCCTGCGACAGGACAACGTGAGTTACTGCCGCAAGTGGGTGAGGTGCTGTCCGGCAGACAGCACAAAGTGCTTCGCTTGGTGGAGATAGGCTGCGGAACGGGTATCTACAGCGCAATGCTCCTACGCCGTCTGTGCCCTCGCCAGATGCTGTTGGTGGATCTCTGCCCGGAGATGGAGCCCCTCATCAACGAGTTGACCGCTTGCCATCCTGAGGTGGATGCCAACTTCCGCGCTGCCGATGCCGAACAGATGGAGCTACCGGCAGGAGTGCAACTGATTACCTCCTGCTCCACGGTGCAATGGTTTGAAGCTCCCAAAGCCTTCGTAGAGCGTTGTGCAGCAGCACTTGCACCACAAGGTCTGCTGGCCTTCAGCACCTTTGGGCCCGACAACCTGCGCGAGATCAGCGCCTTGACAGGTCATGGACTTACCTACCCTACCCTTCAGGATTGGCACGGGATGACGGTTTCCAACCTCCATCTGCATTATGCCGAGGAGGAACGGATTACCCTGTGGTTTCCCTCGCCCATCGAGGTACTCAAGCACCTCAAAGAGACTGGCGTGACAGGTACGGAGAAGAAGGTGTGGAGCAAGCAGCGCCTTCACAACTTCTGCCAAGCCTACGCTGCCCGCTTCAGCAATGCGAAAGGAGAAGTTTCGCTCACCTACCACCCGATGTACCTGGTATATAGGAAGAGGGTATTTTTGGAGTAAGAGACAAGGTTTAACGGCTCACGGCTGAACAGTTAACTCTTCACGACCGAACAGTTAACTCTTCACGATCGAATGTTTAACTCTTCAGCGCTGGGGAGTTAACTCTTCGGGGCGGAGCATTTGAACGCTGAAAATCATTCATTTAGACCGATAGATTCAAAAAGAAAAAATATTGTATTCAGACTATGATTTATTTTGTAAGTGGCATTGATACAGATGCCGGTAAAAGTTACTGCACGGCTTGGTTGGCCCGCAAATTCATGAGTCAAGGGAAACGTGTCATCACACAGAAACTGGTTCAAACAGGCAACGTGGGCCATTCAGAAGACATCGACCTCCATCGTCAACTGATGGGTACGGGCTACCTGCCCGAAGACCACGAAGGGCTTACCATGCCTGAGATCTATTCCTATCCCTGTTCGCCCCACCTGGCTGCACGCATTGACAATCGGCCCATCAACCTGGAGCGCATCACCGCAGCCACACGAGAGTTAGCACAACGCTACGACGTGGTGCTGGTGGAAGGAGCAGGCGGCCTGATGGTACCCCTCCAGGAGAATTACCTCACCATCGATTACCTGAAGGAGCAAGGCTATCCCTTGGTGTTCGTCACCAGTGGCAAGCTGGGGAGCATCAACCATACCCTGCTCAGCTTCGAGGCCATTCAGCGGCGGAACATTGCGATGAGTCACCTGCTCTACAACCTCTATCCCCCAGTGGAAGACACCACGATTCAGGAGGACACGTTGAGCTACCTGCAGCGCTGGCTGGCACTCCACTTACCTCAGACCGAGTTCCTGCAGGTACCCGTGATGTCCTCTCACTCGTGACGTTCCCTCACTTGCGACACATCCGTCACTCATAACGCATGGAGGTGGCAGGATGGATACGGGCAATGAGGTATGAGGGGCCGACAAGCATCAGTACGGAGGCCACAAACGCTCCGAGATTGATCAAGAGGAAGTATCCCCACGGCAGAGCCATTGGCACGGTATCCATATAATAGGTCTTGGGGTCAAGGGTAAAGAGCCCAAGCCAGCGCTGGAGCACAATCAGCAGAAGGGCTATCGCATTACCCCAGAGCATCCCGCGACCTATCAGGAAGACAGAGAGCCAGAGGAATAACTTACGGAGCAAGAGGTTGCCGGCCCCCAGTGACTTGAGCAGTCCAATCATGGAGGTACGCTCCAGGATGATAATCAGCAGTCCCGAGATCATCGTGAAACCCGCTACACCCACCATCAGGAAAAGGATGACCCAAATGTTGACATCGAGGATGCCCAGCCAGGCAAACATCTGCGGATTAAGCTGCTCTACGCTCACCACGATGTAACGTTGGCCGTAGCGGTCGATACGGTCGGAGAGCTGTTCAGCCAGCGTATAGGTGGTCCCTTCCAGTTGGTTGTAGTCCTTCAGCTCCACCTCCATGCCTGACGATTGCTCCTTCTGCCAGCGATTCAGCCGGTTGACGGTACAGAGGTCAGTAAAGAGCATCATGCGGTCGTAGTCGGCAAAGTTAGTGCAATAGATGCCCACAACCTGCAAGCGGCGAGCCCTGACCTGCTCGTCGAGGAAATAGGTGTCCAGTTTGTCCCCCACCTTCAGCCGCAGCTTGTCAGCCAGCAGACGGGAGATGACCACACGGTTGGTCGAGGCAGAGTCACTGAATTGCGGACACTCCCCCTCCACCAGGTGCTGGCGCAGGAAGCGGCGGTCATACTCCGGACCCACTCCTTTGAGCACCATGCCTTGAAAAGCATCCTGCGTCTTGATCATGCCCGCCTTGAGCGAGAAGCGTTGTGCATGCCTCACCTCGGGGCAGTTGGCAAAGAGCGCCATGAGGGAGTCGTCAGTCACCACAGGTCGCGAGTCGTAGGCAGAGGCCACCCGTTGGTTCATCACCGTGATGTGCGAGCTGAAGCCCACAATCTTTCCCCTCACCTCCTGCTTGAAGCCGACCACCACAGCCACAGAGATCAGCATGACGGCTACACCAATGGCTATGCCTGCCATGGCAATGACCACCGCCGGTCGCGAAGCCTGCTGCTTCTCCCCTTCTTCGCCACGGAAAATCCGCGAGGCCAGGTAATGAGCCAGGTTCATCGTTGCTTATTATACGCTTCCAACGCCTTCTCAAGCACCACCAACGCCCTTGTGAGGTCCTCCTTCTTGAGCACGTAGGCAATGCGCACCTCGTCACGTCCACTCCCAGGCGTGGTATAGAAGCCCGATGCAGGAGCCATGAAGACCGTCTCGCCTTCGTACTCGAAGTCACTCAAGCACCAGGCGCAGAACTTCTCACAGTCATCCACTGGCAGACGAGCCACGGTATAGAAGGCTCCCATCGGGATAGGCGAATAGACCCCGGGGATTCGGTTCAGTCCATCAATCAGGCATTTGCGTCGCTCCACGTACTCATCGTACGTATCGCGCAGATAGTCAGGGTCAGCATCCAGCGAAGCCTCGGCGGCAATCTGTCCAATCAAGGGAGGACTCAGACGGGCTTGGCAGAACTTCATCACCGCCTCACGAATCTGGGCATTCTTCGTAATCAACGCCCCGATGCGGATGCCGCACTCCGAATAGCGCTTCGACACCGAATCAATCAGAACCACATTCTGCTCGATGCCCTCCAGATGACAAGCCGAGATGTAGGGTGAACCCGTGTAGATGAACTCGCGATAGACCTCATCGGAGAAAAGGAAGAGGTCATACTTCTTCACCAGGTCGCGTATCTGATTCATTTCCCGACGGGTATAGAGGTAACCAGTCGGGTTGTTGGGATTGCATATCAGGATGGCTCGGGTGCGCTCGTTGATGAGCTCCTCAAACTTCTCCACCTTGGGTAGTGAGAAGCCCTCTTCGATGGTAGTGGCAATGGTACGAATCACGGCACCGGCCGAGATGGCGAAGGCCATATAGTTGGCATAGGCTGGTTCAGGCACGATAATCTCATCGCCCGGATTCAGGCAAGCCAGGAAAGAGAAGAGCACAGCCTCCGACCCACCAGCCGTCACGATGATGTCGTCAGCCGTCAGGTTGATGTTGTACTTGGCATAGTAGCTCACCAACTTCTCACGATAGCTGCGATACCCGGCACTTGGACTGTACTCCAGCACCGAGCGGTCGATGTGACGTATGGCCTCAATCGCCTCCTGAGGCGTAGGCAGGTCGGGCTGACCAATATTGAGATGATAGACGTGTACACCACGCTGCTTGGCTGCATCGGCCAGCGGAGCCAGCTTGCGGATGGGCGAAGCGGGCATCTCCATTCCCCGTATCGAGATGTTTGGCATAATTCAATTCAGTTTTTGTTTGTATTAAAGCCGCAAAAATAGTAATTTCTCCCGAACTATACACCATCTTTTCCTACAAAATCTAAAAAGAACATTTTTATGGTGATAAACGTTATGGTATTTAGGAAAAAAAACTCTAACTTTGGCTATCCAATTTAACTGAACGACTATGACTATACATCTTATCACTTTTGCTTCAGCTCTGCTCAAGCAACAATCTGTGCTCAGCTCGCACGAGGTGGTCCTCAACGAGCTGGAGAAATACTTCACTGTACGTATCGTTGACCCTGACCATATCCGCTTGCTGATGCCCAGCGACTTTGCTATCGTATTCATCGCCTCGGGAGGCGTGGAGCGTACCATCATCAGCCGCTTCGAGCAGCTGCCACGCCCCACCGTCATCCTGGCCGATGGAATGCAAAACTCGCTCGCTGCCGCCCTTGAGGTGCATAGCTGGCTTCGCAACCGAGGCATGCAGAGCGAGATTCTGCATGGCAACCTGAGGGGCATCATCAAGCGTCTGTTGGTGCTTCACCAGAACTTCAAGGCTGCCAATGCCCTGCGTGGAACCCGTATCGGCGTGATAGGCACTCCCTCCCCCTGGCTCATCTCAAGTGGAGCAGACTACCTGCTGGCCAAGCGGCGTTGGGGTGTGAACTTTGTCGATATCCCCCTGGAGCAGGTGGTGGAACGCTTCAAGCAAATCAAGGACGATGAGGTAGGCGACCTGGCAGCCCATGTAGCCTCACAAGCGTTGGCCTGCAGGGAATCTACCCCCGAACAGCTGCTGAAAGCCGTACGCGTCTATCAAGCGCTGCGGCAGTTAGCCCACGAACAGCGACTCAACGCACTGACCCTAAGTTGCTTCAAGCTGATTGACATGGTCGGTACCACGGGATGCCTGGCCCTTGCGCTGCTCAACGATGCGGGCATTACAGCGGGTTGTGAAGGAGACCTGCAGACCATCTTCACCATGCACATTGCCCGTACCATCACCTCACAGCCGGGCTTCATGGCCAATGTCTCGCTGATTCATGACAGCAGCAACGAAGTGGTGCTGGCTCACTGCACCGTAGGGCTCCAGCAGACAGAGCAGTACATCCTGCGCAACCACTTCGAGACGGAGAGTGGCATCGGTGTCCAGGGTTTGCTGCCCACGGGCGATGTCACCCTGCTGAAGATAGGGGGTGAGAGTCTGGATGAATACTACCTGAGTACGGGTACACTGACCGAGAACACCAATTACATCAACCTCTGCCGCACCCAGGTTAAGGTACGGTTGGACAGTTCAGTAGATTACTTCTTCCGGCGTCCACTCGGCAACCACCACGTGCTGCTCTCAGGCAATCATGCCACGCTGATAGACGGTTTCCTGCAGGGGAATGGTTGCCGTAAAGTATAAAGAGGAGGGTTGCCTCAAAGTATAAGGAAGAGGATTGTCACTCCAGAGGAAGCCACACCTCGAAGCATGCTCCTTTGCCCTCTTCGGAGGAGACTTTGATTTCACCATGCAGTTGGTCCACGATGGTGTGACAGATGCTGAGTCCCAATCCAGCTCCCTGCCGGAAAGCATCACCCTTGTAGAAGCGCTCGAAGATATGGCTCATCACCTCCTCGCTCATGCCACAACCGGTATCCTTGACAAAGATCACTGCTGTGTGCTGCGCTTCATCTACGCGATACCCAATGGTAATGCTACCTTCCAAGGTAAACTTACGTGCATTGGATATCAAGTTGTTGAACACCTGCTTGAGGCGGTTCAAGTCGGTACGGATGACGATGCCATCGTCCTCGGGGCAATCCATGAACAGATGCAGCCCCGAAGGGATGCGGTAGTTATGGGCCGCATACACCTGCTGGATAATGCCCGTAAGGTTGTATTCATCGAAGTCGAACTCCATGGACCCTGACTCAATGCGGGCTAGGTCAAGCACGTCATTGATCAGTGCCAGCAGCATGTCACAATTATCATTGATGGTATCAATAAACTGGATTACCTCTTCGCGGCTGAAGTTATCAAAGTCCTTCAGCAAGTTGGAGAAACCTACAATAGAGTTGAGCGGCGTGCGTATCTCGTGGCTCATATTGGCCAGAAAAGCCGACTTCAGCTGGTCGGTCTGCATGGCCTTGTCGCGTGCCTGTACCAATTCGGCTTCGGCATCCTTAAATCGTTGGACGCTCTGGCATACGCCCACCACGCGGTAGGTCACTCCCGGTGTAGCTCCTTCAAGGAAATGAAGACGCATCTCCCACCACTCCGTCTGCATCCCCCGTATCAAGCGAATGACAAAGCGTTGGTGATCACGTGAAGTGAGGCTCTTCCTGAAGAGAGAGACCACAACCTCCCGGTCCTCCTCATAGATCAAGTTGCGCATCTGCTCGGCCGTCAAGGCTCCATTCTCAGCCGTCTGTCCGAACATCTTGAGCAGACTTTGCGGGAAGTAGAAGAGCTGCTTATCCAGATCGTACCACCAGGGGAAGACACCGCTCTCCTCCACGGCGATATTGAGGAATGACTCCTGTATCTGCTCCTCCTGTGTACTGCGGAAGCTCACTGCCAGCCCCGTCAGTTTATCACCCGCAAAGATGGGGGTCACCTCGCCTGCCACGGGGAAATAATCGGTGCGGTGATGGGGCTGAAGGAAGCACTTATCGGGCAAGGTGATGGGACGCCGCTCATCCATAGCCTGCTGAAGCAGGCAAGAGAGCACATCCTCTCCACCTTTATAGAGGCTAAATATCGAACCTGCCTGACGTCCCTCGTAAAAGATAGGCTGCTTCCACTCCTGCGGCAAGTCGAGCAACCGCTTAAGGGATGCATTGATGTAACGGATGTGCAGACCACTGTCATAGGTAATCAAAGCATCGCTGATGGAGGTGAGGATATCGTCGTATTCATCGCGCTGCTCCACCAGTTGCTGCTGCGTCTCCAGTCGCATCTGCGCCTCCACGCGCCGGTGAGACTCCATGCGGTTCTGGCGGAAGAGCCACACTAGAAGAAGGGTCAACACAGCAATCAGCACGACAGCCATCAGCACGAATGGACCAAAATACTTTTCAGCCACAGGGACGTTGTGAATCTCACCTCCCTTGGCGGCCAGATTTTCATCAACATGGAAATACTTGAGCTGCTTGTAGTCGTAGCGGAAGAAGTTGGGATGGTCCTCGATAGGGAAGTCGCTTGGGGCGTGCCCGCGCAGAATCTGAGCGGCCCGTTCACCTACAGGCACCATCTTGCGGTACGACTCCAGATCATAAACTCCCAGCACACCATTGGTCAACGCACGATTCTGGCAGGCATAGACAGGTGCCTTGGAATTCTTGCTGATGATGGCAAAGAATGGAGTCCACTTGGGGATGATGACCACCGTGTTGCGCGTATGGGCAGCGTTACATACCGCCTCGATAATGCGCCACGGCTGGGCCTCGCTGACATTGATGGAGGTGAGTGTGTAATTGGGATGGGTCTCAACAAACCTATCCCACACCAGGCGCAACTCCTTGTCACCACGCTGGGCCATGAAGCCAGCCTCACCGAGACAGATGACTTTAGTCCGCTCAGGGAAGAGCCGGTTGGCCTCGTTGAGAATCTCATTGAATTTAGGTACAGCAGTATAGCCGGTGACGTTGGTCATAGAGTCCAGAAGTTCCCAAGCAGGATATTTCACACCCGCTATCAAGAGGGGATGATGATAGCCCAGAGAGTCACCACAATGAGTCAAGGTGTAGAATGCCTCATCACCCGATGTGACAATCAGATCCACTCCCCTCTCGCGTGCACGCTGGCAGATGCGCCGCATGATGAGTTGCTCCTGCTTCATCTCCCACTGCGTGGCATCCAGGAACTCGACGGTGAGCTGCACTTTCAAGTGGCTTTTCTCAAAACCTGCCTTAAGTCCTTCCGTGAGGTCGGAACTGACTTTGGCGAACGGATTATATGATTGGATAAAGAGAACTTTATAGACCGGTTCGACTGCATAACCAGAGGATGTAGAGAGCAGGAGCATCAACCCTGTGAAGAGCAGATGCAGCAGGTAACGCAAACCCAAGGCTTGCCTCGTCATTGGACTGATGATGTTGGTATCCATAGCGATTCTTTCAGCTGACAAATAAATCCAGGTGCAAATGTAGGAGATTTTATTGGTCTTTGCAATATTTTCACTTGATTTTTAGATGAAAATAGGAGGAAAACGATGCGAATTGTGCAAATACACCTTCCTAAATAGCGGTTTCAGGGAGTGCGGAGGGTAAGAAGGGTGATTTCGGGAGGGGCATTGAAACGGAAAGAGAAGCCTACATGACCTATGCCAATGTTGACATAGAGGGCGCGGGAACCCTCGTAATAGAATCCGTGCCACTCAGGATACTTCAACTCGGAGAGGGAACGGCCCCCGAGAATGCATTGCATGGCATGCGTATGCCCACTCAAAGTGAGGTCCACATCGCTTTCAGGAAGTACCTCACGCCGCCAATGAGTAGGATTGTGACTCATCAAGAGCTTGAACCCCTCTCCTGCCCCCTGTAGAGCACAAGGCAAGTTGCCATACTGCGGAAAAGGGGGCTCGCCCTCATTCTCTACACCAAGCAACGCGATTGAATCGCTTCCAGAACGAATAAAGCGGTGCTCGTTGTTGAGTAATGTCCACCCCATCTGCGCCTCCATCTGCTTGAGGTGAAGCAGGTTGTCGCGTTCGGCCTGAGGGGACGGCCAGTGATAATAGGTGCCATAGTCGTGGTTGCCAAGTACGGCATAGACTCCATGACTAGCCTTTAGCTGGCTCAGGATGGGGAGGAAAGGTTCCAGTTCGCTGCTGCGTCGGTTGACGATGTCGCCCGTAAAGAGGATGAGTTGTGAATCCAACGCATTCACACGTTCCACCATGCCCCTTATGATGGCAGGCTGGAGGGTGAAGCTACCCAGATGAAGGTCGCTTATCTGCACGATGCGAAAGCCGTCAAACCCCTTCGGGAGACGTGAAGAGCGATACTCCACTTGCCTCACCTCCTGACACGCAGGCTCTACGACCGAGGCATAGAGCACAATGGCGGCCACCATCCAGGCGACCACCACAGGCAGCAGGCCACGGCCACACAGCCGTCCCCTCCCTCTCATCACTCTACACCGGGACTCAGAGTCTGTTGATGCGGCTGATATTCTTCTCGGCATTGCGCATAGGGTTATAAATCATGTACTTGTAGAGCAGATAGATCAATAAGGCATCTATCAGCAGAATGACACCCAGAAAGGTGAGCTGCGCTACCGCTGGCAAGAGGTATAAATCATAAAACCAATACTGAACGCCAGTACAGAGCAACAGCCAGCAGCTGATGCCCACCACCTCCTTGTTGGTACGCCGATGAAATCGCTCCATGCGGCGAGCCACCTCCGCCACGGGCATCTGCTCCACCTTAATGCCGCACACAAGGCGGTAAGAGCAAAAGTCCCATCCAAGGGCTGTCACGCACGACAAAGAGAGAAATACCAGCAGCACGTAATACTTGGTGAGTCGTTCGTCAGGGACCTGGGGCAGATGCAGGAAAGCGGCAACCAGAGCCACGAGCATCACCATCCCCGCTCCCCAGAGCGACCAGCGCTGGAAGCCCTTGATGTGGCCCAGGCTACAGTTAGCCTCACCCTTGCATTGCTTCACAATGCGCGCTATCTGTTCCTCATCAGCCAGAGGACTGCTCTTCTTGAGCTGTTCGTCTAGCCGGCTCCACGTCTTCTTCAAATCGTCAAGTTCCATATCCATAGCAAAGTCTGTTTATACCTTATTATATTATAAATTCTATTATTACCTCTACCATTCACCTTTACTGTTCATCTTGCGTAACTTTTCCTTGATGCGGCTCAAGCGAGTGGCTATGTTAGTCTGTGTCAATCCCGTGATTTCCGCAATCTCCTCGTAGCTTTTATCCTCCAGATAAAGCAGGATGAGTGACTTCTCCATCTGGTTGAGACGGGCGATGAGGTCGTACAGCCTGCGTAGCATCTGATGCGTCTCATCCTCCTCATCCAGGCGGTCGGCCTCAGGCGAGAGTTCCACGAAGAGCGGGGCATTCTTCTCCTTGCGAAGGAAGGTGATGCAGGTGTTGAGTGCGATGCGATAGACCCAGGTGGAGGGTTTGCTCTCCCCTCTGAAGTTGGGATAACCCTTCCACAGATTCACCACCACCTCCTGATAGAGGTCCTCAAGCGATATGGCGGGTGTGGCGTAGAGGTAGCACACCTTGTAGATGATGCGCTCGTACGTCTTCACTAGGGCGATGAATGCTTGTTCTGTAGATTCCATCTCTTCGTTCGCTGGGTTATTACTATCATTATTTGCCTTATCTGTCGCTCCTGTTTGCCAAAAATCACAGTCGATGACCTGATTTCTGCTGCAAAGATAAAGTTTTTCTCTCTTTAGGGCCTAGGTTATGATTTTAATTCTCTATATTTGCACCACAATATTCACCTTCTTAAGTATATTTACACCATGACGAAGATAATCTACGACCTTTACCAAGTGTGCATCGCCTTGCCACTCTGCCTAGTGCTCACCATCCTCGTGTCGCTCACGACCATCATTGGAAGCCTGATAAATGCCCATTTCTGGGGCTATTGGCCAGCTCACCTATGGGGGCGCATGGTCTGCACGTTGCTGCTGTTGCCGGTCAAGGTGGAGGGTCGCGAACGGCTCCATCCTGGCACGTCGTATGTCTTCGTGCCCAATCATCAGGGAGCCTTTGATATCTTTCTGGTGTATGGTTACCTGAACCGCAACTTCAAGTGGATGATGAAGAAGAGTCTGCGCAAG
The DNA here is from genome assembly GCA_945831575.1 of uncultured Mediterranea sp. Classification (GTDB taxonomy): domain Bacteria; phylum Bacteroidota; class Bacteroidia; order Bacteroidales; family Bacteroidaceae; genus Bacteroides. The sequence continues at coordinate 44,705 of CAMACX010000019.1, forward strand.
CTGCCCTTTGTAGGCAAGGCTTGTGAGAGCGGCGGCCACATCTTTGTAGATCGCAGTTCGCCTGCCAAGGTACGCCACACGATGAAGCAAGCCGAGGCAACGCTGGTTGACGGTGTATCGCTGGTGGTCTTCCCCGAGGGGGCACGCACGCTGACTGGGCGTATGGGCCCCTTCAAGCGCGGTGCTTTCCAAGTGGCCGATGACTTACAGCTACCCGTGGTACCGGTCAGCATCAACGGCTCCTTCCGCGTGCTGCGGCGGGGCGGCAAATGGATTCATTGGAGTCCGCTTACCATGACCATCCACAACCCTATCCCACCCCATGGCAAGGGACATGAGAATGTGATCCAGACCATGGAAGAGGCACGCATCGCTGTGGCCTCGGCGGTAAAGGAGGAACAGCAAGATGCGTAAGTGAGCAAAGAGCGTATGGCCAAAGAGAAGACAATCTATGTATGCAGCCACTGCGGACAGGAGTCACCCAAGTGGGTGGGCAAATGCCCTGCTTGTGGTGAGTGGAACAGCTATGTGGAGCAGGTGGTGCGTAAAGAGAATGCACCGCAGCATCAGGCTTCAGCCTTGGCGGTTGCAGGGTTGACAGGAAGCAACGGCAAGCCAAAGCCTCTTCCACTGGACCGCATCGAGGCTGGCGAAGAGCCGCGCATCGACTTGAAAGATGCGGAGCTAAACCGCGTATTGGGTGGTGGACTGGTCCCTGGTTCGTTGGTCCTGCTTGGTGGTGAACCGGGTATCGGGAAGAGTACTCTGGTGCTTCAGACCGTGATGCGCATCACCGACCGCCGCATCCTCTATGTAAGTGGTGAGGAGAGTGCCCGACAGATCAAGCTGCGTGCCGACCGCCTCACTTCCCACCCCTCGGAGCAGTGTCTGGTACTCTGCGAGACCTCTCTGGAACAGATTTTCACCCACATTAAGAACGTGCGGCCGGAACTGGTTGTCATTGACTCCATCCAGACCCTCTCCACCGAAGTGGCCGAGTCGTCACCGGGCAGTATCACGCAGGTGCGCGAATGTGCCGCAGCCATCCTGCGCTTTGCCAAGGAGAGCCATACACCGGTCATCCTCATCGGACACATCAACAAGGAAGGAAGTCTAGCGGGTCCGAAGGTGCTGGAGCACATCGTTGATACAGTCCTTCAATTCGAAGGTGACCAACACTACCTCTACCGCATCCTGCGCAGCATCAAGAACCGCTTTGGCAGCACAGCCGAACTGGGCATCTACGAGATGCGACAGGACGGGCTACGGGCCGTAGATAACCCGTCGGAACTGCTACTCAGTCAAGACCACGACGGGATGAGCGGCATTGCCGTAGCCTCGGCCATTGAGGGTGTTCGCCCTTTTCTCATCGAGACGCAGGCCTTGGTGAGCAGCGCGGTCTATGGCAACCCGCAACGTTCGGCTACAGGCTTTGACATCCGTCGCATGAACATGCTGCTGGCTGTCTTAGAGAAACGTGTGGGCTTCAAACTGGGACAGAAGGATGTGTTTCTCAACATTGCCGGTGGGCTCCGAGTGAATGACCCCGCCATCGACTTGGCGGTAATCAGCGCTATCCTCAGCAGTAACATGGATGCCTCCATCGACTCACAGACCTGCATGGCTGGTGAGATTGGCCTCTCGGGCGAGATACGCCCCGTAAGCCGTATCGAGCAACGCATCAGTGAGGCAGAGAAGCTGGGATTCAAGCAGTTCCTCCTCCCCCGCCACAACATGCAAGGTTTAAACACGAGCCGTCTCAAGATAGAGTTGGTTCCGGTCAGAAAGGTGGAAGAAGCATTCAGGATGCTGTTTGGATAGTGATTAGTAATTAGTGTTTAGTGATTAGAGATTAGAGAGATAATGATATCAGAATATAGTGTACGTGTTTCCCCCGCAGTGGCAGCCAATGAGGCGTTGCTCCGGGATTTCCTAGCCGAGGAAAAAGGGATAGACTTGAATAAGCTGACTGCGGTGCGCATCTTGAAACGAAGCATCGATGCGCGTCAACGCACCATCTACGTCAATCTTACGCTACGTGTGTATGTCAATGAGATGCCGGAGAAGACGGAGTATCAGCCCACCCACTATCTCCCTGTGGAGGGAAAGCCACAAGTGGTTGTAGTGGGTGCTGGACCCGGCGGACTGTTTGCGGCTTTGCGTCTGATTGAGCTGGGCCTGCGGCCTATGGTCGTGGAACGTGGAAAGAATGTGCGCGACCGCAAGCGTGATCTGGCCCTGATAGGCCGCGAGCAACAAGTCAACCCTGAGTCCAACTACAGCTTTGGCGAGGGAGGCGCAGGAGCCTACAGCGACGGCAAACTCTACACCCGTAGCAAGAAGCGGGGCAATACGGAAAAAATCCTCAACGTCTTCTGTCAACACGGTGCCTCCACCAACATCCTGGTGGATGCTCATCCACATATCGGTACCGACAAGCTGCCTCGGATCATTGAGGCCATGCGCAACACCATCCTGCAATGCGGTGGCGAAGTACACTTCGAGACCCGCATGACACGCCTCCTCATTGAGGGTGACTGCGTAAAAGGCATTGAGACCCAGACGGGTGAGACCTTCCTTGGCCCCGTAATCCTGGCTACGGGCCATTCGGCACGCGATGTCTATCGCCTGTTGGCCACCGAAGGCATCGAAATAGAGGCAAAGGGCATAGCCGTGGGTGTGCGTCTGGAGCATCCTGCCGAACTGATTGACCGCATCCAGTACCACAACCCCAATGGACGTGGTGCCTATCTGCCCGCAGCAGAGTACAGCTTTGTCACGCAGGTCGAAGGACGCGGAGTCTATAGTTTCTGTATGTGTCCGGGCGGCTTCGTGGTACCTGCAGCCAGCGGACCGGAGCAGATTGTAGTCAATGGCATGAGCCCCAGCAACCGCGGCTCACGATGGAGCAACAGCGGCATGGTGGTGGAGATACGGCCAGAGGACCTGAACAACCGCAAGGGGTTTGGTGCGCTGGTAGAGGGCGGTCGCGAGCATCCTGCGTTGCAGATGATGCAGTTGCAGGAGCAGCTTGAACGCCTCTGCTGGCTGCAAGGCAACCAGAAGCAGACTGCCCCGGCCCAGCGCATGGCCGACTTCTGCAACCGTCGCTTGAGCAGCGCATTGCCCGAGAGCTCCTATGTACCGGGACTGATTGCATCTCCCTTGCACTTCTGGCTTCCCCCCTTCGTGAGCAACAGACTGGCGCAAGGATTCCGTCAGTTCGGCAAGAGCAGCCACGGCTTCCTGACCAACGAAGCGGTCATGATCGGTGTGGAGACCCGCACCTCGGCTCCCGTGCGCATCGTGCGCGACCGTGACACCTTGCAGCACATCCGCCTTCGTGGACTCTTCCCCTGTGGCGAAGGGGCAGGCTATGCCGGGGGCATCGTCTCTGCCGGTGTAGATGGCGAACGTTGTGCCGAGGCAGCAAAAGCGTTTCTGGAAACTAAAAACTAAAAGATAAAACTAATAAGTCCTAAGCTAAAGACTTAGGACTTGTAACTCGTAGCTTGTAGCTAAAAAAAGAGCTTGTAACTGAAATGATAGCCATTATTGATGCAAATACATTGAGTTGCCTGGGATTAGTCAACCTCATACAGGAACTTATACCCCAAGCACCCATCCGCACTTTCGGCTCCTTCAAGGAATTGGTGATGGACACGCCCGACCTTTATGCCCACTATTTTGTAGCTGCGGGCATCTTCTTCGAGCATACCGCCTTTTTTCTGGAGCGCAAGCAGAAGACCATTGTGCTGACCAACAGCGACAATCAGCCGCAGCTGGCAGCTATGCGCACCCTCAACGTCTGCCTGGACGAGCCTCACCTGGCCAAAAGCATCCTGCAGATGCACCATCACGGCCATCATGAAGGAGGGCCCAAGCATCCGGGCTACCCTGCTCCATCACCCATGGAGCATCTCCCCAACGAGCACGAGCTCTCCGCGCGCGAGATAGAGGTGCTTACCCACATAGCCCGTGGTTGCATCAACAAGGAGATAGCCGACAAGCTGCACATCAGCCTGACTACGGTCATCTCCCATCGGAAAAACATCACCGAGAAGCTTGGCATCAAGTCAGTCTCTGGTCTCACCATCTACGCCGTGATGCACGGCTATGTAGAGGCTGACAGCATCTGATGATGTAGGGCTTCCCGGTGATGTATCCCCTGATGGGGCAAGCAAGCTACCTCAAAGGGACTCTAATCTGTGTTTCCCTCTGAAAGGCACGTCCTGTGGCTGCATCTACAAAGACCGGAGCACGATGTCTGCGCACCCACTCCTGCCGTTCGGTCTCGCTCTTGAGCGGACGCACGGCACGTGTCGAGGCCTGCTGGTTACGGTAAGCCGCATCGAAGGCCACAAACTTCTCGTAATCATAACTCCACGAAGAGCCTTCAGAGAGCGACATGACCCGCTTGTAGATAATCTCGCGCGAAGGAGCATTAAATCCGCAATCATTGTAGCGCATCATGCTGTTTTCAGTGGGACGATAAGCCCCGTAGCCGTAGTAGAATGCCCCCTCGTAGAGTCCCACCTTCTCAGCCGCGAAGCGCTCATCATTCAGGATATGCGACCAGTGTACCTCCTTCGGATCATTGCGATAATCTACGTTCTCATACCAATGGTACTGATGATACGTGTCGAGCAAGTCCTTCTGATCCTGTGGCAAGGCAAGCTGCTCGTTGCCTCCCTCTATATACTCATCTGCCAGCTTGGCTACGCCATGGCCGCACGCCTCGTGATTGAGTACGTCGTTAACTCCTGACATATTATAGGCATAGAAGGCACCGTCTGACCAGATGCTCGTATAGCTTCGCCCACTGCAGCCGTCATTATAGACCACGATGGCCATGGGAGCATTGCTATTCTTGGCCGGCGTCTGCTTGACGTAAGCTCTGCACTTGTAGTCCGATTCTTCAATGGCGTGAACCGCCCCATCAGCAAACTCCGCATTGGGCGAAACCACCTTCACCGCATAGCAGTTGAAGCGATTACGCAGGGAGGTATAGGGCTCGTAGGCAAAGAACTGCTCCAATGCCTGTCTCATGACCTGTTCGTAACGACCGCCATCAGACATGTCTTGATCGGTAAAGCCTTCTCCCATGAAGACCAGGTCGATGCCCTTCCCGACCGATGCCTGCTGGAGGGTAAACGCCTCGCCGTCGTGCGAATAGTCTGTCGAGGTATAATATTCGTAGTCAAACGCTGCATCGCCGAAACATTGGGCCACATAGTCAAACACGCCATTCATGTCACCATGGAACTGAGGGATGGTGTTGTAACCTAAATATTCGGTACAGGAGATATAGTCCACGGTACCCTCGGCATCCACCAACATAAAGAGAGGTGGATCAAGATTGACGGGCAGCAGACTCCAATCCAGGTGCTTCATAGCGCGAAGTTGCTCATCGTGGAGTTCCTGAAGCTCGGTGTCTTCACTATCCCGGCGTGCACCGAGGATGGATAGCCCCTTAGGACCATAGGTGTCGAGCAAAGCGTTGACGCGTGCGATATAGGCCGTAGAAGCGCCAAAGTCGCTGCCCCAATAATATATTAAGGTATATTTATGGGCAGCATAGTGAGCCTTCAGGTCGATGGAGGTCCCATCGGTACACTTCTTGACACCGGTAAAGGCAGGCAGCTTGCAGGGAGTGAAACCGTAACCATCATACTGTGGCAGGAGGAAATGCCAGTAATTGGCCAAAGCACTGTGGGTCTGCAGGCTCTTGGGAAGATCGCCCGTGAGGTAGTTGTAGCCTAAATAGAAGCACACCTCCTCTGGATGGCGTTCGAAGATGGCATTGTATGTCTCTGGGATGGTACCAGTAAAACCATTGGAGTAGATATTGAAGTAGGTAAGTTTCTCCAGTCCGCCAAGACTTTCAGGAAGCGGTCCTTCCAGCGCGTTGTACATGACGTCGAGGTAGCGTAGCTCCTTCAGTTCACCCAAGGTTTCCGGCAGTTCACCTGAAATGCTGTTGGAGGGCAGGTTGATAACCTTCAGGTGGTCCAATTTAGCCAGTTGCGCAAAGAGTTTGGAGGCATCGCCCGTCACACCGTTATTGGGTAGGGCGATTTCCGTGACCCGTCCATCACTGTCCACTTTCAGCCCGAACCATTTAGCCAGGGGTTGTTCGGTACACCAGTTGGTGTGATCATTCCAGTTGTCACCGCCGGCTGCCTTGTAGAAAGACGTCAGCGCCTCCCGGTCGCGGAAGTAGCGCTTCTGTATCACCTTGACCTCCTGTTTCAGCGTACCGCTGGAGATGGTGATGGTGGCTTCGCGTTCGTCAGTCACCTCGTTGGGCTCCACCTCAAAGGTCAATGTCTTCTCCTCCAAAGCGCGCGTGGAAGCCGCGGCCTTTATCCACGATTCCGAGCAGGCCACTTGGAAATCCACGTTAGAATTGATGGTGAATTCCAGTCGCCCCCCTTCCGGCTTGGCCTCCTGCGTCTTATTGGCCACGAGGATGGCATCGAGCTGCATCTGCGTGACTACCACATCGGCAGTCAGCTGCGGCACAGACTCCTTGGTACGGAAGCGTATAGTCGCTGTGCGCTCAGCATACTGTTCGTTGGGCTTCACCTGGAAGGAGTGAAACTGCACCGCTCCTCCAGCACTCGATGATGGCGCACGATGCGTAATCCACTCCACGGCAGCGGGAAGCGACACCTCGTAAGGTACGTTGCACGTCACCTGCACGCTAACCGTTTCGCCAGCACTCTTTACGGCCAGCTCACGAACATTCACACTAAGCTGCGGTTCTATTTCTTCAGAATCGTCACTTCCTGAACTACAACTCCATGCCATCAACAGGGTCAACAGCAGGAAAAAGCTTGTTTCAAATTTACCGTTTTTCATATCCTCGTAAGATTAATCATTCTTGTGGCTCAATCTTCCAGCGGGCTGCACATTGGTACCCTTCTTCGTAGAGGGCGTTAAGTTTGTTGATGTCTTGCTCAATGCGGTCCACCACAATAGGCTTCTCGGGACGTATCACCTGGATAAGGCCCTCGTCCTCCATCCGCTCCACCTCTTCGAGTTGCTCGTTATAGACCTGGCTACGGCGGTTGATGGCCACCTTGAGGCGTGGGTACTCTTTGTAGATAAAGGAGGGCACCTTCGTGCCGTGGAGATTCTTACGATAACCTCGGTTGCGCGTCAAGACCACGACACAGCGCTTATATCCCTCCTCCATGGCGTGACGCACGGGGATGCTATCTACGATTCCACCATCGAGCATCGGCACTCCATCGACCTCGGTTATCGGACAGACAAAGGGCAGGCTGCTGCTGGCCTTCACGATGTTGATGACACGTTCAGGATTACTCTTCTCCTCGAAGTACTCTGCCCGACCCGTACGGCAATTGGTGGTCACCATCACAAAGCGCTCTTCGGAGTGGAAATAGGCCTCATAATCGTAAGGCAGGATGCGGTTGGGGAACTCGTTGAACAGCAGGTTGGAGTCCAGAATATTGTGTTCCTTGAAGAGGTGACGTAATCCAATGTAGCGGTACTTCTCCAGGAGGTCAATGTTGCTGAACTTGGCCCTTCCCCGTTGCCCCGACATATAGGATAATCCGTTGCAGGCACCTGCACTTACCCCTATGACGTAGGGGAAGCGTATGCCCCGATCCATAAAGTTGTCCAGCACACCGCAGGTGAACACCCCACGCATACCACCCCCTTCGAGTACCAGTGCCGTATCGGCTATCATCCTCATAGGGTTTGTTATCCTATCTCCTGTTTCCATCTGTACAATCCTCCTTCTTTCATTATTTCGGGGGCGAAGTTAAGCAAAAACTTCGTTTCTGAAAGCGATGTCATGAAAAAAAATGGTAAAAATAATCTCTGGAACCTCGATTTTATTGCAACTTTTGCCATGCCTCTCGGGTTTGATACCTATTTTGATTTGCAACACTCAATTCCTCGCAAGCCCCGGCTACGCCCCGTAACGGAGGTGATGATGAAGGTAGTTCGTGCCACTCATGCCATCGTGCCAAGTGGCACGAAAGAGATAAAAGTAGAGAAAAAGCCCCTTTTTGAAGCTTTTGAAGAGTTTGTGCCACTTGGCACGATGGCACAAGTGGCACGAACTCCAGTCTATACCCTCTCCGACAAGATTGACCTCAGCGACTGACCCGGACGGCGTATCTTTGCGACATGAAAAGGCCAGATTGCTGACCGGCGACAAGGCCGTAGGTCTAAGGTAACTCCGAAGCTACTCCCAAGTTACTCCGTAGTAACACTAATCCATCTCTAATTCCGGATTAGAGTTTGATTAGAGTTTGATTAGAGAAAGATTAGAGTCCGATTAGAGCGACGGCAGGCGTACGGCTGAGTCAGCTCACAGCTGAAAACATCACCCTGCCGCACAGTTCAAATCCCCACAACAAGCTCATTGCCAATGTGCTTTACAGTACTTCATACATTGAAAGATGGGGTTCGGGCGTGAAGCGTATCACCGATGCCTGTGCCTATCGTAATGTATAATCCATCTATCAAGCACAAGGAAATTGCCGAAAGGCTTGCGGTTTCCGAAAGGACAGCAGGAACGTATGTTGCAGAATTGAAAAGATATTGCATAAAACGTGTCGGAGGAAATACTTTTGGGCATTGGGAAGCTAAATAATATGGTGAAGTTAGATGAAGCAAGCAATAAGTAATTATGATGCAAGACCTCTTTCCACCCTCAACAAGGGTCAACAGGATAGTTCCCAAGCGGACTTTCATAGACAAGTTAGAGGCTAACGCACGGATGAAAGAACACTTCACCCGTGATGTGGTCAGCATAGAGTGGTTTGCCAAACTGGCACCCTCTACGCTGAACATGACCGATGGGCTTGATGTTCACGAGATAGCCGTTTTTGTTGTGCCGTTGAAGACTAAAGAATCTCCTTCAAAAGTATTTCCCTTCTACCAATAATTCCAATATTATTTCCTTGCTCTGCAAAGTCTTCAGTTAGAGCTCTCCCTATTCCAGAAGTCGCTCCTATGATTATGATATTTAGAATCTTGTTATTAATCCTTTTCTTTCCTTACTCTCTTTACTATTGGGCTTTTCAGGATCCGCCCTGCCGACATTGACGCTACAAAGTTACATCTAATCCTTCAAATCGCCCAATCTGGTTTGTAGATGTCTCACATTGGTTTGTAAATGCCGCATTTTGTACATCCGAACACCCAACAACTGTTAAAAACTCCCGCCAAATCATCACTTTTCTTCCCAAACTCTTACACAACTCAAATAAAAGTCGTACTTTTGCAACACTAGAACCCGCCAAGCCTCTCAACGATGCTCAAATGAGCGGGTCGTTTTTTTAT
>CAMACX010000020.1 GCA_945831575.1 uncultured Mediterranea sp.
GTATCAACGACCTTTGCCCCGTAGATTACTTGGCTTACATGCTGAAGTATGACACGATGCACGGTGCTTTCCAGGGCACGATCGAGGCTGACGTTGAGAACAGCAAGCTGATCGTGAATGGTAAGGAAATCCGCGTAACTGCAGAGCGTAACCCGGCTGACCTGAAGTGGAACGAAGTTGAGGCTGAATACGTAGTAGAATCTACTGGTCTCTTCCTGACTCAGGAGAAGGCTCAGGCTCACATCGACGCTGGTGCTAAGTACGTAGTGATGTCAGCTCCCTCAAAGGACGCTACTCCGATGTTTGTATGCGGCGTTAACTTCGACAAGTACGTGAAGGGTACGCAGTTCGTTTCTAACGCTTCTTGCACCACCAACTGCTTGGCTCCTATCGCTAAGGTGCTCAACGACAACTGGGGTATCACCGACGGTCTGATGACTACGGTTCACTCTACTACTGCTACGCAGAAGACTGTTGACGGTCCCTCTATGAAGGACTGGCGCGGTGGTCGTGCTGCCAGCGGCAACATCATCCCCTCTTCTACCGGTGCTGCTAAGGCTGTAGGTAAGGTTATCCCCGAACTCAACGGCAAGCTGACGGGTATGTCAATGCGCGTTCCGACTCTGGACGTTTCTGTAGTTGACCTGACTGTCAACCTGGCTAAGCCCGCTAAGTACGATGAAATCTGCGCTGCCATGAAGGCTGCTTCAGAAGGCGAACTGAAGGGTGTACTGGGTTACACGGAGGACGCAGTCGTTTCTAGCGACTTCCTGGGTGACACTCGCACTTCTATCTTCGACGCTAAGGCTGGTATCGCTCTGACTGACACGTTCGTTAAGGTGGTATCTTGGTACGACAACGAAATCGGCTATTCTAACAAGGTTCTGGAGCTGATTGCTCACATGAAGAAGGTGAACGGCTAATCTACAGTTAGAAAATAATAAAAAATAGGCGGCTTCCTTTCAAGTCGCCTATTTTTTTTGCACTTTTGCACTCCCTAACATAAAAACAACAATGAAATTTAAAGGACTTGTAATCTCATTACTTTGCATTATGAATACTGTCATGGCTCAGAATCCCTTCCTACAACCCTACAACACGCCCCACGGCACGGCACCGTTCGACTGCATCCGCCTCGAACACTACGAACCGGCCATGATGGAGGGCATCAAGCAACAGAATGCCGAAATCGATGCAATTGTCAATAACCCCCAGCCGCCTACCTTCGAGAACACCATCGAAGCCTACGAAGCCTCGGGCCAGCTGCTGGACCGCGTGAGCAGCGTCTTTGGCAACCTGATGAGTGCGGAGACCAACGATGAGATGCAGGCCCTGGCACACAAGCTGATGCCCGTCTTGACGGAGCACGGCAACAACATCAGCCTCAACGAAGCACTCTTTGCCCGCATCAAGACGGTCTATGACCAACGCCAACAACTCCCCCTCAACGACGAACAGCGGATGCTGCTCAAGGATGTCTATGAGGGATTCGCTCACAACGGAGCCAACCTCCAGGGAACTGACCGTGAGACCTACCGCGAGCTGAGTAACCGCCTCAGCCTGCTCACCCTGCAGTTCAGCGAGAACCTGCTGAAGGCCACCAACAGCTACCAACTGCTACTCACAGAACCCGATCAGGTGAAGGGACTGCCTCAGACGGCCCTTGATGCCGCCCGCGAGAGTGCCCGGCAGAAGGGTCTGGAGGGATGGCGGTTTACCCTCGACTATCCCAGCTACGTACCCTTCATGGAATATGCTGACAGCCGCGAACTGCGCCGACAGCTCTACACGGCCTATGCCTCACGAGCCAAGGGGGGCGACACGGACAACCGCGACATCGTCAAGCAGATCGTCAACACCCGCATGGCCCTGGCACAGCTGCTGGGCTACCCAGACTTTGTATCCTATAAGCTGACCCAACGTATGGCCCGCACCACCGAGGCAGTCAATCAGCTACTTGACCAGCTGCTCGAAGCCTATACCCCCGCTGCCCGCGAGGAGGTGGCCCGCGTGGAGGCCCTGGCCCGTAAGGAGCAAGGCAACGACTTTACCCTCATGCCCTATGACTGGAGCTACTACTCCCACCGCCTGAAGGATGCCACCTATCAGCTCAACGATGAGATGCTCCGCCCCTATTTCCAGTTGGAAAAGGTGATAGAGGGTGTCTTCGGCCTGGCCACACGCCTTTACGGTATCACGCTCCGTGCCAACCCCGACATCCCGGTCTATCACCCCGAGGTGACTGCCTACGAGGTACTAGACCGTGACGGAGAGTTCCTGGCCGTGCTCTACACCGACTTCCATCCCCGTGAAGGTAAACGTGCTGGAGCCTGGATGACGGAGTACAAAGGCCAATGGCGCGAGAAGAGCTGTAACGCAGAGGACGGCCAAAAGCACATCGTGAACAGCCGTCCCCACGTGTCGTTGGTCACCAACTTCAGCCGCTCCACAGCCGGTAAGCCTGCCCTCCTCACCTTCGATGAGGTGGAGACTCTGCTCCATGAATTCGGTCACTGCCTCCACGGCATCTTTGCCAACACCACCTACCGCAGCCTCAGCGGTACTAACGTCTATTGGGACTTTGTGGAGCTGCCCTCCCAGATCATGGAGAACTTCGCCACCGAGAAGGCCTTCCTCCACACCTTCGCACGTCACTACGAGACCGGCGAACTGATTCCCGACGAACTGGTAGAACGCATCATAGCCTCAGCCAACTTCAACGCCGGCTACCTCTGCCTGCGGCAGGTGAGCTTTGGCCTGCTCGACATGGCCTGGTACACCCGCACTACCCCCTTCGAAGGCGATGTGGAACAGTACGAGCAGCAGGCCTGCAAGCGGGCCCAACTGCTCCCCACCGTGGATGAAGCCTGCATGAGCACCTCCTTCTCCCACATCTTTGCAGGTGGCTATGCCGGAGGCTACTACAGCTACAAGTGGGCCGAAGTGCTCGATGCCGATGCCTTTGCCCTCTTCAAGGAGAAGGGCATCTTCAGCACAGAGGTGGCTCAGCGCTTCCGCGACAATATCCTCTCCAAGGGAGGCACTGAGGACCCGATGACCCTCTACATCCGCTTCCGTGGACAGCAGCCCACCATCGATGCCCTGCTCAAGCGCAACGGCATCCGCTGAACAAATGCCTTCGCACGTGTATTTATTACTCTACGCGTGCATTTATTAATACGCGTGCATTTATTAAATAGAAACCTAAATAGCAAAAACGAATGATGAATACCAACAGCAAACAATACAACAGCGTGCTTTCAGGCTGTCGCTTCATGGTGTCACTCTGCCTCATGCTCTGCCTCTCCCTGGGCCTGACCACCAGCTGCAGCAACGATGATGACGTGATGGACATCTTTGTGGGCGGCGGAAAAACCTGGAAACTAACCTACATCAGCCGTAACGGAAGCAACCAGTGGTATGACTTCTGGGGCGACAACGAGGCGGCACGCAAAGCCAGCGAGACCGCGATGGAGAACGAGAACAACTTCGTGCTCAACTTTGAAGGAGGTACGACAGGAGCTACCACTGGAGGAGCCATGAACGGACGAGGGATTAAGACACCCTTCAATGGCAGCTGGACCATCGGCGAAGGACGCAACCTCACCATCACGCTGCAAAACAACCCCTCTGAGACCGACCCACTGGCCAAAGCCTTTGTCAACGGGCTGAAGGGTGTAACCCGCTACGAGGGAGACAGTCAGAACCTCTACCTCTTCTACACCAGTGGAGAGATTACCATGCGCATGAGCTTCCATGTGCAGAAATAGCCCATCGACAACAATGGAAAAGAAAGTGAACGAAAAACAACAGGCCCTGGACAGGCGCTACCTACGCATGGCCTACATCTGGGCCGAGAACTCCTACTGCCAACGCAGGAAAGTGGGTGCCTTGATTGTAAAAGACAAGATGATCATCTCGGATGGCTACAACGGCACTCCCTCGGGATTCGAAAACGTATGCGAAGACGAGCACAACGTCACCAAGCCCTATGTGCTCCACGCCGAGGCCAATGCCATCACCAAGATAGCGCGTAGCAACAACAGCAGCGACGGAGCCACGATGTACGTCACCGCATCCCCCTGCATCGAATGTGCCAAGCTCATCATCCAAGCCGGCATCAAGCGTGTGGTCTATTCTGAGAAATACCGGCTGGAAGATGGTATTGAGCTTATGAAGAGAGCTGGCATCGAGGTAATCTATATGGAAGTGGAAGACCCACACCAATCACTAGACACTAATCACTAATCACAAAATCACTAATCACTCAATAAATATGGCTTCAAAAAGCAACAACCGATTCATTCCCCTGATCATCGCCGTAAGCGTGGTGATAGGTATCCTGATAGGAACATTCTATGCACAGCACTTTGCAGGCAACAGACTGGGCATCATCAACGGCTCATCCAATAAGCTCAACGCCCTGCTGCGCGTCATCGACGACCAGTATGTAGATACCGTCGATATGACCGACCTTGTGGAGAAGGCCATGCCCCAGATTCTAGCTGAGCTTGACCCCCACTCGGTCTATATCCCTGCACAGAATCTGGAGCAGGTCAACTCCGAACTGGAGGGGAGCTTCAGCGGTATTGGCATACAATTCACCATCCAGGATGACACGGTACACGTAAACCGGGTCATCAAGGGAGGTCCCTCGGAGAAGGTGGGCCTCATGGCCGGCGACCGCATCGTAAGGGTCGATGACAGCCTATTCGTGGGCAAGACGCTCAACAACGAGAGGGCCATGCGCACCCTCAAGGGACCCAAGGGCAGCGAAGTGAAGGTGAGCGTGAAGCGCATGGGCGAACCCGAACTGCTCGACTTCCTCATCGTACGGGGAGACATCCCACAGAACAGCATCAACGCGGCCTATATGGTAACCGACGACTTTGGCTACATACAGATCAGCAAATTTGCCCGCACCACCCATATCGAGCTGCTCAATGCCATCGCACAGCTGCTCCACCAGCAATGCAAAGGCCTCATCATCGACCTGCGCGACAACACCGGTGGCTACATGGAGGCTGCCATACGCATGGTCAACGAATTCCTGCCCGAAGGACAGCTCATCGTCTATGCCGAGGGACGCAAGTTTCCCCGCACGCAGGACTATGCCAACGGCACGGGCAGTTGCCAACGGATGCCTCTGGTCGTGCTCGTGGACGAAGGCTCAGCCTCAGCCAGCGAAATCTTTGCAGGAGCCATCCAAGACAATGACCGCGGCATCATCGTAGGCAGGCGCTCGTTCGGTAAGGGCCTCGTGCAGCAACCCATCGACTTCAGCGACGGCTCGGCCATCCGACTGACCGTAGCCCGATACCATACACCCTCAGGCCGCTGCATCCAACGCCCCTATGCCAACGGCAACGACAGCCAGTACGACCGCGACTGGATAACGCGCTACGAGCATGGCGAGTTCTTCTCCAAGGACAGCATCAAGCTCAACGAAGACGAGCTGTTTGAGACCTCATTGGGCCGTCCCGTCTATGGCGGCGGTGGCATCATGCCCGATGTCTTCGTACCTCAGGACACCACTGGTGTCAGCTCCTACCTCATCGAGGCCAGCAACCGTGGACTCATCATCCGCTTCAGCTTCCACTACTCCGACAGCAACCGCCCCAAGCTTGAGTCCTTCGAAGACAACCAGCAGTTGCTCAAGTACCTCAAGAGCCAGAACGTGGTGGAGCAGTTTATCCGCTACGCAGAAGGCAAGGGGCTGAAGCGACGTAACCTGTTAATCCAGAAGTCGCGCAAGCTCCTGGAGCGCCACGTCTATGGCAACATCATCTACAACATGCTGGGTCAGGAAGAGTATATCCGCTACATCAATACCGAAGATGCTACGGTAAAGAAAGCCATCGAAATCTTAGAGAACGGTGAGGCCTTCCCCACCGCTCCGACCATTAAAGAAGAAGAGAATGGACAAAATGACGAAAAAAGAACTGCGCAAGCAGATGGCGGCCTTAAAGGCTACGTACCGGAATACCGGACAGCTGACTACCTACTCTGCTGAGGTACTCCAGCGGCTAGAGGCTGCTCCACACTTTCAGCAGGCCCAGGTTGTGATGCTCTATTACTCCCTGCCCGATGAAGTCAACACACACGACTTTGTGGAACGTTGGGCCGAGAGCAAGCAGATTATCCTGCCTGTAGTGGTGGGCGATGACCTGGAGCTTCGTACCTACCACGGTAGGCACGAACTGGTCCAAGGCGCTTTTGGCATCGAAGAACCTACAGGTGCGCCCTTCCTCCACCTGGAGCAGATAGAGTGCATCGTGGTACCCGGAGTGGCCTTCGACAGCCAAGGCAACCGGTTGGGCCGGGGCAGAGGCTACTACGACCGACTGCTTCCTCGCTTGCCGCAAGCCTGGAAGATAGGTCTCTGCTTCCCCTTCCAACGAGTGGAAGAGGTGCCCACAGAGCAGTTAGACATCCGCATGGATGAGGTCATCAGTTAATAGAAACCAACCAAAGAGAAAATCAAAAAACAATTCAGAGAAAAAGAAATGCGAACCAACTACCATACCCACACCACCCGCTGCATGCACGCCGTAGGCACCGATGAAGAGTTTGTGCTCAGTGCCATCAAGGGTGGTTATGATGTGCTGGGCTTCTCGGACCATACGCCCTGGAAATACCGCAGCGACTTCGTGGCCGGCATGCGCATGCTGCCATCCGAACTGCCCGACTACATCGAGAGCATCAGCACCCTGCGCGAGAAATACCGTAATCAGATTGAGATCAAGATCGGATTGGAGTGTGAATACTTCCCCGATTACCTCTACTGGCTGAAGGAGCAAATCAAGCAGTATCACATCGACTACACCATCTTCGGCAACCACTACTACCATACCGACGAAAAGTTTCCCTACTTCGGTAGCCACACCCACAACCGCGATATGCTCGACCTCTACGAAGAGAGTGCCATCGAGGGCATGGAGAGCGGACTCTTCAGCTATCTGGCCCACCCAGACCTCTTCATGCGCTCCTACCCCAGATTCGACCACCACTGCAGCACCATCAGCCGTCACATCTGCCGTGCCGCAGCTCGTCTGCACATCCCCCTTGAGTACAACATCGGACGCTGGTACTTCGGCGAGACCGAGGAGAACGGACGGCTCACCTACCCTACCCCGGGCTTTTGGAAGATTGCAGCCAGCGAAGGATGTACCGCCATCATCGGACTTGATGCCCACGACCACCGCGAGCTACTCGACCCAAGTGGCTACCTCAAGGCACAACAGGACTTGAAAGCCTACGGCATACCCGTCATCACTACGCTGCCTAGCAGAAAATGATGTTGGTTATCACCTGAGCACCCACCTTGGCATTGAGGTTGCGCACCAAGATTTCACGCCCCATCATCAGCTCCTGCCGCAGCACAGCGGACGTGAGATGGACATAGAGCACCTGGTTCTTGATGTAGAGTTCCTTGGTGTAGGAGTTGATGACCGGGCCGAGTACCTCGGGCCAGGCCTTGATGAGCCGCACCTCGTTGAGGGGAGTCTCCAGACTCTCCTGCCGCAGGTAGTGACGGATCAGTTCACCGATGGACTGGGCATTGCTACGCTTCATACCTCGCCCTCCGCCGCTAAGTCAGCCACCACATCAGCCGTATCGCTGACCACCCCGTCCTCGACCTCGAAGATGCAGTAGTCGCTCCCCACCTTCTGGAGGATGCGGTCCAGGTGCTCACGGTTGGTGTCGGTCATGAAAATCTGTCCGAAGCGCTCACCAGCCACCAGCTTCACAATCTGCTCCACACGTTGCGCATCGAGCTTGTCAAAGATATCATCAAGCAAGAGCAAGGGCGTGGTGCGCCCCTTGCGCTTCAGGAAGTCAAACTGTGCCAGCTTAAGCGCCACCAGGTAGGTCTTGTTCTGCCCCTGTGACCCCTCACGCCGAAGCGGATAACCCCCCAGCTGCATGGTCAGTTCATCCTTGTGAATGCCCTTCAGCGAATACCCCATGATCAAGTCACGCTGCCGGCTCTCACGGATGACCTGATATAACGAGGTATCGCGCGCGTGCGACTCGTAGCTGAGCGACACCTCCTCCCGCTCCTGCGAGATGAAGGCATAGAAATCCTGAAAGATGGGGATGAACTCACGTATGAAAGCCTCGCGCTTTGCAAAAACCACCTCTCCCGCCTGAGCCATCATCTCCTCCCACACCAGGAAGAGCTCCTCATCCACCGGCAGCTCACTCTTGAGCAGTACATTACGTTGACTGAGCGCCTTGTTGTAGCGAATCAGTGCATCCAGATACTCCTTGTCCGACTGCGAGATGACCACATCCATAAACTTCCGCCGCTCCTCGCTACCACCCAGCACAAGCTCAGCATCAGCCGGCGAGACCATGACCAGGGGAATGAAGCCGATGTGGTCGGATAGCCGCTGGTACTCCTTCTTGTTGCGCTTAAACTGCTTCTTGCTTCTCCGCTTCATGCCACAATAGATTTCCTCGCGCTCTCCATTGTCCTCCTTGTAGAATCCCTGGATGACGAAGAAGTCCGCCTCGTGACGGATGTTCTGCGAATCTACCGGATTGCCTGCGCTCTTGCAAAACGAGAGGAAATAGATGGCATCAAGCAGATTCGTCTTCCCCATACCGTTGTGCCCGAAGAGGCAATTCAACTTGGGCGAGAAGCTCAGGTCCACTTGCTCGAGATTCTTATAATTGAGGATAGAAATGCGGTCTAATATCATAAAACAGATGTTGTACAATCGTTATTAAACGGGAAAAACGATGCAAAAATACAATATTTTTCCCCTTTTCTGCACTTGAAACAAAAAAAGTAGCCCCGAAATTTCGTTAGATGCTATAAATAACGTACTTTTGCCGTTCGAAATACCCCATTATTGGAATAATAACAAAAAAGAAACATAAAAATGGCAGTAGAAAAAAAGCAAAATGAAGCCTTGAATGTGGAAGAGGCTCTGACGCAATCAGAAGTATTCTTCTTGAAGAACAAGAAAACAATCATTGGTGCCGTAGTGGCAGTCATCCTTATCGTAGCCGGTGTGGTGATGTACAAGAACCTCTATGTAGAGCCTCGCGAAGAGAAGGCCCAGGCCGCCCTCTTCAAGGGACAGGAGTACTTCGAGGCCGACCTCTATGAGTACGCACTCAACGGCGACAGCATCAGCTACAAGGGTTTCAAGTACGTAATCGACGAGTTCAGCGGCACAGCAGCCGCCAACCTGGCTCAGGCCTACAGCGGCATCTGCCTCTACCATTTGGGCAAGTACGAAGAAGCCGCCAAGGCTCTTGACAAATTTGATGGCGACGACCAGTTGGTAGCCCCTGCCATCCAGGGTGCCATGGGCAACTGCTATGCCGCGATGGGCCAGCTTGAGAAGGCCGCTTCGCTGCTGATGAAGGCCGCCAAGGCTGCTGACAGCAACAGCATCAGCCCCATCTTCCTGATGCAGGCCGGCAAGATCTACATGAAGCAGGGTAAGTACGACGAAGCCCTAAATGCCTACACGACCATCAAAGAGAAATACTTCCGCTCCTATCAGGCCATGGACATCGACAAATACATCGAGCAGGCCAAGCTGAGCAAGAAGTAATCCATAGAAGCTGTAGCAAGCCCAAAGAGACGAGTGACGAGTGTAATGTTACGAACAGGCACTCCTCACTCGTCTTCTTGCATCATAGTGTTTTCAACTATCACCAATCTTTCAGCTATCACACATCATCTCACTCATAATCCATAACCAACAATAAAAAACAATGGCAACCGCATTACATAACTTATCCGACTACGATTCCTCTAAAGTACCCAGCGCCGAAGCGATGAAGTTTGGCATCGTGGTCTCCGAATGGAATCCAGCCATCACCGGCGCCCTGCTCGAAGGGGCAGTCAACACCCTGAAGCGCCACGGCGCCAAGGAAGAGAACATCATTGTACGTCCCGTACCCGGCAGCTTCGAACTCACCTTCGGCTCCCACTGCCTGATTGAGAGCGGTCAGGTGGATGCCGTCATCGCCTTGGGTTGCGTCATCCGTGGCGACACACCCCACTTCGACTACGTCTGCATGGGGGCCACTCAAGGCATCGCCCAGCTCAACGCCACAGGTCAGGTTCCAGTCATCTTCGGACTCATCACAACCAACAATTTGGCCCAGGCAGAGGAGCGTGCAGGGGGTAAATTAGGCAATAAAGGCGATGAATGTGCAATTACTGCAATAAAAATGGTCGATTTTTTTTGGAGTTTAAAAAAATAGTCGTATCTTTGCACCGCAATTCAGAAAGAAAGGCACTTAAGCCAGACTGAATGAGGAGCAAAAGGGCAAATACCAGAGTGGCCAAATGGGGCAGACTGTAAATCTGCTGGCTTACGCCTTCGGTGGTTCGAATCCATCTTTGCCCACAAGTTCGACACTAGCAGCAAGCAATGCTCTAATTGTTGAATGAAATTGCGGAAGTAGCTCAGTTGATAGAGCATTAGCCTTCCAAGCTGAGGGTCGCGGGTTTGAGCCCCGTCTTCCGCTCTCACTGAAAATCAGGCAGTTACGAATTAAGTAGCTGCCTTTTTTCATGCCTTTAAGGCTATTTAATAGCTGTTATCTATGTCAAGGAGCTAATCCCTGCTAAGGAGTGCAAAAATCGGCGCAGGGGTGATTCTCCATTGATAGCCCCTGCGCCCATATATGTCCCATTTTTGATTTGGGGGCAAAGATACGCATTTCAAAAGTGCGACAGAGAGTGAGAGTCTTAATACATTTTGAACGAGATGATTAAGTTTGAAATTACAATAATTTAATAGACACTAGTGAATAAAATAATAATGCAAGACTGTCGGATTCTAACCGACGAAGGGAGCTGGCCCAGCTTGAAGTTATCGCGCCTCCTTTGAACACTTGGATAAGTCTTGCACATTTCTGTTGTTACATGTAAATAAGTTGTGTCACTTCTGCAGGATTGAGAGCCCACTCGTATGTATAAGCCTCGTCCGCATCTTCGACATTCTCTATAGCAGTAAGACTCTGAGCTCTTGCCTTCATGTCAAGGAGTTCACCAACAGACAGTTTCTCTTCAAGACGATGAAGGATTGCTTCAATAGATTTATTATCAGCATTATGGATTACTTGCGATGTGAATGACATTTCAAGCCAGACAATTTCTCTCTTGGCAACATCGAGCACACCGAATACCAATCCCTTGGAAAGATTGCCTTCGCTGATACGGATCATGTGCTGAACACAAGACGGATCGTATGCAACACCTGAGGATTCAGAAATCGTCATCGGATTAGCGGAATCCATCCACCCAACGACAAGGTTTGGAGAAAGTGAGCCACATGAGTATGCATTGCAGGTGAATGTGACATATTCAGCACCTTCTGCTTCAAGCTCTGAAAGGGATAGTTCTATATACTCTGCAGTACCGACCATTTCTGGAATAAAACGGATGTCACCTGAGTGTTTGGCACCAGTACAGGTCAAATTGCCGAAGTAGCAGTAATCTGTCTTACCTTCCGGCAAGGCAATACGGCAGCTCAAGTCCATGTCGAGATGTTGTGCATGAAGTCCCTTGCCCCACTGGAGGAACAAGCGTATTGCATCACCCTCCACGGGGAAACGTGTTCCCGTCAAGGCACAAGAAGCATCCTGAATAGTGGCAGAACGGTCTCCAACACTGACAGGAATGTTATAAAGAGAAGGGTCAATATATATAGTCTTTGCCTCTGTCTTCACAACGGCAAAACGACGTTCCATGGATGCTTTGTACAGTTCCGTCACCTCTTTAGCCATTCTTTTGCGTTCATCATCATTGTAAAGAGCAAGCAGCTTGTTTGGCTCAATACGGCGCGTTACACCGGTAATCAGACGGACAACACGAGCCGCTTTGGGGTCAAAGTATGCCTCAGCCGCATTTCCCAACGACAAGAGCAGGCGTGCCGGGAGCTTGTCTGCAATCTCATCGAAAGCGCCAATCACCTTGTCGCTGCCAAATCGGAGCATGGATGCAAACAGGCAACGGGCGAACAAGCCCGGACGCTGCTTGAGCAGCGACAGGGTTTGGTCAGCATCATTCTCCGAGCGAGCCTTATCTACACATCCCTGCCAGGTAGTATAATCCTGCCTGTAGAATACGTCAAGAATCTCTGCAAGATGTTCCATCCCTTTCTTGCGGGAGTATTCTCCAAGACGCAATGCACGAATCATCCGAACCCACATTCCACGCTTTGGATTCATATTCTCTGCTAACACATCAGCAGGCGTCTTCATCAACTTGGATGCCTCTTCCGCCTTTCCCTGTTCAACCAGTAGCTTTATGACAAGCATTGCAGTCTCCTTCATGGTGGTATCGGCTTCCTTAGGGAGTGGATATTCATGCAGCAACAGACCCAGAGAGTCTTTTTGTGTCGCATCAAGAGGGGAGCCTCTTTAGCATAGAAACGTAGGAGTAAGCTGTACTTGACCTTCTCTGTGTAACCATTAGGAGTAAGCATACAATTAAGCCCTCTATAGCACTTATCCCTTTATAACAGCTAGTGGCAACAATCTGGTCTTTACTTTTACCAGATCAAGTTCATTAGCAATAACCTCTTCTATATCTTTGTAAGCGCCCGATGCTTCCTGCATATCATCTTGACATCTAATGGCATGGACAATACCCTTGGATTCAAGTTGGGCAACCTCGTCTGCCATGTTTAATGTCTTGATAGCTGCTTTTCGTGATAGCACACGTCCAGCACCATGCGAACAAGAACAGAATGAATCAGGATGACCAAGTCCTTCTACGATATATGAAGCTGTTCCTTGTGAACCAGGTATGATTCCTATG
The DNA here is from genome assembly GCA_945831575.1 of uncultured Mediterranea sp. Taxonomy (GTDB): domain Bacteria; phylum Bacteroidota; class Bacteroidia; order Bacteroidales; family Bacteroidaceae; genus Bacteroides. The sequence continues at coordinate 12,800 of CAMACX010000020.1, forward strand.
ACACCTTCACGAGCAAGAGTAGCACCTTTGCGATGCACTATGACATCCTTCCCAAAGTGCTGCTCAAAAGCTGCATAGTTATGAGCAATGTTGATCATTGGTTCAAACTCAATGCCTTTCAATGAATCTGCAATTACTTCCTGTATGCGCTCCATCATCAGCTTGCGGTTACAGAGGGCAAAGTCAATACAATACTTCATCTCATTCCAGTACATTCCAAATTCCCTTGTGCCATGAGCAAGGAATGGAAGACGAATCTCAGGAGAGACAACAGAATGCCATTTCTCATTGAGCGCAGCCGCTAGATGGTTGTAGTATTCACCGACCTGCTTCCCCAGATTTCTGGAACCGGAGTGGATCATAATCCATAGTACTCCATCTTCATCTTTCTGCAACTCAATAAAGTGGTTTCCGCCCCCAAGTGTACCAACCTCATGGAGAACAGCGTTCTGACGTCGCTTCACAACCTCCATTTTATCTATATCATATCCTTGAGGTAGGTACTTTGCATCTTGTGCCTCCTTGTGATGATCCATGCCAAATGGAATTCTCTCACGAATGCCTTTCATAATTTCCTTACGTATCACTTGCATTGGCAAATCTTCCACTTTCCAATTGGTTTTTACAGCACACATTCCGCAACCTATATCGACACCTACTGCGTTTGGTATAACTGCACCGTCACAAGCCAGTACACCACCAATAGGCATTCCCATACCTGCATGTACATCTGGCATGATGGCAAGGTGATGATGAAGGAAAGGGAGGGTAGTCAGGTTCTCAATCTGACGCATTGCGGATTCCTCCACATCGCTCGTCCATATCATGACTGGTCGATTGTTAATGATTCGTACTTCCATTTTCTTTTATACTATATTATTATACATGTGTGGTGCCTTAGCTCATTTCAAGTCACATCCGAGCTATCGGATTGCGGGTGCAAAGTTATATAAGTACTACGCAATCTTTCTGCGTAATTCAAAATAATGTGCTAAATATCGACTAAAAAAGTACGTTTCTAAGGTACCACGCAAATAGGTTGCACCGAAAATGTGTATCTTTGCATTGATAATAATCGGAAACTTGCAAAAATAGAACATTTATGCCTGCAAATAAGAATGCATTGATTCGCTATAAGACAATAGACAACTGTCTTCGTAATCGTTATCGTCGTTGGACTCTGGAGGACCTCGTCGATGCATGTAGTGATGCTCTTTATGATATGGAGGGAATTAGTAAGGGCGTGTCCATCCGAACAGTTCAAGGGGATATCCAGATGATGCGTTCTGATAAGTTGGGATATAATGCGCCAATTGAGGTGTATGATCATAAGTATTATAGGTATGCGGATGAAGATTATTCAATTACAGATATGCCAATGTCTCAGAATGATTTTGAGGTAATGCAAGAAGCTGTTGACATGCTACGTCAGTTTGAAGACTTTGAGCAGTTTACCGAGATGTCAGATGTGGTTAGCAGACTACAAGACAAGTTGTCTATCTCACGCCACAATCGCAAGCCGATAATCCACTTTGATAGTGTCCCTAATCTTAAAGGACTAAGACTACTCAATCCTCTATATAATTACATTGCACATAAGCAGACACTACGCATAATATATCAATCATTTTCTGCCACTCAACCTACGGAGTTTATATTGTTTCCATATCTTTTGAAGGAATTTCGCAACAGGTGGTTCTTGTTTGGCTCAAGGTCAAAAGACATGATGTTGTTCAATTTGCCTTTGGACAGAATTGAAAGTGTAGAGCCTGTTGATGATATTCCTTATTGTGAGAATCCCGATTTTGATTCAGAACATTTCTTTGACGATGTAATAGGCGTAAGTAAGAATATCAAGAATACACCGCGCCGGATAAAGTTCTGGGCATCAGCTGAACAGAGTAAATACATAAAGACAAAACCGATTCACCAATCTCAGAAACTGATAAAAGAAAATCCTGAGGATGGCAGTTGCATCTTCAGGATTGATGTGGTGATAAATTTCGAAATGTATTCAGTTTTCATGTCATACGGACCTGGTATAAAGATTATCTCTCCCCGATATGCCATGTGTTATATGCGAGACAAACTCAAAGAAGCTGCAGACATGTATGAGAGATCTCTTGGGGGTGAGGAGATATCCACGTTTTGGTGATACCATCTTACATTCTTCATTGCAGAGCGCTGCGACACTCCTCGTCCATCTCCATGCAGAGGCGGGCGGGGCGGTCGCAGAGGGTGGCGCTCCATTTGCGCTTGCGGTGGGTGGCGAGGTAGAGCTGATAGTCATCAGCGTTCCAGCGGGTGTAGAGGCAGAGTTGCAGCCGCTAGGGAACCTTCTTGCAGAGCTCCTTCTATGCAGCTCTCAGCAGCGGCTCGGTGAATATGCCGTCGTGGTCGAAGCGCAGGCTTTCGATGTAGCGCTCTCTGAGCAGCTGGCATGGCTCAGTACCTGGATCTACTCTGCAGTGGCTCACTGGCCGGGCATGGATACGCTTCACGGCAACGAGTGTGTGCCGGTGCTGCAGAGAAGGCATGGTGTACAGACTTAACGCTATCGCTGCGTAAAAAACGCAGAGTCTGTAATAAAACACTTCACACTTCAAAAAAGCTTGTATATATCTGTAATACAATAGATTAGACGTGTGAAGTGTGTGTGAAGTATCAAATAGAGACTTCACACCTATAACCATTTCATAATCAACAACATACAGATGATTGTGAAGTGTGAAGTGTCTTTCATCATCAGGACGATTTTTCATGCCCCTACAGCTAGGTATATCAACAGATTATCATCTGAATGATAAACTTTTTTCATCACGATGAAAATCATTTTTCAACAGTTTGAAAGGGATTTACCATCGGGATGAAAACAAGTCAAATAGAAATATTTCATCATCCATGAAGCAAGAAAAAGGCCGGGCATTGCTGCTCGGCCTTTGCTATATCATCAGGGGATGAGGTTTACATCATGCCACCCATGCCGCCCATACCGGGATTCATCGGCATCTCGGGCTTCTCTTCCTTCTTCTCTACAATCACACACTCGGTGGTGAGGAACATGCCTGCGATAGAGGCGGCGTTCTCCAGAGCCACACGCGTTACCTTGGCGGGGTCAACCACACCGGCTGCGTGGAGGTTCTCATAGACATCGGTGCGGGCGTTGTAACCGAAGTCACCCTTGCCCTCGCGAACCTTCTGTACCACTACGGCACCCTCTACACCGGCGTTGGCGCAAATCTGACGCAGAGGCTCCTCGATGGCACGCTTGATAATCTGGATACCGGTAGTCTCGTCGGCGTTGTCACCCTTCAGACCTTCCAAGGCTTCGATGGCACGGATGTAAGCCACACCACCTCCAGGTACGATACCCTCTTCGATGGCAGCACGCGTAGCACGCAGGGCGTCATCCACACGGTCCTTCTTCTCCTTCATCTCTACCTCGCTGGCAGCACCTACGTAGAGCACGGCTACACCGCCCGACAGCTTGCCGAGACGCTCCTGCAGCTTCTCCTTGTCGTAGTCGCTCTTGGTGGTGGCAATCTGAGCCTTGATCTGCTCGCAACGCTCCTTGATGTTCTCCGTGTCGCCGGCACCGTTTACGATGGTGGTATTGTCCTTCGTGATGGTCACCTTCTCGGCACTACCCAGCATCTCGATGGTGGCCTGCTCGAGCTTCAAGCCCTTCTCCTCGCTGATGACTACACCACCGGTCAGGATGGCGATGTCTTCGAGCATCTCCTTGCGACGGTCGCCGAAGCCCGGAGCCTTGACGGCACAGATCTTCAGCTGGCTGCGCAGACGGTTGACTACCAGCGTAGTCAGAGCCTCGCTATCTACATCCTCAGCAATCACCAGCAGAGGACGGCCAGTCTGTACGGCGGGTTCGAGGATAGGCAGGAAGTCCTTCAGGTTAGAAATCTTCTTATCGTAGATCAGGATGTAAGGCTTCTCCATCTCGCACTCCATCTTCTCTGCGTTGGTCACGAAGTAGGGAGAGAGGTAACCGCGGTCAAACTGCATACCTTCTACCACGCCAATCGTGGTGTCAGTACCCTTGGCCTCCTCGATGGTGATGACGCCATCCTTCGAAACCTTGCGCATGGCGTCGGCAATCAGCTTACCAATCACGGGGTCGTTGTTGGCCGATACGGTACCTACCTGCTCAATCTTGTCGTAGTTGTCGCCAACCACTTCAGCCTGAGCCTTGATGCTCTCAACCACCTTGGCTACGGCCTTATCCATACCGCGCTTGATGTCCATGGGGCTAGCACCAGCCGTTACGTTCTTCAAGCCTTCGGCTACGATAGCCTGAGCCAGAACGGTAGCAGTCGTCGTACCGTCGCCGGCATCGTTACCCGTCTTGCTGGCTACCTCCTTAACGAGCTGAGCGCCCGTGTTCTGGTAAGCATCAGCAAGTTCCACCTCCTTGGCCACCGTCACACCGTCCTTTGTGATGTGGGGAGCACCAAACTTCTTCTCGATGATGACGTTGCGGCCCTTAGGACCCAGCGTTACCTTCACGGCGTTAGCCAATGTGTCGATACCCTTCTTCAGTTGGTCGCGGGCATCTATATTAAAAAGAATCTCTTTTGCCATAAATTTTTAGTTTTTTAGTTTTTGAGTTTTTGAGTTTATTAGTTTAATCACTAATCACTGATTATCATCCCAGTACGGCTAGCACGTCGCTCTGACGCATGATGAGGTACTTGGTGCCGTCCAGTTCGATTTCGGTGCCGGCATACTTACCGTAGAGCACCTGGTCGCCCACCTTAAGGATCATCTCCTCGTCCTTGGTACCGTTACCTACAGCCTTCACTTCACCTTTCAGGGGTTTCTCTTTTGCAGTATCGGGGATGATGATACCACCGATGGTCTTTTCTTCTGCAGGAGCAGGGAGTATCACCACTCTGTCTGCCAATGGTCTAATGTTCATAATCGTTCTTTTTTTTATTTTTAAGTTATACCTATTCGTTGCTTGCCGTGCCTCTTCGGGCGGGCAGTAACGGATTAGCGAAAAGCGTGCCAAAGGCAAGGACAAGCGCTTCCTACTGACAACAGGCTGACAAAATGACATGTCGCAGTCCTTTTTGCAGCCCCAAAAGGGAGATTTCACCCCCGGGATGCACCACCCTAACGGCTTTTTCACTACTTTTGCCACGCGAAATCAGCTGGGGCCATGCCCTGGACCATTTATTTATAAAAATAAAATTAGGTATATGCATACAAGAGAAGAGAAGATGGAAGCCTTCGGGCGATTCCTTGATATCCTCGACGAACTGAGGGTGAAGTGTCCGTGGGACCGTAAGCAGACCAACGAGAGCCTGCGTCCCAACACGATAGAAGAGACCTACGAACTGTGTGACGCCCTGCTGCGGGGTGACAAGAGCGACATCTGCAAGGAGCTGGGCGACGTGCTGCTCCACGTGGCCTTCTATGCCAAGATAGGCAGTGAGAAGGGCGACTTCGACATCAAGGACGTGTGCGACCGCCTCTGCGAGAAGCTCATCTTCCGCCATCCGCACGTCTTCGGCGAGGCACAGGCCGAGACAGCCGCACAGGTGGTGGAGAACTGGGAACAACTGAAGCTCAAAGAGAAAGGGGGCAACAAGACGGTGCTCAGTGGCGTGCCCGCCGCCCTGCCCTCGCTCATCAAGGCCTACCGCATACAGGACAAGGCCCGCAACGTAGGCTTCGACTGGGAGGAGCGCAGCCAGGTTTGGGAGAAGGTGAAGGAGGAAATCCGCGAGTTCCAGGCCGAGGTGGAGCAGATGGACAAGGAGAAGGCCGAGCAGGAGTTTGGCGATGTGCTCTTCAGCCTGATCAATGCCGCCCGCCTCTACAAGATCAACCCCGACAACGCTCTGGAGCACACCAATCAGAAGTTCATCCGCCGCTTCAACTACGTAGAGGAGCACTCCATCCGCCAAGGCCGCTCCCTCAAGGAGATGACCCTGGAAGAGATGGACGCCCTCTGGAACGAGGCCAAGCAGCTGGAACGGGAGTAAGTATCTGACAGCAGCTGCTATAAGCAGTACGAAGGAGGCATCATAGTCACTATATAATCTGACTTACAAGAATGAGAGCTTAAGAACGATACTTGATTTTGAAGCAATGACTACGAAAAAGAATGAGAAAGGCACACCATCGGAGTTTCTTAAAGATTGCATGGCTGACGCGGTGATACATCTATTGAAGAAATACACACTGAACGAGATACAAGTGAAGCAGATTTGCCATATGAGCGGCTTTCACCGTGCCTCGTGGTTCCGTGCTTTCCGCTCGAAACACGAAGCCGTAACATACAAGATGAGGCGGTTATGGGAGCAGTGGTGCGATGCTCATAACATTGAGGTACGCGACGAGTTCACGCTTGACAATGCCGAAACATTCTTTCAGTACAATTATGAGATTCGTGATACACTTTCCCTTCTGTACCATAGAGGATTAATGGATGATTTGTCAGCTTCTATCCAATCTATCTTATACCAACATCAACACAAAAATCCACAAGGAGCCTATTCTGCCGCCATCCACTCCTATGCCCTTTTTGGAATGCTCTATGCTTGGACGATACGTGACTTTGACATCTCGCCTACCGAAATGGCCGCTATCCTCAGAAAAAATTGCAACTAAATTGCAACATTCAGCCCCATGTGTCGCATTCCATAAAAGGGACTTTCGTTTCCTGCTGCTATTTCATACCTTTGCAGCTGAGTACTAAAAAAAATTCCTATGCGAGACGATAGCATGACTCAGGTAAACACAAAAAGAATGATTGTCAGTATTAATAATAATAGAAAAGGTATGAAAAAATGGACAAAAAGAGTATTAATTGCAAGCAGTATTCTGATATGTTGCTGGGGATGCAACGAAATGTTTTGGAAGAATATGCCTGTCGTATCAGAGGGCTATCAGAGCAGATTTGATTATCAAGGCTCTTTGGAGAGTAAGTATGCTGCAGACGGGCCGTATCAAGTGGAACTGTTCACACAGGAGGATAGCGACGAACGAATCAAGCTACTTCAAGTGTATTACCCTGCAGACTTGAAATCCTCACAAGCAAAATGGCCCTTGGTCCTCATGGCCAACGGAACAGGCATACGTGCCTCCAAGTATCAGGCTATATTCCGCCATTTAGCCTCATGGGGATTCATCGTAGTAGGCAATGAGGACGAATGGACATGGGACGGCAAATCCATCAGCAAATCACTAGACATCATGCTGAAGGAGAATGCAAACCAAATGAGCATATTCTATCTAAAGGTCGATACGGCACACATCGGCCTGACAGGTCATTCGCAAGGCGGAATGTGCGTCTATACAGCAGCCTCCCTCTTTAATAATAGTCGTCTGTATAAAGCTCTCTGTACTCAGAGTGGTACGGCAGCAATGCTTGTTGACAGCCTTGGGGCTGACTTCCTGAAAGACATCAAGGCACCCATGCTACTGATGGGTGGCTGTGGTGACTTTGATGCCAAGTTGCTCTGCAAGTTATATGATTTACAGAAAACGTACGAAGGTATTGGTTCGGAGCAACGCATCATGGGACGTATCAAAGATACGGACCATGGCGACATGCTACCTCGTGGAGATGCCTACATGACGGCATGGATGCGCTACTGGCTCTGCAACGACACACTTGCCGCCCGCTGCTTCGTTGGAAAGGAAGCTGAAATCACGACAAACAAAATGTGGCAGGATGTGAAAATATCACTATTAAACTAACGTGCGTTCGCCAGTAATTAATTGATTAAGCATTTTGTGATTAGCAAAAATTGTTGCCGTGAATTTGGATAAGAGGTTGACCAAAGAATATGGAGAACATTGAGTTTTATACACCTCTGGCATAGTCCATAGGGAAAACATCCCGTTTGGGCGAAGGAATCGGGGTGTTCGTCTAGTTTGGTTGGCTGAAGTCGGGAAGCCAGCTACCTTTGTCGTCAGAAAATGAAGTATTAACCAAACAATAAAAACGACATGATGACAGACAAAGTGAAACGATGGGCCCTGCTTGCTGCGGGGGTGGCCTGCTGTTGTGGGCTGTCTGCCCAAAGTGAGGCGACGACTGCCGAGGGGGCTGACCCCTTGACTGCTACGGGAACAGCCAACTCGCTGCCAACTGAGATGGCCGACTCGCTGCCAGCCACCTGGGACCTGCAACGCTGCATCGACCATGCCCTCCAGCACAACATCAGCGTTCGCAAGGGGCGACTACAGGCCGAGAGCAGCGCCATCGACGTGAAGACCGCACGGGCCGCCTTCCTTCCCTCCATCCAGGGGAGCATCAGCCAGCGCGGAGTGAACCGCCCCTGGAGCGAAAGCTCTACCCTCATCAGCGGCGACCAGATCAAGACCAGCCAGAGCAAGACCTCCTACAACGGCAGCTACGGCATCGACCTCAACTGGACGCTCTACAACGGCTCGCGCCTCAACACTCTCAAGCAGAACGAGCTCAACAGCCGCATCGCCTCGCTCAACGTGGCCGAGAGCGAGAACTCCATCCAGGAACAGATTGCACAGATCTACATCCAGATCCTCTACGCCTCGGAGGCCCTGAAGGTCAACGAGCAGACGCTGGAGGTGAGCCAGGCGGAGTACGACCGCGGGGCACAGCTCTTCGAGGCGGGCAGCATTGCCAAGAGTGACCTGGCCCAACTGCAGGCACAGGTCAGCACCGACCGCTACAACGTAGTGACAGCACAAGCCACATTAGCCGACTACAAGCTGCAACTCAAGCAGCTCCTCGAACTCGATGGTGAGGAGGAGATGCAACTCCTGCTCCCCATCCCCTCCAACGAGCAAATCCTCACCCCCCTGCCGCTGAAGGCGGATGTCTATCAGCAGGCCCTCGTGCTCCGTCCGGAGATAGAAGCCGGCAAACTGAATATCGAGACCGCCGAGCTGGACATCAAGATTGCCCGTGCAGGCTACCTGCCCACGCTGAGCCTGACGGCCGGAGTCGGTACAAGCCACGCCAACGGCAGCGACTTCACCTTCAGCGAGCAGCTCAAGCAGAACTGGAACAACTCCCTGGGCCTCTCGCTGAGCATCCCCATCTTCAACCAACGGCAGACGAAGAGCGCCATCCAGAAGGCGAAAATCCAGAAGCAGAGCAGTCAGCTCGACCTGCTGGACGCGCAGAAGACGCTCTACAAGACCATCGAAGGGCTTTGGCTTGATGCCAACAGCGCCCAGCAGCGCTATGCCGCCGCCCTGGAGAAGCAGCAGAGCACCCAGGTGAGCTACGACCTCGTGCAGGAGCAGTTTAACCTTGGCATGAAGAACACCGTGGAGCTGCTCACCGAGAAGAGCAACCTGCTCAATGCCCAGCAAGAGACTCTGCAGGCCAAATACATGGCCCTGCTCAACGCCCAGCTGCTCCGCTTCTATCAAGGCGAAGCGCTGAAAATCTAGTTCCCCCAAAAATTTAAACATCAAGCATCATGAATAAAAAGAAAACAGCACTCATCGCCGCAGTGGTCATCCTCATCCTGGGCCTCGGCTACTGGCTCTTGGCAGGCGGTGAAAGCAAGCAGAAAGTGACCTTCGCCACGGCCAAGGTGGAACGCAACAACCTCTCTGAATCCATCACCGCCACAGGCACCATCGAACCGGTGACCGAGGTGGAGGTCGGTACCCAGGTGAGTGGTATCATCGACAAAATCTATGTGGATTACAACAGCGTAGTGACCAAAGGCCAGCTCATCGCCGAGATGGACCGCGTGACCCTGCAGAGCGAACTGGCCTCGCAACGGGCTGCCTACGACGGAGCCAAGGCCGAATACGAATACCAGAAGAAGCTCTACGAGCGCAATGAGAAACTGCACGCAAAGCAGCTGATAGCCGACACCGACTACGAGCAGTCGGTCTATAACTACCACAAGGCCAAGAGCACCTTCGACAGCAGCAAGGCCGCCCTGGCCAAGGCAGAGCGCAACCTCTCTTACGCCACCATCACCTCGCCCATTGACGGGGTCGTCATCAGCCGTGCCGTGGAGGAGGGACAGACCGTAGCTTCGGGCTTCGAGACCCCTACCCTCTTCACCATTGCAGCCGACCTGACGCAGATGCAGGTGGTGGCCGACGTGGATGAAGCTGACATAGGCGGTGTGGAGGAGGGACAGCGTGCCACCTTCACCGTGGATGCCTATCCCAACGACGTGTTTGAGGGTACTGTGATGCAGGTTCGCCTGGGTGAGTCATCCAGTTCGAGCAGCGCCTCAAGCAGCAGCTCGACCGTCGTGACCTACGAGGTCATCATCTCCGCTCCCAACCCCTCGCTCAAGCTGAAACCCCGCCTCACGGCCAACATTACCATCTACACGCTCGACCGTCAAGGCGTACTCTCCGTCCCCACCCGCGCCCTGCGCTTCACCCCCGATGCCCTGCTCGTGGGCGACAAGGCCATTGTCAATGATGTAGAGGCCGAGCACAAGCTCTGGACGCGCCAAGGCAACACTTTCACCGCCCACGCCGTGGAGACCGGCATCAGCGGAGGCAACCTCACGGAGATAGTAAGCGGCATAGCGGAAGGCACAGAGGTCATCACCGAGGCCACCCTCGCCACGATGGCCGGCAACGGGATGCCCGCCTCACCCGAGGCCAACGCCGGCGGCGAACGCAGCCCCTTCATGCCCGGCCCTCCGGGAAAGAAGAAGTGATTTCGTTAACAAGTGGACATGTGGACAAGTTAACAAGTGAACAAGTTAACGAGGGGACAAGAATTATCACTAATCACTAATCCTTAATCACTAAAAGCAAGATGTCAAACGTCATAGAACTACAACATATCAAGCGCAACTTCATCGTAGGCGATGAGACGGTACACGCTTTGCGTGGGGTGTCGTTCAGCATCCGTGAGGGGGAGTTTGTCACCATCATGGGTACCTCAGGCTCGGGCAAATCCACGCTGCTCAACATCCTGGGATGCCTCGACACCCCCACCAGCGGCGAGTACCTGCTCGACGGTACCGCCGTGCGCACGATGAGCAAATCGCAACGGGCCGTACTGCGCAACCGCAAGATTGGGTTCGTCTTCCAGAACTACAACCTGCTGCCCAAGACCACAGCCGTGGAGAATGTGGAGCTCCCGCTGATGTACAACGCCAGCGTAAGTGCGGCCGAACGGCGGCGGCGAGCCATCGAAGCCCTCACCGCCGTGGGACTGGCCGACCGCCTGGAGCATAAGTCCAACCAGATGTCGGGCGGACAGATGCAGCGTGTGGCCATCGCCCGCGCCCTGGTCAACAATCCTGCCGTCATCCTGGCCGACGAAGCCACAGGTAACCTCGATACGCGCACCTCGTTTGAGATTCTCGTGCTCTTCCAGAAGCTCCATGCCGAAGGACGCACCATCATCTTCGTGACCCACAACCCCGAGATTGCCCAGTATAGCAGCCGCAACATCGTACTGCGCGACGGGCAGATACGCGATGATGTGGTCAACGACAACGTGCTCGATGCCGCCAAGGCCCTGGCCGAGCTACCCATACAGACAGACGAATAACCAATCCAAAGCCAAAAACTCAAAAACTTACATGAACGGAACCAACTTATTCAAGATAGCCCTCCGGGCGCTGAGCAACAACAAGCTGCGCGCCTTCCTCACCATGCTGGGTATCATCATTGGTGTGGCCTCGGTCATCGCCATGCTGGCCATCGGCCAAGGCTCGAAGAAGAGCATACAGGCTCAGATCTCCGAGATGGGCTCCAACATGATCATGATTCACCCGGGAGCCGACATGCGGGGCGGCGTGCGTCAGGACCCCAGCGCCATGCAGACGCTGAAGATGGCCGACTACGAGGCCCTCTGCAACGAGACGCGCTACCTTGCCGCCGTGAGCCCCAACGTGTCGAGCAGCGGACAGCTCATCGCGGGCAACAACAACTACCCGTCGAGCGTTACGGGCATCAGCAACGACTACCTGCAGATACGCCAGCTCACCGTGGAGAGCGGGGAGCTCTTCTCCGAGACCGACATACAGACCTCGGCCAAGGTGTGCATCATCGGCAAGACCATCGTCGATAACCTCTTCCCCAACACCGACCCCATCGGCAAGGTGGTGCGCTTCAACCAGGTGCCCTTCCGCGTCATCGGCGTGCTGAAGAGCAAAGGCTACAACAGCATGGGCATGGACCAGGACGATGTGGTGCTGGCCCCCTACACCACCGTGATGAAGCGCCTGTTGGCACAGACCTACCTGAGCGGACTCTTCTGCTCGGCCCTAAGCGAGGAGATGACCGACCTGGCCACGGAGGAGATTACCTCCCTGCTCCGCCGCAACCACAAGCTCCGCGAGAGCGACGACGATGACTTCACCATCCGCTCGCAGCAGGAGCTGAGCTCGATGCTCAACAGCACCACCGATCTCATGACCACCCTGCTGGCCTGCATCGCCGGTATCTCGCTGGTGGTGGGTGGCATCGGCATCATGAACATCATGTACGTGAGCGTCACGGAGCGCACCCGCGAGATCGGCCTGCGCATGAGCGTCGGTGCCCGTGGCATCGACATCCTGAGCCAGTTTCTCATCGAGGCCATCCTCATCAGCATCACGGGCGGCATCATCGGAGTGATACTGGGCTGTGGAGCCAGCTGGCTGGTGAAGAGCGTGGCCCACTGGCCCATCTACATCCAGCCCTGGAGCGTACTGCTCTCCTTCCTGGTCTGCACCATCACGGGCGTGTTCTTCGGCTGGTACCCTGCCAAGAAAGCGGCCTGCCTGGACCCCATCGAGGCCATCCGCTACGAATAAACCGCCTCTTATTTTGCCCAACGGAAAAAAAGAGCTACCTTTATCGCCCGAAACATAATCGCCACCACTATGCGAAACCGACAACTGATAGAAATATTGATTCACATCGCAGGTTGGGGAATCGTCTTCGGATTCCCCTTCCTGATGATAAGCCGCAGCGGGTTCTCCATCTCATTCTGGGAGTACCTGCACCACGGCAGCATCGTGCCGATGAGCTTCCTCGTCGTCTTCTACGTCAACTACTTCCTGCTCATCCCCCGGCTGCTCTTCGAAGGCAAGGTGAAGCAGTACCTGCTCTGGAATGTGCTGCTCATAGGCTGCACCGCCTGGGGCTCGCATCTGTGGCAGAACCTGCTGGCGGCCGAGCACACCCTGGGCAAGGATCCCAGATCCAAGCAACGTCCTCCGCAATGGATCTTCCTGATGCGCGACATCTTTTCGATGATTCTCACCGCCGGCCTCAGCGCTGCCATCCGCATGACCAGCCGCTGGCGTGATATGGACAATGCCCGCCGCGAGGCGGAGAAGATACGCACCGAGGCCGAGCTGACCAACCTGCGCAGTCAGCTCAATCCCCACTTCCTGCTCAACACGCTCAACAACATCTATGCCCTCATCGCCTTCGACAGCGAGAAGGCGCAACAGGCCGTGGAGGAGCTGAGCAAACTGCTGCGCCATGTGCTCTACGACAACCAGCAGTCCACCGTGCCGCTCCACAAGGAGATGGACTTCATCCGCAACTACATCGAGCTGATGCGCATCCGCCTCGGGGCCCACGTGGAACTGAAGACCTCCATCGAGATACCCAAGGAGTGTACCCTGCCCATCGCCCCACTGCTCTTCATCTCACTCATCGAGAATGCCTTCAAGCATGGCATATCGCCTACACAGCCCAGCTACATCCACATTCACTTCTGGCTGACGGAGGGGCGCGTGGAGTGCGAGATTGTCAACAGCAACTTCCCCAAGAGCAGTGCCGACAAGAGCGGCAGCGGCATCGGTCTGGAGCAGGTGAAGCGCCGGTTGGAGCTGAGCTACGCAGGCCACTACCTGTGGCAACAAGGCGTGAGCGCCGATGGCAAGAGCTATCGCTCCCGACTGACTATCGAACTAAGAAACTAAGAAACTAAAGAACTAAGAAACTAAAGAACTAAAAATAAACAGGATATGAAATTGCGATGTGCCATCATTGACGACGAGCCACTGGCCCTTGGGCTGATAGAGAGCTACGTGAAGAAGACCGATTTCCTCACCCTGGAGGGGTGCTATGCCAGCGCCGTGGAGGCCATGCCACAGCTTACCGAGAAGCCGGTCGATCTGCTCTTCCTCGACATCCAGATGCCCGAGCTCAGCGGCATGGAGTTCTCGCGCATGCTGCCCCCCACCACCCGCATCGTGTTTACCACCGCTTTCGAGCAATATGCCCTCGACGGCTACCGGGTCAACGCCCTCGACTACCTGCTCAAGCCCATCTCGTATGCCGACTTCATGGAGGCAGCCCGCAAGGCGCTGCAATGGTACGAACTGATGCGCCAGCAGCCCAAGGAGCGCGAAAGCATCTTCGTCAAGAGCGACTACAAGCTGGTGCAGATTGAGCTACGCAACATCCTCTACATCGAAGGGCTGAAGGACTACATCAAGATCTACGAGGAAGGGGTGCCCAAGCCCATTCTCTCCCTGATGAGCATGAAGACCATGGAGGAGCAGCTCCCCGCCTCCCACTTCATGCGGGTACACCGCTCCTACATCGTGCGGAAGGACAAGATCCGCGTCATCGACCGCGGACGCATTGTGTTCGGCAAGACCTACATCCCTGTGAGCGACAGCTACAAACAGGCTTTTCAGGAGTTTCTTGAAGGAAGAAGCTAATTGTTCAAGAGAAACAGCAAAAATATTGTCCTTTAAAGCTAAAAAAGTGGTGAAAAAGTTTGCATTTGCAAAAATAGTGCATAACTTTGCAGTCGGAAAACAGAGGAGTTGTGAAACCCTGAAGCTTTCTGATTAACAGAATAGTTTAGTTAAGTCTAGTTTAGTTTTTGTGTAGAGCGAGAGAAAGCAAGTGTGCTTTCTCTCGCTTTTTATGTACGTTAACGGTCACTTTGCTTGTAGGATAGAGAAAGTTGCACTATCTTTGCGCCGTCAAAATCAACATTTTATTATTGTAGCATAGCATAACACCAATTTATTATTGTATCAATTCAATGAAAAAATCATTTTTTATGCTGGCAGCTGCCGCTGTGATGGCTGCCTGTGGCGGTGCACCGAAGGGGTACACCGTGAGTGGTACCGTAGAGGGTGCCCAGGATGGTGAGACTGTATATCTGCGTGTCCGCGAAGGACGCCAGATGGTCAACGTGGATTCTGCCGTGATTGCCAACGGCAAGTTTACCTTCAAGGGTCAGCAGGACACGGCCCGCTCCATCCAGCTGCTTTACCCTGGTACAGAGGGAAACGGTCTGTCACTCAGTTTCTATCTGGAGAATGGCCAAATCAACGTAGCCTTAACCAAGGAGAACGACAAGGTAACCGGTTCGCCGCTGAACGACCGCTACCAGCCATACCGCGATCAGTTCTCAGCCCTGGAGGCCGAACGCAAACAGCTGCTTGAGAACTTCAAGGATACAACGCTGACTGACGAGCAGAAGGATGTAATCCGCGAGAAGTTCATCAATATCTCTGACCGTACCGATTCACTGCTGAAGGTGGTGATGAACGAAAACATCACCAACCTGATTGGCGTGGAAATCCTGAAGAGCACCTACTACGCCCTCAACCTGGACGAACTGGAGGCCCTGGTTCCGCAGATTCCTGCTGAATACCAGAAGGACGAGCGCGTAGTACGCATCCAGGAGATGGTAGTCAAGATGAAGGCTACGGCTGTGGGTCAGAAGTTCACCGACTTCACCATGAATGACCCCGAAGGCAAAGAGGTGAAGCTGAGCGACTACGTAGGTAAAGGCAAGGTGGTACTGATTGACTTCTGGGCAAGCTGGTGCGGTCCCTGCCGTCGCGAGATGCCCAACCTGGTGGAGGCCTACAAGCAGTACAAGGGCAAGAACTTCGAGATTGTAGGCGTATCCCTCGACCGCGACCTGGAGTCATGGAAGAAGGGCATTGCCGACCTGAAGATTACCTGGCCTCAGATGTCTGACCTGAAGTACTGGGATTGTGAAGGCGCTAAGCTCTATGCCGTGAGCAGCATTCCTCACACGGTACTGGTTGACGCCGAAGGCACTATCGTAGCCCGCGGCCTCCACGGCGAAGAGCTGCAGCAGAAGATTGCCGAGCTGATGAAGTAAATCCACACGGCTGAGAAGTTAACTCTTCACGGCGTAACAGTTAGCTGCCCGGCTTTGAACAGTTAACTTTCCAGAACTGAACAAAACAGGATATAGAGAAAGCCCCCGAAGCGAGTTTGAATCACTTGCTTCGGGGGCTCTTTTTATGCCGTTCTTTTTCGGCTCGTATGCCGTTCGAACGCGCTTCGGATGTCGTTCAAACAGGGTTCGGATGCCATTCGGAGGGGATTCTAATAGACCTTGACTTTATCGGCCAAGGCCTTGCTCTTGTCGCGCAGGGCATCGAGGTTGCTGTCTGTGGGGGCATAGCAGACTACCACACCCATGCGGCGGTTGACGCGCGTAGTGGGCTTGCCGAAGATGCGCAGGTAGGTGTCGGGAATGCCCGTCACCTCCTCCATGCCGCTGTACTGCGGCTGCTCCTGGCTGGAGATGGGCGAGAGTATCACAGCACTGGTACCCATGCGCTGCAGCGTGATGGGCGGGATGGGCAGACCAAGCACGGCATGGCAGTGCAGCTCAAACTCATTGAGATGCTGTGTGCCGGCCAGAGTCACCATACCTGTGTCGTGCGGACGGGGTGAAAGCTCGCTGAAATAGACCCCATGCTCATGGCTGAGGAAGAACTCCACGCCCCAGATACCTGCACCGGTCAACGCACGCGTCACCTTCTCAGCCATCTCCTGTGCCTGACGCAACTGGTCCGGTGCAATCGGTGCCGGTTGGAAGCTCTCGCGGTAGTCACCACCCTTCTGCACGTGGCCGATGGGCGGACAGAAGAGCGTGGGACCATTCTTCTGCGTCACGGTGAGCAGCGTAATCTCGCTGTCGAAGCGGATGAACTCCTCGATAATCAGCTCCTTGATGTCGCCACGGCTTCCGCTGCAACCATATTCCCAGGCGTGCTGCAGGTCATCGGCACTCTTCACGACCGACTGTCCCTTGCCGCTCGACGACATCAGCGGCTTCACCACGCAGGGGAAACCGATCTGCTCGGCAGCCTGCTTGAGTTCATCAAAAGTCTTGGCATAGAAGTAGCGGGCCGTCTGCAGTCCCAGCTCCTTGGCAGCCAGGTCGCGGATGGCCTTGCGGTTCATCGTATAGTTTACAGCCTTGGCACTGGGCACCACCTGGATGCCTTCGCGTTCGAAGTCGTAGAGACGCTCCGTGCGGATGGCCTCGATTTCGGGCACAATCAGGTCGGGCTTGTGCCGACGGACGGCCGACTCAAGGGCATCGCCATCGA
Organism: uncultured Mediterranea sp.; assembly: GCA_945831575.1. GTDB lineage: Bacteria > Bacteroidota > Bacteroidia > Bacteroidales > Bacteroidaceae > Bacteroides. Next base: position 30,103 of record CAMACX010000020.1, read on the forward strand.
GCATGCTGAACACTTCACACTCATCGGCCACCTGCATGGCGGGTGCTCCGGCGTACGAGTCGCACGCCACGACATACTGTCCCAGCCGCTTGGCGGCAATCACAAACTCCTTGCCCAGTTCACCCGAGCCTAACAATAGAATCTTTTTCATCTTTTCACTGCGGTTTATATAAATACTGTAGTAATGTAGTAATGTGGCTACAAAAGTACAGGATATTTTTGAAAACCACCCGCTAGCTGGGTGAAAAAATCCCCCAGCACCTGCATATTTAGAAGAAGAGCACCATCGTCATGCGCACGCCGTTCTTCTGGATGTCGGCATATCCCTACTCACTACTCTATCCGCTTCGTGAAGCAGCGCCTACGCTTCACGGGCTTGGGGTTGAGCGCCTTCCATTGCGACAGCTCCTTCCAGTTGTCCTCCAGCTGCGGACCGGTCTCGGCCCAGGTGATGCCGCATTGGTGGAACGCCTCGACCAGGTCGGTGAAGAAGAGGGCGTTGACTCCCAGCCCCTGATAGGAGGGATGGACGGCAATGAGCAGCATCTCCGCCTTCGGCTCGTGCTTCCACTTCACCGCCTTGAGCAGGTGCCACCAGCCCCGGGGCCAGAGCTTGCCTTGGCTCTTGCGGAGCGCCTCCGAGAGACTATGCATCGTGACTGCCACACCGATCAGCTCACCGTCGTCCTTCTCGACAGCCGATATCATCCGCATCTCCATCAGCGGCACGTAGCGCTTCAGAAAGTCGTCAATCTGCTGGTGGGTAAACTCGGTATAGCCGAACAGCGGCGCATAAGCCAGGTTGAGCAGATTGAATATCTTGTGTCCATAGCCATCCTGGAGCAGCTCCTTCCGCGTCAGCTTGCGCACATGCAGACCCATCTGCTGGCTCACATAGTTGGCCACACGGGTATAGCGGGCAGGAATCACCTCAGGCACCTCCATCTGCAGCTGAATCCAATCGACCTCCTTCACGAAGCCCAGCTGCTGCATGTGCTCGGGATAGTAAGGCGGATTGTAGATGGTGACCATGGAGCCCATCATGTCAAAGTCCTCCACCAGCATCCCCTCCTTGTCGAAGTCGAAGATACCCAGCGGCCCCTGCATGGCGGTCATGCCCTTCGCCCTGCCCCACTCGGCCACCGCCTCAAGCAGCGCACGCGACACCTGTAGGTCGTCGATGAACTCCATCAGTCCGAACCGCACATTCCTCGTGCCCCACTTCTCGTTGGCCCGCCGGTTGATGATGGCGGCAATGCGCCCCACAGGCTTGTGCTCCCTGTCATAGGCCACAAAGGGCTGCACCTCAGAGTACTCCAGTCCGTGGTTCTTTCGAGGGTCAAACGTATCGATGATGTCCTGGTCCAGGTCAGGCACATAGTAGGGCGAATCGGCATAAATCATCCGCGGCAGGTTGACGAAATCCTTCATCACCTGCTTGGTCGCCACGGGTTTCACCCTGATTCTATCGGTATGTCTATCAGCTTCTTTCATCCTATCAATCCATTTAGATTCTCCATATTTTACACAAAAACGGGGACAAAGATAGTGAGAATCCACGAAAAACATTGGTCTAAAACACTTCGAATTTATCCATTTGACGGATTCGGTAAAGAATTTTGAGAAGGAAAGCGGCTATACGGGTCAATCAAATCATACATAAAGGTATAGGAAATCATATACAGAGGTGCAGAAAGTAATACCGTGCCTCCATAGTCAGCAAGCTCACAAGGTCACGAAGCGCACAACCTTAATCACAAATCAGCAAACCTTGACACTTGACACTTGACGGAGGTGATGAGTTTTTGAGTTGACGACTTGACGACTTGACGGGGGGACGAGGGGAGGAAAAAAAAGAAGGGCTGCCTGTGGTAGTAGGCAACCCCTCTTACTCTATCTAAATCAATCGAATTGACTTACTCGGCACGGAGCGTGAAACGCTTGAAGTCGATGATCTGCAGTTCGGGATCAGCGGCCTTGAGCACCTCGCGTACGGTCTTCTTGCCATCCATGATGTCCTCCTGGTTGAGCAGGCAGACCTCCTTGAGGAACTTGCCCAGACGGCCCTTGGCGATGTTCTGAATCATCTGCTCGGGCAGGTTGGCAGCCTTCTCCTCAGATACCTTGGCGATGATCTCCTTGGCACGGGCCACGTCTTCTGCCGTGATCCAGCCCTTGGCCATGTTGCTCTCCATGTGGTCCTCGCTATCTACGTGAGCGGGGTTGATGCCAGCCTTCTTGAGGGCAACCTCTACAGCCTTCTGTACCTGCTCTGCCTTGGTCTTCTCGACAGCTACGGCAATCTCCTGGTCCTTCACAGCCTGGGGCACACCCTCTTCGTCGATGGCGATGGGGTTCATGGCGGCGATCTGCATAGCCACCTGCTTCATGAGCTGCTCGTCGGTAGCCTTGTTGAATGCGGCGATGGTGCAGAGGCCGTTGCGGTTCATGTGGTTATAGACCACGGTAGCGGGACCTTCTACGAAGCAGTAGCCATCCAGCTCCATCTTCTCTCCGGTGATACCGCTGCGGTCGGTGACGGCCACCTGTACGGTAGCGTCGCCCATGGGCAGGTTCTTCACTTCGTCGAGGGTCTTGCACTTGTTGGCCACAGCCAGGTCAAGGATAGCCTGGGTGAGCTTCACGAAGTCAGCGTTCTGAGCGACGAAGTCGGTTTCACACTTGAGGGCGATGATAGCGGCGAAGTCGCCCGTCGTCTTGGCAAGGACGCAGCCTTCGGAAGCCTCGCGGTCAGAGCGCTTGGCAGCTACGGCCTGGCCCTTCTTGCGGATGATCTCCATAGCCTTGTCGAAGTCGCCTTCGGCCTCGGTGAGTGCGTTCTTACAGTCCATCATACCAGCACCGGTCATCTTGCGGAGCTTGGTAATATCAGCCATTGATACAGCCATATTGTATAGTCTTTAATCTATATTAGTAATTTAACATCGAGGGGGTTCTTATGGATTAAGCCTCCTCATCTTCCTTCATGAATGCGGCAGCCTTCTGTGCGTTGATGGCCTCTTCGTCTGACTTGTCGAGACGGGCCTTTGCGCTCTTGCGTGCGCCCTTGCGGGGAGCACCTTCGCCGGCAGCTTCCATGTCCACCTTCTCAGCCTTGCGCTCTTCGAGACCCTCCTGCATGGCGGTGCAGCAAGCGTCGAGGATGACCTCAACGGACTTGGTGGCGTCGTCGTTGGCGGGGATTACGAAGTCGATGTTGGAAGGGTCGGAATTGGTGTCCACAATACCGAATACGGGGATGCCGAGGCGGTTGGCTTCGCGCACGGCGATGTTCTCCTTCATCACGTCAACCACGAAGAGTGCTGAGGGCAGACGGGTCAGGTCGGCGATGGAGCCGAGGGTCTTGTCCAGCTTGGCGCGCTCACGGGAGATCTGGAGGATCTCACGCTTGGAGAGGTTGGCGTAGGTGCCATCGTTGGTCAGCTTGTCGATGGTAGCCATCTTCTTGACAGCCTTACGGATGGTGGGGAAGTTGGTCAACATACCGCCCGGCCAGCGCTCGATTACGTAAGGCATATTGACAGAAGCAGCCTTCTCGGCTACTACCTGCTTGGCTTGTTTTTTAGTAGCAACGAACAGTACCTTCTTGCCTGACTTGGCAATCTGCTTCAAAGCTTCTGCAGCTTCGTCAACTTTAGCAACGGTCTTGTTCAGGTCGATGATGTGGATGCCGTTGCGCTCCATGAAGATGTAGGGAGCCATGGCAGGATTCCACTTTCTTTTGAGGTGGCCGAAGTGGCAGCCAGCCTCGAGTAATGTATCAAAGTTAGTTCTTGACATTGTAATTCTGTTTTTTTTAATCGTTTACTTTCTTTTTTGTTTATCTTCTAAACCAACCGCCGGGTAGCCTGCTACCTGGTGCGTGTACGGCCCTGGTCGAAGTCGGGCTGCGGGGGTTTAAGCAGCGGTAGTCATGAGTCCCGGTAGTTTAGATGCTAAACGGCTTTGCTCAGCTTGCTGTAGCGCATCTCCACGTGGGGGTTGATTAACGCTTGCTGAACTGGAATCTGCGGCGTGCCTTGGGACGACCGGGCTTCTTGCGCTCTACGGCACGTGGGTCGCGAGTCATGAAGCCTTCGGCGCGGAGTGCGCTCTTGTCTTCGGGGTTGATCTTGACCAGTGCGCGGGCAATAGCGAGGCGCAGGGCCTGCGACTGACCCGTGAAGCCACCGCCACACAGATTAACCTTGATATCATACTTCTCAGCTACACCCAGCTTGTTGAGCGGTTGCTTCACCACGAACTGGAGGATGCTTGAGGGGAAGTACACAGTGAGGTCTCTTTTATTGATGGTAATCTTACCGGTGCCTTCGCTTACGAATACGCGTGCGATGGCACTCTTACGTCTGCCTAATGCGTTTACTACTTCCATTATGTCTTAATTAAGTGCGTTAATATCAATCATTTTGGGGTTCTGAGCCTGCTGCTTGTGTTCGCTGCCGGCGTAGATGTAGAGGTTACCCAGGAGCTTGTCGCCCAGCTTGTTCTTGGGGAGCATGCCCTTCACTACCTTACGGAGCAACTTCTCTTCGCCGTTGGGCTTGGCCATGAGGCGTGCGGGAGTCATCTCGCGCTGTCCGCCGGGGTAGCCGGTGTAGGAGAGATAGACCTTGTCGGTCCACTTGTTGCCCGTCATTTTCACTTTGTCAGCATTGATAATGATTACATTATCGCCGCAATCCACATGAGGGGTGAAGTTGGGTTTGTACTTACCTCTCAACAGTTTTGCAACTTTAGCGCCAAGGCGACCCAGTACTTGGTCGGTGGCATCTACGATGACCCATTCTTTGTTCACCGTAGCGTTGTTTGCAGAAATGGTCTTGTAACTTAAAGTATCCACTCTTTCAATTAATTTTTAAAATGTTACTACTAAAAAAATATTTCTTCACCACATGCTGCCTCTTCCGGACACTGAAAGAAGCAACTTGCTATGAATCACTTGCTTATCCTTTTCAGATAATAATCGGCTTGCAAAGGTACGTCTTTTCCGCAAATCTGCAAGCAGTTTTATCATTTTTTCACTAAAACTCTGCGTTGCGCGGGGTCCGGGGGAAGGGAATGACGTCGCGGATGTTGGCCATGCCGGTCACGAAGAGGAGCAGTCGCTCGAAGCCGAGGCCGAAGCCGGCGTGGGGGCAGGTGCCGTACTTGCGTGTGTCGAGGTACCACCACATGTCCTTCATGGGGATGCCGAGCTCGGTGATGCGGGCCATGAGCTTGTCGTAGTGCTCCTCGCGCACGCTGCCGCCGATGATCTCGCCGATCTGGGGGAAGAGCACGTCGGTGCCCTGCACGGTCTTGCCGTCGGCATTCTGCTTCATGTAGAAGGCCTTGATCTCCTTGGGGTAGTCGGTCATGATGACGGGCTTGCGGAAGTGCTCCTCTACGAGGTAGCGCTCGTGCTCGCTGGCCAGGTCGCAGCCCCAATAGACGGGGAACTCGAACTTGTGGCCCTGGGCGACGGCCTCTTCGAGGATCTGGATGCCTTCGGTGTAGGGCAGGCGGACGAACTCGGTGGAGGTGACTTGGCGCAGGCGCTCGATGAGGCCTTTGTCGAACATCTTGTTGAGGAACTCGAGGTCGTCCATGCAGTGGTCGAGTGCCCACTGTACGCAGTACTTGATGAACTCCTCTTCGAGGTCCATGAGCTCGGTGAGGTCGGCGAAGGCTACTTCGGGCTCTACCATCCAGAACTCGGCGAGGTGGCGCGGGGTGTTGGAGTTTTCGGCGCGGAAGGTGGGTCCGAAGGTGTAGATGGCTCCCAGTGCGGTGGCTGCCAGTTCACCTTCGAGCTGGCCGGAGACGGTGAGGCTGGCCTGCTTGCCGAAGAAGTCGTCGTCGTAGATGATGGAGCCGTTGTCGTCCTTCTTGAGGTCGTAGAGGTTCTTGGTGGTGACTTGAAACATCTGTCCGGCGCCTTCGCAGTCGGAGGCGGTGATGATGGGGGTGTGGAAGTAGTAGAAGCCCTTCTGGTGGAAGAAGGTGTGGATGGCGATGGCCATGTTGTGACGGATGCGGAACACGGCACCGAAGGTGTTGGTACGCGGGCGCAGGTGGGCGATCTCGCGCAGGAACTCCATGGTGTGGCCCTTCTTCTGGAGGGGGTAGGTGTTGTCGCAGGGTCCGAGCACCTGGATGTCGCGGGCCTGTATCTCGCATGCCTGTCCTGAGCCGACGGATGCGGCGAGTTCGCCGTTGACGCTGAGGCAGGCTCCGGTGGTGACCTCCTTGAGGAGGGCCTCGTCGAAGCGGGCCAGGTCAACCACGATCTGTACGTTGTGGATGGTTGAGCCGTCGTTGAGGGCGATGAAGCTGACTTGCTTGCTGCCGCGACGGGTTCTCACCCACCCCTTCACATTGACCATGGCGCCGAAGTCTTCACGCTTCAGCAGGTCCACGATCCTTGTTCTCTTGATAGTCTCCATGATTGTATTTGTCTTACGATATATTGCTAATAATACCTATTTAATATATATATATATATATATATGCGTCATCACTCGAATGAGCCCATGCGGAGGAAGTTGACCTCGGCTTCGTTGAGGAAGCGCCATTCACCGCGGCGGAGGCCCTTCTTGGTGAGTCCGGCGAAATAGACGCGGTCGAGCTTGGTCACCTTGTAGCCCAGGGACTCGAAGATGCGGCGCACGATGCGGTTCTTGCCGCTGTGGATCTCGATGCCTACGTCGTTCTTCTTGGCCTCGTCGGTGTAGCTGATGGCGTCGGCGTGGATTTCGCCGTCCTCCAGCTCGATGCCGGCGGCTATCTGCTCCATGTCGGCCTTGGTGAGGTTCTTGTCGAGGTGTACGTGGTAGATCTTCTTCTTGAGGTACTTGGGATGGGTGAGCTTGGAGGCCATGTCACCGTCGTTGGTGAGCAGGAGCACACCGGTGGTGTTGCGGTCGAGACGGCCTACGGGGTAGATGCGCTCGGGGCAGGCTCCCTTGACGAGGTCCATCACGGTGCGGCGTGCCTGGGGGTCGTCGGAGGTGGTGACGGTGTCCTTGGGCTTGTTGAGGATGATGTAGATCTTGCGCTCGATGCTCACGGTCTGGTCGTGGAACTTCACTTCGTCGCCGCGCTTGATCTTGGTGCCGAGCTCGGTCACTACCTCGCCGTTGACGCTCACTACGCCTGCGGAGATGAATTCGTCGGCTTCGCGGCGTGAGCATACGCCGGCATTGGCGAGGAACTTGTTGAGGCGGATGGGTTCGTTGGGATCTACGGCCAGCTGCTTGTACTCTATCTGCTTCTTCTTGCTGTACTTGGCATTGGGGTCGTAGTCGGGGGTGCGGCGGCGCTTGGGGTTGTTGCCGTAGCCGCCTGCGCGGTTGTTGCCTCCGTAGGGGCGCTGTGAGCGCTGCGGACGGTCGCCGTAGCCGCTGCCGCCGTACTGCGGGCGGTCGCTGCCGTACTGTGAGCGTTCGCCGTAGTTGCCGCGCTGGGGGCGGTCACCGCCTTCGCTGTTGTAGCGGGGACGGAAGGGGCGCTCGCTGCCGCCGTACTGCGGGCGGTCGTTGCCGTACTGCGGACGGTCGCCGTAGTTGCTGCGCTGGGGGCGTTCGCCGTAGCCGCCGCGCTGGGGGCGCTCGCTGCCTTCACTGTTGTAGCGGGGGCGGAAGGGGCGCTCGCTGCCGCCGTACTGCGGGCGGTCGTTGCCGTAGGAGGGGCGCTCGCCGTAGTTGCTGCGCTGGGGGCGCTCGCCGCCATCGCTGTTGTAGCGGGGGCGGAAGGGGCGGTCACTGCCGCCGTACTGCGGGCGGTCGTTGCCGTAGGAGGGGCGCTCGCCGTAGTTGCTGCGCTGGGGGCGTTCGCCGTAGCTGCTGCGTGAGGCGCGCTGGTTATCGCCACTGCTGAAGCGCGGACGACGCGGACGGTCGCTGCGCTCGCGGTTGCTGTTGTAATACGAAGGACGTCCGAAATCTCCTTCAAACTGGTTCCCGTCGCGAGAACCTTCATTTTCATTCTTCTCAGCTGAGGAAGAATCCTTCCACATTTCGTTGTCTGTACTCATAATTTCTTCTTTTTATTCGAATAAATGTTGTAAATAAATGGCGGCCTCACGGCCGGTTGTTATCTGATTCTAATGTAAGTGGTCACTCCTTTGTTTTCATTCATGATGTGCGGTGTGGTCACACTCCGGTGTAGTTGTGGGGTGTGATGGCGTGGAGTTCCTGCTTGAGGGCGTCGCTCACCTGGAGGCCGTCGATGAAGTCGCTGATGGAGGCTTCGGTGATGGCCTGGTTGGTGCGGGTCAGGGCCTTGAGGGCCTCGTAGGGATGGGGGTAGGCTTCGCGGCGCAGGATGGTCTGTATGGCTTCGGCCACCACGCTCCAGCAGTTGTCGAGGTCGCGGCGGATGGCCGGCTCGTTGAGGAGGAGCTTGCGCAGTCCCTTGAGGGAGCTTTGGATGGCGATGACCGTATGGCCGAAGGGCACGCCTACGTTGCGCAGGACGGTGGAGTCGGTGAGGTCACGCTGGAGGCGCGACACGGGGAGCTTGGCTGAGAGGTGCTCCAGGATGGCGTTGGCCAGTCCGAGGTTGCCTTCGGCGTTCTCGAAGTCGATGGGGTTGACCTTGTGGGGCATGGCGCTTGAGCCTACCTCGCCGGCCTTGATGCGCTGCTTGAAGTACTCCATGGAGATGTACTGCCAGAAGTCGCGGTTCATGTCGATCATCACGGTGTTGATGCGCTTCATGGCGTCGAAGATGGCTCCCAGGCAGTCGTAGTTGGAGATCTGGGTGGTGTATTGCTCGCGCTCCAGGCCGAGCTTCTCGCTGACGAAGCGGTTGCCGAAGGCCTTCCAGTCGTAGGCGGGGTAGGCCACGTGGTGGGCGTTGTAGTTGCCGGTGGCGCCGCCAAACTTGGCTGTGAGGGGGAGTGCCTTGAGCTGTGCGAGCTGTCGCTCCAGTCGGTAGGCGAAGACCATCACCTCCTTGCCCAGGCGTGTGGGTGACGCGGGCTGTCCGTGTGTCTTGGCCAGCATGGGTATCTCCTTCCACTCCTCGGCGTAGCTGCGCAGCTGGGCGATGAGCTCTTCGAGCTGTGGGTAATAGACCTCGCTGAGGGCTTCCTTGACGGAGAGGGGCACGGAGGTGTTGTTGATGTCCTGTGAGGTGAGTCCGAAGTGAATGAATTCCTTGTAGGGTTCCAGTCCGCCGATGCGGTCAAACTGCTCCTTGATGAAGTACTCCACGGCCTTGACGTCGTGGTTGGTGACGCTCTCTATCTCCTTGATGCGTGCGGCATCCTGCTCGGAAAACTCCTTATAGATTGCCCTGAAGGTGTCGAAGAGTGCATGGTCCACGTCCTTGAGCTGCGGGAGGGGCAGCTCGCAGAGGGTGATGAAGTACTCCACCTCGACTCTGACGCGGTACCTCATGAGTGCGTATTCCGAAAAGTAGCCGGCCAGGGGCTCAGCCTTCGAGCGGTATCGGCCATCAATCGGCGAGATGGCCGTCAGCATATCCAAATCCATATATTGCAATATATATATAATATTATATAATTAAGTTTCGATTTTCGAGCCGCAAAATTACGTCTTTTTTTCCACATACCCAAACATTCAGGTCCAAGATTACAGACTTTTAAATATCTGCGGAATATCTGCGGAATCGGGGGGTGGAAATGCGGCGGGAATCGTGGGCAAAAAAAATACGGAACCACAGATTTCACAGATGCAACAGATGAAGCACAGATTTCAATTTATTTCTCTTCTGGTCTCTAGGAAAAATAAACGTTATCTGTGTCCAATCTGTCCCATCTGTGAAAATCTGTGGTTCCGTGAAAATCCGGTGGCTACGGGAAATCCGGTGGCTACGGGAGCTGGACAGCAGCCGGGGTCAGGACATCATGCAGGAGGTGACTCCGAGCGTGGTGCTGATGGCCGTGAGGATGCTGATGACGGTCTGGATGATGAACTTCAAGGTCTCTTTCTTGGTCATGGCAATTTCAATTTACAATTTACAAACTGGTGAGGGGCGAAAGAAGGGGGGCAGGCGGTGGTTCCGAGGGCAGGCGGTGGTTCCGAGGGGCAGGCTGGGAGCCCCGGGAAGGCTGGGGCTACTCAGTCATGCCGTAGGCTACTCCATGCCTCCGCCGCCGGTGCTGCCTCCGCTGCCGGTGCCGCCGGTGTTGTCGCCGCCGGTGTCACCGCCGGGGTTGTTGTCGGGGTCCTGGGTGTTGGAGCCGTTGTCGGGGTCCTCTACCTTGCCCTCGTCGGTGGAGGTGACGCGCTTGACGACCATGCCGTTGCGGTCATAGCAGGTGATGCTGATGGCGGTGCGGGCCAGTTCGTCCTTGATCTCGGTGCTCGGGGTGAAGATGACGCGGCGCGTGGTGATGAGGGCGGACTTCACCAGGTTGACGTCATCGACCGAGGTGGCGCGGAGGCTGAAGCGCATGCTGCCGAGTCCGGGGATGGCTACGCTGTGGCCTTCGGTGGCCCAGGCGGTGACGACGTCGCCGATGGCGTTGTAGCAGGCCAAGAGGGTGCCCTTGGGGATGCCGCTGCGCAGGCTGGCTTCGTTGATTACTTTGCTCTGGGAGAGCTTGTTGTAGAGTTCGGGCTGCATGACGTAGGCCCACTTTTCCTTCGACTTGTCGAACGATACGTTGCGTTCGACGGCTTTCACTTTGATGCTCATGGTGATGTGGTGTTTTTGAATCAGATGGTTAAATGAATCATTGATAGTTACTCTCTCTCGTTGTGGTCCCCCCGCGGTGGGGATCACGTTGCAAAGGTAGCGCCTTCTGGGCAGCTGGCCAAGGGTTGTTCGGAATCCCGTGAGGAGTTGTTCGGAATTTCGTGAGGAGTTGTTCGGTATTTCGTGAGGGCAGCGGGAGTGGCTCGGGAACGGAGGCTCGGCGACAATGACACGGCAGCAATGACACGGCGACAATGACACGGCGGTAAGAGTTGACGCTTGACGTTGTTGACGGTTGACGGTGGGGGTGCGGCGTGGATGGTGGGGCGAGGGGGTGGTGAGCGAGTGGATTTTGCTGGCTCGGGAGGAAAAAAATTTTTCTCCCCGTGGGAGCGGGTGCGGGACCCTGAGGAGGAAGTGGAGCGGGAGGCGCATGGGGCGTAAAGCGTAAAGCGTCAAGTGTAAGTGACTTGGGATGTACACGCTGCGCCAACCACCCCTCCACCCTTTCCTCTAGAGACTTCTAGTGACTTAACTTATTGATATTCTATTATTTATATTAATTAATTAATATATATTTATAATTATACGCGCGCGCGTATATATTAAGGTGTATGGAGGTATTTGACGCTGACGGGGAGGCGGTATGCCTCGGCCCGGGGCAAAATGCTGCGCACTTCAGCAACACTTGACACTTGACGCTTTACGCTCTGACGGCTGCGGCACATCCCATTTGTTTCCGTCTGTGGTTCCTACTCCCCCACTTCTCCTCTCTGCCACGACAACGTGGGGGCGCGGCTGGTGCTACTTGAGGAAGCGCTCCAGGAGGGGGACGATGAGGTTGAAGCTGCGGGAGCGGCAGGAGGCGGAGCGGCCTTTGTCGATGGCCTTGTAGGCATCCTGGTCCTGTATGCCGGGGAAGAAGGTCTTGCAGAGGGCGGGGCTGCCTCCGGAGATGTACGACTTGCTCACGCACCAGCCTACGATGTTGAGCCAGGTGATGCGCAGGCTCTTGGCGGCATCGCAGTTTTTGCGGCTCTTGAGCAGGTCCCAGAGCTGGTCGCTGAGGCGCTGCATGCCGGGCTCCAGGGTATAGCCTATGCCGAGCATGCGGCCCAGTCCGAGGATGATGGAGTCGGCGGTGGCGCCGTTGCTCCAGTGGCCCAGGCGGGCCAGTTCTTCGAGCCTGCGGAGGATGTCGCGCTCCTGCTCGCTGAGTTCGCGTCCGAGGGCGGCCTCCCTCTTCTTGCGTGCGGTGCCGCGGGGGTCGAGCTCGTGGTTGAGGTGGGAGATCATGTGGCAGCATTTCACGGTCTCCTGCACCATCTCGCGGGTGAGGTGGTGGCGGTTCTTGAAGAGGTACTGCCCGAAGCAGGCGTCGCCGTAGAGGTCGGGGTAGTCGAGGTCGATGTACTCCGAGAGCTCGTCGCCTCCGAGCTGTGTGATGAGCTTCATCTTGAGCTTCTCCTTGAGTTCGGCGGCGCGTGCCTTGCGGTACTTGTCGGGCCAGGCGTTGGCGGCGCGGGTGAGTTCGCGCATGCCTTCGTCGATGGCCTGCTGGCAGTCGCGGTGCTTGAGGCGGAGGGCGAGGGTGACAAACTGCTGTGACCTGAGGGCGCTGGAGAAGAAGGTGTCAATCCGTTGCAGTTCGTTGGCCAGGTCGGTGAGTACGATGTAGATGGTGCCGATGAGCCTGTCGCTGTCGCGCAGCCGGCCGAGCACGTCCTGCACGGGTCCTGCCATGCAGCGGGGCAACTGCTCCTCCCAGGCGGGCAGCTGCCTGGCGGCGAGCAGACGATCGACCTGGGTGAAGTAGCTCTCTATGGCCTGGTCCAGCTCCCCGCGGTCGAGCTCCAGGATAGGGGGTATCTGGGGCATCCGAAGCCCGGCGGCCTCGGGGGCGGCGGCATCGGCGGCATCGGGGGCGGCGGCATCGGTGGGGACATCATCGGCGGCCTCGGGGGCGATGGATTGGAGCAGGTCGAGGAGGAATCCGTTGTCGGGCTGGAGCACATCGTAGCCTTCGGCCATATCGTCTTCGTGGTCGGAGAACTCGCGCATCCAGTTCCTCACCTTCCCTAGCCAGAAGGCGAAATCCACGTCAATGACCTCCTGGAAGGGGAGGAACGTGTGCCAGCGCCGGTGCATGGCGTGGAGCTTGACGGTGACCATGGCTGCTTCGCGGCAGATGGCCAGCAGGAGGGCGTCATGCGCCCCTTCGGAGAGGGCCATGAGGTAGGCCTGAAACATGCGCTCCAGGTTCTCCAGGATGCTTCTCAGTACGGTGGGCGGCTGTGCGTCGCCCTGGTGGGGGGCAGCGGTGCGCGACTGCTGTGCGGCTACGGTATGGGGTGCGGGTTCATTCATAGTCAAGACAGATGTTTACTCGTTATTGGGATGGGTTGCTTCACTCTTGGGGCAAATGTAGGGCTTTTATCTGAACGATGCAAGACTTTGCCCATACATTTTTTTGCAGAACGTAGCCGGAACGAAAATAAACTGAAATAAACCCACGCCACGGCCTTCAGTTCATGGTGCTGAAAGGGATGGGTTCACCGACATACAATAGCCTCATTTACTGCATATTGAGTGATGCACCGAAGATATTTTTCAGTTTATTGGTTCAGTCCTTGCAGGGGTGCAGGGTTCATCTAGATTTGCAGCGTGATTGATTCACGAACCAGTGTGAATGATTCACGGACCAGCGTGAATGATTCACGGACCAGCGTGAATGATTCACGGACCAGCGTGAATGATTCACGGACCAGTAACGAACCTAATTAAAAATAATGTAGTAACGAACCTAATTTTTTTTAAAAAATGAAGTGTGCAATGAGACCATGTATTGACCATCCCGAGACGCAGTACCATCCTGCGTGCCGTAGTGTCCAGGCAGAGCTCTGGCAGTTGTTGACCCCCGAAGAGCAGGTGCGTGTGGCCTGCGAATTTCGCCATCTGAAGAATCACGTGCAGGAGGCGGTGAGCCGTGCGCTGATCGCGTACATCAAGCAGGGCACCGCGCCGGGCTTTGCCGGTGACGAGTTTATCCATACGGCAGTGTTCATCAAGCTGACGGGTTACAGCCTGGGGCACCCCCTGCCCACCGACATCCGTCCATGGGTCAGACCCCGGAGGTGAATAGACAATCTATTCATCCATTCTGTTGAGAAAGTTCGTTTTGAATATTCAGAGATTTCAATCATTCTATTCATTCATTTAAATCATTATCCTTATGAGAAAGTTTACAGTAACCAACACCACCATCGACATCGTCACGCAGCAGGGCGATGAAGTCAATCAGGAGAAGAGCCTCATGGGCATCATATCCAAGACCAAGAGCGGCTACAAGTTTGAGGAATCCATCCGCAAGGGGCGCAATCCGCGCAGCGAGAAGGTGTATGACGGGCGCTACTGCAGCCTCTTCAAGCGGCGCAACGGCAAGTACCAGATCTACATGAAGCTGATGCAGCTGGACGGCCACGGACTGGATGCGCAGGAGATGGCGTACCACATCTACTCCGATGTACACGCAGCCCTGGCTATCATCACCCTCTGAGCAAAAAATATTTCTGTAATAAATGTCTTAATTATTTTGTCATAGATTATGAGCATGATTTCCCCCTCCAATCCTTCCCCGAATGCCGGATGCCCACAGGCACCCACAGTGTATCACGGCGACCAGGACGACAACCTTGAGAGCCTCAACGGTCACGATGACGACCTCGACGGCCAGGACCTCAGCAGTCAGGACGATGACGGCCTCGACGGCCAGGACAACGATGCACTCGATGCCCAGGACAACGACCCCGACAGCAGCCTCGGCGGCCAGCCGGTGTACGACTGCAAGCGCACGCTCCCCCTGCGCGAACGGGACCTGCCCCCCGTGATCCGCGACATCGTGGCCAACGCCCCCGACATCCGCAAGCTCCACGCCTTCATCGCCTGCCTCGCACCGCTCTGCGCACTGGCCACACGCGTCCGACTCAAGTACTACTACGATGCACGACCCTCGGCACTCATCCTCCAAGTCATCATCGAAGGGCCACAGGCCAGCGGCAAAAGCTTCGCAGCCGACATCGAAGACCTCATCATGCGCCCCACCCTCAAGGCACGCGACAAGGCACAGCGCCGGCGCGAGCAGGAGTACCGCGAGAAGAAGAAGCGCCGCGCGCAAAACAAGCAGCTCGAAGAGGAGCCCCAGACCACCGTCTGCGTCATCCCGGCCACCATCTCCAAGACCGTACTCACCAAGCGAGCCGACAGCCACGAGCGCATACTCGGCGACTACCTCACCTTCTGGATGTTCGCCGAAGAGCTCGCACAGGTCACTGATGCCGGACGGCAGGGCTACTCCAACCTGCGCACCATCATGCGCACCGCCTACGACCTGGGGAGCTACTTCGGCATCGACTTTGCCAGCGACAACTCCTACTCGGCCATCGTCGATATCAACATCTGCTACATGTTTTGCGCCACACCCAGCGCCGTCGATCACTTCATGGACAAGGAGTCCATCGAAGGCGGCAACATCACCCGCTGCATACTCTGCAACATCGACGACCCCCTGGGCAGCAAAGCGGCCCTCTTCAAGCCCTACACCGACGAGCAGCGCACCGCCATCAGCTACTACCTGCAGCGCATCATGAGCGACACCTACCAGGCCGACGGGAGCCTCAAGCCCACACAGACGCTCGACATGACCTGGATCGACAGCGCCTGCAAGCGCTGGAACGAGAAGAAGATGAAGCTCGCTGCCGACACCAACAGCAAGGCCATCAACACCTTCCGCAAGCGAGCCTCCGTCTCCGCATTCCGCATCGCCGCACTCTGCTACTACCTCTACCGCCTCGAAGACGAACGCCCCGAGCTGCTGCCCAGGTACCAGAAGCGATGCCTGCGGCTCTACCACTTCATGGCTGAGTACATCCTGGACAAACTGCTCAACCGCTGGGGCAAACGCTACGATGAGCTGACGGCCGACGACCAACCGGTGAAGTACAGCGTGAAGCGCCGCGACAACAGCCTCATCGACCAGCTGCCCGAGCAGTTCACCCGCGCCCAGCTCCAGCTGGTCTGTCAGCGGCTCAACCTCGGCACCCCGCCCCGACAGTTCATCTACATGTGGCTCCAGTCAGGCGAAGTCCGTGCCCTCGACAAGAACCACTTCGTCAAAATCACCCCCTGAAACAAAATCATTCAATCACCCAGAAACAAATGCCTACCCCATGCGAATCCAAGACACCGAAATCCAGCAAATCAAGAGCCTCCCCATCGAGGAGGTGGCCGAACGCCTCGGCATGACCGTAGTGCGTCACAAGGCCCTCTGCCCCTTCCACGACGACCGCCACCCCAGCCTCGCCTTCAGCGTGAGCCGCAACAGCTACCGCTGCTTCGCCTGCGGGGCACACGGCGGCGTGATCGACCTCACCATGCAATGCCTGGGCAAGAACTTCCGCGAAGCCTGCGAATGGCTGGCCCCCACCCTCACCCCCATGGCGAGGGAAGCACACAGGCCCCCGCTATCCTCCCCGCAAGGAGGAGGCACAGGCTGCGTGACAGCCGCCCCACCCACGTTTGACTCCACGCGCTACGCCCGCTACTTCGAGCACCCCTGGCTGAGCAACGCCGCACGCCACTTCCTCTTCACCGAGCGCCGTCTCGACCCCCGGGTAGTGGCCTGGTGCCGCCTCACCAGCTGGCGCGACAAGCAAGGCACCAACTGGCTCCAGATACCCTACTACGACCCCCAAGGCCGCCTCACAGGCATCCAGAGCCGCAACCTCGACTACCCCAGCACGCCCAAGCCACCCCATACGGGACCCGGCAGCGAGAGCCCCGGCAGCCAGGGATCCGACGGCCAGCCTCCCGAAAGCCAGAGCCCCGGCAGCCAGCCTCCCCGCTTCCACTTCCCGCCGGGCAGCCAATGCAGCCTCTACAACCTCCCCGTCCTGCGCCTGCTCACAGCGGGCGACAGCCTCTTCCTCACCGAAGGGCCGAGCGACTGCTGGGCCATGCTGAGCAGCGGACACAAAGCCATCGCCATCCCCAGCGCCACCCTCCTCAAGCCGCGGCAGCTCACGAAGGCGCTCGCCAAAGTGCCCGTCCCCATCCAGCTCCACATCGTGCCCGACAACGACGAAGCCGGCAGTCGCCTCTACCAGCAGCTCAAGGAGCACCTCCCACAGCTCGTGCGCCACCAGCTCCCCAGAGGCTACAAAGACTACGCCCAGTGGTATGCGAATCACCTGTAACTCATCACGAAATCCATTCAAAAAAACATCTGAAAACCATTCAAAAAAAACATCCGAAAGTCATGAAACATCTGAACATCACCCTCCAACGCACACTCGTCAGAGGCGAGATCACCGAAGGCCACCTCACCATCCTCGGCATCCGCGTATGCCAGACCCTGGAGAACACCATCTCCGGACTACCCGCCGGCCGCTACCCCGTCACGATGCACCACTGCAAGCAGTACAGCCGCAGGATGCTCCTCGTCGATGACAAGCGGCTCTGCCGCACCTGTCCGAAGAAGCAGCAGCACATGTCCTGCAACAGCTGCCGCCCCATCATCTGCCCCATGATCAAGGCCGGCAACGGCATCCATGGCCGTCACGACGGCAGCATCCTCGTAGGCACCAAGGCCGGCCTGGGTCTCCTCACCCATCCCAAGTCCACCTTCGATGCCCTCTACGAACGCATCTGCATGAGCCTGCAGCGCGGCAACCAGGTCACCCTGCACATCCACGACATAGTCTAGTTGACAATAAAAATCCTGTTAAAAATTGACCCATACGACCATGAGACTGACCCAACATTTCCAGCTAGAAGAATTCACCCGTTCAGCCACCGCCCGCCGGCTGGGCATCGACAACACCCTGACACCCACCAAGGCCTACGACCGCATCCTCATCGGCAACCTCCAGCGCCTCTGCGAGCAAGTCCTGGAGCCCCTGCGGCAGCACGCCAACAGCCCACGACACGCCCCCTCCCCCCTTGAAGGAGAGCCGGAGCAGCTCCCCATCCACATCAACAGCGGCTACCGCTGCCTCATCCTCAACCGCGCCGTGGGTGGCAGCCCCACCAGCAACCACATCTCCGGCTGTGCCGCCGACATCCGCATCCCCGACATACCGACCGGCCGCGAATGGTTCGAGTGGCTCCAGGCCCACGTCCCCTTCGACGAGCTGATCTGGGAGCGAGCCACCCCCACCGGCCACCCCTGGATCCACGTAGCCCTCCGGCCCGAGACCAACCGCCGCAGAGTCATCCCCGACCTCGTGAAGCAGTAACCCCGGAGACCTAGACGAAAACAGATTCTGTCACCAGGCATCACCCCTGATGGCAGAATCTGTCGTATCACCCCCACGCCGTAGCATATCGCCCCCACAGCGTCAAGCGTAAAGCGTCAAGTGTAAAGTGTCACCCTACTTCATATACTCATAAATGAAGATAGGGAAACTGTTGAGTATGGCCACACTTTCATTTGGCTTCACGAACTTCGTCATTTGGTTGTTGAATATAGCCAGTTGACCGATGTCGGATTTCATTCTTGGCATAGCGAAGAATCCTGTTGTCAGCAGGTTTGCCTTACAGACATTCATTGTCCTCAGATATTCCCAGTTATCCTTTACCTTCAGGTATTTGTCCTTGGTGGGAGTTACTCCATCCTTGAACAGCAGATGGTCAAGACTGTCGTAGGCAGAGAACTCGCGTGCCAGACGCTTGAAGTCTTTACAAGCTTCCCTTCCAATGGTATAGCTGGCATAAGCATCATCGGGCAGCTCCTTAGTGTAGCGGATGGACTCAATCATGGGATAGTTGATGTAGAGTTTACCATTGTCGGTCTCATCATCAAATAGTGTCAGCATCTCTTCCACGCGCCTGTTGATTTCGTCAAGCGAGAGTTGGGAGTTCTGGAAGTCATAGTCGAAGAACAAGAATATTTCAGAAATATCCGAGTTTCTGATGCCGTCCAATGTCGCATCGCCCCTATCGGCAAGACGTTCACGCATGAGAGCGACAATGTCGCCATCCCCATCATACTCTTGCAGCTCGTTGTATAGGTCATAGATGTTGTTCCCGAAAGAGCAGATGATGTTCTCGTTCTGCTTCGGGAAGTATAACCTCTCTAATGTCCTGTACAGACGAGGTTCACGTTCGTCGCCTTCAAATACAAACAGTATCATAAGCCAAATGTTCCGCCTCTATAAAGTTTCTCCAGATTGTGTCCAAAGCGCAGTTCCTTGTCTGTCATGTCGCAGATGGCCTTAATCTGGTTGTCTCTGAGAATGAAGAAGCAGTCGGGACGGAGCAGATCATTGCTCAACAGGAAGGTGTCGTGTGTGGTTACAAACACCTGATTGCTTCCCTCGAACAAACGCTTGCAAATCTTATAGGACAGCTCATGGTGGTAGAATGCATCAAACTCGTCAATGAACACGAATGAAGCATTATCCATTTCCTTCAGCCAATAGTATTGAAGCTCCAGATTCTTTGTGCCTGTGGATGCCACCCATTGGAATGGTATTCTCACGCCGTCCATCAGACAGTAAAGCACGTTCTCCCCCTGTGCACTGGGAGCAAACTCGTACTCTTGTCCACTGACCTCTTTCAAGTATGCAGCAAAGTCATCGGCAAGGTGGTGCGTGATGATATACTCTTCGATGTTGCTTCCTCCCTCCTTCAAGCCAATGAACTCTCGGTTGTCCAAGCTTCTGAAGAACAGCATATTCTCAACGAAATCCCGAAGCAAGAGCAGGGCGTGTCCCTTGGAGAGAGGCACAGAACCAAGCAGGTAGTTGACCATGGAGATGTTGTTTGCGCTATCCTTCAGGCTATCGACTGCTGCCTGAGTCAAACCAAACTCATTGGCAATGTTCAAAACACCATCATCCTTCAACAGCACCTCATTGCCATCCACAATCAGCTGCTCACGAACGATGTTGCCCTTCAGTTCCGAAGCCACTTTGCTATAACTATACAATAAGGTATGCCCGCCCAGGACAAATGTGTACTCAAACTCCACCGGCAGCTCCTGATGACCAGCACAAGCATAATTCAGATAATAATCTGGCTTCTTCCATTTATGGGACAGGTGATTGGCAATATCGAAGATAGCCAAACCGAAGTTTGACTTTCCTGCTCCGTTTGGACCATAGATGATGCCATTCTTGACAACACCTTCTTGAACGGCATCAGCATTAAAAGAGTAGTTGCTTGGATGGGACAAGTCCCATTCTATGCGATGCTTAAAGCCTTTATAGTTTGTAACGGCGAATTGTGTAAGCATATTCACTTGATTTCATTATTGCTATTTGAAGATACAAAGTTACGAATAAATAGCCATTCCGTAAAATAATTACGGCATAAAACGCTTTTTCGGACTTATTTTTAACACATAATGGTCGTTTTTCTTTATCAGGCGTTCAAAAATTACGCCTCGCAATATAATTGTCCGCATTGTTCCGGACAAACTTCCCCACCTGCTCGGACAAACTTCCGCACCTGCGCGGACAGATGATTGCAACGACGCAGAACACATCACACAACAAAAAATAACAGAGGCAAGTGCCTGTTGCCAAGCACCTGCCTCGTATCTTAAGGTATTTCAGTATCTAAGGATTATTCCTCGATAGCAGCCTGTGCCGCTGCTAAGGAATACTGATAATCAACTACATAGATAGGGTTTGGGAAACATTTGGGAAACATTTCTTTTTATTGAAGAAGACAAATATATGTCGATACTTCGTAGAAATACACCTAATTGGGATGAATCTCCACGGATTACATGCAAATTCGCAATAAAAAATGGTAACATATCAAGTTAGACACGTTACCATTGCTACATGTTATACTTTGGCTCAATTGCTTTGAGCTATATATGAGCAGTACTTACTAAGGAGATTTGATAATGGGAGGTCTCCTTTCTTGAATCGCTCTGCATCAAGTTTCAAAATCCTTTCGTTTACAGGCTTCTTACCTTTGAACAAAGCTTTGAGATATGGAACTTCGTTTTCTTCGACGATGTTCACCTCTGTGAAGAACTGAGTGAGGTCTTCCGCATCATAGACAATAGAATAACTTGGTCGCTTTGCTCCAGGGATGTCCTCCACCAAGATGTTCTTGTCCAAGAGGTCTTGAATGTCACGTATGGCAGTGTCTTTGGAGCACTTCGCCAATGTTGCCCATGTCTTTGACGTTATCTTTGCTTCGTACCGGTCAAGGAATAGGTTGAGCATTTGTGTCTGTCGCTCAGTCATCGGTATTGATGAAGCCTTCTGCCAGAAGAAACTCTTGTTGAGAATTATGTTAACAATGGTTTCTGCTTCGTCCAGTGCCTCTATCAGCTTCTGCATGTACCATACCAACCATTCGGTAATGTCGCCATCCCCATGCTGCATTCGTTCCAGAATGTCATAGTAATGGTTCTTGTCTTTGTTGATCTGCGATGAGACATTGTAGAAGCGAAATTCACTCTTCTCCCCTCTTGCCAGTAGCATGTCGGAAAGAATACGTGCCAATCTGCCATTACCGTCTTCGAACGGGTGAATGCTCACAAACCAGAAATGAGCAATAGCAGAACGGATGATGCTGCTTA
>CAMACX010000021.1 GCA_945831575.1 uncultured Mediterranea sp.
CTCTCGGTACGGCGGTTTTCAAGACCGCTGTAATCGACCACTCTACCACCTTTCCAATATTTCATCGCACTCAAGGGGAAGTCTTTTTCAAGCACTTGCTACGGTTTCTCTCAACCTTTACAGAGGTGCTTTCCCTTAATTGCGCTGCAAAGGTAGAGATTATTTTTGAATCTCCAAAACTTTTCGGCATTTTTTTCAAAAATAAATTGTACTTTTGCACAACGTTAGATGATAAAATATATGATAATATACCCGCAAAACTTTGAAAATAAGATAGGTTACGACCAAATTCGCCACCTGCTCAAGGAACGCTGTCTGAGTACACTCGGTGAGGAGCGTGTGGACGCAATGCACTTCTCTGACCGATATGAGGAGGTGGAAGAGTGGCTCAGCCAGACCTGTGAGATGATGGACATCCTGCAGGGCGAGGAGGAGTGGCCTGCCCAATATTATTTTGATGTACGCGCGTCGCTCGCACGCATACGCGTGGAAGGTCTCTACCTGGACGAACAGGAGCTGTGGGACCTGCGCCGCTCGCTGGAGACCATCGGGCGCATCGTGCGCTTCCTGCTCCATCCCGAGGAAGAGGAGATGGATACACCAGAAGGGACACTCCCCGCATACCGCTATCCCTGCCTGAGCAGGCTGGCTGCTGACGTGGAGGTATTTCCCCAACTGGTGAAGCTGATGGATTCCATCCTCTCGCCTTACGGCAAAATCAAGGACAATGCCTCGCCTGAACTCGCCCGAATCCGCCGCGAACTGAGCGCCACGATGGGCAGCATAGGACGCACGCTCAACAGCATCCTGCGCAATGCCCAGTCGGAAGGGGTGGTGGACAAGGACATCACCCCCACCCTGCGTGACGGACGACTGGTCATCCCTGTGGCTCCTGCCCTGAAGCGAAAGATACGTGGCATCGTACACGATGAGTCGGCCAGTGGCAAGACGGTCTTCATCGAGCCTGCTGAGGTGGTGGAGGCCAACAACCGCATCCGGGAGCTGGAGAGTGACGAGCGACGCGAGATCATCCGCATCCTCACGGACCTCTCCAACCGCCTGCGCCCGAGCATCCCCTCACTGCTCATCAGCTATGAGCTGCTGGCTGAGGTGGACTTCATCCGGGCAAAGGCTTCATGGGCACTCAGCAACCAGGCCATCAAGCCTGCACTGGAGCAAGGTCAGGTGATGGACTGGGTGATGGCTGTACATCCCCTGCTGCAAGCTTCGCTGGCCAAGCACGGGAAACGGGTCGTACCGTTGGACATCGAGCTCAACGAGCAGCAACGCATCCTGCTCATCTCGGGACCTAATGCAGGCGGTAAATCAGTATGCCTCAAGACGGTGGGGCTCCTGCAATACATGCTGCAATGTGGATTGCCCATCCCCCTGCATGAGGGAAGCCATGCCGGCCTATTCAGCAGCATCTTCATTGACATCGGTGACGAGCAGAGCATCGAGGATGACCTCAGCACCTACTCTTCGCACCTGCTCAACATGAAGCAGATGATGAAGATGGCCGATGACCGGAGTCTGATACTCATTGATGAGTTTGGCGGAGGTACGGAGCCGCAGATTGGCGGGGCCATTGCCGAGGCGGTGCTGAAGCGGTTCAATGAGAAGCAGGCATACGGGGTCATCACGACCCACTACCAGAACCTGAAGCACTTTGCCGAGGACCACGAAGGGGTGGTCAATGGGGCCATGCTCTATGACCGCCACCTGATGCAACCGCTCTTCCAACTGCAGATTGGCAACCCGGGCAGTTCGTTTGCCGTGGAGATTGCCCGCAAGATTGGCCTGCCCGAGGAGGTGATTGCTGATGCTTCGGCCATCGTGGGTAGCGAATACATCAATGCGGACAAGTACCTGCAGGACATCGTGCGCGACAAACGCTACTGGGAGAACAAGCGACAGAGCATCCGTCAACGGGAGAAGCAGATGGAGGAGACCATCGCCCGCTACCAGCAGGAGATGGAGGAGCTGCAACAACAGCGCAAGCAGATCATCCGCGAGGCCAAGGAGCAGGCACAGCAACTGATGAGTGAGGCGAACTCGCGCATCGAGAATACCATCAGTGCCATCAAGGAGGCGCAGGCCGAGAAGGAGAAGACGCGCAAGGTACGGCAGGAGCTGAATGCCTTCCGCGAAACGCTGGAACAACAGCAGGTGGCTGAAGAGGAGGAGCGTATAGCACGCAAAATGAAGTTGCTCCAGGAACGTGCCGAGCGGAAGAAGGAGCGCAAAGCCAAAGGAAAGGGTCCTGAAGCAGGGGTGCAGGCATCAAAACCGGAACCGCCCAAGCCGATTACAGCCGGCGAGACCGTAAAGCTCCGCGGACAGAGCACCGTGGGACAGGTGATGGAGGTGAACGACAAGCAGGCTGTGGTGGTCTTTGGACAACTGAAGACGATGGTGAAGCTGGACAGGCTGGAGCGCACCAACGCACCGCTCCGCCAAGTGGAACTCTCTACCAAGAGCACCTTTGTGACAGCCGAGACGCGTGATGCCATGCACGAGAAGAAGTTGCACTTCAAGCAGGACCTGGATGTGCGGGGGATGCGGGGAGACGAGGCCATCCAGGCGGTGACCTACTTCATCGACGACGCCATCCTCGTAGGCATGAGCCGCGTGCGCATCCTGCATGGAACAGGCACGGGCATCTTGCGCACCTTGATACGGCAATACCTGCAGACGGTCGGTGGAGTGCGCCACTTCCAGGATGAGCATGTGCAGTTTGGCGGAGCAGGAATCACCGTGGTGGACCTGAATTAGCTGAATAGCACACTCATCAAAGATAGACATCATACTTATCATCTCTAAATAGCATACTAACAATACATAAATATTATACTTATAAGATATATACCTATGAAATCGATTAAAGAAATCTACCGCATCGGCACGGGACCTTCGAGCAGCCACACCATGGCTCCCCGTAAGGCAGCCGAGATCTTCCTGCAGCGTCATCCAGAGGCTGCGTCGTTCCAAGTAACCCTCTATGGCAGTCTGGCTGCCACAGGCAAGGGACACATGACCAACGTGGCTATCGTGGAGGTGCTGCAACCGCACGCTCCCGTGGAAATCATCTGGGAACCTAAAGTCTTTCTCCCCTTCCACCCCAACGGCATGAAGTTTATCGCACTCAATGCGGCTGGAGATGTACTGGACGAATGGACGGTCTATAGCATAGGAGGTGGTGCACTGGCGGAAGAGAGTGACGGGGCGCAATCGGTCAACACGCCGGACGTCTATGAATTGAGCCACCTGAGCGACATTCTGCAATGGTGTGAACGCTCGGGACGTAACTATTGGGAGTACGTGAAGGAGTGTGAGGAGAGCGATATCTGGGATTACCTGGCCGAAGTGTGGAAGGCCATGCGCGAATCTATACGCCGTGGACTGGATGCAGAAGGGGTACTGCCCGGCCCGCTTCACCTGCGTCGCAAGGCTTCTGCCTACTATATCAAGGCCAGTGGCTACAAGGCCTCCCTGCAGTCGCGCGGACTGGTCTTCTCCTATGCCCTGGCCGTGAGCGAAGAGAATGCCTCAGGGGGTGTGATTGTGACGGCTCCGACATGTGGCTCGTGTGGCGTGGTGCCTGCGGTACTCTACCACTTGCAGAAGAGCCGGGAGTTCAGCGACATCCGCATCTTGCGTGCCCTGGCCACTGCAGGCCTGATTGGCAACATCGTCAAGCAGAACGCCTCCATCTCGGGAGCCGAAGCTGGCTGCCAGGCTGAGGTGGGTACAGCCTGTTCCATGGCCTCGGCTGCGGCCAACCAACTCTTTGGAGGCAGTCCCACACAGATTGAGTATGCGGCTGAGATGGGTCTGGAGCATCACCTGGGCATGACGTGCGACCCGGTATGTGGCATGGTGCAAATCCCCTGTATCGAGCGCAACGCCTATGCGGCTGCACGTGCCCTGGATGCCAACCTCTACTCCTCCTTTACCGACGGTATGCACCGCGTATCGTTTGATAAGGTGGTAGAGGTGATGAAGGAGACCGGCAACGACCTCCCCTCGCTCTATAAAGAGACGAGTGAAGGCGGCCTGGCCAAAGTATCGGATGTGAAGTAATCCCTAAAGAAGGATATACCCCAGGGTAGCTACGCTGATGACAATCCAGAGCAGGACGCCCTGAATCATCGGTTTGATACCTACTTGCTTGATTACGTCACGAGAGAGGGATGCCCCAATGAAGAAGAGCGTTACCGTGAGCGACTGACGGGCCAAGGAATTGACCGTCCGGCCTATGACGGCTCCTGTCTCGGAGGTGGAGAGCAGGTAGGTATTGACTACCATAGCGAGCACGAAGAAGAGGATAAACCAGGGGATGGTGATCTTGCCTCCCTTGCGGTTAAACATCACGCTGGTCAGCAGAGCCAGGGGGATAATCCACAGGGCTCGGGTCAGCTTAATGGTAGTGGCCACCTGAAGGGCCTCTTCACCATAGGCTGCCCCGGCCCCTACCACAGAACTGGTGTCGTGGATGGCAATGGCTGCCCACATGCCAAACTGCTGCTGGTCCATGCCGAGCGCATGGCCAATGGGTGGGAAGATGAAGAGGGCAATGGCGTTGAGGATGAAGATGGTGCCGAGCGCTACGGACATGTCACTGTCCTTGGCTTTGAGCACAGAGCCTACCGCCGCGATGGCACTACCGCCACAGATGGCTGTGCCCGAACTGATCAGATAGGAGGTGTCACGGTTAACTTTCAGGAGTTTACGCCCTAGAATCCAACCGATGAGCAGCGTGCCTACTACAGAAATCACTGTAAACTCCATGCCCTCCTTGCCCGAGGCAAGAGAGGCCTCCAGATTCATGCCAAAGCCAAGTCCCACGACGGAATATTGCAACAGGTACTTCGACATTTTCTTATTGAATTTTGGGAAAGGCTGCCCGCAGAGCAGGGCGAAGGCCAGACCGCTAAAGAGCGCCACCGGAGGGGTAACCCATGAGGTGAAGGGACGGGATGCAGGAATGTACCATGCCAACAGGCAGAGGGTAAGCACTGCAAGCACCAACTTGTAAATCAGCTTGTTGTTCCTCTTGAGGAACGACTCTCCCTGAGATGCTGACTCAGGAGCAGTCGCATTGGATGTTGCCATACAAAAAAATATTTTAGAAAAATCGCTGCAAAAATAAATAAAAGCACTATCTTTACCAAAAATTTGGAGGAAGTATCGTACACGAATCCGTTATTACCTCCAGAGAGAAGCAATTTTCGTTTTACTAACTTATTGATTATTAAAATTATGGCAAACAAAAGAAATCTGAAGAAGCAAATTAATCATATTGCAAGCGAACTGTTTACGGACTGTCTTATTCAAAGCCTCTACGTACCTGGGACAAACAAGGAGAAGGCTGACCAACTGATGGGACGCATCCTCAACCTGCAGGATGAATACCTGGCACGCATCAGCCACATCGAACCGGGCAGCGTGAAGCTATTCTTCAAGAAGCTCCGTGCAGACTTCAATGCCGAAGTGAGTGCCATCCTTGATGAACTGGCCAAACTGAACTGAACATGAAGCAAAGCATCTGCCGTTTCCTTTTCTATCGCTTGATGGGATGGAAAAGTGAAGTCACTGTGCCCATCTACGACAAATGTCTGGTCTGCATGGCACCGCATACTTCCAACTGGGACCTCCTCATCGGTAAGCTCTTTGCCGGTGCAAATGGTATCACAGGCTCGTTCATGATGAAGAAGGAGTGGTTCTTCTTCCCTCTGGGTATGCTGTTTCGTGCCATGGGGGGCATCCCCGTGGACCGGAGCCGGAAGACCTCGCTCACCGAACAGATGGCTGAGCAGTTCCGCCGAAGCAAGCGCTTTCTGCTCGTCATCACACCCGAAGGTACTCGCAAGGCCAATCCCGACTGGAAGAAGGGCTTCTACTACATTGCGCGGGGGGCTGATGTGCGCGTGTTGCTGATGGGATTCGACTTCCCCACCCGCACGTTGAGCATTACTAAAGAACTGCAACTCTCTGATAACGTAGATGAATGCATCCGTGAGATGAAGCAACACTTCAAGCAATACACGGGTAAGCATCCTGAAAAATTCGCCATCTGATCAAGTATAGAGGGCGCCTTATCTTAACATGTTGCGGCCACAGAAGTAGGGGGAGATGCCCCATGCATCCATGACTCTGGCTAGCAGCAGGGAGCCCTCTACAGCTGTCCCCAAAGCTACCATTAAGAACAGCAGTCCTGTAGGATCAAAGGCGAACCACGGTACACAAAACTTCATCCCCATGGTAAAAAGGGGTGAAAAGAGAAAGATGGCGAGGCTATTACGGCCCGCACGGATGAGCATACTACCCAGCATGGTGGTGGACATCACCGTGTAGCACTTCAGCATGAGGGAGAAGACCAGATAGAGTATCAGCAATCCTCCCGGAGTGGACCGGTCAAGGCAATCGGGCACTAGGCAGAGCAACACAAGCGGTACCACGACCCACCAGGAGCTGCACAGCAGTGCCCGAGGTGACAGTTGGCTACTTGCAAGCAGCACGCCCAGCATGTAATAGTACCCATTGGTCAAGGAGAGCAGCCCCATCAGTTGGGCACACACCCACACACCCACCAGAGCAAATAGGAAGTGCCCGAATACCCTATGTGCCGTAATGCCACAAGCGGTCAGCATCCCTTGCGCCAGCCGACTGATAAGGGTACAGATAATCAATGTATGCAGGTACCAATAGGGTCCCAAAGGATGCAGGAGCAGTTTATCCAGCATCACCCGTAGTGAAAGCTGCTCAACCGCCTCGCGCACAGGCAAGATAGAGGACATCACTACATAGCCACTCTCCATGACGGCATAGGGTACCAGAAGCCAGCCTAAGGAGCGTAGGAACTGTGGCCACGGTGCGTCCTGCTTCATCAGATAGCCAGAAATCAGCAGAAAACCCGGCATGTGAAACGTATAGACCACCCGCTTGAGGTAAGGGTAGCTGTCACCTATATATATAAGGTGAAAAGCTACCATGAGCAGAATCAGCACCCCCTTGAAGTAATCTATCTCGACAATCCTTCTTCGCATAGCTCCTGTTGACTGTCTTAGTGCGCCGCTTTGGTCTCGAGCTTACGCTTCTTCCAGAGCTGGTAGCTGTTGATCAGATTCTGCCACAGCACATAGGAGCCTGGTCCTACGGAGGAGAGAGGCTGCAGATAGGTATAGGCCATCCAGATAGCCAGCACCGTATTCTTCTGCCCCAAGGCCTGCCCGGCAGAAAGACGCTCTCCGTAATGCTGACCCACCCTTTTGCCCAACGCAAATTGCACCACGCAAGTGACCAGACCGGCCAGCGCAATAAGCCACATGACGAAGACCGGTGCCTCACTATTTACCAACGAGCGAATAGTCTGGCCCGATACGATAGCCAACGCCACACCCCACAGGTAGAAGGCTGCCTCATGACGGTTCATCAACCATTGATGCACAGCGGGAACAAAGCGACGCAACAGCAAGGCCAGGATGAAGGGACAGAGCAGCAAAGGGAACACCTTGCTTAAGATACGCAGAAAAGCCAGGAAGAAGGTCAACCCCTCATGTGGCTCCACCAAGGGGAACAGTAGAGGTACAGCCACTGCAGCCATCAGGTTGGAGAGCAACGTGTAGGTAGTCAACGTAGCTGCACTGCCTCCCAGCTTGGCCGTAATCACTGCAGCAGCAGTGGCCGTAGGGCAGACCAGACAGACCATGGCCGCCTCAAACACCTCGCGGTAGAGCTCCGGCAGAGGACAGGCCACCAACAGCCACGTGAGCAACAGCACCACAACAATCTGGAAAAGCAACAGCCACCCATGCCATCCACGAGGCTTGAGGTCACACACCTCTACCTTACAGAAAGTAAGCAGCAACTGGGCAAAAATCAAGGTGGGGGTAAGCAATGCAATCACCTGCAAGAGCAAGGGTTTGCATGGAGCAACCCATGCCACCTTGGCAAAAAAGAAATAAGCCAACGCACCCGAAAGCATCGCTACGGGAAGAGTCCAATTCTTAAGAAATCGTATAAACATCGTTCAATTACTCCTATTTTGGGGTGCGAAGATAGTACAAATTCCATTTTTAGTGGGCGAAAAAGGAGAAAACTTTTTCCAAAGATGACGTTTTGCTAAAAAAATAGTAACTTTGCCGCAAAATATCAGCTGATGAAAGTAAGAAATCGAATCGCCATCCACACCATGCAACACTTGCTGCTGTTGCTGTGCTGCATGCTATGCCTCTGCGGTCACGTTGCGGCCAAGGAGTTTGTGGTCGTGATTGACGCAGGCCATGGTGGCCATGACCCGGGAGCCATCGGCAAGATTTCCAAAGAGAAGAACATCAACCTGAAGGTAGCCCTCAAGCTGGGCAATCTGATCAAGCAGAACTGTAAGGACGTCAGGGTAGTCTATACCCGTTCGAGAGACATATTCATCCCTCTCGACCGACGGGCCAAGATAGCCAACGATGCCAAGGCTGACCTCTTCATCTCCATTCACACCAATGCCTTGGCCAAAAACCGCACCGCCCAAGGTCCCTCCACCTGGACGCTGGGTCTGGCCAAATCGGATGACAATCTGGAGGTGGCCAAGCGCGAGAACGCCGTCATCCTCTATGAGAATGATTACGAGACACGCTATTCTGGATTTAACCCCAACTCAGCTGAGTCATACATTATCTTTGAGTTCATGCAGGATAAATACATGTCGCAGAGCGTTCACCTGGCCTCGCTCGTACAGCAGCAGTTCAAGAACAGATGCAAAAGGGTGGACCGAGGCGTACATCAGGCTGGATTCCTGGTGCTCAAGGCCAGCGCTATGCCGAGCATTCTCGTGGAACTGGGCTTCATCTCTACCCCCGCCGAGGAGAGATACCTCAATAGTGACGCCGGGACAAGCAACCTCGCAGAAGGCATCTATCACGCATTCATGACCTATAAACGCGAACAGGAAGCACGCCACAATGGAGGGAGCAGCCCTACTCCTCAGCCTGGGAAGGGAGAGACACCCTCAGCACGAAGAGAGACTACCCCCGTGCAAAGGGAGATGCCTCCTGCGCAAGAACAGACAGCATCAGGCCGTGTAGAAGGCACTCCACTGCCCAAGCCCGAGAGCAACAAGCCAAAGGCTACCAAACCGGCTGAACAAGAGGTAGAGGAGCTGACCTTCAAGGTGCAGATCCTCACCTCAGCCACCAAGATCGCCACAACCGACAAACGCTTCAAGGGGGTGAGCCGGGTAGAAGTCTTCAAGGAGGGCAAAATCTACAAATATACCGCAGGCACAACGGCCAACTACGACGAAGCCCTACGCACCAAACGGGCGCTGGAGAAACGCTTCAAAGGGGCTTTTGTCATCGCCTTCAAGAATGGTAAAAAGACCGATGTGCAGAAAGCCATCCAAACCTATCGAGCAAAGAAACAGAAACGATAACCAGACATACATATTTATATTGACTTACATTATTTATATATCGACATGAAATTACTATCCAAAGAAGTTAGAATCGGCATAGCTGGCGTGGCAGCCCTGTGCATCCTGGTATATGGAATCAACTACCTGAAAGGTATTCACCTATTCAAGCCAACCAGCTATTTCTACGTCAAGTTCAATAATGTCAACGGACTCACCAAATCGACTCCCGTCTTTGCTGATGGTTACAGTGTAGGTATCGTACGCGACCTGATATACGACTACACCACCCCGGGACGAGTCGTGGCAGAAATCGACGTCAATCCCGAACTGCGTATCCCTGCGGGCAGCACTGCCGAACTGACCACCGACATGCTAGGGGGCATGAAGATGTCACTCCTGCTGGCTAACAACCCGCGCCAGCGTTGCGAAGTGGGCGACACGCTGCAAGGTACACTCAACACCGGCATGATGGGACAAGTAGGCGACATGGTACCGCAGCTGGAGCGTATGCTCCCCAAACTGGACTCTATCCTCTGCTCCATCAACACCCTGCTGGCCGACCCTGCCCTGACTGCTACACTGCACCATGTAGAGGGACTGACGGCCAACCTCAACGCCACGAGTCAGCAGCTCAACCGCATGATGAGTCAAGAGATGCCTGCCCTGACAGGCAAACTAAATCGTATTGGCGACAACATGGTGACCATCACGGACAACCTCAAGAGCATCGACTATGCAGCTGCCATGAGCAAGGTAGATGATACCCTGGCCAACGTCAAGCGACTCACCGACCAGCTCAACAGCCGGGACAACACCATCGGCTTGCTGCTCAACGACCCTGCCCTCTACAACAACCTCAGTGCTACGACAGCCAATGCTGCCAGTCTGCTGCAAGACCTGCAGGCCCACCCCAAACGCTACGTCCACTTCTCCCTCTTCGGCAAAAAGGACAAATAATGTGCTCCCCCACCTGAGTGGTGCCAGATGCCCAAATAGCTGTTTAAGTTAAATTATTCCTGTATTGAAAGCAAAGGTTAAAAGCACCTTTACAGGACTTATTTAAAAACAGTCTAAATAATGGAGAAACCAAAGAAAACCCGTTTATTCCCCGAAATAGCGCTAATAAAGGAGATTAGGAACAGGATAAACCATGGTCCGGGAGTGAGCAACCACATCACATAACGCAGACACGACTCTAGACATCAAGCAATTACAATAATCCAAATCCCTTTCTGAGTAAGCCCCCAGGAAGGGATTTGCAATATACTGAAAAATAAGACGTTATTCTTCCGTTCAAAAAAGCAAGAAAAATTGCATTTGTTTATTTCGAATAAGATTCTCAATTTTGCAAGCGTAGAAGTTTCGCTTAATCAATAAAAAGAAGAGTAAAAGCTGTTATGAGTGAATTGAATCATGTCGAGTTGTGGAACCGCTGTCTTGATATTATTCGAGATAATGTTTCAGAGCAGGCATACAAGACCTGGTTTCTCCCCATTGTCCCTCTGGAGTTCACGGACAAGACACTGCTGGTCCGCGTACCGACGCAGTTCTTCTATGAATTCCTGGAGGACAAATACATTGACCTGCTCCGCAAGGCCTTATATAAGGTATTTGGCGAGGGCACGCAATTGATGTATGACGTGGTCGTGAACAAGAGTTCGCGACCCGAGCAAACTGTGCAGATGGAGTCGTCGAAGCGCTCTATCTTGCCCATCAAGCAGGTGGAGACAGCCAAGATATCGGTAGCACCGCTCCCTGACCTGGACCCACACCTGAATCCAAACTATAATTTTGATACCTTTATCGAGGGTGTCAGCAACAAGCTGTCGCGTAGCGTAGCCGAAGCGGTGGCACAAAATCCGGCCAAGACCATCTTCAACCCCCTCTTCCTCTACGGAGCATCGGGTGTCGGCAAGACACACCTGGCCAATGCCATCGGTACGCGTATCAAGGAACTCTATCCTGAGAAACGTGTGCTCTACGTATCGGCACACCTCTTCCAAGTGCAATACACAGACTCCGTGCGCAACAATACGACCAACGATTTCATCAATTTCTACCAGCACATCGATGTGCTCATCATTGATGACATCCAGGAGTTTGCAGGACTGACCAAGACGCAGAACACCTTCTTCCACATCTTCAACCAACTGCACCAGAATGGCAAGCAGCTGATACTGACCAGCGACCGCGCACCGGTGTTGCTACAAGGTATGGAGGAGCGACTCATCACCCGATTCAAGTGGGGCATGGTGGCCGAGCTGGAAAAACCGACCATCGAACTGAGACGCAACATCCTGATGAACAAGATTCACCGCGACGGTCTTGTGATTCCCATGGAGGTGGTGGACTTTATCGCAGAGAATGTCAACGAGAGTGTACGCGACCTGGAAGGTATCGTTGTATCGCTGCTGGCACATGCCAATGTCTATAACCGCGACATTGACTTGGATCTGGCCAAGCGTATCATCAGCAAAGTGGTACACTGCGAGAACAAGCCGGTGAGCATCGACGAGATCATTGCGGTGATATGCAACCACTTCGGAGTATCAACGCAAGACCTGTACTCGAAGACGCGCAAGAGTGAGGTGGTGCAAGCTCGTCAGGTGGCTATGTATCTGGCCAAACAGATGACCGAACTCTCGGCTGCCAAGATTGGGACCTTGATTGGAAACAAAGACCACGCCACGGTCTTGCACGCCTGCAAAACAGTGAAGGCCCAGCTCGAGGTGAACAAGGCCTTCCAACAGGAGATGAGGGAAATCAGGCAGGAGTTCAAGAGACAAGCTTGAGTCCTGCCCGTGGGGCATCAAAAGCCTACCCCGTGGAGCACCCGAAGCCCTACCCCATGAGGCATCAGAAGCCCTGCTGCTTCATGGCCTGCCACAGCTTCTCTGACATGGCTTCGGCAGCCTCGCGCGTGTACCTTATATCAGTAAACACCTGCGCCAGCGTCTCCTTACCGTTGTCGGCAACAAATTTGCGGTTTTCTGCGAGTCCCTCCTTGTAAGCATACAGGCGGTCGATATCAGCAGGCGTATAGTCACGGTAATACTCATCGTGTACAATACCCTCGACAGGCAGGCGGTCAGTCTGCTCTGGAGCTTCATCGGGCCAACCCACGGTAATCGTGGTCAACGGGAAGACCAGCTCGGGCAAGCGGAGCGCTTCGATAATCTGCTCGGGATTGTAGGTGGTCGTACCGAGGTAACAGATACCTAGCCCTTGCTCCTCAGCGGCTACACAGAAGGTTTGTGCTGCCAGCAGCGTATCGACAGCACCGGTAACAAACCACTCCAAGTTATCGTACCCCGGGTCGGCCTTACGTAGCTTGCACCACGTGCTGAAACGACGCAGGTCAATACAGAAAGTCAGCACCAAAGGTGCTTCAGTCACCATCGGCTGATGAAAGTGTGCAGGTGACAGACGCTCCTTGCCCTCCGCACTGCGGGTCACAATGACACTGTAGGTCTGCATATTGCCACAAGTAGAGGCACGAAAAGCGGCCTCAAACAATTTGTTCAGCAGATCAGGAGCAACCTCCCGCTGCTGATACTTACGAATAGTTCTACGATTGAATAAGCTGTCCATAGTTCACAATTATTTGGCGGCAAATATACGAAAAGAATCGTTCACTATCTTATAAAAGAGCATAAATAATCAGCACTGTCATCCAGGTAATCTCCACAAATTAAGCAGCGACTATCCATGCAGAATTTCCGTTTTGGAAAACTTCCTCTCCACCGAAATTATTTATTCATCTGATTATCAAACAGGAATGTTTTCATTTTGGAAAACTTTTCATTTTCAAAGAAACTTTTTCTTATTTTATTTTGCTATATCGGAAATCCTAATTAGCTTTGCGCCGCTTTTTAGGATCAAGCCTATACTTCTACAAATTAATATGGTTTGATAAACAATCTAATTGAATCTATATTCGTGGAACAGAAGACTTACACTTACGACGAAGCCTATAATGCATCCCTGCGATACTTTACGGGCGACGAACTGGCTGCAAGAGTTTGGGTAAACAAGTATGCAGTCAAAGACTCTTTCGGGAACATCTACGAGCAGTCTCCCGAAGACATGCACTGGCGTATCGCCAATGAGGTGGCTCGCATTGAGGCCAAATACCCCAATCCGCTGAGCGCTGAAGAGCTGTTCGGCTTATTTGACCACTTCAGATACATCGTGCCGCAAGGAAGCCCCATGACGGGTATCGGCAATAACTTTCAGGTGGCCTCCCTCTCCAACTGCTTCGTGATTGGTGTGGATGGACACGCCGACTCCTACGGCGCCATCTTCAAGGTGGACGAGGAGCAAGTGCAGCTGATGAAGCGACGGGGCGGTGTAGGTCATGACCTCTCCCACATCCGTCCTAAGGGCTCGCCGGTGAAGAACTCGGCACTGACCTCCACGGGACTTGTCCCCTTCATGGAGCGCTACTCCAACTCCACCCGTGAGGTAGCCCAGGACGGACGTCGCGGTGCGCTGATGCTCAGTGTTTCCATCAAGCATCCCGACTCGGAATCATTCATCGATGCCAAAATGACGGAAGGCAAGGTGACCGGTGCCAACGTCTCCGTCAAGCTCACTGACGACTTCATGCAGGCTGCCATCGACAGCAAGCCCTTCATGCAGCAATACCCCATCGACTCAGACAACCCCATCGTGACCAAGGAGATTGATGCCTCGGCACTCTGGAAGAAGATTGTACACAACGCCTGGAAATCGGCGGAGCCGGGTGTACTGTTCTGGGACACCATCCTGCGTGAGTCAGTGCCCGACTGCTACGCCGACCTCGGCTACCGCACGGTATCAACCAATCCCTGCGGGGAAATACCGCTCTGTCCCTACGACTCTTGCCGCCTGCTGGCCATCAACCTCTATTCGTACGTGGTCAACCCCTTCACTCCGGAAGCCTACTTTGACTTTGAACTCTTCAAGAAACATGTTGCCCTGGCCCAGCGCATCATGGATGACATCATTGACCTGGAGCTGGAGAAGATCGAACGCATCATGGAGAAGATTGACTCAGACCCGGAGAGCGACGAGGTGAAAGAGACAGAACGCGACCTCTGGAGGAAAATCTACAAGAAGAGCGGACAGGGCCGACGCACGGGTGTGGGCATTACTGCCGAAGGCGACATGCTGGCCGCCCTCAACCTGCGCTACGGCACGGAAGAGGCGACCAAGTTCTCCGAGGAGGTGCATAAGACGATTGCATTGACAGCCTACCGCTCATCGGTCAACATGGCCAAGGAGCGTGGTGCCTTCGAAGTGTATGATACGGAGCGGGAGAAGAACAACCCCTTCATCAATCGTCTGCGCGAGGCTGACCCCGAGCTCTATGAAGAGATGAAGCAGTATGGCCGCCGTAACATCGCTTGCCTGACCATCGCACCGACCGGAACCACCAGCCTGATGACCCAGACCACCTCGGGTATCGAACCGGTCTTCCTCCCTGTCTATAAGCGCCGCCGCAAGGTGAACCCCAACGACACCAATGTGCATGTGGATTACATTGACGAGACCGGCGATGCCTTTGAGGAATATATTGTCTTCCATCCCAAGTTTGTGACCTGGATGGAGGCCAACGGCTACGACCCTGCCAAGAAATATACCCAGGATGACATCGACCGCCTCGTGGCCAAGTCTCCTTATTATAAAGCCACTTCCAACGACGTGGACTGGCTGATGAAGGTCAAGATGCAGGGCCGCATCCAGAAGTGGGTGGACCACTCCATCAGCGTGACCATCAACCTGCCCAGCGATGTGGATGAGGAGCTTGTCAACCGACTTTATGTAGAGGCCTGGCGCTCGGGCTGCAAGGGATGTACCGTCTATCGTGACGGTTCCCGCTCGGGTGTGCTGATCTCCACCAAGAACGACAAGAAGGAGGATTTGCCTCCCTGCAAACCGCCTACGGTGGTAGAGACACGTCCCCGCATTCTGGATGCCGACGTCGTACGCTTCCAGAACAACAAGGAGAAGTGGGTAGCCTTTGTCGGCCTGCTCGATGGTCATCCCTACGAGATATTCACCGGTGTACTGGATGATGATGAAGGCATCGTGCTGCCCAAGAATGTCACCACGGGCCACATCATCAAGAATGTGGATGAGAACGGCAACAAGCGCTATGACTTCCAGTTCGAGAACAAGCGAGGCTACAAGGTAACCATCGAAGGACTCTCGGAGAAGTTTAACAAGGTGTACTGGAACTATGCCAAGTTAATCTCGGGTGTACTACGCTACCGTATGCCCATTGAGCAGGTATTGAAGCTGGTCAGCTCCCTGCAGCTCGACAGCGAGAGTATCAACACCTGGAAGAACGGAGTGGAGCGTGCATTGAAGAAATACGTGACTGACGGAACGGTAGCCAAAGGCAAGAAATGCCCCAACTGCGGCAACGAGACCCTGGTCTATCAGGAGGGTTGCCTGATCTGCACTACCTGTGGAGCCTCACGCTGCGGATAATCAAGTAAGGCTACAAGGACACGGTAAAACATAACAAACGTTTGCAGACGAATTTTAGTATATAGATGAGCTATAGTTACTTGAATCTGACAAGAAATGCCTAAACTTGCATGGTGAAAAGTAACTATAGCTTAATTTTAATAATCTAATATACATGACTCTATCATTTAACATCGAGTATCGCACCAACTGGGGCGAAGAAGTCAGAGTATCTGGTTCAGCTCCTGAGCTGGGAAGCAACCGACTAGAAGAGGCCGTTGCTATGCACACGGTGGACGGCATCCATTGGCATGCTGAAGTGGATATGGAATGCCCGGCTGAGGGCATAGTGAACTATTGCTACCACATCTTCCGCAACAATGCGGTGGTACGCACGGAGTGGAACAACCTGCCCCGCACGTTGCATTGCGGCAAGAACAAGCAGCAGAACTACCGCATCGAGGATTGCTGGAAGAACCTGCCGGAGCAGCAATACTTCTACACCTCGGCATTCACCCAATCCCTGCTCGCACACGCCAAACGCAGTGCCGCTCCCAAGGCACAGAAGAAGGGATGGATCATCAAAGCCTATGCGCCCACCATCGACGAGGACCACACTCTCTGCATCTGCGGCAACCAGGAGCTGCTCGGCTACTGGAATGCGGAGAAAGCAGTACCCATGAGCGACATCGACTTCCCCGAATGGCAAGTGGAGCTGGATGCCTCCAAGCTCTCTTTCCCTCTGGAATATAAGTTTGTGCTCTATAATAAGAAGGAGAAGCGCGTCGTAGCCTGGGAAAACAACCCCAACCGCTACCAATGCGACCCTGCGCTCGAAGCCAACGAGACGCTGGTGACCGGCGACCGCTACGTCTATTTCAACCTGCCCCAATGGAAAGGGGCCGGCACAGCCATCCCCGTCTTCTCGCTCCGCTCCGAGAAGAGTATGGGGGTGGGAGACTTCGGTGACCTGAAGCTGATGATTGACTGGGCGGTCAAGACCAACCAGCGGGCCGTACAGATTCTCCCCATCAACGATACCACCATCACCCACACCTGGACGGACTCCTACCCCTACAACAGCATCTCCATCTATGCCTTCCACCCGATGTACACCGACCTGCGTCAACTCGGTGAGCTGGAGGATAAGGAGCTGATGAAGGAGTTCAACCGCCGTCAGAAGGAGCTGAACGCACTGCCTCAGATTGACTATGAAGCAGTGAATAAGGTGAAGTGGGAATACTTCCACCTCATCTTCAAGCAGGAGGGAGAAGCTGTCCTGGCTACGGAGGAGTTTAACGCTTTCTTTGAGGCCAACAAGCAGTGGCTCCAGCCCTATGCCGCCTTCAGCTACCTGCGCGACACCTACGATACCCCCGACTTCCGCCAGTGGCCGGAGTACTCCACCTACAAGGCAGAAGAGATCGAAGCCCTCTGCAAGCAACGCCGCGAGGAGACCGGCATCTACCTCTACATCCAGTACAACCTACACCGTCAGCTCCTGGCCGCCAGCGCCTATGCACATAAGCACGGCGTGGTGCTCAAGGGCGACATACCCATCGGCATCAGCCGCAACAGCGTAGAGGCCTGGACAGAGCCTCACTACTTCAACCTCAACGGACAGGCGGGTGCCCCACCCGATGACTTCTCTGTCAACGGGCAGAACTGGGGATTCCCCACCTACAACTGGGATGTCATGGAGCAGGACGGCTATGCCTGGTGGATGCGCCGCTTCAAGAAGATGTCAGAATACTTTGATGCCTACCGCATCGATCATATCCTGGGATTCTTCCGCATCTGGGAGATTCCGATGAACGCCGTACATGGCCTGCTGGGACAATTTGTCCCCTCACTCCCCATGTCGCGCGAGGAGATTGAGAGCTACGGCCTGCACTTCAACGAGGCCCTCTACACCAAGCCCTACATTCACGAGTACTTCCTCGGACAGGTGTTTGGCCCACATACCGACTACGTCAAGGAGACCTTCCTGCAGCCCACCAACACGTGGGAGATCTACGAGATGAAGCCTGAGTATGACACGCAGCGCAAGGTGGAGGCCTACTTTGCCGGCAAGACGGACGAAGCCAGCATCCGCATGCGCGACGGGCTCTACAGTCTGATCAGCGATGTGCTCTTCGTCCCCGACCGCAACAACCCCGACCTCTATCATCCCCGTATCAGCGTGCAGCACGACTTCATCTACCGCGCCCTCAACGACTGGGAGAAGGCTTGCTTCAACCGGCTTTACGACCATTACTACTACCATCGCCACAACGACTTCTGGGGTCAGCAGGCCATGAAGAAGTTGCCGCAGCTCACACAGAGCACCAACATGCTGGTGTGCGGCGAAGACCTTGGCATGATCCCCGACTGCGTGCCCTGGGTGATGAACGACCTGCGCATCCTCTCACTCGAGATCCAGCGCATGCCCAAGGACCCCAAACAGGAGTTTGCCAACCCCTACGAATACCCCTACCGCTCGGTATGCACCATCTCCACGCACGACATGTCCACCCTGCGGGGCTGGTGGGAAGAGGACAGCGAGCAGACGCAGCACTTCTACAATCGGATGCTGGGCCATCAGGGTGCCGCACCTGCCGTAGCCGATGCCACCCTGTGTGAGGAGGTGGTGACACATCACCTCAAGGGTTCATCCATCCTCTGCATCCTCTCTTGGCAAGACTGGCTCTCTATCGACGGCCAGCTGCGCTATCCCGATGCACAGGCTGAGCGCATCAATGTGCCGGCCAACCCGCGCCACTACTGGCGCTGGCGGATGCACCTCTCGCTCGAACAACTGATGAAAGCCGATGAACTCAACGAGAAAATCAGGCAACTGATAGCCGTCTCAGGCAGATAAATCCACAGAGAAGGTAAAGAGCATGGGAGCACCGACCTTCCCTCTTTACCTTCTTTTTCGTTGCATGACTATCAATAAACAGAAGACAATGACACACTACATCCTGCTGCAAAACCTCCATTTCCACGCCTTCCATGGTGTAGCCCCACAGGAGCAGCTCGTGGGCAATGACTTTGTAATCAACCTCCGCCTCGGTACCGACTTCAGCTTGGCTATGCAGAGCGATGAAGTGGGCGACACGGTAAGCTACGCCGAAGTCTTTGCCGCTTTGCGCGAAGAGATGAACACACCATCCAAGCTGCTGGAGCATGTGGCCGGACGCATCATGGCCCGACTTTACCGCGACTTCCCCACCATCAGCTCGATTGAGCTCACTCTACTGAAGCGCAATCCCCCCATGAATGCCGATATTGATGCCGCCGGAGTGGAGCTTCACACCACCCGGACGGACAGATTTGTACAAAAATAGCAGAATTTTGTCCAAATCAGACAATTTGTTTCCCATTTATTTTCTCGGATTACAAAAATACACTACTTTTGCTGTTGAGTTAACGTAAGGAATGCCGTTGCATCTACGCAAAAGATGCAGCCCCATTTGAGTAAACTCAAGAGTTGAAACGTATATACCAACAAAAACATACCATTAGAATAATGAACAAAATCATTAGCAAGGAACAGTTTTCTGAGAAAGTGTTCAAATTTGAGGTGGAAGCTCCGCTGATTGCGCAGTCACGCAAGGCGGGCCACTTTGTCATTGTGCGTGTCGATGCACTGGGTGAGCGCATGCCGCTTACGATTGCCGGTGCTGACCTGACCAAAGGTACCATCACCTTGGTCGTACAGGAAGTAGGTCTCTCCTCCACCAAACTCTGTCGGCTGAATGCCGGCGACTACATCCTCGACGTGGTTGGTCCGCTGGGCCAAGCCACCCATATCGAGAAGTTCGGAACCGTGGTCTGCGCAGGTGGCGGTGTAGGCGTGGCCCCCATGCTGCCCATCATCCAGGCTCTTAAGGCTGCCGGCAACCGGGTCGTCTCGGTACTGGCCGGACGTACCAAGGAGCTTATCATCCTGGAAGAGGAGGTACGCAAGTCGTCTGACGAAGTCATCATCATGACCGACGACGGCTCCTACGGCACCAAGGGACTGGTAACAGAAGGCATCGAGAAGGTCATCCTGCGCGAGAAGGTAGATAAATGCTTTGCCATCGGCCCCGCCATCATGATGAAGTTCTGCTGCCTGCTCACGAAGAAATACAATGTACCGACCGATGTATCGCTCAATACCATCATGGTGGATGGTACGGGCATGTGTGGTGCCTGCCGCATCACGGTGGGCGGTAAGACCAAGTTCGTCTGCGTGGATGGTCCTGAGTTTGACGGCCATCAGGTGGATTTCGATGAGATGTTCAAGCGCATGGGCTCGTTCAAGGGCGTAGAGCGTGAGGAGATGAGTCACCTGAATGCGCCTGCCCATCCTGCAGAGCAAGCCCATGCAGAGGCTGAAGCATCCTGCCAACTCTCCGCAGGCAGTGCGGCCGAAGCCCCTTTGTCGGAACTGCTCGACCGCAAGGCTCCCTGGCGTGAGGCGCTCCGCAAGAGCATGAAGCCGAAGGAACGCACCGCCATTGGTCGCTGCCCGATGAACGAACTGGATCCCGTCTATCGCGCCACGACCCGTACGGAAGAGGTGAACACCGGCTACACCCGTGAGCAGGCCATGACGGAAGCCAAGCGCTGTCTGGATTGTGCCAATCCCACCTGTATGCAGGGTTGTCCTGTCAGCATCAACATCCCCTCGTTCATCAAGAACGTAGAGCGCGGCGAGTTTATCGCTGCTGCCCGTGTCCTGAAGCACACCTCTGCCCTGCCCGCCGTATGCGGCCGTGTATGTCCGCAGGAGAAGCAGTGCGAGAGCCAGTGCATCCACCTGAAGATGAATGAGCCTGCCGTAGCCATCGGCAACCTGGAACGCTTCGTTGCCGACTACGAGCGCGAGAGCGGCAACATCATCCTGCCCGAGATGGCTCCCCGCAACGGCATCAAGGTGGCCGTAGTCGGTTCGGGTCCTGCCGGTCTGAGCTTTGCAGGCGACATGGTGAAGTACGGCTATGATGTCACCGTCTTTGAAGCCCTGCATGAGATTGGTGGCGTACTGAAGTATGGTATTCCCGAATTCCGCCTGCCCAACAAGATTGTAGATGTAGAGATCAACAACCTGGAGAAGATGGGCGTACACTTTGTGAAGGACTGCATCATCGGCAAGACCGAAGGGGTCAGCGACCTGCAGCAGCAGGGATTCAAGGGTATCTTCATTGCTTCGGGTGCCGGACTGCCCAACTTCATGGGCATACCGGGTGAGAACAGCGTCAACATCATGTCGAGCAACGAGTACCTGACGCGCGTCAACCTGATGGATGCCTCCAATCCCGACACGGACACGCCGATCAATCCTGCCAAGAGTGTGATTGTCGTAGGAGGTGGCAACACCGCCATGGACTCTTGCCGCACGGCCAAGCGTCTGGGTGCCGAGAAGGTGCGCATCGTCTATCGCCGCAGCGAGGCAGAGATGCCAGCCCGTCTGGAGGAGGTGAAGCATGCCAAGGAGGAGGGCATTGAGTTTATGACACTCCACAACCCCATAGAGTACATTGCCGATGAGAAGGGTGCCGTGAAGCAGGTCATCCTGCAGAAGATGGAGCTTGGCGAGCCTGATGCCAGCGGCCGCCGCAGTCCGGTAGCCATCCCCGGTGCTACCGTCACGCTGGACATTGACATGGCCATCGTAGCTGTGGGCGTATCACCCAACCCCATCGTACCCAAGTCGGTAGAGGGTCTGGAGCTGGGACGCAAGAACACCATTGCGGTCAATGAGCAGATGCAGAGCAACATCCCCACCATCTATGCCGGTGGCGACATTGTACGCGGTGGAGCTACGGTCATCCTAGCCATGGGTGATGGTCGCCGTGCAGCTGCCTCCATGCACGAAGCATTGCAGTAAACCCATCCATTACGCAGGTCTCTGTGGTACCTGCCCTATAGACAAATTTCAATCACCCGTAAGCAGGGATGTCTGCTTACGGGTGATTTGTCATCATCAGGTTAGCATCCATCGCAGCGGTATGTCTGTTAGCAGCTGATTATAAGCAGGTTGTAAGAAGTAAGATATTCAGTCGCGAAGAGTTAACTATCCAGACGTGGAGAGTTAACTCTTCAGATGTGGGCCATTAACCGTGTTGGAGCAGGCTGGCTTCATGGATTTCAATTTCTCCGCGATGGAGAGAGAGGATGCCTTCGTCCTGCATCTGGTTGAGCACCTTGGATACGTTGAGGCGCGTCTCATTCAGGATCAGTGCCAGGTTCTCCATCTTGACCTTCACAATTTTCCGGCCTGTCACTCGTTCCAGATGAATGAGGAAGAATTGTGTCATCCTGTCGCGCAGTAGTTTTGCGGGAGTCGCCCACAGGCGACGTTGCAGGTTCTGTGCACGTCCGCTGAGTATATTCTGATAATTCAAGCGAAAGATCTCGTAGTTGAAGAGCACCTGCGCAATGGTAGGTTTATCAATGCGCACGGTGGCTACCTCCCCCACCGCCTTGACCGTACTCACATAGGTAGTATAGAGCCCAAAAAGTGACTGAGGCTCAATCAAGTAAGGAGATCTGAAATATTCGGTAAAAGCATACATCCCATCCGGTGAGACCG
This sequence comes from uncultured Mediterranea sp., assembly GCA_945831575.1. Classification (GTDB taxonomy): domain Bacteria; phylum Bacteroidota; class Bacteroidia; order Bacteroidales; family Bacteroidaceae; genus Bacteroides. The sequence continues at coordinate 22,431 of CAMACX010000021.1, forward strand.
TAGTCACCTCCACGTCACCCTTCAGGATAAACGTGAAGTGGTCACACATCGTTCCGGCTTGTTCAATCAACTCCCCCTGTTTTCTTTTTTCAAAGTGCATCTTGGCCTTCTCGACAATCATCGTCAGGTCATCCAGCGTCATTCCTTGGAACAAAGGAAGTTGCAGTAAAGTATCAAACATGCTATCCATGGGCATTCTAATAATTAGATTAGTCGCAAAATTAGCAATTATCCTTCGTTCTCGTGCTCCATTTCAGCATTTTTATCGTTTCTTAATAGCAGCACAGGGTCTTCAGGCTCCTCATCGGCAAACGGATCCTCCCGCTGGGGCCCCTTGTGCCTGAAGAGCAGCGCACAGGCTATACCTGCCACGGCCCCACTCAGATGCCCCTCCCAGGAGGTAGTCGCCTTCACGAAGTGGGGAAACATGTTCCACACCAACCCACCATAGAGGAAGGTGACCAGCAGCGCCACTGCAATCAGGGGGACATGCCTGCGGAGCAGCCCGCTGAAGAAGAGGAAGAAGGCCAGGCCATAGATAATGCCACTCGCCCCCACATGCCAACCCGGATGACCGATGCAGAAGGTGAGCCCCCCTTCGAGCAGCCATATTATAATAAGGATAAGCGAAGCGATGTCCTGATAGAAGTAGTAGAGACACCAGGTGAGGAAGAAGAGCGGGAAGGCATTGGCCAGCAGATGGCGCCAGCTGGCATGTACCAGCGGATGGGCAAAAATGCCGAACACGCCCCGTTGCTCCATGGGATAAATCCCCAGGTGTGTGAAGTCCCAGTCCATGCCCGTCTCCAGGAATTTCATCAGGCCAATCACGAGCAACAAGAAGAGCGGAATGACCGCCGCCAGAAGCATCTTTTGCAATTCATATTTCATATTTTCGAACCTTTTCTGTCAATTTTTGCACAATACTACATATAATTTACGTGAAAATCGCAAAAAAAGTTGGATTTAGTTTTTGCTATTAGCTTTTTTTTGTAATTTTGGCAAAGTAATGAGGCTTGAAAACCTCAAAACATGAATAACTAACCTTTAAATATTGCACATCTATGAGTTATTTACGATTCGACAAGACCCTCATGATTAACCTGGAGGAATCACTTCCCAGGGAAATCCTGCGGACAAACAAGTCGGGGGCTTATCATTGCACAACGATCGTGGACTGCAACACACGCAAGTATCATGGTCTGTTGGTAATTCCTGTCCCCAACCTGGATGATGAGAACCACGTGTTGCTCTCTTCATTAGACGAGACCGTAATTCAGCACGGTGCAGAGTTCAACCTGGGGTTGCACAAATATCAAGGAAACAACTACAGTCCCAACGGACATAAGTATATCCGCGAATTTGACTGCGAACACATACCGGCTACGACTTACCGTGTTGGAGGAGTCATCCTGCGCAAGGAGAAGATTTTTGTGCACCATGAGAACCGCATCCTGATCCGTTACACCCTGGTGGACGCCCATTCAGCCACCACCCTGCGCTTCCGCCCCTTCCTGGCCTTCCGCAGCGTACGCGAATATACGCACGAGAACGCCCAGGCAAGCCGCGAATATCAGGAGATCGAGAACGGTATCAAGACCTGCATGTACCCGGGCTATCCCGAACTCTTCATGCAGCTCAACAAGAAGAACACCTTCGTGTTCCAACCGGACTGGTACCGTGGTATCGAGTACCCCAAGGAGCAGGAGCGTGGCTACGACTTCAACGAAGACCTCTACGTGCCCGGCTACTTCGAGGTGGATATCAAGAAGGGCGAGAGCATCGTCTTCTCAGCAGGTGTCAGCGAAGTCAACACGCGTCAGCTCAAGCAGACCTTCGCCGCTGAGGTGGAAGACCGTACCCCGCGCGACAGCTTCTTCCACTGCCTGAAGAACTCCGCTCACCAGTTCCACAACCATCAGGGGGACAACGACTACATCCTGGCCGGATACCCCTGGTTCAAGTGCCGTGCCCGCGACCTCTTCATCTCTCTGCCCGGTCTGACGCTGGGCGTGGATGAGCTGGACCAGTTTGAGAAGGTGATGGCCACTGCCCAGAAGGCCCTCAGACAGTTTATGGCCGGCGAAGCCGTAACCTACAAGATCTATGAGATGGAGCATCCCGACATCCTGCTGTGGGCTGTATGGACCCTGCAGCAATATGCTAAGGAGACCAGCCGCGAGCAGTGCCGTCAGAACTACGGCCAGCTGCTGGAAGAGATTATGGACTACATCCTGGAGCGCAAGCACGACAACCTCTTCCTGCACGACAACGGTCTGCTCTACACCAACGGTAAGGACAAGGCCGTGACATGGATGAACTCCACGGCCAACGGTCGTCCCGTCATTCCACGTACCGGCTATGTGGTAGAGATCAATGCCCTGTGGTACAACGCCCTGCGATTCGTAGCCGACTTGGTACGCGAAGGAGGCAACAGCATTCTGGCTGACCGTCTCGACGCACAGGCCGAGCTGACCGGCAAGTCGTTTGTTGAAGTATTCCGCAACGAGTACGGCTACCTGTTTGACTACGTGGATGGCTACATGATGGACTGGAGCGTACGCCCCAACATGATCTTCACCGTAGCATTCGACTACTCCCCCTTGGACCGCGCACAGAAGAAGCAAGTGCTCGACATCGTCACCAAGGAGCTGCTCACCCCGAAGGGCCTGCGCACGCTGAGCCCGAAGAGCGGCGGCTACAACCCCAACTACGTCGGCCCGCAGATCCAGCGCGACTACGCCTACCATCAAGGCACCGCCTGGCCCTGGCTGATGGGCTTCTACATGGAGGCATACCTGCGCATCTACAAGATGGCCGGAACCTCGTTTGTTGAGCGCTACCTCATCGGCATGGAAGACGAGATGACCTGCCACTGCATTGGCACCATGCCAGAGCTGTTCGACGGCAACCCGCCCTTCGTAGGCCGAGGCGCTGTATCGTTCGCCATGAACGTGGCCGAGATGCTCCGCATCCTCAAACTGCTGTCCAAATTCAATGTATAATATAGGAGGAACAAGATGAAAGTATTAATGTTTGGCTGGGAGTTTCCTCCCAAAATATATGGTGGCCTCGCGGTAGCTTCCTACGGTATCACCAAAGGACTCAGCCTGCAAGGCGATGTTGAGACCACATTCTGTCTGCCCAAACCCTGTGGGCAAGAAGAGAAATTCTTGAAAATAGTTGGCATGAACCAGGTGCCCATCGTGTGGCGCGACGTGAACTACGACTACCTCAAGTCACGTCTGCCCGAATACACCACGCCCGAAGAGTACTACGCCTTCCGCGACCACATCTATGCCGACTTCTCCTACATGCACGTCAACGACCTGGGCTGCATGGAGTTTGCCGGCGGCTATCCGGGCAACCTGCATGAAGAGATCAACAACTTCTCCATCATAGCCGGCGTAGTAGCCCGCAAGGAGGAGTTTGACATCATCCATGCCCACGACTGGCTGACCTACCCCGCTGGCGTCCACGCCAAGATGGTAAGCGGCAAGCCCCTCTGCATCCACGTACACGCCACCGACTTCGACCGATCACGCGGCAAGGTGAACCCCACCGTCTATAGCATTGAGAAGAACGGTATGGACCACGCCGACTGCATCATGTGCGTATCTGAGCTGACCCGTCGCACGGTCATCAACGAGTACCACCAGAATCCGGCCAAGGTCTTCGCCATGCACAACGCCGTCTATCCCCTCTCGCAGGAGCTGCAGGACATCCCCCGCCCCAACCACGACAAGGAGAAGGTGGTCACCTTCCTGGGCCGTATCACCATGCAGAAGGGTCCCGAGTATTTCGTCGAGGCAGCCGCCATGGTTCTCAAGCGCACGCGCAACATCCGCTTCGTGATGGCCGGCAGCGGTGACATGCTCAACCAGATGATCCGTCTGGCCGCTGAGCGTGGCATCGCCGACCGCTTCCACTTCCCGGGCTTCATGCGCGGCAAGCAGGTCTATGAGGTCTATAAGAACAGCGACGTCTTCGTGATGCCCTCCGTCTCCGAGCCCTTCGGTATCGCACCGCTCGAAGCCATGCAGTGCGGCACCCCCTCCATCATCTCCAAGCAGTCGGGCTGCGGCGAGATCCTCGACAAGGTCATCAAGACCGACTACTGGGACATCCACGCCATGGCTGACGCCATCTACTCCATCTGCACCAACCCCTCACTCTTCCAATACTTGCAGGAAGAGGGCAAGAAGGAGGTCGATGGCATCACCTGGGAGAAGGTGGGCCTGCGCATACGCGCCCTTTACGACAACACCATCAGGAACTCAAGCAAGTAAAAACAATTAATAACTATCCAACGATATGAGAACCATTTGTCTTTATTTCGAAATACACCAGATTATCCACTTGAAAAGATATCGTTTCTTTGACATAGGCACTAACCACTACTACTACGATGACTATGCCAATGAGACCAGCATCAACGACGTAGCCGAGCGCTCCTACATCCCCGCCCTCAACACCTTGATCGACATGGTGAAGAGCTCTGACGGAGCCTTCAAGGTAGCCCTCTCCATCTCAGGCGTAGCCCTGGAGCAGCTGGAGATCTATGCCCCTGCCGTCATCGAACTGCTGCACCAGCTCAACGACACGGGTTGCTGCGAATTCCTGGCTGAGCCCTACTCTCACGGCCTCTCTTCACTGGCCAACGAGACCTGCTTCAAGGAAGAGGTGATGCGCCAGAGCGAGAAGATGAAGCAGCTCTTCGGCAAGGCCCCCAAGGTATTCCGCAACTCCAGCCTCATCTACAGCGACGAGATCGGTGCCGCCGTGGCCAGCATGGGCTTCAAGGGCATGCTCACCGAGGGTGCCAAGCACATCCTCGGCTGGAAGAGCCCCCACTACCTCTACCACTGCAACATGAACCCCAACCTCAAGCTGTTGCTCCGCGACTACAAGCTCTCTGACGACATCAGCCTGCGCTTCTCCAACTCCGAGTGGAGCGAATACCCCCTGATGGCCGACAAGTACATCTCCTGGATTGACCAGCTGCCTCAGGAAGAGCAGGTCATCAACATCTTCATGGAGCTTTGCGCCCTGGGTATCTACCAGCCCCTGTCGAGCCATGTACTCGACTTCCTCAAGGCCCTGCCCGCCTGCGCCAAGGAGAAAGGCATCACCTTCTCTACGCCCACGGAGATTGTCAGCAAGCTGAAGTCAGTCTCTCAGCTCGACGTACCCTACCCGCTGTCGTGGGTGGACGAAGAGCGCGACACCAGCTGCTGGCTGGGTAACGTGATGCAGCGCGAAGCCTTCAACAAGCTCTACAGCGTGGCTGAGCGTGTACACCTCTGCGACGACCGCCGCATCAAGCAAGACTGGGACTACCTGCAGGCCAGCAACAACTTCCGCTTCATGACCACCAAGCAGAGCAGTGTAACGCTGTTCCGTGGTATCTACGATAGCCCCTACGATGCCTTCACCAACTACATGAACATCCTGGGCGACTTCATCAAGCGCGTAGATTCACTCTATCCTGTCGATGTGGACAACGAAGAGCTCAACCCGCTGCTCACCACCATCGACAACCAGGGCCGAGAGATCGAGGAGCTGCGTAAGGAGCTGGAGAAGGCACAAGCCAAACTCGACAAGGTAGAGAAGAAGAAAGAACCTGCCAAGAAGCCTGCGGCCAAGAAGACCACTACCCGCAAGAAGAAAGAGGAATAAGCTGCTTCTTCAGATAGAGCGATAAGCGACGGGGGTGTCAGAACCTCCGCCACGCACATCAGGTACAATCGGGATATACGCCTGCGGGCTGTATATCCCGATTTTTCATCTCCACCACCCTTCCCAAGGGAAGGATAACCTCTTTTTTTGCAAAAAAATGGGCAATAAATGGGTCAATCTAAAAACTTTTTGTATCTTTGCAGCGTTAAAACTAAGCAACGATAGTCGTTGACAGAGGTATTAACCCCTCTAAGCATGACTTCATAACCCCAAATTCATCTATTTTTCATCTACTGCATGAAGCATGCTGTAATGAATCATACACCTAATAACCAATATGTACAACATCATTCAACTTAAGGAAAAAGAGCTGTCAGAATTGCAGAAGATTGCGGCAGAGCTGAACATCAAGAAGCCCGAAAGCTACGTTCGGGATGAGCTGATCTACAAAATCCTCGATGAACAAGCCATCGCGAGTGCCAATAAGAAGACCAGCTCGGCAAAGAGCAAACCCGACAAGAAGGAGGATAAAGCCAAACGGACCCGTACGTCAGCCAAGAAAGAGAGCGCTCCAGCCAAAGCTGATGCTGACAAGACCTCAGAGAGCAAGCCTGCATCCACACAGCCCGCAGCCTCAGACAACCCCGTAGAGCCTGAGACAACAGCCCAGATGAATACCGAGGGTGCATCAGAAAAAGTTGACAAGAAAGGCAACGAGGCAAAACAGGCAAAACGCACCAAACAAGAGAGCGAAGAGAAAAAGCCCAAGGCTACCAAGGGGCGTAAGAAGAAAGAGACCAATCCAGTCAGTGAGCCTCAGTTATTCCCCGAAGAATCCAATACACCATCAGAAGGCCCATCCATACAGGCAGAGACCACGCCACAACAAGAAGCCGCAAAGCCAGAGAGTCCCGCTGAGCAACCGGCACCAGCTGTCAATGCCGATGCAGCACCTGCCGTAAAGGAACAGACCGACGACTTCATTCCCATCGAAGACCTCCCCACCGAAAAAGTTGAACTGCCGCAAGAGCTGTTTGGTAAGTTTAGCGCCACCAAGATGGAGAAGCCGGCTCCCAAAGAGGAGCCTCGCAACGCCAACGAGCAACAGCAACAAGGTGGCGACCGCAAGAAGCGCCAGCGCATCGCCGGTCGCCCTGACAACCGCCAGCCCATCAACGTTAAGACCGGCCTGCCCATGCAACGCCCTGCCAACAACGACCCTCATGCAGAACAGGCTAACAGCAATATGCCCGAAGCAGTCATCGAGCAAGCCCCTGTAGAGAAGCCCTACGACTTTGACGACATCCTTACCGGCAGCGGCGTGCTCGAGATCATGCCCGACGGCTACGGCTTCCTGCGCTCCAGCGACTACAACTACCTCTCCTCACCCGATGACATCTACGTATCGCAACAGCAGATCAAGATGCTCGGTCTGAAGACCGGTGACGTTGTGGAGGGCATGATCCGTCCCCCCAAGGAGGGCGAGAAGTACTTCCCGCTGGTCAAGGTGCAGAACATCAACGGCCGTACCCCCGAGTACATCCGTGACCGCGTACCCTTCGAGCACCTCACCCCGCTCTTCCCCGATGAGAAGTTCAACCTCTGCAAGGGCGACCCCTCCGACTCACTCTCGGCCCGTATCGTCGATCTCTTCGCCCCCATCGGCAAGGGACAGCGCGCCTTGATTGTGGCCCAGCCCAAGACCGGTAAGACCGTACTCCTGAAGGATATCGCCAACTCCATCGCCGCCAACCACCCCGAGGTCTATCTGATGATGCTCCTCATCGACGAGCGTCCCGAGGAGGTGACCGACATGGCCCGCACGGTGAAGGCTGAGGTGATTGCCTCTACCTTTGACGAGCCTGCCGACCGCCACGTCAAGATAGCCGGCATCGTGTTGGAGAAGGCCAAGCGCATGGTGGAGTGCGGACACGATGTCGTCATCTTCCTCGACTCCATCACCCGTCTGGCCCGTGCCTACAACACCGTATCGCCCGCTTCGGGCAAGGTACTCTCAGGTGGTGTGGATGCCAATGCGCTGCACAAGCCCAAGCGCTTCTTTGGTGCCGCCCGCAACATCGAAGGCGGCGGTTCACTCACCATCATCGCCACCGCCCTGATTGATACGGGCAGCAAGATGGACGAGGTGATCTTCGAGGAATTCAAGGGCACGGGCAACATGGAGCTGCAGCTCGACCGCACCCTGGCCAACAAGCGTATCTTCCCTGCCGTCAACATCATGGCTTCGAGCACGCGTCGCGACGACCTGCTGCAAGACAGGTTTACGCTTGAGCGCATGTGGGGTCTGCGTCGCTTCCTCTCCGACATGAATCCCATCGAGGCCATCGACACGGTGAAGACCAACCTTGAGAAAGCCAAAGACAACAACGAATTCCTGCTCAGCATCAACAGCTGATGCTGCCAGAGGCAGTAATCCAACCCTTATAGACCAGCAACGGTACGAAGTCCTGATGACCCCCATCGGCTTCGTACCGTTGCTGTTATCAGGCCTGTTTATACTAATTACTGTTAAGAATTGGGGAGGGGTAAAAAAAGAAATCTGAATTTCATACGAGACTGGTAATAATGTGCTACTTTTGCGGTAAAATTTGATGAATAAAGGAATATGAATCGACTTGCCCACTACCTGCTTGGCTCCATCATGCTGTGGATGGCCACCTGTTACCCTGGTAGCACATGGGCAAATACACCTTTTGAGACACTTCAGCTGAACGAACAGGTGCGCCTCATCGGTCATCTGCTGGACCATAACCTAGGCTACTCCGACCAGGTGAAATTCGCCGACGTACTCCAGACTCACTCCACCATAGAGCAGTACTACCTGAAGCACGATGACCTGAAGCATTACTTCCAGCTCAAGGAGCTGGTCATCTATATCCAGGCCAGCAGCGGCCAGTTGACCCAAGCTACTGCACTCAGTCAACAACTGCTGGCCAAGGCCCGGGAAATGGACTATACACCCGGCATGGCCCTGGCCCACTTTGCCACAGGCGATGTCTATCTCAACGGCAACATGCTCAGCGAAGCGCTTCTTGCGTACCAAGAGGCTGGCCGGCTGATTGCCCCCTGCCAAGGGATGGACAACGTCAAGGAGCTGGTGATGATGCAGCAGATACCCCTGCTGCTCCGCATGGGAGCCACAAGTGATGTGGAGCGCTGCCTTGATGACATGAAGTCACTCTACACCCACTACCAACCCCACCTCAATCCCTTCCTCTACTACTACTTCCGCACTTACCTGCTGACCTCTCTGGGGCAGACCGATGAAGCCGAACGCAACTTGCAGCAGGCCGACAGCCTCTTTGCTCAGAAGCCCTCCACCTACTACTCCATCTACAAGCTCTTTGCCCATGCCGGTCTGGAGCACCTCAAGGGGCATTACCGGGAGGCCGCCAGCTACTACCTGGAGATAGGTAACCTGGCCCGCCGCTCAGGCATCCACCTGCGCGAGCAGAAAGCCAACCTGCTGCTGGCAGCACACCACAAGCAGGACAGGAACTACCGCGAAGCCTGTGCCATCTATCAGCTCATCCTGGCCGAACGCGACTCACTGGCCAGCCACAACTACAGCTCGCAGGTCAACCTGCTGCGTGCCATCCATGAAGCGGACAGCCTGAATCTAGCCAATGATGCCCGCCGCCGGGAGATTCTGCTCCATGCGGTGAGCGGTGCAGCCATCATCCTGCTGCTCGCCCTCTGCTTCATCTTCATCTACCGCCGGCGCAACAACCGCCTGCTCCACACACAGCAGCAACTCAACGAGGCCCGCCTGGTGGCTGAGCGATCCATCCAGTCGAAGAGCCTCTTCCTCTCCAACATGAGCCACGAGATACGCACGCCACTCAACGCCCTGGCCGGATTCTCATCCATCCTTGTGGAGAACAACATCGACGAGGAGACGCGCCGGCAGTGCAGCGACATCATCGAGCAGAACTCCGAACTGCTAGAGAAGCTTTTTGGCGACATCGTCGATCTCTCCAACATTGAGCTGGGCAACATGCAGTTCCAGTACGCCGATGAGGAGGTGGTGGCCATCTGCCATCACGTCATCGACACGGTGGACCGTATCAAGCAGACCGCCGCCGAGGTGCGCTTCAGCACCACGCTCCCCTCGCTGACTCTCCACACCGACAAGGCGCGCCTACAGCAACTGCTCATCAACCTGCTGATCAACGCCACCAAGTTTACCTCCCAAGGATACATCCACCTCTCGCTCACCCTCACCCCCACAGACGAAGCGCTCTTCACCGTGGAGGATACCGGCTGCGGCATCCCGCTGGCACAGCAGGAGAAGATATTCACCCGGTTCGAGAAGCTCAACGAAGAGGCACAGGGAAGCGGACTTGGGCTCTCCATCTGTCAGCTCATCATCGAGCGCTTCGGTGGCAAGATATGGATTGACCCCAGCTACACGGGAGGCTGCCGCTTCTGCTTCACCCATCCCCTGACTCCAGACATCGGAAGAAAGGAGGTCGCATCATGACAAAGCTTCTCAAGACATTCGCAGCAATCCTCCTGCTGCTGCTTCCCCTGCAGCCCTTGCAGGCCATGCCGGACACCAGCCAGCAGGCCACGTCGGACAGCAACCAGCAGGCCACGCCGGCTAACAGCCTGCGGCAACTGCAAGTCCTGCCTATAGACAGTCTGATAGCCCTGCTCCCCACGCTACCCCATGACTCGTTGCGCCTGGAGGTGCTTCACGAGATTACCCTCAGCCTGCAGCACACCCCGGCACAGGAGACCTACGCCCGCCAGCTCATAGCCGAAGCGGAGCTGCAGCACAACGATTCCCAGCTCTGCGCCGGACTCTACCTGCTGATGCTCTACTACTACAACAACACCGACGATACCGACAGCCTCCTCCACTGGCTCAGCCAGCTCAAGCCCGTAGCCCTGCGCATCCAGGACTACCGGGACTACTTCGACGGCAAGAAGCTGGTCATCAACAACTACATCTACTCCCAGCAGTATGAGTACGCCATTGCCCTGGCTGAGGAGATGGCCCATGAGGCCGAGGAGAGGGCCTACATCGACGGTACTGCCGCGGCCTACTTCTGCCTGGCCAACGCCTACAATGAGACGGGACGACTCAAGGAGGAGAGCCAAGCCCTGCAGCAGGTACACCGCCTCTTCCCCCTGCTCCACTACAGCAACATCAAGCTAGGCACCACCGAACTGCTCATAGAGCATGCCTACCGTACAAGCGATACGACAGCCCTGGGCACTTACCTCAACGAATACGAAGCCCTGCTCGATGAGTGCGAGGCAGCCTCGGCCGAACGTGCCTCCATCTACTCCCTCCACCGCCTCTATGCCGCTGCCTACCGGATATACTACCACACCATGCGACAGGAGTTCAAGGAGGTCGAGCGGCACATGGCACAGGTGGAGCACCTCACGGCCGACGAGCCGATGCACCCCTATCAGCTGCTGGCCATGGATGCCCTGCAGACCTACTACCTGGCCACCGGCCTGCCTGAGATAGCCCTCCTGCTCAACGACAGCGTACTGCTCCACCTGATGAATGAAGAGGGCTACGCCACCTCCATCGTGCGCCCCATGCGCCGCCGAGGCGAGATCCTGAATCAGCTCGGAGAGTATGAGCGTGCCCTGAGCTGCTACGAACGCTCGGTGGAGATACAGGACTCCATCAACCTGGAGATCTCCGCCAAGCAGGTGGCCGAGTTCCACCGCCTGCACCATCTGGACATCCTGCTGCAGCATCAGCAGGAGCTGAAGGAGCGTGAGCAGTGGATCCTGCTCAGCCTCTGCCTCCTGCTCATCATCCTCTGTCTGGTCTATTACCGCCACATCCAGCGCCTCAACCAAGCCCTCTTCCAAGCCAAGCACGATACCGAGGAGGCCCTGCAATGTGCCCAGCGTGCCAACGAGACCAAGAGCATCTTCCTGGCAGACCTGCGTCAGCACATCAGCAAGCCCATCCACGCGGTTGTGGCCCTCTCCAAGCAACTGGCAGCCAACCCACGGCTCACAGACGAAGAGCGGGCCGCCACCCAGCAGACCATCACCCGCTACACCCAGCAGCTCATCCGCCTCATCAACGGCGTACTCGACCTCTCCCGTCTGGAGGCCGGCATGACCAAGTGGCAGCTTGCCCCCTGCGACCTGCTGCAGACGCTGCGCCAGGCCATCGACGAGGTGCAACTCCATCACCCTGAGATACAGATCAACTACCATAGCCAAGTGGAGCAATGGCCCGTCCAGACCGACCCCAAGCGGCTGATGCAGCTCTTCAGTTCGTGTCTCTACCTACCCTACGCCGCCACCCACCCCATACCCACCGTAGAGGTTACGCCCTGCGCCGAGGGCATCCGTATTCGTATCGCCCCCTCCCCGCTGGCCGACACGGCCAACCGCAGCGAAGAGAGTACCATCCGCCACGACATCAACCGTCGCACACTCCTCTACTTCGGAGGTAGCTACCGCGTCTCCTCCGAAGAGGAGTCCACCCCCTGGATTGAGATCACCTACCCGAAAAAACGGGAGTAATCGTTAATTTTCATGCGCTTCTTGCCGTAAATAGGCGGCTTTTTTGTACTTTTGCACCCAAATTACCTGAAGTATAAAAATAAATAAGTATAAAAGCCCATGTTTGACAACCTAAGTGAACGCCTCGAACGGTCGTTCAAAATCCTGAAAGGTGAAGGAAAAATCACTGAAATCAATGTGGCAGAGACGCTGAAGGATGTGCGTAAAGCCCTGCTCGATGCCGACGTAAACTACAAAGTAGCCAAGAGCTTTACCGACACGGTGAAGGAGAAGGCGCTGGGACAGAACGTGCTGACCGCCGTCAAGCCCAGCCAGCTGATGGTGAAGATTGTACACGATGAACTGGCACAGCTGATGGGTGGCGAGACCGCCGAGCTCTCCCTCACGGGCCGTCCTGCCGTCATCCTGATGTCGGGTTTGCAAGGTTCGGGTAAGACCACCTTCTCGGGCAAGCTGGCCCGTATGCTCAAGAGCAAGAAGAACCGCCGTCCGCTGCTCGTGGCCTGCGACGTCTATCGTCCCGCCGCCATCGAGCAGCTGCGTGTACTGGCTGAGCAAATCGGTGTGCCAATGTACAGCGAGCCCGACAGCAAGGACCCCGTAGCCATCGCCCAGCACGCCATCCAGGAGGCCAAGGCCAAGGCTTACGACCTGGTCATCGTCGATACCGCCGGTCGTCTGGCCGTGGATGAGGAGATGATGAACGAGATTGAGGCCATCAAGAAGGCCATCAACCCCGACGAGACCCTCTTCGTAGTGGATGCCATGACCGGTCAGGATGCCGTCAACACGGCCCGCGAGTTCAACGAGCGGCTCGACTTCAACGGCGTGGTGCTGACCAAGCTCGATGGTGACACCCGTGGTGGTGCCGCCCTCTCCATCCGCACCGTGGTCAACAAGCCCATCAAGTTTGTAGGTACGGGCGAGAAGCTCGATGCCATCGACCAGTTCCACCCCTCACGTATGGCCGACCGTATCCTCGGCATGGGTGACATCGTGTCACTCGTGGAGCGTGCGCAGGAGCAGTACGACGAGGAGGAGGCCAAGCGCCTGCAGAAGAAGATTCAGAAGAACCAGTTTGACTTCAACGACTTCATGAGTCAGATTCAGCAGATCAAGAAGATGGGTAACCTCAAGGAGCTGGCCAGCATGATACCCGGCGTGGGCAAGGCCATCAAGGACATCGACATCGACGACAACGCCTTCAAGAGCATCGAAGCCATCATCTACTCCATGACCCCCAAAGAGCGTACCAACCCCGAGATACTGAACGGCAGCCGCCGACAGCGCATCGCCAAGGGTAGTGGCACCAACATCCAGGAGGTGAACCGTCTCATCAAGCAGTTTGACCAGACGCGCAAGATGATGAAGATGGTAACGGGCAGCAAGATGGGCAAGATGATGATGCCGAAGTTGAAGCGATAACCTTAAAAATATAGGTATAACGAGAAACTGAATATTCGTTGAATCATATATTGAATAATAGGCTGAGCAATATGACGAAGAATATGCTGAAAAAACCGCTTTATCTGCTGGGCATCTCGCTGGCTGCAGTGCTGGCCGGTGCCTCTTGTGGCTCACGCCCCACAGCGGCTCACTACGTGGTGCAGGGTGAGCTCTCTGACTCGGCTTCCCACGGGAAGACCATCTACATCCTGCGTTACGACGACCGCCGTTACTTGGACAGCACCGTCGTGGAGGGCAATCGTTTCCGCTTTGAGGGTACGGTTGACACGGCCTCCTTCTGCCGCATCGACATCACGCACTCCCAGTTTGCCAGCTTTATCCTCGAAGGGGGCGACATCACCGTCTATCCCTGCTTAGAGGGTTGCGAAAAGCCTTCGGGCACCCCGATGAATGAAGCTTATGCCGCCCTGCAGGCGGAGTCTGACTCGCTGGTACATCTGATCACCAATCGACGCGAGGAGCTGCACGGCAGCTGTCTGGACCCTCAGGAGTACCAGAAGCAATGGAGAGCAGTGTTCGACAGCATGAAGACGGCCATCAGCCAGCGTGGGATAGAGATCTTCCGCGAGCACGCTGATGATGCCTTGGGTAGCTCGCTCTTACACTCCATCTTCGTCGAGACGGCCAGCCTGGAGACCCGGGTGCAAATCAGCCGGATGCTCGGCCCATGGCTTGCCTCAACCCGGATGGGAAAGGACTTCAAGCAGCGCATCGAGGCCGAACAGCGCACCGCCGAAGGAGAGCCGTACGCCGACATTGCCGGCACGGATGCTGAAGGGGCAGCCGCTTCCCTCTCCGACTACGTGGGCAAGGGCAACTACGTGCTGATGGACATCTGGGCCAGTTGGTGCGGTCCCTGCCGAGGGGAGATACCCAATCTGCGCCAGTTGCACGAGCGCTACAGTGACAAGGGACTGACCGTGGTAGGCATCTTCACCTACGATAAGCTGGAGCAACTGAAGCCCACCATGGAAGAGGAACAAATCAGCTGGCCGCAGATTGCAGATACCGCCAACGTAGCCATGGACACCTACGGCACGGACGGTATCCCCTTCATCGCGCTCTTCGGTCCCGACGGCACCATCCTGAAGCGCAACCTGCGCGGCTCGGGCATGGTAGAGGTCATCGATGAGATCATGAACCAGAACAAGAAATAATATTAAACCCTAAAGATTATGCAACTGATTGACGGAAAAGCTATTTCAGAGCAGATTAAGCAAGAGATTGCCGCCAAGGTGGCAGAGATTGTGGCCCGTGGGGGCAAGCGTCCGCATCTGGCCGCCATCCTGGTGGGTCACGACGGCGGTAGCGAGACTTACGTGGCTGCCAAGGTAAAGGCGTGTGAAGTGTGTGGATTCAAGTCCTCACTCATCCGCTACGAGGCCGACGTGACCGAGGAGGAGCTGCTGGCCAAGGTGGATGAGCTCAACCGTGATGCCGACGTGGATGGCTTCATCGTGCAGCTTCCCCTGCCCAAGCACATCTCCGAGCAGAAGGTAATCGAAGCCATCGACTACCGCAAGGACGTGGACGGCTTCCACCCCATCAACGTAGGTCGCCTCTCCATCGGCCTGCCCTGCTACGTATCGGCCACGCCCAACGGCATCCTGGAGCTGCTCAAGCGCTACCACATCGAGACGCAAGGCAAGAAGTGCGTGGTGCTGGGCCGCAGCAACATCGTGGGCAAGCCCATGGCTACGCTGATGATGCAGAAGGCCTACCCTGGCGATGCCACGGTGACCGTATGCCACAGCCGCAGCCGCGACCTGGTGAAGGAGTGCCGCGAGGCGGACATCCTCATTGCTGCCCTGGGACAACCCAACTTCGTGAAGGCCGACATGGTGAAGGAGGGTGCTGTGGTGATTGATATAGGTACCACGCGCGTACCCGATGCCACGCGCAAGTCGGGCTTCAAGCTGACGGGCGACGTGAAGTTTGACGAGGTATCGCCCAAGTGTTCGTACATCACCCCCGTGCCAGGCGGCGTAGGACCCATGACGATCGTGTCGCTCATGATGAATACCCTGCTGGCCGGCGAGAAGGCCATCTACGGATAAGAGCCCCTGCTGAGGGTGTATCACACTACGGAGATGATGGTTCGCCTACTCCTCACGCTCTGCATGCTCATAGGCAGCGTCAATCTCTTGGCCCAGCAACAGGCCGAGCGGTTGACGCTGCTCTTTGTTGGCGACCTGATGCAGCACCGCGCCCAGCTCGATGCCGCCCGACGACCCGACGGAAGCTACGACTACGCCTCCTGCTTCGAGCTGCTGAAGCCCCTCATCAGCGAGGCTGACCTGGCCGTGGGCAACCTGGAGGTTCCCCTGGGCGGTGCGCCCTACGGCGGCTACCCGGCCTTCTGCGCTCCCGATGACTACCTGCACGCACTGCTGGATTCCGGATTCGACCTGCTGCTCACGGCCAACAACCACTGCCTCGACCGCCAAGGGCGCGGCCTGGCCCGCACCCTCCGCCTGCTCGATTCACTGCAAGTGGCCCACACAGGCACGTTCCTCTCCCCTGCCGACCGACGGGAGCGCTACCCTCTGTTGGTGGAGAAGAAGGGATTCCGCCTCGTCTTCCTCAACTACACCTACGGCACCAACGGACTCACCGCCACCCCTCCCTACATGGTCAACCTCATCGACAAGCCTCAGATGCAGGCCGACATAGCCCGTGCGCGCGCAATGCGTCCCGACGCCATCATCGCCTGTATGCACTGGGGTGAGGAGTACCACAGCCTGCCCAACCGGCAGCAACGCGAACTGGCCGACTGGCTCCTGTCCCAGGGCGTGACCCACGTCATCGGCAGCCACCCACACGTCATCCAGCCTGTGGAGCGAAGAGCCTCTACCAGCGGGCAGCCCACGGAGCGACGAGCCTCTACCAGCGGACAGCCTCTGGAGCGGCGCAGCGGCGGCCACATCGTGGCCTACTCGCTGGGCAACTTCATCAGCAACATGAGTGCGCCCCACACCGACGGCGGACTCATCCTCCACCTGGAGCTTGTCAAGCCTGCCCCACCCCAGCCAGCTCCTCCCTTCGCAGCCTCTCCCTTCGCAGCGCCGAATGCCAGCACGCACGCTATCCCCTCACCCCAGTGCAGCACAAGGGCCGACAGCACCCGCTTCACCCCGTTGCACCCCTACTGTACACTCGGCAGATGCAGCTACGAACTGGTGTGGACCGCCCGACCCACGGTGAGCGGACTGCGCAACTACCTGCTCTGCCCTGCTGAGGGCCCTCTTCCCTTCCGTTCCGCCCGGGCGGAAGCCTTACGCCGCATATTCGTCAACAATGAGCGTAACCTATTGAATCAGTACAACATAGATGTCAAAGAGCGCCTTGCACCAGCAACGGTAGGTCCGTAGCAAAGAATAAAAAAATCACTTTTTCTGAAAAAAAGTTCCCAAAAAGTTTGCAGATTCAAATAAAAGCCCTACCTTTGCACCGCATTTGAGAGATGCACCAACATGGTGACTATAGTTCAGTTGGTTAGAGCGTCAGATTGTGGTTCTGAATGTCGTGGGTTCGAGTCCCACTAGTCACCCGGAAGAAGAGAGGAAATTCCATCAGGAGTTTCCTCTTTTTCGTTGTAAGCCACCTGATTTTTCGGATGGCAAGGCACCTGCAAAAGTTATCGCCAAAGTGAATGAGTGGATTGACCTTCATGAGACAGGATACCTATCACTCCAGAAATCTAATGAACCAAAAAAATCCCGGAGCTGCATGTCTCTGGGATTTTTTTTGCAGGCGGGTGTGGGACGATTACTCCTTGATCTGGATGGTGAGGGGGGCGCCCTGGGGACGGCTGCCGAACCGGTCGAGCAGCTGGCGGAGGGTGGTACGGCTGTCGGCAATCCGGCCCGGAGCCTGGCGACGCCCTACGAGGATGCAACCGCCGGTGTCGGTAGAGACGTTGCCCGTGTGGATGCGGATGCCCTCGAAGCAGGGCACGCCGTGCAGCAGGGGCAGCGTGCGGTGAAACCGGGGTGAGTAACTGAGCACGATGGTGTAGCAGCCTGTGGGGATGGCTGTACGGCCAAACACCTTCTGTCCGGGCTGCATGGTCTCGGCCGTGAGGTGGCGGTCGGTAGGCTCAAGGGTATCGCAGAAGCGCTCCCCGTCGATGGCGAGGGTTCCCATCGTGTAGAGGAACCCCCGCTCGGTACGTTGCAATGTGAGATGCATGGGTAGTGATTAGGGATTAAGGATTAGAAGCAGCTGCTTACGCCTAGGGCGGTGCCGATGGCGGTCATCAACGAGGTGAGCAGGTTCCAGACGAATTTGATTAACTTTTTCTTATTTTCTTGTGTCATGATGATTCAAATTTTAGGGATTAGGGTTTACTCCATGCCACCGCCGGTATCGCTACCACCGCCGGTGTTGTCATTGCCACCGCCGGTATCGCTGCCACCGCCGGTGTTGTCGCTGCCGCCGCCGGTGTTGTTGCTGCCTGAGCTGCTGCCGCCCAGGATGCTGGTGGCACGCTTGAGGCTGGCCGACAGGGTGAGCTGGGCGTTGCTCAGGATGCCGGTGGCACGGGCACGCAGCTTCACCCCCTCGATGTTGGTGGAGACGCTAAACTCCTCGGGCGTATTGGCCCCCATGCGGTTCTTCAGGCCGATGGAGAAGATGGCCAGGTCGTCGATCTTGATGTTCTTGCCGGCGAGGATCTGCTCCTTGATGCACTTCACCATGGCTTTCATCACACCGGTACACATGGCCTCGGAGAAACCCGTGTTGTGCTCCTCCATGTGCTTGGCCAGGGCGGCCAGGTCCATCGTCTCGTCGGGCTGCGGATAGGCGTACCACTTGCCGTAGGCCGAGCTCTGTTCATTCTTGTTCTGTCGCAATACAAATTTTACCATACGCTATAAGACTTTTTTGTTAGTTTGGTTATCGACTCTGTAACCTACCCGGGTGGGCCCTACCCTTTGGATTACGATGCAAAGTTACGACATTCAGAATGGGCAGTGACGCTTATTGTGCGTATTGCGCGTAGCTGTGCGAAATGATAGAAAAAAGTGGCTCAATCACCTGGTTCGCCGAGGTAACTGACGATGATGGCCACTTGGCGCGGGGTGAAGAAGTGGGCACGTGAGGGGTAGCCGGTAGGTGCCAATGCCTGCAGGAGGCCATGGGCACGCTCAATGCTGCGGCGCAGGCGGTTGGCTGCCACCGCAGGGTCGGCATCGGGGAAGTAGCGCTGCGCCAGCTCCGCCTTCCCATAAGCCTGAGGAATGAAAGGATTGAGGTTCATGAGTGATGAGTGATTAATGATGAGTGATTAGTAATCTCATAACTATTACTTGTAGCTCGTAGCTTGAAGCTTGTAGCTAATCAAACAGTTCCGGTCTGATCCACATGCCGGCACCGGAACGGTAGTCGCAATCTGTCGTGTTGTGGTTGGCATCGAGCTTGCAGGGGCAGTAGCGGCCGCAGTTGGTCTGATAGGTGAAATAGCACTGGTGGCCCTTGGTACCGAATTGCTTGAAGCGCACCTTGTCGATGGAGATGGTCACCACGCGGTGGTCGTCGTCACGGTCCACGCAGAAGCAATAGTCGGCCTTGTTGCCAAAGTCGGCGGTGCCGCTGATGTCCTCCATGGTGATGCGGCGCTTGCGTCCGTCGAGCTGCATCTCCACCTTGCGCGGATGGGCCACGAGGATGACGAGCACGTCGTGCCGGCGGGCAAACTCGCGCAGGGCACCGACCACGTGGCTGTCCCAGGCGTTCTCCGAGCGGGTGGAGTTGTTCTCCTTCTCGATGAAGTTGTAGGGGTCGAGCACCAGGATGCGGATGCCGTACTTGCGTACCATGGTGCGGCAGCGCTCCAGGATGATGTCCAGGCGCAGCTGGTCGAAGGGGAGGTCGAGCCAGCAGAGCCGGCGGCCCATCCAGCGCTTGCAGAGGGCGTACTGCGCTGGCTGCACCCCGTTGGTGCCTTTGTGTATGAAGTCGCGCCCCGTGAGCTTCTCGATCACCTTGCGGCAGTGGTCCAGCAGCCCGTTCTCCGGCGTCCAGAAGGCGGCGTTCCAGCCCGTGCGGAGCATGAGGCGGAGCACCAGTTCATCGACCCACTCCGACTTGCCGTCGTTGGAGCGCCCCGTGACGAGGGCCAGCTGCCCGGTGCCAAAGTTGACCACGGCATCGAGGTTGGCCCATCCCGTGACGGCACCCAGCCGCGGGCCGTTGGCGTAGAAGGTATCAAGCTCCTTCTCAAAGTCCTCCAGCCGGTTGATGTCAGGCAGGGGGACGAGCTGCGCCTCGGCGATGCGGCTGCGCAGGCTGTCGGCCCCATGCTGCAGCAGCTCCTCGTTGGCATCCTTGCATCCGGCGGTAAACTGCACGCGCAGGCAGACCTCGGGTCCGAAGCGGCGTATCAGCTCCTCGGCGGCCTGCTGCCCGGGGGCATCCATGTCGGTAGCGATATAGACGCGCTGCTTGTCGCTGAAGTAGAGGTCGTAGAAGCGGTTCATCCAGCCGGCGTTGGCGTTGGCCCCCGAGGGGATGCTGATCACGCTGCGGAATCCGGCAGCCAGGAAGGAGAGGGCATCCATCTCGCCCTCGGTGACGATGACCTCCTCCTCGCCCAGACAGCTGTCGATGTGGTAAGGGATGAGCTCAGCCCCCTGCACCATCTTGAAGTTCTTCTTCGCGTCGCGAAACTTCTGGTTGATGAGGAACCCCTGCTCCATGTAGTTGAAGACGATGCAGCGCTCCTCGCGCCCCGTCTGCGGCATCCGCTCCACCTGCTCGGTGACGGCGGCCTGACGCAGCACGTCGAGGGGGATGCCGCGCGTCTGGGTGAGGTAGCGGAGGGTGGCAGAAGTGAAGACCTTGCTATAGTCCTGTTCGGCCCCCGGGGGCAGCGGCTTGGTCTGCTTGGGGCGTCGGAAGGTAGTGGGAGCCTGGGCTAGCTGAAGGGCCTTGTCGCGGCGGGCCAGGTACTCCTCGGAGTCCATGCGCCACTGCGCACCGCAGTGGTGACAGTAGCAGGTACCGTTGTCGAGGTTGACGTAGAGCACCTTCTCAAGTCGGTGGGCCTCAGTCTTGCGCGAGGCAGAGCACTTGGGGCAGGTGGCGCGCAGCGCGTTCTGCCCATTCACGGGAGTGGCATGTTGACGGTCGATGCCGTAAGATTTCAGATTGTAAGTCATAAGGGTTAATCATTATAATTTAAACTGTTTTCTTAAGCTACAGGCTCTTTTTTAAGCTACGAGCTCTTTTTTAAGCTACAAGCTACGAGCTACAAGCTACAAGTGATTGTAGGGGAACGAGTCGCAGGACAGGAACCTAATCACTAATCACTAATCCCTAATCCCTTATCCCTCATCCCTAACTATGCTGTTTGCGGGGTGTAAACGGGGTATTTAGTATGGCTGAATGACATACTTATCCTCCAGGGAATGGCGGCAGCAGGTCCAGCAGTGCTCCTCGTAGTCCCACTCCGACTGCTCGTCGGGACGCGGTGGGGCATCGTCGGGCAAGGGGAAGCCGTGGTAGGAGCGGTGGCCCGGGGCGCTGCCACGGTCCTCGTGGCAGTAGAGGCTGCTGCCCTGCTGCGTCCGCTCATGCTCCTCCAGCGCCTTGCGGAGCTGCGGGCCGGTGGTGGCGTTGGTGACGTAGAAGTGGAAGTAACGCATTGCCTCCCCCACATTGCAGAAGGCCTGATTCTTGCAATTGGCCAACGCATGGTACAAGAACTGACGCAACGTCTCGTCCCATTGCCGCAGTATCAGCTCACTGAACCCCGACTTCATCAGCGCCGCTTCCGTCCAGGGACTCTCCTTCGGCATCTGCCGGATGATGTGCTCCATCTCCTCCGGTGAAACCGTATCGCCGCCGTCGCCATCTATATGACGATAGTCTTTGTCTATGTCTCTATTTATGCGCGCGGGAATTGGGGAGGCATCTGATTCAGATCGGATTGCAATCGGATTTAAATCAGATGCTGCTTCGAGACCGGATTCTTCAGCCTCGGGACAAGGTTCGTCATCCTCGCCACAAGAATAATCATCCCCGAAACCGAGGAAATCAATCATCGAATAGACGTGCCCATACCGGTCCTTTCGGAAGAGCTGGAACTCTTCTACCACCTGCATCACCGTCTTCATCGTGGCTCCCTTCAACCGAAAATCTTTGAGCTGCGTTACGGTCAGGCAACGGCCCGGACGATGGTACATCTCGAGCACAATCCTGAAGTAAACGCCTAGCCCCAACATACCCTTATGGGCTATGAGTTCAGCCACACGATCATCACTTACGAAATTGACGGGTAGCTTCACCCAGTCAATATTTCTTCTCTTTTTCATCTTCTTCATCATCATGATTTATTACATTTATAGGTCCTACACTCCTGCTTGCGGCATCTCCATTCACGGTAATCTACAGCAAGCGATTGTTCACTCTCTGAGAAGAAATCCCTAAGGATATCTCCAATTTTCTTCACTTTGTCCATAAAGCAATTTCTATTACTGATTACGGCGCAAAGATGCATGGTGATTTCATGGTGATTCCAGGGTGATTCTGCAAAGGGTATAATCACCCCTGGCCGCAGTAGCTCCCTACTGCGGCCCAAATAATACATAATATGTTATAAATCAGAACATAATAATTCTTCTGAAAGAAAAAGAGAAATAAAGGGGATTGCCACAAAATAAAGTGAGGGTGACAGGATGCGAATCACCTTTCACCTCGCATCACGTACTATTTCTCCACCTTGATGTAAGAATAGCCCTCTACTTTTTCCGAGAATTTCTTATGAAGGGTATTCTTCTCCACCAGGCTGAATTGGCTGAATGTGGCCTTCAGGAAGTCCACTACCTTATCACGCTCAATATCCTTTTTCCAACAAGATTTCCATACAAGGTAGAAGGTATATCTCAGTTCTGTGGCTTTGAGGTTGGTCTGGATGAGATGCTCGATTGGCTCGACTCTTCTTGATGTGACAAAACGCCCTATCGCCTCTACCATCCGGTCGTAATCACCCTGCCGCATGACGGGCTTCGTGCTATCCTTCAGCTGGCGTTTCATGAAGACGAGCAGCTTGATGGCCTCCTCCTTCAGTGATGCCACCTTCGCGGGCGGAAGCTGTGCGGGGAGGATGTCAGCCCCACGCTTAGAGAGGCGGTCGCTGAGCCGCACACCTTGCGCCAGATGCTCCTGCATGTAGGAACCCAAGGAGGCGTCACACCAACCGATATACTCCTCGGTCAGCTGAGGCAACACATCGTGATGCCGCGCAACCAGCTGAATCAATGTCTCGCTGTACCGGTAGAGGTCGGGGCGTTCGGTCCATCCGAGTGCCACAGCGACGAAAAACACCACCCAACTCGTGACCATCGTGAGCTCCTCATCCTGAAACTCCCGGCCCATATCCAGTGCCTCGTTGCGCAGTTCGCAGTTCAAGTCATCCCACAGCCGGTTGGCGGCCGCTTCACGCTCGCCGGCAGGTAGCGCGATGAGATCGTCCAGGCAGATGAAGGTGTTCAGCCACAGCTCCTCAGCCGTGAACCGAAACTTCTGCATACCAGCCTCCTTCGGACGGAAGCAGTTGGTAATCACCTGGAGCCAGGGATTGTTGCGATAGTTCACCTTCAGCTCCTTGCAGTGGGGATAGTCAAGTAGTCGTTCCATGATATTTGCCTGATGATTAGCAAGTTGTCAATACTCATCCACACGGATGATGTCTTCATGGTCATACGTGACAATCTCGCGGCGTATGTCATCCAGCCGCCAGATCAGTTCGAAGGTGGGCTCCGGCGACTCCTCACACACCACCCCGTCGCCATGCACAGTCACGCCCTGCATGAAGTCGCGTATCAGCTCCTCCTTGATGGTCATGAAGGCATGCGAGGAGTGCTTGAACGACATCTTCTCCGAGTCGGCAAAGTGGTAGGTGATGTTATAACCGTTCTGCGCGCTGAGCATGATCATCAGGCCAATCTGCTGATTGTATTCGCTGTCTGCCTCCAGTGGATTCTGCTTGCTGCCCACCAGCGTCAGCTTACCGCTCAAGGCTTTGGCCGTAACCGCCGTATTGACTATCGAGGTGAGCCATTGCCTCTGCTCCTCCGTGGCGTCGATACCCACCACCCGCTTGGTGTTGGGGAAATCCCACACGATGCGTGTCACCACATCACGCCGCACAAAGAGGCGTTCCTTAATCTGCTTCGTGAAGGACTGGGCGCTGAATTTGTGCTTGATGACCATCTCAAATCCGTAGTCATGCAGCCGGTCGTTGAAGGAGCGGCTCAGGTACTTCACGGCCTGATTGCTCTCCACGTCGAACGCATCATCCTTCTCCACGGCAATCTGGCATACGCCCCGGCGGTTGTCCACCACGATGTAGCATCCCGGGTGCGTCACGATGCTCTCCTTCTGCTTTCCTTCGTAGTAGGTCATGTCGCGTTCGTTGCAGAGCACGAAGGCGAAGACATCACCGTGTCCGTGCAGCTCCTTGACGATGAGCGGGACATCCTGCTTTCGTTTTTTCCCCAGTACGGTCAGTCCGTGTGTCATGACATAGTTGATGATCAGGTGCGCCTTCTCTTCAGGCGTTTCATTCGTATCAAACTTCAGGTTGTCAGAGCCTGCAAATTTCAGCTTCATGTTCCCGCGAGGCTTCACCTCGTAAGTGTAGATGGCATAGGTTCGTTCACTCATGATAGATTAGATTTATTATGTTATATGTTGTAAAGGTACAACAATATCCATCGATTATCCAAATAAAAACGCAAAAAAATCCAATTTTAGAATCATAAAGCAAGTTTGCTACAGAGATTTGCAAGAATTCTTGCTTCTATTTCGGGGAAATGAGATACAACCTCCAGGCCATGACCAAGAATCAATCCTCCATGCAACGTCTGAAACTCATCCATCGCACAGCAGCTGCGCTCTGACTGACGCTCCCTGCAGCGCAAAAACAGTGGAGGCAGTGAACGGGACTTATTTTTTCATCCGAAAGGGCGGCAGATTCGATATTAATTTGTATCTTTGCACATGAGATAATCTAAAATAATAAGGCACAACCAGAAAGAGTATTTTTAAATATAATATGAACCAAGAGAACCAGAATACTGAATTAAGGAGACTTGGCGCGATGACTATCTCAAATGGATTTGCGGCTTTGCCAACGCCCAGGGTGGAAGATTGCTGGTGGGTGTCAACGATAAAGGGCAGGTCACAGGTATAGAGAATCCCAAGAAACTCATCGAGGATATTCCCAACAAGGTAAGAGACGTAATGGGAATCCTCGTAGAAGTGAATTGTCTAGAAGAAAACAGCCTGACATATATTGAGATAATCGTCGAGGCATATCCCTACCCCATCAGCTTTCATGGGCACTACTATCAACGGTGCGGAGCCACTAACCAAGAGCTCAAAGGGGCATCCCTCGACCGCTTCATGCTGAGGCGTCTGGGCAAGACCTGGGACGGAGTGCCCGTGCCCTACCTCACCGTCGATGACCTGGACAACGACACCTTTATCCTGTTCAAGAAATACGCCAAGCTGAGCAGACGCATGGAAGAGGCCGACCTGCAGGACGACAACAAGGGCCTGCTGGAGAAACTCCGTCTCTACGAAGGCTCCTACCTGAAACGTGCAGCAGCCATGCTCTTCCATCCCGACCCCGAGAAATACGTCACGGGTGCTTACATCAAGATAGGCTTTTTCAGAGAAGATGCTGACCTGGTGTATCAAGACGAAGTGCATGGCAACCTCTTCCAGCAAATCAGGAAGACGATGGATATACTCTGCACCAAGTACTTGAAGGCGGTCATCACCTACGAAGGCATTCAGCGCATAGAGACATACCCTATGCCGAGGGAGGCTCTGAGAGAAGCCCTGCTCAATGCGTGCATTAACAAGGACTATGCCGACACATCACCCATACAGATCCGAGTGACAGAACACATGCTACAGATAGTGAATGGCGGCATTCTGCCCGAAGGTTGGACGGTAGAAACCCTGTTGTCCTCGCATCGCAGTATGCCTTACAACCCCGACATTGCCAATACCTTCTTCCGTGCCGGCGAGATAGAGGCCTGGGGTAGAGGTATAGAGCGCATCATCAAAGGATGTGAAAGCGAAGGCTTCTCCACCGTAGAGTTCCGCTACGATGCCTGCGGACTATGGACAACATTCCAATATCAGTATCCTGAGCGGGCTGCTGACCCTACCGAAACGGAAGAAACTACTAAGAAAACTACTAAGAAAATAAAGAATATCTCTGAAAGACAGCAATATATATTATCATTAATAGCCGAGGATGACACTATCACATCTCAAAAGATGTCCCAAAAGATATCCCAAAAGATGTCCCAAAAGATGTCCCAAAAAGAGAGCAGTATTCAGCGAGCCATTAAGCGCGATCTCGCAGACCTTCAATCGAAGGGTATAATCAAGCGTGAAGGAGGGCGTAAAGATGGACGCTGGGTAATATTAGCAAATGCAACATAACTGATTTGTCTAACCATTATGATTAAGGTACAATGAACAACGAAAAGACTTTTGCAGCAAACATGGTAGCAAACAACCTTACCCCGGCTTACCCCACGCATCCGGGTGAAATCATCAAGGATGAAGTGGAATATCGTGGCATATCCCAGCGCCAACTGGCCAAGCAGATGGGCATCGCCAGCTCTGCACTCAATGAAATACTCAACGGTCATCGTCCTTTGAAAGAGAAGACTGCACTGCTCTTTGAGGCAGCTCTCGGCGTCAATGCTGAGCCTCTGCTCCGTTTGCAAATGAGATATAACCTCCAGACCATGACCAAGGACCAATCCTTCATGCAACGGCTGAAACTCATCCGTCGCACAGCAGCTGCGCGCTGACTGACGCACCCTGACAGCGCAAAAAAATGGAGGCTGCAACCGGCATCACCATGCCGCTTGCAGCCTCCTGAATAGTAACGAGCAACCTGGGTTATTCTTTTTCTACGATTTTTATCCGGCTTTCGTTTTTAAGAGTCTGCCAAGGATAAGTAGTAGTCCAACTATCCTCCTCTGGACAATAATTTAAAAATGCATCTCTCATTCCCGAAGCTACATAGACTGTAACCTCGCGATTCTCGCCATTCCGATAAAAAGCAGAATTAGAATCACCATTAGGAACGCTTGTACACAAACTTAAATCCACTACTTGAAGGTTTGTACACTCGGCAAAGTTTGATTCAGGAATGTATGTCAATGTAGCGGGCATGACGATGCATGGTTCCTGTTACTTTTATGTAATCGGCTGTCAAAGCCGTAGTGAAGACCTCGTCGTTGGTGTTCCAGGTAGTAAAAAAGCGCCCATTCTCGCTGTCTGCTCGGGGGACGAGCGTCACTGTTGTATAGGGATTTTCAGGCTCCACCTCATCAAGCGGGTCGGTCCCCGACCATGCTTTTACACTTGCCTGGGAAATAGTTGCCTGGTTTTCTCCCACCTGCACGTTGAACGTATAGGCCTTGCCGGCTTGAAGTGCGTTGTAATTTTGAAGAAAATCGTTTGCCTTAAATTTCACTTCAGTACCACCGATTGTCATTGTCATAAAATACGAGTATGTACCCGTATCGTAATAACTACCGGGAATCACTATGGCCGTGTAGCTCTGTTGGGCTACTTCACTCAATTTCTTGTCAGCAACAAAGGGGTATGGGACATAACTTTCGCCTGCTTGCTTGATGACATTATTGTCTGGTGTACTGTTGGGAATTTTACCTATCTTCAGTGCGCTTACCACTTCATCGCCTGAATATTGATTCGTATAGCTGATGTTCAATGTCACTTTCGACAACTGGTGGGCAAATTGCAGATTGACGTCTCCACCTTTCTCCACAGAGGCTGTTGCGGTCATATAGTCAGCTGACTTGAGCTTCTCTATCGTGCTCTGGTCTTCGGGAATCAAGAACGGCTCAATGGCAGCCGTTGCAGGCATATAGGCAGAGAACTCGTTTGTGCCGCTTGCCCACAGCACCAATCATCCGCTTTGTGTCCAGTTACTGCCGTCTGTGGTGGAATAGGTGCCTTTATTCTGATTGGGGCGACTTTTATTGATAAGGCAGAAGCTGTCTCCGCTCTCAAACGTATCGCCGGCGCCGTCGCTGTTCACGCGCGTCTGGGCAGAGTTGACCACGGATGCCGAGGCTAT